>NZ_JARLVB010000001.1:0-975414 GCF_037162565.1 Pseudoalteromonas sp. B62 | reverse complement strand
GGAGAATCGATACGAAAACAGTTAAATGAATTGACTGATGATGATCAGTTAAGTTAATTTAAAAATGGCTCTACAAAATGATAAATCAAGCGATCAAAGCTGATGAGAATCGGTGATCAAAGTAATGAGAATACGCAACAACATCAAACTGTCTATCAAGCAGGTTTGGGATTTCAAGGTGTTCATTACCACCACGTTTATATGAATGTTGAGGTACTTGGCAGCTTTCGAGCTTTAATTTAACCATTAGCTTAGCTGCACGATAACGGCTCAATTCAAAATCATTGTTCGTTGCTATCGCTGCGATTGTCCGTGCCCCTGCTGAACCACCACTCATCGCATGTATTGCTTTTACTTCAGCCTCTAATCTTGCTTGCTCAGGTGTCGGCGCTGTATCCCGTATGGCCCAGTACTTATAGCTGCTGCGATGCACATTGAATACGCTACACAGCAGACTAACTGGATAACGCTCTCGTTGATTTAACTTCTCGATTAACGAGAATTGTTCAGGGAGTCGGACATCAAGAGAGCGGTAGCCTTTTTTAATATATCCTTTTCTAATTCAATGCGTTGGATTTGCTTTTTAAGTTCGCGGATTTCAATTTGTTCGGGCGTCATTGGTGACGCTGATGGTGACTGACCATTGCGTTCTAGCTTTAATTGAGTAACCCACTTACTTACGGTTGATTTACCCACCCCCATCGCTTTTGCTGCGTCTTCTTGCGTATAACCTTGGTCTACTACAAGCTGAGCCGTTTCTAATTTAATTGCCGCTGAATATGTTGCGCGTTTTAATTTCGTCATTTTTCACCCAAATTTGTATGCTTATTAGCATAACATTTCTTTCTTAATGGGTGGCCAAAATCACTGTACCACTACACCTCGCATTAAAGCAGGGCTTGAGCGAATGACACGCCGCTATGATAGCAAAGTAGACAAAGCTATTTTACTGCACTTTTTAGAGCTGTATGCAGCACTTCCAAAAGAAGAGCGTTTTAGCGAGGTTGATAACGTATTTAAAGTACAAAATGGGTTTGATAAAGCAACTCAAAGCGCGTTACTTGATAGTATGTATGAACAGTCAAGACTTGATAATGCCACTGTTCGCAATTCATTATTTGAGCAATCGTTTAGCCAGCTAAATCAAAGCCAAGACCCATTTGTGCAGTACGCTAAAGCAATCTTTAAAGTAATGAAAGCACAGGAAGATAAATCAAAAGCACTTGCAGGTAAATTACAAGCAGCTCGCCCAGAGCTAATGAGCGCAATAATTGCGTTTAACAAAGCTAAAAACAAACCTGTATACGCCGATGCCAACAGCACACTACGTGTAACCTATGGCACCGTAGGCGGCTATTCACCTCAAGATGGCTTGGTAGCAACGCCGTTTACATCGCTTGAAGGGTTACTTGCTAAAAACACAGATGTTGACCCATTTAATGCACCTAAAAAGTTACAAGAGCAAATTAAAGCCAAGCTTTATGGTGATTACACCGGTGGCATGAATACAGTACCCGTTAACTTTTTATCAAATGTAGACACTACCGGTGGTAACTCAGGTTCGCCAACGCTTAACGGTAAAGCAGAGCTTGTAGGCTTACTGTTCGACGGTGTTTACGAAAGTATTATTGGTGACTGGGATTACAACCCTGAGCTTAATCGCTCAATCCACGTTGATTCACGCTACATGCTGTGGGTAATGGATAAAGTAGATAATGCACAAAACTTATTAGACGAAATGAAAATAGTAAAATAAGTAATTAGCTAGATAAGAGAAGGGCGCTTACCGTAATGGAAGCGCCTTTTTTGTAGGTGTAGTGGCCAAAATCAGTGTACCACTACAATGATCGGATAATCGAAACCTTAGTCGCTTGTTATACAATTTATTACTTCAATTCGGAAAGGCTAACTTTAACTTGTCCCACTTGTACTTGAAGTAAGTCTAATTGATGCTCAAGATTGGCAACATTAAAACCAATTGAAAACTTGTTAGCCGGAAGTTTTGGGTGAACTACATCAAACTTATTAAGAAGTCGTGTCATATCTAATTGACTCTCAAACTTAGCAGCGACTTCCCCTCTCAGTACATATAAATCACCATCTTCCCCCTCAATTTCGCCACAATGAACAATATCTAATACTTTGTATATTGTGCTTACTTTTCTGCTACTTGTAACAACACAAGCTAAGTCACCTTCTTTGATATTCCCCCAATCAACATTATTGGCATTATTAATCTGAGTTAAAGACAAATCAAAGATTACATTTTCGTAATTGGAAAAGACTTTTTTATATTTTCGGTCGTGGATATTGTTTAATATGAACATCGCCAACTGTTTTCCTGTTAAATTGCTTGTTATTTAGACTTTACTAAAAGCCATATTTTTCTTTTCTTCTATTGAATGCATCCTCGCCGCCCTCTAGAATTTTAGCAGCAAGATTTTGAATATTTGACTGATCTATTGAACCTTGATTCTGAATAGGCAAAGTTGCATTCTCATTTGTAGACTCTAGAACTCCAATCCACTCAGCATCACCGAATACAGGTATGTTTGCGTTATGTGTAGCAAAAATAAACTGTCTTGTTAGTTTGGCATCTCGCACCTGAGTAACAATCCGCTCAGCTATGAATGCGTTATCGAGATTATCTTCTGGTTGATCTAAAAGTAGAGGATCTTGATTATCAAGTAAAAGCATATGTAATAAAGCCGTACACTGTTGACCCGTTGATAATGAATCAAGTTTTTTGTATAGAGGCTCTTCACTGCTTGAGACATTCAGTTCAATGCTAACTAAATCATCAATTTTAAACTCTTCAATTTCCATCATTTGTTTATTGCTGATTTTAGATAGCCTTTCAGCTGTCGTCTGCGTCATTCCCCAATTTTTCTCTAATAAAGCATCCTGTCCTTTCTTGATAGTCTCAGCAAATAAAGGTGCAGAGAATTCCTCAACTCCTTTCATCCATGAAAGCCTCCCTCACCGACATCAGGCAAGCGGTAACTAATGATAAGTTTTATTAATCCAAGCCTGTTTCTTTCTGCTGAGTAATTTACCTTTATATTACCCTTCAACTTTTTGTTTAGTTTTTTTACGCCTTTCTCAAAGGCTGTAGCTCTGTTAGTTTTTTCTCGGATAATTCTGCTAGTAGTGCTTGTCTTTTAACTATCTCTTTGTCCAATTTACCTTGTTCAGCTAAAAGCTCTGTACGCTTAGGCTTTAACCTTTCGATATTTTTAATCAGTTCCCGATATTCCTCACCAATTTGCTTTCCTGTTAAACCTTCAACGGGATCTAGTGTTTTGAACTCCTTAGTGATGGACTCTTCCTGCTTTTCAATGCTTTCCTGGAGTTCTTTATCAAGAAAAACAATCTTCTGCTGAGATTTTTCTAAATCCAGTTCCATTTTTTTAATAGATAGGTTGATATTATCTTTTAGTTCAACCAACGCTAATTTAGCATTTTTAAATATTGTTATATCGGGGAATTCTTCAATCGACTCTTCGGTAATAAAGTCAGCGCACGGGATAGATTCAGAGAACTCTTTTAGTGCACCCTTTAAAGTTTCTACTTTTTCTGAAACCTTATTGAAAGTACTTCTTTCTGACTCAACAATTGGTAGTAGTTTCAACTGTTGGTCTATTCCGAGCTCTTTATATCTATTTTCATCTTCCTCGTGAGCCTTCAAATCTTCCACATCAGATTCCAGACTAGAAACACTAGATGTTAAACCAGTGATATTATTTCGTGTTGTGACTAACGATTCTTTAACTGTTGAAATACCTGATTCTTGCTCAATTTTATCCGTATTTAAAAACCGCTCTACTACTTTTAGTTGCTCACTTGATTCTTTGGCTATTTCATGAATTTCATTTTGACCAAAAATTTCAATATTAGGCAATAAATCTAAGGGGGAAAAAGTAGAGATGGATCCGCTTTCATCTTTTACTATTGGGGATTCACCGAAGCGTCTTGATATCTTATATAACTTTCCATGCTTTACTGCTGACTTAACAGTCAACTCAGCAAACCCTGAACCAAGATTTTGCTTTATAACTTTAAGATGCTGTGCTTTTGTTTCTTTACTAATAGGTTCTATTTTTAACACATAACGAATTGACTCTATTAAAGTCGATTTACCTGTTCCTCTGCCACCTATTAAGGTATTTAAATGCTCGGAATAGTTGATATTGATTCCATCGAGAAATCCACCAACAAACCTAACAGACTCTATTCTTGAGTAATATTTTTCTTTAATATCAGAATTAAGGCGAACGCGGGATTCAGAATCTGAAAATGCTAGTTTAAATGAGGAAAAGCAAGGTTTTGACATCTTTACTAAGCAAGTCGCATTTTCTTTTCTCAATGTTTCAGGATCTTCTATATCTTTAGCATTTATAATCGCAATATTTTTTTCACGTTTATAATCAGGATTTTTATTTTGAAGGATCTGATGATTTGCTTGGTCGCCTTGTTCTTTAAGTGCTTCTAATGAAGTTGGGATTTGAGCGGCATATAAATTCTGGTTTTTCCAAATATTGTTTAGCTTTTGTTTTAAAACACCGCTGTCATCTGTGCAATGTGCAGCATATACAAAGCCACCTTTTTCAATAACTGTAGATAGAATAAAGTCTGCACTTTTAGTTGATGGCTTTGTACCGTTAGATGTGTCTATATCAAACTCATATAAATAATTATTTAAAGTCTGAATACTTGTATCTTCTGGATATAAACAAACTAAATGTATTTTCTCGCTAGTTGCAATTTCAAAACCTGGGAAGACGATGACTCCCTGTGCATTAAAAGTTTCTCTAATTTTTGCAACTGAATCAACATTGCCGTGATCCGCTATCCCTACAACTTTTATTGATTCCTCAAGACAAACCTCTAATAATTTCTTATTATAGTCATCTTCTGAACAATCCTGATTCTGTCCCCGATACGTTATATAACTTGCCGGATTTACTTGTAGCGCGCACTTCCAGAATTTTGCTTTAGTGTGTTCAACAGTCATATTAATATATTCAATCCTTAAATTTTAAACCGAGGCTAGCAGGGCTTAATACCAGCTTTCTTAATGGCCTCATTTCCTATTTTTTCGCGAAAAATGTTCTTATTTTATGGACTTCTATTAATAGCAAATTGTGTAAGTTATTACCAATTATAAATATTATGCCGAGGTGGGTTATTATATTGTTAGTTAAAGGACTGATTAGTTGTTAAATATCATTTGAATGCCCATTAACCGTCGCCTTTAACTTAAATCAAACAGCCTCAACACTACCTCAACATCCTTTAGTATATTTTATGTGCATTTTATAACCAAGAAGTGCTAGCTTAGTGGTAAATTAATTGAAGGAAATAATTATGAAATTAGAGTCATTAGCATTGCACCACGGTTACGAATCTGAGGCAACGACCAAGTCGGCAGCCGTGCCTATCTATCACACTTCTTCTTATACATTTGATAATACGCAGCATGGCGCTGATTTATTCGATTTAAAAGTACCTGGAAATATTTACACCCGCATAATGAACCCAACTAATGCCGTACTTGAGCAACGTATTGCTGCAATGGAAGGGGGTATTGGTGGGCTAGCCGTGGCCTCTGGGATGGCCGCTATTACGTATGCTATTCAATGCTTGTGCGAAGTAGGCACTAATATTGTAAGCACCAGCCAAGTATATGGTGGCACGTATAACTTATTTGCTCATACACTACCTCGGCAAGGTATTGAAGCGCGCATGATTAAGGCCGATGACTTTACCGCGTTCGAGAATGCTATTGACGACAACACCCGCGCTGTTTTTTGTGAATCTATTGGTAATCCTGCAGGTAATATTGTTGATATTGAACGTTTAGCATGTATTGCACATAGCAAAGGTGTGCCACTTATTGTTGATAATACCGTGGCTACGTCGTATTTATGCCGCCCATTTGAGTTAGGCGCCGATATAGTGGTTCACTCACTGACAAAGTATATAAACGGGCACGGTAGTGCTATTGGCGGCATGATTGTTGACTCAGGAAAATTTGATTGGAAAGCGAATGCCACGCGTTTTGCAATGATGAACGAGCCTGATCCGTCGTATCATAATGTGGTTTATACCGAAGCCTTTGCTGAAGCTGCATTTATTGGTCGCTGCAGAGTAGTGCCACTTAGAAATACTGGCGCAGCGCTTGCGCCTAAAAACGCATCTGACATTTTAATCGGCCTTGAAACCTTAGGCTTAAGAATGGATCGTCACTGCGAAAATGCACAGCAGTTAGCTGAATATTTAGAAAATCATCCAAAAGTACTTTGGGTTAATTACGCAGGGCTTGAATCAAGCCCGTATAACGAAATGAGCCAAAAAATTACCAGTGGTAAAGCATCCGGTATTTTAAGTTTTGGTATTACGGGTGTAAGCCGCGATTTAATTCGTTTGTCGGTCGGTATTGAAAACATTGCAGATATAATTGCTGATGTAAGCCAAGCGCTTGATAAAGCATAACGTTAATTTATAGCCTCGGATATCGAGGCTTTTAGCTCTATTACGTTTTTGTGATATCAACTCGTGGTGTTTCTAAAATCGCTTTTTTCATCTTCAGATAATATTATCCAATCAAATATTTCTTCGTTGGTACGCCCACAACCGGTGCAGTAACCGCTGCGCCTTTCGCATATTCCTAGGCAATCAGTTTTAAATTTAGATGGTTTTTTGTTTTGATTTAATTGGCGCATTGTTAAAGTCCTAATGGTGGTGCAATTTCAAAGCGAGTAGAAAACCCAATACCTTCTTGATTGGTAGCAAGTGTAATCACTGGGGTTTTAGTATCAAATACAAAGGTGCTGTAAATTGAACTTGCTGTTTCTTTTTGGCTTTCAAACCAACCTGTTTTGGTTAAGCATTGGCGTAATTGCTTAGCCAGTTTTTGATGTGACTTTATTGTTTGCGTTTGTGTTTTAACAGGTGTTTGGCATTGGTAACTTACTTGCTCTGACTGATTTAAAGTAACTGTACAGTTTGCTCCAATCATATGAGTATTCGTGCGCCATTGATTAGTAAACTGGTTATTTACTTTATCTGTTTTTATTGAATTAAAACCAGACTCATAACCATTTATTAGGTTATTAATGGTGCTGCATTCATCGGGTATTACTGAGGTTTTTACAGACTGATTTGTTGTATTAGTGGTTGCTGTAGTCTGATTAGTTTTGCTGGTACAGCCCGCTAAAATAAACGCGATGATAAGAATAATAATATAGTTTTTCATAGTTCACAGTAACCGATTAATTGAGCCACGCACTATATCACACGTGATTTACTGTAAAAATAAAAAGGCCCATATAAATATGAGCCTCTTTGTTAGTCATAACTAATGCTATTTATGGCGACCTTGCAAGCATTTAACTACATCTTCAAGGGCTAAGCCTTGGCGTTGTAGTAATACTGTCAGGTGATAAATTAAATCAGCAGATTCGTTTGTTAGCTCATCGTTATCGTGTTTCATAGCGGCAAGGGCAACTTCTACGCCTTCTTCACCTACTTTTTGACAACTACGGCTTAAGTCTTTTGCAAATAATGAGGCAGTGTAGCTTTTTGATGGGTCGTCATTTTTACGCTCAACAATCACATCTTCTAATTGTGCTAAAAAGCTTAAACTTGGTTTTGCTTCATCACCAAAACAGCTTTGTGTGCCTAAGTGGCACGTTGGGCCTTCTGGATTGGCAAGTACTAAAATTGAATCGTAGTCACAATCTGTATGCACAGATACTACGTTTAAGTAGTTTTCTGATGATTCACCTTTAGTCCATAAACGCGATTTTGAACGCGAGTAAAACGTTACCTTATTGGTATCAAGCGTAACAGCGAGTGCTTCGCTGTTCATAAAGCCTTGCATTAAAATAACACCCGAGCGGGCATCTTGAATAATAGCAGGGATCATGTCACTTTTAGCGAAATCGACTTGAGCTTGGTTTTGTTGTGTTACTTGCATAATCTTGCTGCCACTTGGTTATCTGTTAAAAATTGTTTTAGTTCGCCAATGTTAATCACATTTTTATGAAAAACGCTGGCGGCTAATGCACCATCTACTTTGCTTTGTTTAAATACATCAACAAAATCTTGCATACTACCCGCACCGCCAGAGGCGATTAAAGGAATATCACACAGCTCGCGAATTTTACTTAGTTGCTCGTTGTCGTAACCGTTACGAACGCCATCTTGGTTCATACAGTTTAATACAATTTCGCCTGCGCCTAGGTCTTGTACGCGTTTAACCCATTCTTGTGTTTTATAGCGCGTACGGCTTGATGCATTAGGATCGCCGGTTAATTGATACACTAAATACTCGCCGGTAATTTCATCAAAAAAGCTGTCAATGCCGACTACAACACATTGCTTACCAAACTCATCGTGTAATTCTTTAATAAGTTCAGGGCGCGCAATAGCAGGGCTGTTGATGCTTATTTTATCAGCACCGCGTTCTAAAACACGCGCTGCATCAGCCACTGATTTAATACCGCCCGCTACACAAAATGGAATATCGATATTTCGTGCAATACTTTCTACCCAATTTACATCAAGTAGGCGTTTTTCAACGCTTGCACTGATTTCGTAAAAAACCAGTTCATCGGCGCCAGCTTCGCTGTAGGCTTTAGCCATTGTTAAAATGTCGCCAACAACTTCATGGCCTTTAAACTTAACGCCTTTAACTACTTGGCCGTCTTTAACGTCTAAACACGGGATTATGCGTTTTGATAACATGCCAGTGCCTCCTCAACGCTAAATGCACCATCAAGCAATGATTTACCTAAAATAACGCCGCCCACACCGAGCTCTTTAAGCTTTTTAATGTCATCTAGTGAGCTTACGCCACCTGAAGCTTGCACTTTGATTGTGCTGTTATGGCGAGTTAAATCTTCATATAATTCAAACGATGGACCCGTCATAGTGCCGTCTTTACTGATGTCCGTGCATAAAAAATCGATAACACCTAAGCTCACATAAAAATCTACCAGCTCAAGTAAACCAAATTCAGATTCACTTAACCAACCGTGCGTAGCAGGTGCCCAGCCCGTGGATGTTTTATTTACATCAAGAGCAATTACAAAATGCTCTGCGCCAAATTGTTCAATCCAGACTTTTACTTGTTCGCGTTTTTCTACTGCCATTGAACCAATAACCACTTGGTTTGCACCGGCTTTAAGCCAATCACTTACATCTTGCTCTGAGCGAATACCGCCGCCCACTTGGTACGGTACGTTAAGTGCTTTGGTCGCAGCTTGAATATGTTTCCACTGCTTTTTACTTGGATCGCGTGCACCTTCTAAATCAACAAGGTGTAGTTTACCTGCGCCACTGTCGGCGTATTCTTTTAAACGCGCGCCAAGTTCGAAAGGGTAAAACTGTGCTGTGTCGTATTTTCCTTGGTACAAGCGCACAATTTGATTTTGTAATACGTCTAATGCTGGAATAATCACAAATAATCTCTTTTTTGTTAGTTAATGGGCAGCTTACAACTGCCAATCAACAAAATTTTGTAATAAACGTGCGCCAACTTTTGCGCTGCGCTCTGGGTGAAATTGCATGCCTGCGTAATTGTCTTTAGCAACAATGGCTGAAAAGGTTTGACCATATTCGCCGCTCACTAATGTGGCGTCGTTTACGGTGTGCGCAAAGCTGTGAACAAAATACACTTGCTCATCGAGCGTCAGCCCTTTAGTTAATGCATGCTCTTTGTTAACGCTTAAGTTATTCCAACCCATATGCGGCGACGTTAAATTGCCTACATCAAGCGCTTTTACTTGCCCTGGTATTTTACCCAAGCACTGTACGTTACCTTCTTCGGTACTTTCGCACAGTAACTGCATACCTAAACAAATGCCCATAAGCGGGCGCTGGTATTCATTTATAGCTTGTTGCCAGCCGTTATCTACTAGGCGTTTCATAGCAACCGACGCGTGACCTACACCTGGCAATATAGCGCGCTCAAAACCCGCTAATTGCTCTGGTGATGTAATTACTGTTGGCGTTTGGCCTAAGCGTTCAAACGCAAAGCGTACTGAATTAATATTGGCACAACCGGTATTAATTATGGCAATCATAAACATCCCTTAGAGCTGGCTGTTTGTTGGGTCGTGTCTTGTGCCACTGCCATACGAAGAGCACGTGAAAACGCTTTAAATAAGCCTTCTACTTGGTGATGACAGTTACCGTCGCTTACCGATAAAATAAGGCTAATAGCGGCATTATCACTTAAGCTTTTGAAAAAATGCTCAACCATTTGCACGTCTAAGTCGCCTGCTTTTTCGCGGCTAAAGTTAGCATTTAATACAAATGATGCACGGCCCGATAAATCAATTTGTGCTTCAGCTTTACATTCATCCATAGGAAGCGCAAAACCATAGCGTGCAATTTGCGATTTAGTGCCAAGCGCTTGTTTAAGTGCGACACCAAGAGCAATACCAATGTCTTCAACAAGGTGGTGCTCGTCTATGTGTAAATCGCCTTTGGCTTTAATGTTTAAACCAATGTTTGCGTGGGTGCGAATTTGATCAAGCATGTGATCAAAAAAGCCAAGTCCGGTGTCTATGCTGCCATTTTTAGTTTGATCTAAGTTTATGGCTACATCAATTTGGGTTTCTTTAGTGTTGCGTGTAACACGACCTTCGCGGTTTGCGGTAGTCAATTTAGTTACTATGGCACTCCAATCGCCGTCGTATAAAATACCTTCACAACATAAGTTTTGAGCAAGGCCAATATCGGTCTGGCGATCGCCAATAACAAAAGAGCGCGCTAAGTCTACTTTGCCAGAGCGCATAAGCTCGGTAAGTAAGCCCGTTTTAGGTTTACGGCAGTCACAATTTTGCTCGTCAAAGTGTGGGCAAATTAATACCTCGTCAAAGCTAATGCCTTGGCTTTGCATTATGTCCATCATTTTATCTTGTGCTATATCAAAGTCAGCAGTCGGGAAGCTGTCTGTGCCTAAGCCATCTTGGTTAGACACCATTACTAAACGGTAACCTGCGGCTTGTAATTGTAATAACGCAGGAATAACACCAGGTAAAAATGCTAGCTTTTCAAGGCTATCCACCTGTTTGTCGGTAATTGGCTCTTCAATAATAGTGCCGTCGCGGTCTATAAATAAATAGGGGTTACTCATGATACTTCGTTTCCTGCTAAAGATGCTGCGGTAGCCGGCGTTTGTAAGCCATCTAACCAAATTTTTACTTGTTCAAGTTCTTGTTCACTGCCAATTGAAATTCGTAGCCAGTCGTCTTCACCGTATAGTGTAAAAGCGCGCATAACCAAACCTTGCTCAAGTGCAATTTTAAAATAGTTTTTATCGGCTAATTTTAAAGTAACAAAGTTACCTTCACCAGTGAGAATTTTTAATGCAGCAGGGGAGGCGTTTAGCCAATCTACCAACTTAGCTTTTAAGCTATTTAAAATAGTAACTTGGCGGCGCATTGATGTAATTGCATCGGGTGCAATTGCTTGCGCTGCAATACTTGCTACAACACCAGATACCGGATACGGCGCAATGACTTTACGAATTGGCGCTAGTGTTGCTGCTTGTGCAAGCGTAAAGCCCGTTCTGAGCCCTGCTAGCGCAAAGGCTTTAGAAAGCGTGCGCAAAACCACTACATTACTAAACTCATTAATAAGTTTTGTGGCGCTTTGCTCTGGGCAGAACTCTATATAGGCTTCGTCAACAATAACCAGTGCTTTACCCATAAGTGCTGTTGCAATCGCTTTTACTTTATCAAGTGGTGTTAGGCTGCCCGTTGGATTATTTGGGTTACAAATAAATACCAGTTTTGAGCTGCCCACTGCCTCAACTATTTCATCAACACTGCCACTTAATAATAATTCTTGGGTAAGCGCGTTAATACTAACGTTGTGTGTATCGGCGGTAACTTTGTACATACCGTAGGTTGGTAAAAATAGCGCAATACTATCTTTAGCTGGCTCACAGTATGTGCGCACTAAAAGCTCAATGCCTTCATCTGCGCCGCGCGTCATTAATACATTTTCGCTTTCAAGCTCTGTATAAGCGGCGTAACGGTCAATAACCAGTTGCGGTTGTGGGTCGGGGTAGCGATTTAAATCCTCAATACTCAGTTCAAGATTTTTAGCATACGGGCTTTCGTTAGCATTTAGCCACGTAGTACCGGTTAGCTTTTCACTTTTTGCAGAGCTGTATGCAGCAAGGGCTGCAATATTCTTAGGTAATAAGCTAGACGCTTGTGCGCTCTCATTGCTCATTTTTAATTGCCTCTAAACGAATTGAAACCGCATTAGCGTGGGCATCAAGGCCTTCTGCATCTGCAAGTGGTAAAATTGCTTTTGAAAGCTGCGTTAAACCACTTTTAGTAATTGTTTGCACTGTGTATGTACGAAAAAAATCAAGCAAGTTTAAACTCGAGTAAGTTGCACTGTAACCATATGTTGGTAACACGTGGTTAGTACCCGATGCGTAATCGCCTGCAGATTCTGGTGTGTAGTCACCTACAAATACTGAGCCTGCATTTTTAACTTTATCTAGGTAAGGTGTTGCATCGCCTAGTTGTAAAATCAAGTGCTCTGGGCCGTATTGCGCCGATACGTCAAATGCTTGCTCAACTGAATCAACCAAAATAAGTGAAGAATTAGCGAGCGCTTGCTCGGCTGTTTCTTTGCGGCTCAAATTAGCTAACTGGCGTGTAAGTGCCTGCTGAGTTTGTTTTATAATACTTTCGCTGTTACATAGTAAAATAACTTGCGAGTCTGCCCCGTGCTCTGCTTGAGAGAGTAAATCGGCGGCTATAAATTCTGGGTTTGCACGTTCATCTGCAATAACTAATACTTCAGAAGGACCTGCTGGCATATCAATTGCCATACCTGGGATAGTTTGCGCAACGAGCTGTTTAGCCATTGTTACGAAGCTATTACCTGGGCCAAAAATTTTGTTTACTTTAGGAACTGATTCGGTGCCATAAGCCATTGCTGCAATTGCGCCTGCGCCACCACTTTCTATCAAAGTAGTAATGCCACATAACTTAGCTGCATATAAAATAGCAGGGTTAATTGCTTTGTCACCTTGTACCGGTGTAGCAAGTACGACGGTTTTAGCGCCGCTTAACTGTGCTAATACACCTTGCATAATAACCGACGATGGCAGTGGAGCACTGCCACCGGGTACATAAATACCGACTGCTTCGATGGCTTGATATTTCAGTTCACATACAACGCCTGGTTGGGTCGATAATTTAATATCTTTTGGCAACTGCGCTTCGTGAAAACGTTTAACGTTTGCATAAGCGGTATCAATTGCGTATTTAAGCTCTGCACTTAGTGCTTGCTCTGATGCGTTAATTTCATCTAGCGGTACACGCAAACGTGGGTTAGCTCTATTATCAAACTCTTTGGCCATGCTAAGTAAGGCCTCATCGCCTTGCTCTTTTACATTAGCTAAAATAGTTTTGCATATTGCTTCAACCTTTGCGCTTACAGAAACTGCAGGGCGCATTAGCGCCGCGGCTTGTACTTGTGAAGATTCCTCATTCCAACGAAGCATGGTACTTACTCCATCATTTTTTCAATTGGCATAACTAAAATAGAGTTAGCGCCTAGGGCCTTTAACTGCTCCATTGTTTCCCAAAATAATGTTTCGCTGCTTACCATGTGAAGTGCTACGTATTCTTCATTACCCGCAAGGGCAAGTAGAGTCGGTTGACCAGAACCAGGTAAAATTTCACAAATTTCATCAAGTTTATTTTTTGGTGCGTGTAGCATGATGTATTTGCTTTCTTTAGCTTGTCTAACACCACGTAGGCGCGGCATAAGCTTATTGATTAGTGCTAGTTTGTCAGCGTCTTGCAGATCTTTATTTTGAATTAAACATGCGTTTGATTCTAAAATTGTATCACCTTGAATTAAGCCGTTAGCTTCAAGTGTTGCGCCAGTAGATACTAAATCACAAATTGCATCAGATAAACCTGCACGTGGTGCTACTTCAACAGAGCCAGTAAGCATTACTGTACTTGCGTTAATGCCTTCGCGCTTTAACCACTGAGTTAAAATTTCTGGGTAGGTAGTTGCAATACGTTTGCCTTCAAACCAGCTCTTATCGCGAGCGCCTAGCTCTTGTGGCCATGCAAGTGCAAGACGACAGTAACCAAAATCTAGTTTTGAAAGTTTGTTTACTTCGCTGGGAACACCTTGGCGCATCCGTTCTGCTTGAACTTCTACTAGTACGTTTTCGCCAACTATACCTAAGTCACATACACCGTCCATTACTAAACCCGGAATATCGTCATCGCGCACACGTAGTACGTCAATTGGCATATTAGTTGAGTGTGCAATTAAGCGTTGTTCACGAAGGTTAAGTTTAACACCTAACTGTTTTAGTAGATCTTGACAATCTTTAGATAGGCGGCCGCCTTTTTGGATGGCGATACGTAGACGATTACTGTTGTTCATTATTCATTTTCCTTTAATTTAAAAACTAAAAACCCCGAGAGGAACCTCAGGGCGAAAATGAATCAATGTTATTTGAATCGCCAGAGGTTCCTTTTAGGAATAACCTCTCAGCGAAAGACCTGACAGGTTATTCCGGTGAATGGTGGTGATGATGTACTGTTGTCAGGTTTAAGCGCATTTTTTGTCCTATGTAACTGCCCGTAAGTTCGCAAACGTGCAGTTGTTATTTGTTTAAATAAATTTCGCATTCATAAAAACATAAACGGCCATATTATGGCAAGTTTTTTTAGCTTAATTAAAGCATATGTTATAACTGTCGATAATATTAAGATAATAAGCGCAATTTTAGCGAATAATTGTTTGTTTATCATTCAAATTTAGCATTTTGATAATCAAACAGTTAAATAAGGAAGTACGTATGGATATCATGATCCCTTATTTAGGAAGAATCACCAGGCTAGAAGTTGAGTCAAAAGGCGCTTTCCATATTGCGGGTTTGCAAAGTGGATCGGCTACTGAAAAAGTTGAACTAGAGAATAAAAAAAGGCGTGAGTTACAGAAAAAGAAAAAGCTCAATATGCTTGATGATCAAAGTAGTAAAAAAAGTCTAACGTAGACGATGACGAAAACCCCCATTTAGATACATGGGCATAGGTTACGGTTAATAGGTAACAGTTACTTATATATTGCTAGAGTTTAAAAAGGGAAGCCTAGGGCGTGTTGATCTTTGAGGATTAAAATTTGTTCAATCTAGGGGCGATTTAATCGCGGCGCGAGGTTTGTAACCTAGTGGGCTAAGTAAAAACCGAGCAACAAAGAGTTAATCGTCCCTAGAAAGAACCAAAGGGCAGCGTATGTTTGGTATTTATGCTGCGTTATCGCCAATTTATGGGGAATAACCACACTACATAGGCTCTGCCTTGCCTGAAAACCAAACATACTGCTGCAAATTCAACCTCGGAAGGTCAACACGCCCTAGTAAATAGGCTTCCTTTTTTCTGTTGAACTAATTAGTTTTGACTTTTACTTTTTAATAGATAAAAGCTAAATATTGCAAACACACATACCTGAGCCACAATACCTTGCCATGTCGATTTTATACCAAGCCATGCTATATCAAAGCTCATCGGCAGCGACGCAATACCTATTATATCGGCCTCTTGTAATGCAATAACGGCTTTGCCCATAAGCACAAACGAGAGTGCAAATAGTAGGTAAGTGGTAATGGCAAAAAACTTAGCCACCGGTAATTTAATTGAGTATTTAATTAATACCCACGTAATAATAGCCAGTATTGCTATAGCTATCGCAAAACCCGATGCAATAGATGAATATTGAGCAGGCGAGCTTTGCGTTAATAATGACTGATAAAACAGCACGGTTTCGAATACTTCTCGGTATACGGCAATAAAAGAAAGCCCCGCTAATCCCCATAATGTACCCGACTCAAGGCGCTTATCTATATTGTCTTTTATATATTTTTGCCATTGTTGCGCACTTGTTTTACTGTGCATCCATACGCCAACATACAGTAAAATTACAGCGGCAAATAATGCGCCAACACCTTCCATTACTTCGCGGCTCGCACCACTTATTTCTATTAATGTTTGCGCAGCAGCCCACGTTAAACCACCAGCAATAAGTGCTGTTATCCAACCAATATGTACATATTTTAGCGCATCTTTGCGTTTAGTTTTAATAAGCACAGTCATAAGGGCAATAATAACTAAGAGTGCTTCTAAGCCTTCTCGCAGTAATATAACTAAACTTGCTGAAAGTAGCGCGCCGTCAGTTAGCTTAGTTTCGTTTAGCATGCTATCTGCTTTAGCGAGTTGAGTTAGTGCCGCACTTACTTTTTCGGCAACAACGGCCGTATCTTTTTCGTTTTTGAATGTTTGGCGCAGGTTCATCAGTCGTACTTCGATGTTTTTACGCAGTGTTTCATCGTAGGCATTTAAGTTGTTTTCAACAAGCTCAAAGCCATCTAAGTATGCGCTAATTGCTAAATCACTTGCTTGTGAGTAATTGCCTTTAGCATGTGCGGCTTGCGCTGCAAGTAACTGCGTGCGAGTAACTGTTATCGGATTTTTGTTAGCGCTAAATAATTGCTCTGGATTACCACGAAGCCATTTAACGTAATGTGCTTGTGCTTCACTTTGACCTGCCGATAATTGTGCGGGGTTTAGGTTTACAATCTGCGAAGCGGTAATGTTTTGTTCTACAGTTTGTGGTTTTTGAACATCTTTAAATGCCAAGCTACCTACATAAAAAGCTAAAGACCATCGTTGTTGTTCATTAAATTGGGTAAAAGCAACCATAGGTGTGTCGTTAATGCCGTTACTTACAGCGTCAAACAACCCCATTAAAGAGCGGTTTGTTGCGCGTTCTTCATCGGTAAAGTTGGTAGGCTCTGGCGATAAGTTTTTTGCAAGCGGGCCGTCGCCTTGACCATTTGGGCCGTGGCATATTGAGCAGTTAGTAGCAAAAAGCGCTTTAGTTTGCTCAACGGGAAGTAGTGATGTAGGTAACGATAGTTGCGGCATAAAGGTAAGTAGTGACTCACGAAGTGCTGAGCTTGCTGCACGTACATCTACAACACTCGATTTATTAGCAATCGCTGTATGCAGTGCTTTAGCTTGTGCCTTTACTGTATCAAACTCATTGGTTTGGCTTGATAGCTGTCCAGCTTGCTCAATAATGACGTGCGAAAATTCAGTCATTTCTTGATATTCGTCAGGGTCAAGTATTTCACCATTACCAACAGCTGCCACGTAATCTACACCTACATACTCTGCAAGCTGTGCAATTTGTTTTATTTTTGTTTGCTCATTAGGTGAGGCCGACACATTAAAGCTTGCCATAGCCATTATAAAAAGCACAAAAAAACAATGAAATTGATGTTTGCCCAGAGATACAAAATTAAAAAACACGTGAGAATTATTTTTGGACATTGAAAAGCCCTACAGAGGAAAAGCCAAAATTATAATTGTTTTCATTTGTATTTCAAGCGGATTAATTTAAACAAAGCAGATAAATAAAAAGGATAACAATTTATAGAACTTTAAAGTGTTTTTGTAACACGAGAGTAACAGTAACCAAGTGATTTATATAATAACTTGGTTACTGATTTGATTGCTCACAAAGCATTTATTACTTTGCTTGCTCAGCTGACTTAATGCTGCTTTGAATAAGCGGCGAGATAGTTAAACCTTGTACAATAATAGAAAATATAACCACAACGTAAGTAACAATAACAATAAGGTTGTGTAAGTCAGAGCCGCCTACAAAAACTTGCTCGCGAGGGATTGCTGCCGCCATTGCAAGTGCAAGTCCGCCACGTAAACCACCCCAAGTTAATATTTTAACACTGTGCTTGTCGTAAGTTCTAAAGCGTTTAAAGATAATAAACGGTGCTCCAATACTTATAAAACGCGCTAGTAATACAGCCGGTACCATTAACAATCCTAAGCCAATTTCCCCGATTGTAATAGGCATAGTCACAATTAGCATACCTATTATTAAAAACAGTAGGGCATTTAAAAAGCTATCGGTTGCATGCCAAAAATCTTTTACGTAACGAGTATCTTCAGGCCCCGTGCGCTCTGTTGCTTTAGTACGAGTAATGTTACCCATTAATATGCCGCTGGTTACCATGGCAAGTGCGCCTGATATTTCCCAAATATTTGCAGCAGCAAAACCTGCAGTAGGAATAGTTAAGGTTATCAATAAACGAATATTTACATCGCGGCTGTTAATAATTAAAAAGTGGCCAACCAAAGCGATAGCCAAACCAAACGCAATACCGCCTAGGGCGTCTACAAAAAAGAGTTCTGCTATATCGCCAAATTGTGCATCGGTGCCATAAAAAGCAACCGAAAAAATGGTCGTAAATATTACTAAACCAATACCGTCGTTAAATAGCGACTCACCTTCTACTTGAATTGAGATTCCTTCTGGCGCTCGCATTTGTTTAATAATAGCAAGTACAGCAATAGGGTCGGTTGGGCTAATAAGCGCACCAAATAATAAACAATAAATAAAAGGCACTGGCCAGCCAAGAAAAGCAAATAAGTAAAAGCTTAAGTAGCCAACAATAAAAGTAGAAACAAGAGTGGAAAACAGTACCAACACCGTTATTTCCCAGCGTTGTTTTCTAAGTGCTAACAGGTTTATTTCCAGTGCACCTGCATAAAGCAAGAAACCTAACATACCTTTGAGGAGTAATTCGTTAAAGTTAATACTCGAGACGATTTTTGTCATTTCAAGTGCGTTTTGATCGCCTAATAATTTTACTGCAACAATCAAAAGTAAAGAAATAACAACCGAGCCTGTAGTTATTGCAATAGTAGTTTGCATTTTGAGGATGTACTGATTTGCAAATGCAATAAAAATTGCAAGTGCAGAGAGAAAACAAATGAGGTACCAAGCATTCATTTAATAACCTTAATTAACGAGAAAAACATATGGTTAAGCGGGATCTAAACATGCCTATGTTACTCCCGAGATATAGCTATGTCACAGTGTTTGTTAGACAATTTGTATTTTTATTTTTAATAAAAATAGTTTTGGTAAATAAGAAATTAAAGATGTTAAAGCTTCAGCCGCGCCTTTAAAAATAGGTTTGTTTTTTAGGCCTTTTGTTAAATTTAATAGTGTTTGTATTGTAAAAATCACTTTATTAAATTTATACACTTAATTGTATTATTTTTATTTCAATATGTTACTCAAAGTAAATAAATGTTTACATTATGTTAATTAAATGTTTTTAATGTTTAGTGGGTTCTTATTAAGATATTGAATTAAAAGCTTTTAATTTATTTTTTAATACTTTAATTGTAAATTTTTTGTTTCATTTTCAATTGTATGATTTGTAGCCTAGGATTGCTTTAATCGGGAACAAGATGTACCGATTAATAAAAGTATATTCAAACAAATAAACAAATGGAGCGTAAACGTGAATTTATCAAAAATCACAATAGCAACACTTGCTGCCTTTACTTTGGTACAAGCAACAAGCGCAGTAGCTGCAAATAAAAAATATTTAAATCAACAAGCAAATATAAATAATTCAGCACAAAATGGTGTGTCTTCTGTATTGATGGTTAGCCCTGATCAGTTAGTAGGTTTAGAGGCAGGAAATGAGCTGGTTGTATTAAAAGAAATAAAAAGTAATAACGGTGATACAACTCGTCGTTATCAACAAGTATATAATGGATTACCGGTAATTGGAGATACGGTGAGCTTGACGTTTAACAACAATGGGCAACTTAAACGTGCTCATGGTGCTGCTGTATATGATATATCAAGCGATATTGACACAGTTACTCCAAAGTTAAATCAAAAATTGGCAGTAGCTAAGGGATTGCAAAAATCATCTGCAGCGATAAAGTCTGTTGGCTTAGAAAAACATAATGAAAAATCACAATTAGCCATTTGGGTTGATGAGCAAGGTGAAGCGCATTTGGTTTATGAAGTGTCTTATGTTACTTACGGAAGTAACCCATCACGTCCATATCAAATCATAGATGCAAATTCTGGAGATGTACTTTTTAGCTTTGATAACCTTCAACATGCTGATGCGACAGGCCCAGGTGGTAATCTAAAAACCGGGAAATACATTTATGGCACTGATTTTGATAGCTTAAATGTAAGTCAGACAGGCAATAACTGTTCAATGAATACCACAAATGTAAAAACCATTAACCTAAATGGTGGTACTAGTGGCTCAAGTGCATATTCATTTACATGTCCTGAAAATACCTTTAAAGAAATTAATGGTGCCTATTCGCCACTTAATGATGCACATTATTTTGGTAACGTAATTTTTAATATGTATAACGATTGGATTGGTACGCCGCCGCTTTCATTCCAACTGCAAATGCGAGTTCACTATAGTAGTAACTATGAAAATGCATTTTGGGATGGCAGTGCGATGACCTTTGGTGATGGCCAAAATACGTTTTATCCACTTGTTAGCCTAGACGTATCAGCTCATGAAGTAAGCCACGGCTTTACTGAGCAAAACTCAGGTTTAGTTTACAGTGGAAAGTCAGGTGGTTTAAACGAAGCATTCTCTGATATGGCTGGTGAAGCGGCTGAATTTTACATGAAAGGCACAAACGATTGGTTAGTTGGTAAAGATATATTTAAAGGCAACGGTGCTCTTCGTTACATGAATAATCCAACACAAGATGGTAGATCAATTGATAATCAATCAAGCTACTCTTCAGGAATGGATGTTCATTATAGTTCTGGGGTGTTTAATAAAGCATTTTATAACTTAGCAACTACATCTGGTTGGGATACTGAAAAGGCATTTAAAGTGATGGCACGTGCAAACCAATTATATTGGACTGCAAGCACTAACTGGGATCTTGCTGGTAACGGCGTTATGGATGCAGCTTGTGATTTAAATTACGATCCAAGTGCTGTTAAAGCAGCTCTAAGTGCTGTTGGCGTAAACTCTAATTTAAGTTCGGGTAGTTCATGTGGCACAACCACTCCGCCAGCGGAAGATGAAGCGTTATCTAATGGCGTTACTCGTACTGGTATAAGTGGCTCAGCTAAAGAGCAGTTGTTTTTTACACTTGATGTACCAGCGGGTGCTAGCAATTTAGTATTTAATACTAATGGCGGCTCTGGTGATGCAGATTTATACGTACGATTTGGAAGCAAACCCACACTTAGCACTTATGATTGCAACAGTACAACTTCTACAAGTACTGAAAGCTGCTCTATAGGTAGTGCTCAAGCGGGTACATACTACGTTATGGTAGAGGCATGGAATGCTATTTCAGGCGTTTCATTAACAGGTAGTTATGACGGGTCTACTGGCGGAGGTGTTTCGCCAATTAACCGTACAGAAAGCAATGTGAGTGTTGCTTCAGGTGGTTGGACACGCTTTACGCAAAATTTAGATGCAGGGTATTCTTCACTCGATATTTCAATGGCCGGTGGTTCTGGTGATGCTGATTTATATGTAAATTTTGGTTCAGCATCTAGTACTAGCTCTTATGAGTGCCGCCCATATAAAAATGGAAACGTTGAAACGTGTACGATAGAAAATCCTCAAGCAGGTACATGGTATATAGACTTACAAGGTTATAGCGCGGCAAGCGGTATAACATTAAGTATTTCAGCCAATTAAGTTAATTTCAGGAGCATTCGCTCCTTTTTTATTTTTCAAAACTTCCTCGTCTCAAAGGCATTACTCGACTTAAAAGGTATCAATTAATGAAACACGCGATAAAAATTATGCTATTCAGTGCTAGTACTTTATTACTTACCCAACCCTCATACGCACAAGACACTGAAAGTGTTTGGGTAACGATAGATCCCGTTGCAGCCAAACATTATAAACAGGTTCAAAACTCGCTTAAACCAAATGATGAATTATTGAGTATACAAGATACAACATTACAAACAGTGAATTTGTTAAAAATAAGGCCTGCAAATATTGCTCATTTAAGTGAGTTTATGCATGATAATTATCATCGCTGTGGAGGGTTTGTTGCTCATGATTCGTTAATCGAGGCTAATGAATACACTCAGCAGTTAGCTGCCGTTCAAAATCAAAATCTAAGTGCGTTAGCTGCTACATATAGCATTGACAATCCGCAAACAACTCAGCAATTAATAAATAGTATTAGTCCAAATAATTTGTCGAACACAGTTAATTCGATGAGTAGCTTTTATAATCGCTATTACACGGCTCAAACTGGGGTAGATGCCTCACAATGGCTAAAAGATTACTGGCAACAGTTAGCAGCTACACGTAATGATATAAATGTTGATTACTTTACTCATAGCTGGGCGCAGTCGTCGGTCATTGTTACTATTGCAGGAGATGAAGAGGCTGATGAAATTGTCATTATTGGTGGGCATTTAGACTCAATTAATCAATCAAATCCAAGCAACGGTCGCTCACCAGGGGCTGATGATAATGCATCGGGGATTGCTGTATTATCTGAAGTGTTAAGATCGATTGTTGAAAATGATTATAAACCGCAAAAAACAATTCATATAATGGCTTTTGCTGCAGAGGAAGTTGGTTTAAGAGGTTCAAAAGATATTGCTTCATCTTATAAATCACAAGGAAAAAATGTGATCGGCATGGTGCAATTTGATATGACTGGAAACAATGGCAGTAGCGAAGATATTGTAATGATGACTGATTACACTACAAATGCTCAAAACCAATTTTTAGGTCAGTTAATTGATACCTACTTACCTAGCATTACCTATGGTTTTGACCAATGTGGGTATGGGTGTTCTGATCATGCATCATGGTATCAACAAGGCTTTGCAGCATCAATGCCATTTGAATCTAGGATGGCTGATATTAATCCGTTAATTCATACACAGAATGACGCTAATTTTGATGCTGACCACGCTAGTAAATTTGCAAAACTTGCTGTGAGTTATTTAGCTGAAATGGCAAAAAATGCTGGTGATATAGTGCCACCAGCTAATAATGAGTTACAAAATGGTGTTGCAGTTTCTGGCCTTGCAGGTGATGCTAAAGCGCAGCTTATCTATACGCTACAGGTACCTAATAATGTAAGTAACTTAAACTTTACTACCTCAGGGGGCAGTGGTGATGCAGACCTATATGTTAAATTTAATACAGCGCCTACATTAGAAAATTTTGATTGTAAAAGTACAACATCATCGAGCAATGAAAGTTGTGATATTGCGAGTGCCCAAAACGGTATTTATTACGTTATGGTAGAAGCATGGAACGCTATTGCTAATGTTTCTCTTATTGCCAGTTATAGTGAAACAACAGCGATTGAACCCATTAATCGAACAGAAACTGATATTAGTGTTGCTACGGGAGATTGGGGGCGGTTTACACAAGACTTAGAAGCTGGGTATTCCTCTTTAAATATAACTATGGCTGGTGGCTCAGGCGATGCCGATTTATATGTGAATTTTGCCAGTCAATCAACTGAATCTGTATATCAATGTAGACCGTATAAAAATGGTAATGCTGAAACGTGTAGTATTACCAACCCACAAGTGGGCAAGTGGTATATTGACTTAAAGGGGTACAGCGCAGCTAGTGGAATAACCTTAACTATAAATGCGCAATAATAACTAATGGGAGCTCTGCTCCCTTATTTATATACTCAAACCGATTACTTAATTACTTGCCCTTGATGTTTAGCTTACGTAAAATCCCGCTATTATTTATTGTAAAGTGATTGGTATTATCAAACAACTGTTTAGCGCAACCGGGCCTTTGGCGTTGTCTTTAGATGGATACACTCCTCGCCAACCTCAAATAGATATGGCTGTCGCCGTTGCTGATGCATTAAAAAACAGTTCGCAATTGGTCGTTGAAGCCGGTACTGGTACGGGTAAAACGTTTGCATATTTAGCCCCAGCACTTAAATCAAAAGGCCGAACGATAATATCGACAGGCTCTAAAGCCCTACAAGAGCAGCTGTACCATCGCGATTTACCACAGCTCGTTAAAGCACTCGGCGCCTCTAAAAAAACAGCCCTATTAAAAGGGCGTGCCAACTACTTATGTACTTACCGCCTTAATCAGCATGTTGCACATGTACCTACGGACGACTCTGATGTTATGCATCAACTAGCCATGGTTGCTAAATTTGCCAGCGAAACGCAATCAGGCGATTTAGCTGATTGTATTGGTATAGAGGATGATGCCAAAGTACTGCCTTATGTAAATTCAACAGCCGATAATTGTTTAGGTAAAGAGTGTCCAGATTTTCAAAGCTGTTATATACGCAAAGCACGTTTAACTGCGGCCGATGCCGATGTGGTTGTGATTAACCATCATTTGTTTTTTGCCGACATGGCCGTAAAAGAAAGCGGCTTTGCCGAGCTTATGCCAAAAGCAGATGCTTACATATTTGATGAAGCCCATCAGTTAAGCGAAATTGCCAGCGATTACTTTGGTGAAAGTGTTAGCACTAAAAAGCTGGTGGACTTAATTAATGACTTACGTGCTATTTATAGAGCCGAAATTCCCGATATGCTGCAGCTCGGTAAAAGCTTAAATAAGCTTGAGACAAGCGTTGCTGATTTACGATTACAGTTTGGCGTTGATGGCAGCCGTGGCGATTGGCGTGAAAAGCTCAGTGATAAACAAATATGCGCAGCACTTCATCGTGTGATCAGTGATTTAGATTTTGTTTACCAAGTACTTAAGCTTTGCCTAGATAGAAGCGACAAAATTGAGCATCCATTTGAACGTGCACTTGCGTTTAAAGGGCAGTTAGAGCGGGTTTTTGATACAGCCCAAACCGGCTTTAGTTATTGGTATGAAACAACGCGCCGTTATTTAACAATTAATATAACGCCATTAAATGTATCAGCTAAGTTTGCTCAAATGATGCAAGACACGGGCGCAGGTTTTGTATTCACTTCAGCAACACTTTCGGTTGACAACAAACTAGCGCATTTTAATGCAAGCCTAGGTTTAAAACCAAAACAAAGCATGATGGTAGATAGCCCATTTGATTACCCTAATCAGGCGCTGCTGTGTTTACCTCGCTACTTACCCGAATCACACGCTGATAATATGCCCCATGCAATTGTAAAATTAACGCTTGAGCTTATAAAATCAGCACAAGGGCGTTGTTTTGTATTATTTACTAGCTATCGAATGATGCATTTGGTAGCCGAAGGGCTAACTACACAAATAGACTACCCAGTTTATATGCAAGGGCAAATGTCTAAGCGTATTATTTTAGAGAAATTTACCCGCCATGGTAATGCGGTATTACTCGGCACGGCTTCTTTTTGGGAAGGTGTTGATGTACGCGGCAGTACGTTAAGTTGTGTTATTATTGATAAATTGCCATTTGCAGCACCCGATGACCCATTATTACAAGCTAAAATGCAAGATTGCCAAATGCAGGGGAAAGACCCTTTTGCGCATATACAATTGCCACAAGCTGTTATTGCACTTAAACAAGGTGTTGGGCGTTTAATACGCGATAGCAAAGATAAAGGTGTACTTGTCATATGTGATAATCGCTTAGTTACACGACAATATGGCCAAGTATTTTTAAAAAGCTTACCGCCAATGCGCCGAACACGAAGTTTAGAAGATGCCAATAAATTTTTACAACAAATTAATTAGAGTAATAAAATGATAAAAAGTAACATTCTAGCCCTTGATGCTTCTACTGAGGCGCTTTCAATTGTTTTACATTTTCAGGGCCAAACATTTCATCATTTTGAAGAGTGTCCGCAGCAGCACAGCCAAAAATACTTCCACTCGTGGATGAGCTGTTAACTAAAGCAAACTGCAAATTAAAAGATTTAGATGTAATCGGTTTTGGCCAAGGGCCAGGTAGTTTCACTGGTGTACGTATTAGTGTAGCAATAGCGCAGGGTTTAGCGTACTCAACTAACTTACCGCTAGTAGGTGTTTCTACACTTGCAATTATGGCGCAACAAGCGTTTGAACAAAACGGCAGTCTTAGTGTTTACCCAAGTATAGATGCGCGTATGGGGAAATATATTTTGCCCATTACCAAGCGCAAAATAATTTAATGCTTTTAGTTAACCAAGAATGCGTTATAAAACCTGATTTACTAAATAATGATTATATAGCAACCACTGAGCCATCTGTAGCGGTGGGCACGGGTTTTAAAACCTATCCTGATGCGCTTAATGACTTTGAAAATGTGACAATTAATAGTGAAATTACATTACCCGATGCACGTTATATGCTAGCGCATGTTGAAGCCGCGTTTTTAGCGGGTGATGTTGTAAAAGCGAGCGACGCTCAACCTAAATATGTGCGCGATACGGTGACTTGGAAAAAGCTACCAGGACGTGAGTAATCATATTATTTGCAAATTGGTTGTTTTTAAATCATAATTTTATGCATTATTAAGGTTGGAGACGCGTAATGACGCTGCCTATTGGTTCAGGTTTTTTTACCGGAGATATTCCGGGTAGGGTTAGCTCTACCAAAGTTGTTACTAATAAACCACAGAGCTTATTAGACCAACCGGCTGCTAAAAAAACGAATACCGATTATGTAAAAAGCAGTGTCGAGGGTGTTGAACTGGCTAATCAGCTGTTTAAAAGCAGTGCTAAAAGCAATGAGTACAGGCAAACAATTTACGACCAACCGACAGCTCAAGTAAGCAAAGCGATTTCTACTTATACTGAATTTGCTAATTTAGAACGCAGAGCAGAAGTACAAAATTTAATAGGCGTTGATATATACGCTTAAAGTGCATTACCGCGCTTTACTTGAATATAGCTATAAGATTTAATAAAAAGCCCGAACATGTGTTCGGGCTTTTTGTCATTCAAAATGAAATACAATTTTTATTTTTCAATAAAGCCGATTAGTTTATCAGCAATATCGGTATTGTTTTGCGATCCAATAAATTGTTCACTGCCTTTACCATAAGCAAATACCTGCACGTCTACAGCGGTGTGTCCGCCGGTTGTCCAGCCAGTAAAGCTTGCATCGCTAATAATGCTTTTAACAGCTAAATTAAGCGCTTTTTCACCCATTTTTTTAGCTTGCTCAAGTTTTATTTGATTTTCAGTTGTAAATTCAATATTGGTGTTAGCAGTCCATACTGGCTTTAAATCATCAGCATCCAGTAAAAGTTGAGTTAATTTACCAGCAGTTGCTTTAACACCTTTTACTACATCAGTTTCCCATTTGTATTGACCATGTGCGCCAAGGGTTAACCCGCCTGTTGAATGATCGGCCGTTATGACTAATATAGTGTCTTTGTTTTTATCAACATACGCTTTTGCTTGTTCTATTGATTTAGCAAAATCATCCATCTCAGCCATTGCACAGGCTATATCGTTTGCGTGACCACACCAATCAATTTGGCTGCCTTCAATCATTACAAAAAAACCATTCTTGTTTTGGTCATCTAGCAAATTGAGCGCTTTAGATGTGAGCTGAGTTAGGCGAGTTGGATTTTCATCAAGTGCGAAAGGCAGTCCTTTAGGTGCGTATAAGCCAATGGCTGGTATTTTTGTTATCTGGCCAAGGTTTTTAATATCGTCACCGTATTGATAACCAGCAGCTTTAAACTCATCAACTAAATTACGATCGTCTCTAATAAAGTATTGAGTACCACCACCGAGCATTAAATCGACAGGTAATTTACCTACAATTTTATTATCAATATAATCGTTGGCAATATCGTCGTAGTTATTACGCGATTCATTATGTGCAGCAAAGCTTGCTGGAGTGGCATGATTTATTTGTGATGTTACTACAAGCGCTGTTGTCATACCGCGCTCTTTTGCTATTTCAAGCATGGTTTTAACTGATTTTTTGTCTGTATCTACTGCAATTGCGCCATTGTAACTTTTATGACCGCTACTAAGTGCTGTTGCACCTGCTGCGCTGTCGGTTACATAAGTATGATCGTCAGGGTAAGTATGTGCCATACCTTTTAAAATTGTATCGAAAACAGTACCTTCGATCTCTTTAGTCGCAGGGTCATCTTTAAAATAGCGATAAGCAGTGGTGTAAGCCGGACCCATGCCGTCACCAATCATATAAATTACATTTTTAGGTGCTGATTCTGCGTAAACACCCGATGTGACGCATAAAAGTGCCAATAAGCTGATCTGTTTTTTCATGGTTGTACCTTATGAGTGTACCTTATTTAATAGCCGCTTTTATTGTATAGAGTTAGTATGATAAATAAATGAATATTTGTAATAAACCATTTCGGTAGGTGGATTATTTAAGCCGATAGGTTATAAATAGTAATTAAAGTTGTCATTCACAGTATTTATACTTGTTATTATTTATAAAAACATGCAATAGATTAAAACGCTGTTTAGTTTTTAGAAAATTGATCTTTTCTTAAATTTAGGGTTTATTTAACTTATTGAAAATTAATGGTTACTTTGTTTTTTATTTATTGAGTGAAAGTCTCATCAAGGCTGAACAAATAGGAGGTGTTAGTGGTCTGACAACTTGTATGCTATAAATGATAATGCATTAAAACAACAAGAGGTTTGGTGTGCAGCCATTTAATATTCAAACCAACAATTTAAATATTCATGGTCAAAAGAAAGGGGCGGGCACTGATGTTGTAATTGCACTGCACGGTTGGCTCGATAATAGTAATAGCTTTGCTCCTATGCTTGATGGCGTTGAACCTCAGCATACTTGGTACTGTATTGACTTTGCAGGCCACGGTTTGTCATCTTGGCGAAGTCAAGATGCTCACTATTATTTTGTTGATTATATTGATGATTTATACCAGTTTATAAATGCGCTTGGTGTAAAAAAAGTACATTTAGTTGGTCACTCGATGGGAGCCATGGTGGCAGGACTTTTTGCTAGCTGTTTTAACGATTATGTTAAGTCGGTTACCTTTATTGAAGGCATTGGCTGCGTTACAACCCCTAGCCAAGATGTATGCGAACAGTTAAAAAATGCGGTATTAAATAGAGCAAGATTAAAAAATAAGAAATCGAGAATTTATAAATCGAAAACGCTAATTTATGAAGCACGCTCACAAACTACCGATTTGAATAATGAACTAATTATGCTTTTAATGAATCGAAACATAAAAGCAATCGATGGAGGGTTTGAATTAACGACTGACCCAAAGCTTAAAAATCACTCAGGTTTTAGGTTTGATGAAGCGCAATGTATTGGTGCAATAAAAGATTTAATTGCACCATGTCAATTAATTATAGGTAATGAAGGTTATACGTTTGTAAAACAGAATTTAGCTAAGTATATTAGTTATTACAGTGACTTAAGTGTAATTAATGTTGGTGGTGGACATCATTGTCATATGCAAAGTAGTAACGAATGTTTTGAATATATTCAAGCATTTATGGTGCAAAGTGGTGCACGTTAATTGTATATTGTCGATAAATGTGGGATTATTCCCGCATTAGAGTATTTGCTCAATTGTTAAAGTGCCTTACTTAGATTAAGGTTAATAAAAATATAATTATAAACAGGGGCTAAGAGTGGAAAAAATCTGGCTTAAGCGCTACCCAGAGGGTATGCCTGAAACAATCGATCCTGAGCATTACAACTCGTTACTCGAAGTGTTCGAAAAAGTTTTAGTGACTACAAAGATTTACCTGCATTTACTAATATGGGTAAAACATTGTCTTATGACGAAATTGATACAGCAACCAAAAAAGTTGCTTCTTACATTCAAAATAATTTAGGTCTCAAAAAAGGCGACAAAGTCGCTGTTATGATGCCCAATTTATTGCAAACGCCGATATCAATTTTAGGTATTTTACGTGCGGGTTGTGTGGTTGTTAACGTTAATCCACTTTATACCGTGCGTGAGTTAGAGCATCAATTAAAAGACTCTGATACCACCGCAATTTTTATTCTTGCAAACTTTGCAGATACGCTTGAAAAATCACTTGCACATACTGATGTTAAACATATCGTAGTTACGCAAGTAGGCGATTTGGTTGGTGGCCTTAAAAAACACATAGTAAACTTTGTTGTTAAGCACGTTAAAAAAATGGTGCCTACATACAATTTACCTAATACGATTAAGTTTTCTGACTTGTTAGAAGCAGATGCAGATGCATATAAACGCCCGGAAATGAACTTAAGCGATTTAGCTTTTTTACAATACACTGGTGGTACAACGGGTGTATCTAAAGGAGCAATGCTGAGCCACGGTAATATGGTGGGGAATCTTGAGCAAGTATCGGGCTGTTTAGATAAAGTATTGGAACGAGGTAAAGAAGTTGTTGTTACCGCATTGCCGCTTTATCATATTTTTGCATTAACGGCTAACTGCTTAACCTTTATGAAATATGGTGGTTTAAACTTATTAATTACTAATCCGCGCGATATGCCCGGGTTTGTTAAAGAATTAGGACAAACAAAATTTACTGCCATTACGGGTGTTAATACGTTATTTAATGGCTTGTTAAATACTCCAGGTTTTGCTGAACTTGATTTTAGCCATTTGAAAATGTCATTAGGCGGCGGTATGGCCGTTCAACGTCCAGTCGCTGAAAAATGGCAAAAAGTAACTGGCTCAAAATTAATGGAAGGCTACGGCCTTACTGAATGTGCTCCTTTAGTGACTATCAGTCCTTACGATTTGAAAGCGTACAACGGTTCTATTGGCTTACCAGCGCCAAATACTGATATAAAGTTAATTCTTGATAATGGTGAAGAGGCTGCACAAGGTGAGCCTGGTGAGCTATGCGTTAAGGGACCTCAGGTAATGCTTGGTTACTACAAGCGACCAGATGCAACCGCTGAATGTTTAAAAGATGGTTGGTTTGCAACAGGTGATATTGCAACCTATGATGAGGAAGGTTTCTTTTTTATCGTCGATCGTAAAAAAGACATGATTATTGTTTCTGGTTTCAATGTTTTCCCAAATGAAATTGAAGAAGTTATCGCTATGCACGAAGGTGTGCTTGAAGTAGCAGCTATTGGTATTCCACATGATGCAAGCGGTGAACAAGTTAAAGTTTTTGTTGTAAAAAAAGACCCTTCTTTGACTGAAAAAGATATAATAAATCACTGTCGTGATAATTTAACTAATTATAAGGTTCCCAAGCTCGTTGAGTTTAGGGATGAATTACCTAAAACTAATGTAGGTAAAATACTCAGAAGAGCCTTGAAAGATTAGCAACCTATAAAAAAGCCGGCAATAGCCGGCTTTTTTATTGTAGGAGACTAAGTGCAATATCAATTAATCGAAACACAAAATCAACTGAACACTTTTGTTGAACAAATAAAAAACAAGCCTATTTTAGCTATTGATACCGAGTTTATGCGTCGTCGCACTTTGTATCCAGAAGTTGCACTTATCCAAGTATTTGATGGCGAGCATTTAGCTTTGATTGATCCACTGGCTGAACTTTCTTTGTTTGATTTTTGGCAAATATTAAAAGACCCCACCGTACTAAAAGTATTACATTCACCTTCAGAGGATATTGAAGTATTTCAAAAATACGCAGGCTTTGTCCCTGCGCCGTTATTTGATACACAATTTGCACTGCAATTGCTAGGTGAAGGCAACTGTATGGGTTTTGCGCTTATGGTAAAAGAGCTGCTGGGTATTGAAATAGATAAAAGTGAATCGCGTACTAATTGGTTGCAACGTCCGTTAACGACTAAACAACTTGATTATGCAGCAGCTGACACATTTCATTTGCTGCCGTGTTTTAAATTAATTATTGAGCGTATTAAAGCAGCTGATTTATTTGATATTGTTATTAATGAAAGCGAATTAATTGCTAATAAACGTGCGTTTCAAACACCCGATGAACTTTTATATAAAGATATTAAAAATGCATGGCAACTTAAACCACATGAGCTGGCTGTATTAAAAGAGCTTGCTGTATGGCGACGAAATAAAGCAATTAGAAAAAATTTAGCGCTTAATTTTGTTTTAAAAGAACATAACATGACTGAAATTGCAAAACGTGGCCCTTCTAGTCTAAATGCTCTTCGTCAAATTCCTGGTGTTGAAGCTATAGAAGTTAATCGTTCTGGTGTTGAGGTACTAAAATGTATTGAAGCAGCTAAAGCAATACCTGAGAGCGAGCACCCCGAAGTACTTAAGCGCTTAATTGATTTTCCTACTTACAAAAAAGTTGCTAAAGATATAAAGCAAAAAATCACCAAAGTAGCTAAAGAGCACAATATACCAGAAGACGTTATGGCTTCTAAAAAGCAAATTAATCAATTGATCAGTTGGAATTGGAAGCTTACTAATGAGCAAAAAAGGAGTCATATAAAGCCTGACTTACTTAGCTCTTGGCGTTATTCATATGTTCAAGATGCGCTAAAAGAGTGGGATACTTAAGATTAAATATACCCTTTAATTGTGTGACATTTATCTGTTGATTTGCATGGTGAAAAACTTTTAGTTCAGCGCAGAGGATCAAAGCATAGGTATTTAGAGCCGCTATTACAAAGCAGATATAAATAAAATGGGCGCTTTAAGCGCCCATTTTATATTTACTTCTTTTCTTCATCAGGTAACGTAACGTTTAGCTCAAGAACAGCTAGATCATCTTCGTTTTGATCGAATTGAACTTGTACCGCATCGCTACTTACGTTCACGTATTTACGGATCACATCTAAAATATCTTGTTTTAATTGTGGTAAGTAATCCGGCGTTCCTCGTTGAGAACGCTCGTGCGCGACAATGATCTGCAATCGCTCTTTTGCTAATGACGCACTGTTTTTCTTTTCTGAGCGGAAGTAGTCAAGTAAAGACACGTTAACCTCCAAAAATCCGTTTAAATAAGCCTTTTTCTCTACATCTAAGAAGCGAAAATCGACGGTTTCACCGAGTAAGCGGTTAATAGCATCTGCATAAGCTTGCCCAGCGTCAGATTCACTGTCTAATATAACTGGCTGACCTGAGTTAGATGCACTTAGTACCGCTTGAGATTCTGGAATAACACCTAATAAATCAATAGCTAAAATGTCTTGTACGTCTTCGACTGATAACATTTCACCTTTAGCAACTCGATCAGGATTGTAGCGTGTTAATAGTAAGTGTTCTTTAATGTTTTCTAGGCCTTCTTCAGCACGTTTCGATTTGCTGTGTAAAATACCTAAAATACGATCCGAATCTCGAACTGACGACACTTCTGGATTAGTTGTCACAATTGCTTCGTCAGCAAAATACATTGCCATCATTGCACCGGCTTCAATACCAGCTGGCGAGTCACAAACAATGTAATCAAAGTCTTCTTTTAATTCGTTTAGTACGCGTTCAACACCTTCACGTGTTAATGCGTCTTTATCACGCGTTTGCGATGCAGGGAGTAAAAACAATTTATCAACACGCTTGTCTTTAATAAGCGCCTGATTAAGTTTTGCTTCACCGTTGATTACGTTTACAAAGTCATAAACCACACGGCGTTCACAACCCATAATTAAGTCTAGGTTACGTAAACCAATATCAAAATCTATAATAACAGTTTTATAGCCTTTTAGTGCTAAGCCTGTGCCGATTGCAGCGCTTGATGTTGTTTTTCCAACACCGCCTTTACCTGAGGTAACGACAATTACTTTTGCCATGAGATTTATCCTTTAACCAAAGCTGAAATTTCTAATGATTCATTTTTTGTTGTATTTGCACGGCGTTTCCCCAATGCTCACCTTGGAGTGAATCACTGATCCAATAATTACCATTAATGGAAACAAGCTCTGCCTCTAATTTTTGGCAGAATATATGTGCATTTTTTAATCCTTTTGCACCGGCGATAGCCCGCCCGCGAAGAGTTCCGTATATATGCACATTACCATCGGCAATAACTTCGGCGCCATGACTTACAGCACCTAACACAATTAGGTCTCTGTCTTTTGCATAAACTTGCTGTCCCGAACGTACAGCACCATTGATAATTTGTGCTGGTAAAATTACATTTTTTTCAATGATAGACGTATTAGTTTCCTGTTTAACAGGTTCACTCTTAACGTCTTGTGAATAATTTAAAACAGAGAGCCCAGCAGCTTTCGCATCTATGTGTTGTTCATCAGAACCATTACACACACCAACAGCATTAAAACTCATCCGCTCGATTAATGATTTTAAGTGAACAAAATCGAGTGAACTATTTTTTATCTCAATTAAGTTAACAACAATAGGTGCACCCTCAAAAAACTTAGGTGCTTGGGCTATTTTTATATACAGTTGTTCTGCTAAAAGGTTTATATCAGTAGTATAGAGATGCAAAACTGATAACGTAAAAAGATTCCCTTTTAACTCAAAAATTTGGTCCGACATACACGCTCAATTGAATTGTCTGATCAGAAATTAATCTTAGATAAACATAGGCTGAATAAGGCCTTTAATGAAATTTCTAATCTAATTTTTCTAACTTATTATTACTCTCATGTTATAGTGTGCGGCATTGTTAAGCAAGAATTTATAGGGCCATAATGCTCACTGCAGTATATAAAAGTAAGAAAAAAGCGGATACGTTCTTATTTGTTGAAAAAAGAGATGATTTTAGTAAAGTTCCGGAACCTTTGATGACTATGTTTGGTCAACCTGTTTATGTGATGATCATCAATTTAGCAAAACGTGAGCATTTAGGTGGGGCAGATTTAGAAACAGTAAAAGCAGCGTTATCAAACCCTGATAAAGGCTACTACTTACAAATTCCACCACCTGAGCAAAATTTGCTAAGCCAATTACGAAAAGACAATGGAGTCGATAGTGATTAAAAAACTTATCGTTATATTATGTGGTGTATGTTTAAACTCACCTGTGATTGCAAAAACTCAGGCTGATTTTCAAGATTATTTAGCTAATTTAAAGCAAGAAGCTATTGCAAAAGGTTATGAGGCCAAACTTATTGACGATGCGTTTGCAACAGCAACGTATAAAGAAAAAGTGGTTTCGGCTGACAAAAACCAGCCAGAAGTAAAAGAAACCCTTGAAACGTATTTACCAAAACGTGTACCACAATGGAAAATTGACCGCGCACGTAAGCTTTACGCAGAAAACAAAGAGGTACTTGAAAAAGTAGCGAAAGAGTTTGGCGTACAAGCACGCTTTATAGTCGCGCTTTGGGGACTTGAAAGTAACTTTGGTACAATTCAAGGCGGTCATAACGTTATTTCATCATTAGTGACACTTGCTTTTGATGGACGCCGAGAAGCACTTTATAAGCGCCAACTTTGGGCTGCACTGGATATTTTAAAGTCGGGCCACATAACGCTTGATAAATTTAAGGGCTCTTGGGCAGGCGCAATGGGGCAAACGCAATTTATGCCTACCTCTTTTAATGCTTACGCGGTTGATTACAACAACGATGGTCGTAAAGATATTTGGACTACAAAAGAAGATGCTTTTGCCTCAATTGCTAATTATCTAAAGCAAGAAGGCTGGAACGACTCTCTTACGTGGGGTCGCCAAGTTCAGTTACCTGAAAATTTTGATAATAAATATGTTTTAGTTCGTGGAACAAAAACACGCAAGCAGTGGTTAGAATATTGGAACGACTCAGAGCGCTCATTAGCTGATTGGCAAGCACTGGGTGTTCGTAAAGCTGATGGTTCTGATTTACCGAATGTAGACGTACGTGCTGCGCTGGTTATGCCTGATGATATAAATGGCCGTATGTACTTAGCGTACGATAACTACAAAGTGTTTATGCATTGGAATCGCTCGTATTACTTTGCTACTAGCGTAGGTTACTTGTCGGATAGAATTGGTTATCCAAAAATCTAATTTTTGAAATATACCTATAAATAAAGCCGCAATTGCGGCTTTATTCTTTTTTGAATATCTTATCTTTTAGGTCAATAACTTTACCAATTCCAGAACCTAGCTTCATCAGCTTATTAAGTTGCTCTGGCGTTAAACGTTGCAGCTCTGATGACCATTTAGTGACGGTTTCAAGTAGGTTGTGAATTTCCCCCATTTGTTTTTGCGCGTAAAGTTCATCGTCATTACTGGCTTCGTCTAACAAGTTATCGCGTAGTAGCGTTAAGGTGGGCTCAATTTCGCGCTTTTTACGCTCTTCAAATACTCGATTTGCCATATCCCAAATCTCACCTGCAGGGGCGTAGTATTCTTTTCGATCTCCAGGTATATGTTGCACCTTAATTAACTGCCACGATTGCAGCTCTTTAATACCCATACTTACATTACCGCGAGAAATACTAAGCGCATCTGCAATCTCATTGGCTGTCATTGGGTTTTTAGTAATAATCAGCAAACCACACATTTGTCCGATGGTACGATTGAATCCCCAGCGGCTGCCCATCTCACCACAATGCATTACAAAGGCAAAATTCTTTTCGGATAAACTCATAGCTTATTAACTTTCAATAATTTCAGAAAGTAAATGCTAGCACGCTGATTTTGGATAGCAAGATCTTACGCAGTGTAAAATTTGTTTTTCGCTACTAAAGTTTGATTTAGATTAACTTGTATCCGCCTATATTAGGTTATGTTATTTAAATAACCTCACGAAAATACTTTTTTTAACTTACGACTTCTTACATACGATGGAATGATTATGAAAGCTGCAATAAATAATGAATATAAAGGTAAATTAGAAATTACTGACCTGCCAATTCCTGAGGTTGGAACTAACGATGTACTAGTAAAAATAGCAGCCTGTGGTGTTTGCCATACTGATTTGCATGCCTGTCATGGTGATTGGCCTGTAAAACCCAAAATGCCACTAGTACCAGGGCATGAAGGGGTTGGTGTTATTGAAAAGCTAGGCAGTAACATAAAGCACCTTAAAGTTGGCGATAGAGTGGGTATTCCTTGGTTATACAGTGCATGTGGGCATTGTGAGTTTTGTTTAGATGGTAAAGAAACACTGTGTTTATCGCAGCATAATACTGGTTATTCTATTGATGGTAGTTATGCAGAGTATTGCTTGGCCCATGGCGATTACGTTGTAAAAATACCAGAGGGGTTAGGATTTTCTGAGGCCGCTCCATTATTTTGTGCAGGCGTTACAACCTATAAAGCATTAAAAGTATCCGGTGCTAAACCAGGGCAGTGGGTTGCTATTGTTGGCGTCGGTGGTCTTGGGCACCTAGCGGTTCAATACGCCAAAGCAATGGGTTTTAATGTAATAGCTGTTGACACAGGCAAAGAAAAACTCGCGCTTGCTAAAGAGCTTGGCGCAGATATAACACTCGATTTTAAAGACGTGGTTCCGAGTGAAGCTATTTTCGAACAAGTAGGTGGCGCGCATGGTGTTGTGTGTACTGCGGTCTCTAAAGCGGGGTTTGAACAAGCTTATAAGAGTGTACGCCGAGGCGGTAAATGTGTATTAGTGGGATTACCTCCAGAGGATATGCCACTTCCTATTTTTGATACAGTGCTCAATGGCGTGTCAGTAGTGGGCTCTATTGTTGGTACACGTAAAGATTTGCAAGAATGTTTAGAATTTGCTGCTCAAGGTAAAGTAAAAGCAATTATTGAAGAAAAGCGCTTAGAGGACATTAACGAAATTTTTGACGATATGCTCAAAGGTGAAATTAACGGTCGCATAGTGGTTACTATCTGACCTAAATTAAGCGCTCATCAAACAAAAAAGCACGGTTTCTAAAAAACCGTGCTTTTTAAGTATTTAACTAGTTAAAGTGTGTAACTAAAACTTAGTTTTGCATTACGCTCTTCCCCTGGCATACCACCTAAAAACATCGCTTTTGAGTAATACTTTTTGTTGAACAAGTTATTTAAGTTTAACTGCATATGCCATTTATCGGTGGTGTACGATACCGCTGTATCGTAAATCGTGTAGCTTGGTACATAACCATCAGGGATCGAGAACGAACTTGAATTAGTACTGCGGTTATCTACAAACGTAATACCACCACTTATATTCACAGCTTCAGGTAAGTTAAACATATCTGCGTAGTAGGTTACCCACGTACTTGCTGTTACGTAAGGCACACCTTTTTGGCGTGTGTCGTAACTGCTGCTGTTAGGATTACTTTTGTCACGTGCATCTTGATAAATACCGTTTACGTTTACTTTCCATTTATCGTTCAAGTAAGCGTTTAAATCAAGCTCAACACCTTTTGTTTGCTCTTTACCATCATAATAGCTTTCAGGTACATCTGAGCTTGATGTTAAAGCGTCATAAAGTGGATTTGCATATTCTAAATTTGTACGAGCGCTTTCAAATATAACAACAGATGCCAGTAGTTGGTCATCAAATGCTTTAAATCTAAAGCCTAGGTCGTTACTTATAGACTCTGAATCTTCTCGGTCAGCTTCATTACCTGCCACTGAGCCTAATACACTATACGCTGTACGGCCTTTTGAATGATTTACAAATACAGATAAATCTTCAGATGGCTGATAAGTTGCACCAAGGTTATATGTTAAGCCAGAATCTGATGTACTCGCTTCAGGAGTTGGCTCTGCACGGCTAGAGCTGTAACGCTCATCAACACCAAAGTGCTCGTAAGTTTGCTCAATTCGGTTATATGCCACGCCAATACGCGTTGTAAGCTCTTCCGTTAGATAACCTACATGTTGAATACCTAAGCCCCATGCTTGTACTTTTTTATTATAGTTGCTTGTTTTAAGCGGATCGTAATCATCAAAGCTACCCGATGGCCAATTTGGTTCTCTGATGTCGTAAATATATGGCAATGAACCTTGGTACGTTACATCACCATCATTGTTTGTGAGTACGTAATCTTGATCCCATATTGAGAATTGTTTAAAACGAATATCTCTATCTTCGTAGTTTGCGTTAACAAGTAGCTCGTTATCTACGTCGCCTAGCATAAAGTCATAGCGTAAATCTAAAAAGTACTGCCATGATTTTTCATCGGCTTCTACTTGGCGGTATTCTTGGCGGCGTGCTGCAAACGGGTAAAGTACGCCGTCTTCAACTAAAGGTGCACGAGGGTCATTATTAATAATGTTACTGCGCGTTGAATAAACGTAGTTATAAGCACCGGTTTGGCGTGCAAAACTTGATGTGTAGTTGCGGTACTGTAGCTGCTGGTTTAAAAACAAATCGTCAGTAATATAATAGTTATGCGTTAATTTAAAACGCAGTTCTTCACCTTCATTAGCATCTGCCATTGGCGAAATTATACCATTTGTGCCAAAGCTGTAAGGTGTTAAACCATCAGATGCCGATAGTGAATTAGCAAGTTGGTCGCGTTGTGCATCACTTAACTGTACGCCGCTTCCTGTCGGATCGTTTACTAAATCGGCACCAGTTACTTCACCCGCGCTTAAGCCGTTTGCAGTTTCTGCATTGTAAATACGAATAGGGTGACCAATAGAATCAACCGCTATTTCATCTTTTATATAGGCTGCAGAAAGTATGATGTTTTGTCTGTCATTAAGCACGTATTTAAGTGAGGTATAAATTTCATCGCGATCTTCTTTTAAATCACGAAAGCCGTCACTTGACGCTGTTTTAGCCATTACACGATAAGCTAAATCATCTGTTATAGCGTTAGTGCTATCAAATGATAATGAATAGCTATCCCACTGGCCAAGCTCAGCCGCTACTTTGTGTTTTTCTTCAAACTCCGGTTTTTTTCAATTAGGTTAATTACGCCACCTGCACTACCAATGCCATATAAACCTGTTGCAGGGCCTTTTAAAACCTCAACAGATTCAACATTTGTAAGTGAACGAGTTGGGTTAAATGTATTGCCTAAACCTGCGCCACCGTACATGCCATCGTAGGTGTAGTTTGCGTCTAAACCACGAATTACTAAATTATCACCAATACCATAGTTATTGCCAGCCTGCGTTAAGCCACTTACGTTCCTTACTAAATCTTGAAGGCTATCAACGCCCTGAGATTCAATTAATTCACGGTCAATAACTACAACCGGTGCGGGTGTTTGCATTAAAGACATGTCTGACTTAGTAGCAAGACCAGAGCTCATTACAACGCGGTTTTGTTTTTCGTATACGCTGATGCGTTCAATATCGTCTACAACAGAGGTTGTCGCTGCGATTGTTGCGTGCGCGTTCAAGCAAGCTAAGGTAAGTAATGAGTATTTAAATTTTTTCATAAGGAGATAAGCATTCGTATTTAACTATTTGCGCGAATGATAATGGTTATTGTTTTTAAAGTGAATAAAAAGTTCAATAATTTTTATTTAATAGAGTTGATTGCTTTATATTTGAGCTTTAAGTGATTTTTTATAAACATTAATGCAAATTTGTTAACATTTAGTTTGGGAGTAGTTTGGTAAAATAGAAAATGTATATGTTAAAAAATAATTAAGGCTGAGTTTTAATTATTCAGCCTTTTATTAGGTTTTGTGGCCTATGGTAAGTAAGTTCAACACAGTTAGCGCTGAAAATAGCGGCTTTACCCAAAGCTCGGTATTATTTTTTAGCTCTATACACAACACCTGCTTTCATAACAAAAGGGATTTGCTCTAAAAGGGATATGTTTGTTAATGGATTGCCTTTTACGGCAATTATATCTGCGGCAAAGCCTGCTTTAATTTGTCCTAACTGATCATCCACTTTTAATAGTTTCGCGCTATTAATCGTTGATGCTTGGATTGCTTGCAGCTCTGTCATGCCAAACTTAACCATGCGGCTAAACTGTTTTGCATTATCTCCGTGCGGGTAAATTGCTGCATCAGTACCGAACACCATTTTCACACCCGCTTTTACAGCACGGCTAAAGCTATCTCGTTGCCTTTTAGATACTTGGCGTTCTTTATTTAGGTTTTCTTCGTCTACGCCGTTTTGCTCGCCATAAGTTAGCGTGTATTCGGTATTATAAATATCCATAGAAAGCCAAGTACCGTGCTTTTTGGCAAGCGCTATGGCCTCGTCATCTAAAAAGCTGGCGTGTTCAACACTATCAACACCTGCTTTAATGGCTGTTTTAATCCCGCTTGTACCGTGTGCATGAGCTGCAACAGGTAAATCTCGCATATGGGCTTCATCAACGATGGCTTTCATTTCTTCAAAAGAATACTGCTGTGCACCTACTTTAGTCCCTTTCGAAAATACTCCACCTGTGGCGCAAAACTTAATAGCGTTTGCCCCATATTTAATGTTTTCGCGTACTTTTATACGTGCAGCCCATGGACCGTCTGCGACGCCACTTGAAGTATATTTAAGCTCAGGAGGTAGTCGGTTGTTATCACAGTGCCCGCCAGTAATTCCGAGTGATGGCCCCGCAGCCCAAATACGAGGGCCAACTATGTCACCCGCATTTATGCCGTCACGCACCGCTATAACGCTGTAACCTTCTGCGCCAACATTACGTACAGTTGTAAATCCGGCTTCTAAGGTTTTTTTGCAAAATGAGCCGCTTTAATCGCCATTCTAGGAACTGACTGGCCTAAACGTTCGCTGCGCGGCACCGTAGGATCGCTCGTTAAATGCACATGCATATCCATTAAACCTGGCATAAGGGTTAAATCAGGTAGTTGAATATGTTTATCATCTTTAGTCAGCGTTGGTTTTTTATTTTGTTCAATATTAGTGATCACGCCATCATCAATAGTAATTAAGGGGGATTTAATGAGCTTGCCATCTTTAACATCAACCATGGCTTTAGCTGATAGGTATGTAACTGCATAGGTATTAAAAGTGGTTAAGCAAAGTAAGGCAATAGAGGTGCTGAGTAGTTGTTTTTTCATTTTATTTTTCTTTTAAATCATATTTGAATTAATAGAAATGTAACAAGTTCAGATAAAAGTGCAAATTTAATACGATGAATGCAATCTATCGTAATTTCTTTATTAAGCACGGTTTAATGCGCATAATTAAAAAACGATATTAAAAAGGATTATCATGAAATCAATTAAATTAGCATTAGTTGCCAGCGGCGTTATGTTTGCTTTAAGTGGCTGTATGAATACTGGGTTTAGTACACACACTAATACCAGTGCGCAGTTAAACACCGTTAACGCATCGGCAGGTATTGTTTCAGAGCTTTCGGCAGAGCAACAACTCGATGTACTTGTTGCGCAGTATTACGATGAATCGCTCACATACAGCCCTATCAGCGCAACGTACAATGGTCGTAATGAGTTTAACGACCAATTTACGCCTGCGATTTCAAAAGAAAATAGAGTTAAAAAAGCGGCTTTTTATAAAAAATATCAACAGCACTTAAACTTTATAGATAAAGCACAGTTAACAGGGCAGTCGCTTTTAAGTTTTGAAATATTAGAGCGCGACCTCGCACTTAAATTAGAAGGCATGCAGTTTCCTGATTATTTACTACCAATAAATCAAATGGCGGGTGCGCATAACACCTTTGCAGGTTTTGGTTCAGGCCAAAGTGCTCAGCCGTTTAATACCGTTGAAGATTACACGGCTTTTATCTCGCGTAGCGAAGGTTTTGTAAAGTGGCTTGCCAGTGTAGAGCGTTCAATGGCGCAAGGCATTAAACTAGGTATTACGTTACCAAAACCACTTGCCGAAAAACTGCAGCCACAATTTGCAGCTCATGTAGTTAAAAATGCCGAAGATTCATTGTTTTGGGGACCAATTAAAAAATTACCAGAATCGTTTAGCGCACAGCAAAAGCAAAAAATTACAGCGCAGTATCGTCAATTGATTATGCAGCACTTAGTACCGGCTTATAAAAGCATGAGTGACTTTTTAGCTAATCAGTATATTCCTAATAGTCGAGAAAGCGTAGGTTACAGTGATTTACCAAACGGTAAAGCGTGGTACGAATACCAAATTAAGAAAAACACAACGCTTAGCTTATCTGCAGATGAAATTCATGACATTGGTTTAAGTGAAGTGTCGCGCATTTTAAGCGAAATGAAAAAAGTAAAAGAAACCGTAGGCTTTAAAGGTGAACTATCTGAATTTTTTGATCATTTACGTGATTCAGATGAATTTTACTACGACACGCCTGAGGAGTTAATTGCAGCATATGAAAACGTTAAGAAAAAAATAGACGCGCGTTTGCCTCTGCTTTTTAACATCTCACCCAAAGCCCCTTACGTTGTAAAAGCGGTTGAAGCATACAGAGCCCAGTCTGCAGCAGGTGCATCATATGCATCTCCGGCACCTGATGGCTCTCGCCCAGGTATTTTTTATATCAATGCTTATAACTTAAAAGCGCAGCCTAAATTTTTACTCGAAACTTTATCAATTCACGAAGCAGCCCCAGGTCATCACTTTCAAATAGCACTTCAGCAAGAAATAGAGGGCTTACCTGATTTTCGTAAATTTGGTGGTTACACTGTGTTTGCAGAAGGTTGGGCGCTTTACGCAGAAAGCTTAGGCAAAGAGCTAGGTTTATTTACCGACCCTTACATGTGGTACGGGCGTTTATCGGATGAGCAATTACGTGCAATGCGTTTAGTGCTTGATACCGGTTTTCATGCAAAAGGGTGGACGCGTCAGCAGGGAATAGATTACATGCTTACAAATTCGTCTATGGCAAAGAGCGATGTAATTGCAGAGGTTGAGCGATATATTGCATGGCCAGGACAAGCGCTTTCTTACAAGTTAGGGCAATTTAAAATTCAAGAGTTACGTGATTTTTCTAAAAAACAACTGGGTGATAAATTTGATATTAAAGCGTTCCACACGCAAATATTAATTGATGGCGCATTGCCAATGCCAATATTAGAGGAAAAAATTAAGCGTTGGGTTAAATCTCAAAGCTAATTTGTAGCGCAAAGCCTGTACTTTGAAAGGGTATTGGCTTTGCGCCATTTACAGCAATACGGTAGAATGCGCGCTCTTTAGGGGGCACGAGTAAACTATGTTTGATCAACAATTAGCAAATACACAATTTTGGCTTAAAAAAGCTTAAGCGACATGAGTCAAAATGAATGGGAAGCCATTTGTGATGGATGCGGAAAATGTTGTTTAAATACGTTTATTGATAGCGAAGATGAAGACGAATTTACCGCCACCGATCAGTTACGCGAAGGTGAGCAATTAATATTTACTAATATTGTATGTCAGTATCTTGATAACAACACCTGTGGTTGTAGCGAGTACGAAAACCGCCAAACGCTTGTTCCTTCTTGTGTAAAACTCACAAAAGAAAACCTTAAAGACATCTTTTTTATGCCACAAAGCTGCAGTTACCGTCGTTTACACGAAGGTCGTGGTTTGGCTTCTTGGCACCCGTTATTAAATAATGGCGATAAAACGAGTATGCATGAGTTAGGTATTTCTGTAAAAGACAAAACAGTTAAAGATTGTGATGTTAAGCTCGATGACTTTGATTTGTACATTGCAGAATGGCCAACAAAGGACGTAGATTAATGAGTAAGCAACAAGCCGTAATTGGTTTAATCAATCCTAAAAGCCCGACTAATGTTGGCGGTGTATTGCGTGCAGCAGGTTGTTACGATGCTAAACAAGTTTTTTTACAGGCAATCGTTACTTAAATGCTAAAAAATTTCATACAGATACAAAAAATGTGGTTGAACGTATTCCTTTAACTGAAACCGACAGTTTAGAGACGGTAAAACCAGAGGGCGCTACCGTTGTTGTTATTGAGCTTATTGAAGGTGCAACACCTTTACCTGAGTTTAAACACCCTGAAAATGCATTTTATGTATTTGGCCCCGAAGATGGCTCTGTATCAAAAGACGTTCTAAAGTGGTGTGATGAAGTTGTGTATATTCCAACTATTGGCTGCATGAACTTAGCGGCTACCTGTAATGTTGTTTTGTATGATCGCTTAGCTAAATTAGGCGGCGTTGAGAGTAGTGACGATACTATTATTAGCTCTCGTGATACAAACAATAAAATGAAATGGGTGAAATCTTAGCTCATCTTTTTTCTTACGCAAATCATTGTAAGTCATTTAATTTACTGGCTTTTTAATCTTTCCGCATCTAAATGGGTTGGTGTTTTTTTGCCTATTTAAAATGATAACCCTAATTCAGCATGCCGCAGTTAATATATTTGTGCTTAAAAGATTTGGACATAGAGTAAACGAATTACACTTGCTTGCTCTCACTTGCGTAGAAGTTGGCTTCGATGATTTAAGTAAGCTGGTAAGTATTAAGTAAAGTCGTGTTTAACATTATTAACTTTTTAATTAGGCTAATTAAAGAGAATATAAATACACAAGGCTAAATTTTCTCCTACACTTATTGCTATTAATACTATTTTTTTAATAGGTATGCCATGCGATTTTTGTTTATTCTCCTTTTGATCTTTACTGCGGAGACGGCTGCTGAAATACCGATTACTTATCAAAGTAGCGGTAATAATATTATGCTGCACGGTGAACCTTATAAATCAGGGACGCTCTATAAAGCAAATAACAGTAAACAAACGCTTCATATTGCGACATTAGATTGGCCCCCGTACATTGGTGATAAATTATGCAATAAAGGGTGGGTGTACCAATTTGCAGTTTCACTACTTAATAGTCAAGGTTATAGCGTCCATATTGAATTTTTACCTTGGGCACGAGCGGTAAGAAATGTTGAGTTAGGCAAAGCAGATATTTTAATGCCTGAATATTTTATTGAAGACACAGCACCTTCTGATTATGTATTAGGAAAAACTCGCAGCGACTTATTAGGTTTATCAAATTCATTTAAAGGGGGCGAAATTGCGTTTCTAAAAAGAAAGCATGAGGCTGACCGCTTTTCTGGCAATTTGAAATCACTCAAAGGTCAACGGATTGGTGTGGTCCGTGGCTATCAAAATACGCCTGAGTTTGATGCAATGATGGACAATAATGAATTTCAAATAATGCATTCAGTTGATGACTTACAGCTTGTTCAGCTATTAGTGGCGAAAAGAGTTGATTTAATTATTGGCGATCCGACAGTGTTAAAGTTTTCAGTACAATACTCATCGTTAAGTCATTCACAAAAACAACTTTTATTAAATTCAATCGAAGAAGAAAGTATCCCACTACAAAATAACCCTCTGTATTTTGCAATAAGTAAATTGAGCCATAATTGGCTTGGTGTTTTGGAGGATATTAATAAGGGATTATATAAATTTAATAATAGCGGCGAAACTCAACGTTTAATTGATAGCCTTAATTCTGAGTGTGGATACTAGTTAACCTGAACTGTGAATAATAAATCTATCTCGAGCAGCTATTTTCAGCGCTAACTGCGTTGGGTTACTGCAATAGGTCAGCTATTGACGCGTAAATTCGCCTTGTCCCCACTTAAAATCTCCGGTTAGAGAAAATAAATTTAATCATAATTCAATACGTTAGTAAATCTCTTTACCAGAGTTTAGGTTAGTAACAATAAATGTTGTAGTGGAACGTTCCTAGTAGGTGGCGTATTATTCACAAATAAACATGTAAAATCGTTTTCAATTTGTTAATGGAGTGAAAACGACGTGAGTGAAATAAATACAAAACAATCATTTTCGGTCAACGAACAGCAAAAGAAAAATTATCTGTTTCCGCTGACTGCAATGACAACCCTATTTTTTATGGGGTTTTATAACGGTATTAAATGATGTACTAATACCCCGCTTAAAGAGCGTATTTGATTTAAGCTACTTTGAAGCAATGCTTGTGCAATTTTGCTTTTTTGGTGCTTATTTTATTGTATCGTTACCCGCTGGAATTTTAGTTAAACAACTAGGCTATAAAAAAGGTATTTTAACTGGCTTAGTTGTGGCATCGATTGGGTGCATGTTATTTTATCCTGCTGTGGTTGTGCATGAATATTGGCTTTTTTAAGTGCGCTATTTGTCCTTGCTTCAGGTATTACAGTTTTACAGGTATCTGCAAACCCTTATGTGGCCGCTCTTGGTCCTGAAAAAACAGCCTCGTCGCGCTTAAACTTAGCACAAGCTCTTAATGCATTAGGTACCACCGTTGGTCCTTATGTTGGTGGGTTATTGTTTTTTGGCGCTGCAGGTAGCCTTGCTGTCTCAGCAGTTTCTGCAGAATCAGTGAAAATTCCTTACTTACTGCTAGCAGCAGCTCTGTTGTCAATTGCTATTATTTTTGCCTTTATTAAATTACCAGAAATAGAAGCGCATAAAGACAATAACGATCAACAAACTCAAACTCGCTCATTAACTCAAGCGCCTCATTTAACAATGGGTGTGTTAGCTATATTTTGTTATGTAGGAGGAGAGGTTGCTATAGGAAGCTTCTTAGTTAATTACTTTGGCGAGGCACATATTGCAGGTCTTGAAGAACACTCAGCAGCTAAACTCATTAGTTATTACTGGGGAGGTGCCATGGTCGGTCGCTTTATTGGTTCTGCACTTTTACAAAAAATTGCACCATCTAAAGCTATTGCTTTTAATGCATGCAGTGTCATTGTTTTATTATTGATAACAATATTTAGCGACGGCGACGTTGCATTATATTCAGTATTAGCAGTTGGTTTATTTAATTCTATTATGTTTCCAACCATCTTTTCTGTTGCAATAGAACGATTAGGCTCATTAACGAGTAAAGGATCTGGTTGGTTGTGTCTTGCAATTGTCGGTGGCGCGTTGATCCCTCTGATACAAGGGTACTTTGCTGACACGGTTAATATACAAGCTAGTTTCTTTGTCCCAATGTTGTGTTATGTATTTATTGCTTGGTACGGTTTGAACGTAGTTAAACTAGCAAAAAAATGGTGATTGAGCCGTTGTACTTAATCTTTTTAATTTCATAAGTTTAAGCTTTTATTATATTTGGTTTAAATAATACCAATCTGCTTAGATATGAGGTAATTTAATTTGTTAAGTTGTCCAAATACCTATGCAGATTGGTACAAGTAAACTAGCTCAGCTTGTTGTCTTTATAAAAGGCGATTGAAGATTTTATTAGGGCTTACTAACTTTTACAATTCGAAAGTTGCTCTAACGAGTAAATTTAATTACCGCGCTGCGCATGTTTGACGTCTACACTGTATTCTCGGTTATTTACGGGAAATAACGACACCACATAGGTCTGCCTGAAAATAAGCCGACCATGGTAAATACTCCTTTGCAGTGATTAAACCTTATTTAGTTAACGTACATTCATCCCTTCATGCACAATGTTTTTAGTGATTGAATACGTATTCAATTACTAATCAAGCCGTTACTTTGTAGAACGTTCCAATTTTATGTTTAACTCATCGCACAGAAAATCTACGTTCTGTCAGTTAGTCCTTTACTCTTATTTTTAACGAAATCGCAGCTTACAGGGGTTATTAAGTAAGAAAACTTTCTAAATTTTGCTAAAATTAACAGGCTAACGAATATAAAAATAATGCATTTATGTCCGCTAAGCCTGAACTTTATAGCAAGGTGACTATTGCAGCGTTATGCATTTAAGCTTTCGTATTTTAGCCGTATTCGATTAATTACATGTATGTGAATAAATTTAGTCAGTTATTTTTACTAAATGATGAAGCGGTTTTATTTTTGATAGGCTATACGTATAAATAAGTTGAAGAAAAATTAAAAATGGCTTTCGCTTTACCTTATACCAGTATGATGACGAGTGAAAACCCTCCTTGTCGACGTATTCTTATTGAAATACAAGGCATTTAACAACTCTCATAAAGTATTTAAAGTAATAAAACAATGGTGAATAAAATTTCTAACAAACAAAGCTGAGCTAAACTTAATTAACATTGACAGTGTTTATAGTTCTGACAAACAACGTCAAGCGTTTTCTTTATTCACTATGATTGCTATATCTATTGTTGTTATTAGCATTCTAATTTTTTGAATTATGATGTTTACTCACCAATATTAACAAGTGCATTAATTGCAGTTAATGTAACCATTATTTGTAGTATGTTTTACTTTATAAAAACTGGGGAATTAGAAACTGTCGCATTAATTTGTATGAGTATTGTTTTTATATTGTGTATTGTCCTTACTTATACTGGAGGAAAAGAAAATACTGCATTGTATTGGCTCATGTTTTATCCTGTTGTTACCTTTTCTTCTCTAGGTGTAAGACTGGGCACATGGCTAGGTTTAACTTTATTACTGTGTTGTATCGCCATTTTATATGGTCCAAATTTCGGTCAAGTTGTTTATGGTGATATTGAAAAAACACGATTTATAGCATCGTTTACCTTAGTGTACATATTCTCATTTATTGGTGAGTTTTTTAGGTATCGAAGTCATATGGCAATTGCTGATATTACACTGGAACAAAAACAAGATGCTTATACCGATCAACTTACAGGGATTGCTAATAGACGCTTTATTACTTCTCATTTTTTAAAGCTTGTTGATAGTCGACCGAATGAATACCTTCCATTTTCATTATTATTACTGGATTTAGATCATTTTAAACGACTTAACGATACGTACGGCCATGATTTTGGTGATATTGTGTTAATTGAATTTACCAAAATACTCGAATCACAATTTCCTACATCAGCAGTAAAAGCACGGTACGGCGGTGAAGAATTTGTTGTTATTTTACCAAAAGAAACAAGTGCGAATGCTGTTGATATTGCTAACCGTTTTCGTGAACACGTAGCAGCACAAGTGTTATTAGCTGAAGATAACCTACAAATATCACTTACCTGTAGTATTGGTGTGGTACAAGTTGATAAAGTAGGCGATTATAATAGTGCGCTAAAACAAGCTGATGAGTATCTTTATAACGCCAAAGCGCTTGGTCGTAACAAGGTTGTTTCTACAAAAGATTAAGGATTAATATGAATCAATGTAAACTTATTTATATCCATGACCCAATGTGCAGCTGGTGTTGGGGCTACACACCAACCTGGCTTAAATTAAAAGCTGAGCTTGAAAATAAACTGACGGTTGAATATAAAGTAGGTGGTTTAGCCCCTGATAGCCAAACTGCAATGACGCAAAATATGAAAGAGCGGCTTGAAAGTATATGGCATAAAATAGAGAGCGAATTAGGTACACAATTTAATTTCGAATTTTGGCAGAAAAACCAACCAAGACGTTCAACATACCCAGCATGTAGAGCTGCATTAATTGCACGAAAAAAAATAAAGAAAGTGAAATGATCGAAGCAATTCAACATGCTTATTATTTAAATGCACAAAACCCGTCAGATGATAGCGTTTTAATTTGTTTAGCTGAACAAATAGGTTTAAATAAAAATGAATTTACCGTCGCTTTCCTATCAGATGAAGTTAATAATGAACTCAAAGCTGAATTACAATATACACGGAGTTTACCTATTCATGGATTCCCATCTTTAGTATTTCTTCGTGAGGATAAGCTGTATTCAATTGAGATTAATTATAAAGACTGGCGCCACACGTATAATCAAATTATTAAACTGTTAGATTAATTTATCTCTTTATTGTGAGTGTTTGCTCAACAAATACTCACTCCTTCCTTTTAAGTCTTAATTGTTTCAGTTGTCATAAAATAGACTTTTTTGCGCAACATCCCTGTCATGTTTTATCTATAAACTTCTGCTCATTGGAAATCTCAAGCCATAAATTATTTGTCTAACAAAGTTTTTGGCCTTGAAAAATAAACTAGCAAATCTGCTAATTAACGAGTGAAGGTGTATGCGATGAAAGGCGTTAAACCATTAATCTTAGCTGGTATTGTGGCCGCAAGTGCAGCAGTACAGGCAAACGATTTAAATAAGATTATTGATAAAAGCAGTGAAATTAATATATCCGCTGCGCAATCACAAACAAAAATAGACAAGATTGCAGATTCAATGCAGGGACGTTTACAGCAATTTAAAACCCTAAATAAAGAAATTGACGGCTTAGCTGTTTACAACTCTCAGCTAACTAAGCAATTAAATAATCAAATCGAAGAAATGGAATCATTGAATTTATCAATGGATCAGGTTTCGATTATTGAACGTCAAATAACACCTTTAATGATGCGCATGATCACTGGTCTTGAACAGTTCATATCTCTTGATGTGCCATTTTTACAAGATGAACGTGCAAAACGTTTAACGTCTTTAAAAACGATGATGGATCGTGCTGATATTACTTCAAGCGAAAAGTTTCGTCGTGTTCTCGAAGCGTACCAAATCGAAGTTGATTACGGCCGTACAATCGAAGCGTACACCGCTTTGTTAGAAGTTAGTGGCAAAGAACGTGAAGTTGATTTCTTACGCATAGGCCGTTTAGAACTTATTTACTTAACACGTGATGGCAAACAAGCAGGTAGCTGGAATATAGAAACGAAATCGTTTGCAGCACTTCCTGATTCGACAATAAGTCAAATTAACAAAGGTTTGCGCATAGCGCGTAAACAACTTGCCCCAGATATGCTAACTCTGCCAGTTCACGCAGCAGAATAAGAGGTTGAAAATGAAATTGTTTACTCAAATGACAAAAATGGCTTTATTCGTTGCAAGCCTTAGCTTTACCGGTTCGAGTTTAGCCGCTGAGCCAATGAACCTTGATTCATTACTTAAAACGTTAGAAGAGGGTAAATCAGCCCAAAGCGTACAAAACCAACAACGAGAGCAAGCGTTTGCAACGCGTCAAAATGAACAAGTGCAAATGTTAAAAAACACACAAGCAAAACGTAATCAAATGCTTGTTGAGTCAGAGCGACTGGAAACGCAGTTTGAAGAAAATGAAGTTAAATTAGCCAATTTAACGGATACCTTATCAAAGCGTATGGGCTCACTTAAAGAACTATTTGGTGTATTACAGCAGGTTGCTGGTGATTCGAGTAATAAATTTGCGACATCTGTCGTATCGGCGCAAATCCCTGGTCGCAGCGCATTTATGGATGAGTTAGCACAAAAAATGGGGTCGACGTCTAAACTTGCATCAATCGAAGATATTGAAAAAGTATGGTACGAATTACAACGTGAAATGACTGAGCAGGGCAAAGTAAGTCGCTTTAATACCACCGTCATAGTCGAAGGTGGTAACAAGGCAGAGCAAGAAGTACTTCGTGTTGGTGCATTTAATTTAATCTCAAATGGTAAATACTTAGAGTACAATCCAGGTACAAACACGTTAAGTGAACTTACTCGTCAGCCTGTTTCACGTTTTACCGCAACAGCGAGTGATCTACAAAATGCTAAAAGTGGTGCAGTTCAGTTTGCACTTGACCCAACAGGCGGTTCAATTTTAGGTTTATTAGTACAAGCCCCAGATACTGCTGAGCAAGTACACCAAGGTGGTGCGGTTGGTTATGTTATTTTAGGTGTAGGTTTACTTGCACTGTTGATTGCGATAGAACGCTTTGTATCTTTATTACTTGTTGGTGGCAAAATTCGTCGTCAACTAAAAGATAATGTAGCGCGAGATGACAATCCACTGGGTCGTGTTATGAAAGTAAAAGACGACTATCCAAATGTGGCCTACGACACGCTTGAACTAAAATTAAGCGAAGCTATTCTACGTGAAATGCCAAAAATAACACGTAACCTTACTCTCATTAAAATCATCTCTGTTGTTGCACCGTTATTGGGTTTATTAGGTACGGTAACCGGTATGATTAATACTTTCCAAGCAATTACTTTATTTGGCACAGGCGACCCAAAACTCATGGCGGGTGGTATTTCACAAGCACTAGTAACAACGGTCCTAGGTTTAGTTGTCGCGATTCCTACTGTGTTCATATATACGCTGCTTAATACACGTTCAAAAGGGTTACTGCTTATTTTACAAGAGCAGAGCGCAGGTATTATCGCAGAGCGAAGCGAGAAGGAGCATAAACCATGGTGCTATTGATTGATTCAATCAATGCTATCCGTGATTTTCTCGACACCGGTGGCCAAGTCCTGTTGGTCATCGGGGTGTTAATCTTCGCGATGTGGTTATTGATACTCGAGCGATTTATTTACTTTTTCAATGGTTTTCGCAGTTATAAAAAAGGTGTTAAAAGCACATGGACTATTCGTGATGAGCGTAATAGCTGGAATGCTGAACAAATACGTCAAGCTATGATCTCGCGAGCAAGTATGCGCCTTAATACCAATTTGCCTTTAATTAATGTGATGGTGGCGTTATGCCCGCTACTCGGTTTATTAGGGACGGTAACCGGAATGATAGAAGTATTTGATGTTATGGCAATTACAGGTACCGGTAGTGCTCGCTCAATGGCGTCAGGTGTATCTAAAGCAACTATTCCAACAATGGCAGGTATGGTAGGTGCGTTATCAGGAGTGTTTGCCTCAACGTACTTACAACGTAAAGCTAAGCGCGAAGTAGAGCTTCTTGAAGACAGCATGGTGTTAGACCATTAAATAAATTTTGATAAGCGCCTTACAAGTTCGCTTATCCTAGGAGAATAAAAATGAGAGCCCCTTTAGGTAATTTAATGCAAGAAGATGAAGCAGAAGAAATAAACATGACACCTATGTTAGATGTTGTTTTTATAATGCTTATTTTCTTTATTGTGACAGCATCGTTTGTCAAAGAAGCTGGTATTGATGTAAATCGTCCAGAAGCTGCAACAGCTGTAAAAAAGGAACGTGCAAACATATTAGTGGCTATTTCAGACAAAGGTGAGATTTGGATCAATAAACGTCAAATTGATATACGAGCTGTTCAAGCAAACATTGAGCGTTTAAAAGCTGAAAATCCTCAAGGCAGTGTTGTAATTCAGGCAGACAAAAAATCTACAACAGATACATTGATAAAGGTAATGGATGCAGCACGTGCCGCAGGTGTGTTTGATGTGTCGATTGCAGCTCAAGAAGCATAAGGGTTAGCAATGCGTTATTTAGTAGCATTAATTATAGCTAGTGTAGTGACTTTCATGCTTTTTTTAGGCATGCAAGCACTTATAACTGGCGGCGATGGAGCGATGAGTGAACCCGCTAAAGGGAACGTACTTGATTTTGTAAGGCTTAAAAAAGAAGAAAGCGTACAAAAAAAGAACGTAAACCACAAAAGCCACCCACACCAAAAGAACCGCCTCCACCAATGGAGTCACCGCAAATGCAAAGTAGTGATGCTAATGCAAATGCTAACAACTTTGACTTTGGTGCCAATGTTGATGCGGATGTCAATTTATCAGGTGGCTTATCGCTGGACTCAAGTGATGGCGAATATTTACCGATAGTAAAAGTGGCTCCAGTTTACCCGCGCCGTGCATTGTCACGTGGTATTGAGGGTTACGTTATTGTTGAATTCACTGTAACTAAACAAGGTACTGTGCGTGAGCCCCACGTTTTAAAAGCAGAGCCTGAGTCACTATTTGATAAAGCTGCAATGGATGCAGCCCTTAAATTTAAATACAAACCTCGCGTAGTTAATGGCGAAGCTGTTGAAGTTGCGGGTGTTCAGAACAAAATTTCTTTCCAGATCAGTGGTTAATTTAGCGATTAATTAAACCTACGAGTAAATGGTTCGAAAAGCGAGGCGATTATGAAATCAATGACAACATTACAACCTGTGGCAAAACTTTTAAAATTAACACTGTTTTGTACCGCAGCGATAAGTACAAGTATTATTACTCCTAGTGCACTGAGCATTTTACCCAGTGTAGATGTAGCTACAGCCAATGCGGCGCAAGAGCAAAAAACTAAACGTGTGCCAGCTTTACGTGAAAAAGTATACAGCCAGCTGGCACGTGCACAAAAGCTCGCCGATGATGGCGATGTTAAGGCAGGACTTGAAGCACTTGATAGCATAAATGAGCGCTCATCGAGTATGAACTCGTACGAAATTGCGATGATGCATAATTTTTATGGTTTCATATATTACAATGAAAATGACTTACCAAAAGCTATTGCAGCGTTTGAAAAAGTAGTTGCTGAGGAAGGTATCCCAGAATCACTGCGTGTGAGCACGACGTTCAGTTTAGCTCAATTGGCAATGGCTAATAGTGACTATGAAAAAGTGATTGCATTTTTAGACCAATGGGATGCTATTAATACTAAACCGATTACTGATGGTTATTATGTATTGCGAGCACAAACCTATTATCAGTTAAAAGATTTTAAGCAAGGCCTTAATTATATTACCCAAGCAATTACTCTAAGCGATAGTGAAGGTAAAACACCTAAAGAAAATTGGCTAGTTTTACAGCGTGCAATGTATTACTCGCTTAACCAAACAGATAAAGTGGTTGATGTATTGGAACGTATGGTAAAGCTTTACAACAAACCTGAATACTGGGTTCAGTTATCGGGTATGTATGGTGAATTAGGGAAAGAAAGGCAACAGCTTAGTGTTATTGAAGCCGCGTATCAGCAAGGTTTTTTAACCTCTAAATCTGATTTACGCCAATTGGCTCAGGTGTATTTATATAATGGCTTAGCGTATAAAGCCGCCACTGTTATGAGTAAAGCTATAGATGCTGGAATTGCAGAGCAAACTGCAAAAAATTATGCTTTTGTTGCTGAGGCGATGATCCAGGCAAAAGAAGATAAAAAATCAATCACGTATTTTGCTAAGGCGGCTGATTTATCGCCAAGTGGTAAGTACGACCAACGTTTAGCCGAAGTGTATGTAAATACTGAGCAGTTTGAAGAAGCTGCCGATGCTGCGCGTAAAGCGCTTGATAAAGGTGACCTTGATTTTGAATCAAACGCTTTTGTTGCTTTGGGAATGGCGCAGTACAATTTACAAAATTTTGATGCATCAATTTTAGCGTTTGAACAAGCCCAAAAGCATAAAAAGTCACAGCGTTTAGCACAGCAATGGATCAAATATGTGAAGCGTGAAAAAGTACATGCAGAAACACTCAGAACAGCGTTACTTTAACTTTTAACTAGCGTGATTATTTGGTAACAGGTATACACGTCAAGCTACTTCATAATCGCACTATGCAAACCGCCTTAAATTTATTTTTGGCGGTTTTTTTGTTTTTTTAATTAACCATTTGAAATTTATGAGAATAACTTTGTCATCTTATGTTTATTAAAGTGTAACGGCTCTGTCATACAGCTCCCGTAAGGTAGTCGCAGCTAAGAACTCAAGTGACCTTAATGCATTAAAAAGTGCCTTAAGGTGACTTGAGTTTAATAAAGCGCTAACAAAATAATTAAATACTTTAACGGAGTGAACAATGAAATTATCTGACTTATTCAAGGTCAGCCTTGTGGCTACTGCAATTACATTAGCCGGCTGTGGCGGTGATATAAATCTAAATGTTGAAGAAACGGTTGAACAACCAACTTCACCTACAAATCCAACACCACCAACAGCTGAAGAGTTACCCGGTACATTTAGCCAAAGTTTATCAACTGAGGTATCTACTGCCTTAGGTCGTTCTGTTACTGTTCAGGTTCTTTCTGGTGTAATAACACAAGATACAACACTTTCAACTGATGCAATTTGGGCACTTGATGGCGCTGTTTTTGTTGGTAAAGATAAATCAGAAAGTGCAACGCTTACTATTGAGCCAGGCGCTGTCGTCTTTGGTAATAATGGAGGCGATTACATTGTTGTTAGTCGCGACTCAAAAATTGAAGCGTCAGGAACTAAAAACGACCCAATTATCTTTACATCTAAGCAAGATGTTTTAGGTGAAACAACTGCTGCAGGTCAATGGGGCGGTATGGTGTTATTAGGCAATGGTATTTCAAATAAATGTCCTGCTGAAGGCGATTGTGCACTTCAAGTAGAAGGTGTTGAGTCTGGTGCTGTGTTTGGCGGTACTGATAACACTGATAGTTCAGGTACTCTTAAATACGTAGTCGTTAAAAATGCGGGTTTTGAACTTTCTGTTGGTAATGAGTTAAACGGCATTACATTTGGTGCGGTAGGCTCTGGTACAACAGTTGATTACTTACAAGTTCATAATAATGCGGATGATGGCGTTGAATTTTTTGGTGGCGCGGTTAATTTAAAACACGTTGTTTTAACAAGTATCGATGATGATAGCATTGACTGGGATAATGGCTTCCAAGGAAAAATGCAGTTTGTTTACGTCGAGCAAGATAAAAACTCTACTGATGCAAACCGAGGAATTGAAGCTGATAACGACGGTAAAATCCCTTCTAAAGATCCAAAATCGTTGCCTATGATTTCTAATTTAACTATTGTTGGTAATAACTTTAATGGTGAAGACGATGCTGAAGGTATTTACTTACGTGAAGGCACCGGTTTACACCTATACAACTCAGTGATCACAGGCTCTGATGAAATGGGTGAGTGTTTAGAGCTTGAAGGTATTGCATTGGCTGATGATGGCACGGCTTTATTTTCTGATAGCGAAACAGTAAATAATGCTAACGATGGCACTATATTAATGCAAAACACTTTTATGTCTTGTACTAATGGTGAAAACTTTAAAGACCCTAAAGGTGCAGATGGTTCAGTACTTTTAGCGTTAGAAGGGTGGTTTACGGCGCAATCTGGTAACGTTATTAATGACAAACCTATGCTAGGTGTTAATGGTCAGCCTATTGCCGGCTCTCCTTTGTTAGGTGCTGGTCAGGATGTTGCTAATACCGTTGACGCATTTTTCGACACAGTTGATTTTGCGGGTGCATTGAATGATTCTGATGATTGGCGTGAAGGCTGGGCATTTGGTTATGGTGGCGGAATTGTTACCGCACCTGAAGCCGTTGCAGGTTGCCCTACAGGAACAACTTCAATTTCACCAGGTGATGGCACAACGACAACGTGTGAAATATCGGGTCGTATTACAGCTGATTTAACACTAACCGCTGGTAACCTTTATGCACTTGACGGCGCTGTATTCGTTGGGGGTGATAAAACAGACTCAGCTACTTTGACAATTGAACCTGGTGTTACCGTTTATGGTAGAAACGGTAAAGATTATTTAGTTGTTGGTCGTGATTCTAAAATAGAAGCTAACGGCACAAAAGATAAGCCTATTTCGTTTACATCTAGTCAAGATGTAGCTGGCGAAGCAACAGCTGCAGGACAATGGGGTGGTTTAGTGCTTCTTGGTAATGCCCCGTCTAATAAATGCCCAGATACTGGTGATTGTGCTCTTCAAGTAGAAGGCGTAGAAAGTGGAGCGGTATTTGGTGGTACAGAGACGACTGATAACTCAGGTACTTTGCGTTATGTTCGCGTAATGAATGGTGGCTACTTACTTTCACCGGGTAATGAAATAAACGGTATTACTTTTGGCGGTGTTGGCTCTGGTACAACCGTTGAATACTTACAGGTTCACCAAAATGCAGATGATGGAATAGAGTTTTTTGGTGGTAACGTTCAAGCAAAATACGTTGTGCTTACAAGTATTCAAGATGACAGTATTGACTGGGATAATGGATTCCAAGGTAAATTACAACATGTACTTGTAAAGCAAGCTGCTGATAATTCGGATGCAAACCGTGGAATTGAATCAGATAACGATGGTAAATCACCGTCAGAATTACCTAAATCAAATCCGACTATTGCTAACTTAACTATCATAGGTAATACCTTTGATGGTGAAGATGATAGTGAAGGTATGTATTTCCGTGAAGGCACAGGCGCTCAAATCTATAACACTATTGTTACCGGTCCAGTAGGGATGGGTGAGTGTTTAGAAATTGAAGGTATTGCAAAAGATGACTCTGGAACCCCGTTATTTACTGAAAGCGAAACAGTGAATAATGCCAACGACGGAACTTTATTGATTAAGTCTTCAGTTATTGCTTGCTCAGAAAACTTTAAAGACCCAAGTGGCGTTACTTTTGATACGCAAAACTGGTGGACGACAACCTTAGGTAATCTAGTTGCAACAGGACAACCTGATGTTGTAAATGGTATTTTTACAATAGATACAACAGTTCCAACAGACGTAAAGGCAATCGATAGCTTCTTTGATACTACTGACCATATAGGTGCAGTTTCAAGTACTAATGATTGGACCGCTGGTTGGACTGTAGGTCTGGAATAACACAGTAAGAACAGGTGTTAAATTTGTTTAACACCTTTTTATAACTTTCTGTTTTATATCAGATAGAGGTAAACATGAAACAATTTTCCAAACATTTTAGTTTATCAGCTTTAAGTACCGCAATTTTATGTAGTCTAAGCATGTCAGTTAATGCTGCTGAAGTTGATGATGAAGCTGTACTCGAAGAAGTTGTGGTTAGTGCTAGTCGTTTAAAAGGCACTGCAACGGCTGTACTTGAAGAGCGTAAGCAACAAGCATTTGTTGCCGATATCATGGGAGCAGAGCAAATATCCCGTAGTGGTGACAGCGATGCTGCGGGCGCTTTGCGCCGTGTAACGGGTCTTACATTAGTTGACGGTAAGTTTATATATGTACGGGGTTTAGGCGAGCGCTATTCGAGTACGCAATTAAATAGTGCTGCTGTGCCAAGTCCTGATCCAACACGTTCAGTTATCCCTTTGGATTTATTTCCAGCAGGTATAATCGAGAGCTTATCAGTACAAAAATCTTATTCACCATCAATGCCAGCTTCATTTGGTGGTGGTAATGTAGATATAAGATTAAAAAGTATTCCGAATCAGTTTGTTTTTGATGTTACAGGTCAGTTAGGTTACAACAGCAACAATTTTGATGATGGCCTTGAATACAATGGCGGTTCTGATGATTGGTATGGTTTTGATGACGGCACACGTGAAATGCCCGATTCGATTAAAGCTATTTATAAATCAGGTCAATCAATTGATGATGTTACACCTGAGCAAAGTCGTGCATTAGCACTTGATTTAAATAGAGATTATGACCCAACTGAAACAAGTTTAGACCCAAATACTAAATTTACTGTAACACTGGGTAATAGCTTTGAGTCAGGTGATTGGCGTTATGGGTTTTTATCTGCTGTAAGTTACGATAATAAATATTTTGTAGGTGAAGAATACCAAGGGCAAGATTTCCGTCTAGGGGAGTCTACTGCTGCGCTTACGCGAGGTTATGACAAAGTGACCTCTAGTGAGCATAACGTAAAGCTTTCTGGGATGTTTAATTTTGGTATTGAGTACGATAAGTCTCATCGTATTGATATTAGTTCGCTGATACTTCGTGATACTGAAGACAAAGTTAGAGACCGGTTAGGTATTGATGAGAACAACAATCAATCGGATAACAAACGCATTCGTTCTTACGATATTAGCTACGAAGAGCGTGAGTTAATTGTAAATCAGATTAAAGGCACGCATACGTTTGATTGGTTAAACTTTGCAGGCTTTGATTGGAAATACTCTAATGGTCGTTCAAATCGTTATGCACCAGGTAACTTAACAACGCGATTTATTGTTACTGATGAAAACGAAGATGGTAATTATGATGTTCAAAATGAAATCGCTTTAACTAATGCAACAACGGCAGCACGCTATACGTATCAAGATTTAAATGATGAAGTAGAGAATTACGGGTTTAACTTCACGTTCCCTATTATGCTTGATGGCGTTGATATTGAATTAAAATCAGGTGCTGATTTTATATCAAAAGAACGCTCAGCGTCTAATCGTCGTTTTGACATTAATACGCGTGCCTTTAGCGGTGTAGATTTAAATGGCAATAAATTAAACAGCATTTTATCTGATGATGTAATTGCTAATGCTCAGCTTAATTTACCTATTTTAAATGATACGACTGTTTCCGGTGATGATTATAGGTCGGCTCAAAAAACGGATGCTTATTATTTTGAAGCAGATTTTTTCTTTAATAATAAATGGCGTATAAGTGGTGGTATTCGTTGGGAAGACTTTAGGCAAGTGTCTGTCCCTTTAGATCCATTTACAGGGGGTCTTGACTCATCAATTGAGTACGACGAGCTTGCAGATTTAGCTTTTCAAGAAGATGATGTTTATGGTGCGTTAGCATTTACATATGTTTATGATGATGAAACCCAATATCGTTTAAGCTATGGTGAAACAGTTGTACGGCCTGATTTACGTGAGATTTCAGAATCAACATATATTGATCCACTTACAGAATATCCAGTAGGGGGAACACCGGGCCTGCGTACAACACAAATCAAAAACTATGATTTCCGATGGGAAAATTACTACGATACAGGTGAAAACTTTTCAGTAGGTTTATTTTATAAAGATATGACTGACCCTATTGAATCAGTGCAATCACCTTCTCAAGACGGTCCTCCATTAGTACGAATAGCGAATGCTGAGGAAGGTTATGTAGCAGGCATTGAATTTGATTACCTAAAAGATTTTACTTTTTTAGGTGGTATCGGCCAAGATATCTTTTTAAGTGGTAATGTTACATTAAGTGATTCTGAAATAAAGTTAGATCGACAAGCAATTGTGGATCAAACAGGGGTTTCAGCTGCTGTAACAAATACAAAGAGACGTTTAACCGGACACTCTAAATACGTGGTAAATATGCAGTTAGGCTACGATGCGCCAAGTGGAGAGCATGCTGCGACAATTATTTATAATGTATTTGGTGAACGTATCATTATACCGGGTATTGAAGGTCAAGAGGATTGGATGGAGCAGCCATTTCATTCTGTAGACTTAAACTATACTTACTTCCCTGATTTCAATTCGAGCATTAAGTTTAAAGTGTTGAATATTTTAGGCCAAGATCAAAAAATTGAAGCGGATGGAGTATTAACTCGTTCTAAGGAAAAAGGAACTGAGTTTTCGGTTGAGTATAAGTATCAATTTTAACGCATAGCTTTGCCCAAGGAAGGGAATTATAATAACCATAGTTACCGATTAGCCCCGTTATTTAACGGGGCTTTTTTGTGTCAATATTTTTTCTATTTGCACTTTATAGTTGCATAGAGCTGATAACATTGGTTTTTACTACCAGTACTTTTCATGCCCCATGATTGGTTATACCAATCGAAGTCTCCGTAGGCGCTTTCATCCTCTCCGCAGGTAATTGTGCTTCCAGAAATTTCTTGATTGTGACCACGCTCTTCACAAAATTGATTTCCATTTGTAGAACCCACAAAAAACAGCTCTAAGCGCCCATTTATCCAAACCTGTGGTGCGTAATAGGTTGTTGCAGTATTTACCAATATACCTTGTTGCTGTTCCATATTTATTTCTGCGCGCTCAAAGGATACTTTTTCATTTTCTTTTAGCGTTATTGTGCTTGCTGAAAGCGTAGTATCTGCAAATACATTAAGTGATACTGAACTTAAAGTAAGTAGAGCAAGAGTGAATGTCTTCATTATCTTTTCCTTTAGTTGAATGTAGAATTACACAAAACATCTTTATTCAATGTGTCTATTAAGCGTGGTAAATATAAGTTTCAACAAGGTTAAGCTTTTATTAAAGTTTAAAATAAGCACTGCATGCCTTTGCATTTTTTACACTATGAAAAAAATTTGAGTTCTACTTTATTCACTAGTTTTAGGGGGCTGGTGGTGTTATTTTGACGTTAATGAAAATTAAATCTCACGCAATGAATTTAATTTTTAATGTATTAAGGCATCTTTTATGAACAAAACAGTGGAAAAAACAATGAAAAAAGTAGGATTAGTCGGTTGGCGTGGCATGGTAGGCTCCGTGTTATTAGAACGTATGCAGCAACAAAGTGATTTTGCCCATATCGACACTACCTTCTTCACCACCTCGCAAGCGGGTCAGTTAGGACCGGACATTGCAGGCGATGCAAAACCATTGCTTGATGCAAGTGACATTAGCGAACTTGCTAAAATGGATATTATTGTTACTTGCCAAGGCGGCGATTACACCAATTCCGTATATCCAAAACTTAGAGAATCTGGTTGGGATGGCTACTGGATTGATGCCGCTTCAGCACTTCGAATGAGTGACGATAGCATTATAGTGCTGGATCCTGTAAACAAAGATGTTATTGAACAAGGCTTAGCGCAAGGCGTTAAAACGTTTGTGGGCGGTAACTGTACAGTATCGCTAATGCTACTTGCATTAGGTGGTTTATTTGAGCAAGACCTAATTGAATGGGTAAGCCCAATGACTTACCAAGCGGCGTCGGGCGCCGGTGCACGAAATATGAAAGAGCTTATTGCACAAATGGGCGCTATTCATGCAAGTGTCGCAGATAAACTAGATAACCCAAGCTCTGCTATTTTAGAAATTGATAAGATAGTAAGCGAAAAAATGGCTTCAAGTGATTTGCCACAAGACCAGTTTGGTGTGCCATTAGCAGGCAGTTTAATTCCGTGGATTGACGTACCTATGCCAAGCGGTCAGTCTAAAGAAGAATGGAAAGCGCAGGTTGAAGCCAATAAAATTTTAGGCTCTTCTAAGCAACCAGTGCCAATTGATGGTTTATGTGTACGTATTGGTGCAATGCGCTGTCATAGCCAAGCAATGACCATTAAACTACGTGAAGATATTAGCGTAGACAAAATTGAAGAAATTTTAGCCTCGCATAATGAATGGGTTAAAGTTATTCCAAATGAGCGCGAAATTAGCGCTACTGACTTAACCCCAGTTAAAGTAACGGGGACATTAAGTATTCCTGTTGGCCGTATTCGTAAATTAGCCATGGGCCCTAAATACATAAGCGCGTTTACAGTGGGAGATCAGCTCTTATGGGGCGCCGCAGAGCCATTGCGCCGCATGTTACGCATTATTATTGATGATGAGTAAACATTGTTAGTAAATTTTATTTTTCAGGGTTAGCAATTTGCTAACCCTTTTTATTTAACCTGCTTTACCAGTTTATAAATCGGGCTTTATAAACTGGTACATCATTTGCTGTAATTCCCATGTTAACCAGCTAACTACAACAAACCTTATAGAATACGTATTTTACTCGCATTATATGTACTGCTATTACAAAATTGCGTAGTTTTTACATGTTTAAAATACTGCTTTGTAGGTGGAAATAAAGGAAATTACAATGCGTTCATTTTTAAATTCATTACACCGTAAATGGTTCAGCTTTCTTGTCGTAATTGTATTACTGCTAATTACCCTCAGAATAGCTGCGCCTTATGCAGTGCAGCAGTATGTAAATTACCAGCTAAAACATACGCAAGGTATTACGGGACATATAGGTGATGTAGATTTGTTTTTATATCGTGGCGCTTATGCCATTGACGATGTAGAAATTTACGCTACTAACGCAACCACAGCACCTAGACCTTTACTTGCGGTAAAAACACTTGATTTTTCACTTGCATGGTCGGCGCTTTTAAAAGGGAATCTGGTAACAAATATGGCTTTTATGCGCCCCGAAATTGTTATTTATGATAAAAACCCAAACGCAGCAGAGCAAAATCAACGTGTAAAAGATGAAACAACTTGGATCGGACTTGCCAACGATTTAGTGTTGTTCTCAATCGATACCTTAACTATCGAACAAGGTAAGTTGTCCCTAGTTAATGCAACTAGTCAGGGTGAAAAACCCACTTTTATATCAAATATTAATGCCAGAATTGAAAACATAACTAATGCGCAAAACCTATCAAAAACACTTGTGACTACTCTAAACGTAGAAGGTGCGTTAATGGGGGAGGCGGCATTAAGGCTTAATGGCAAATTAGACCCTTTTAGCAAGCACGCTAATTTTGATTTTAACGCAGAGGTACAGCGCTTCTCAGTTAAAAATCTCGACACTGTATTTAAAGTGTATACACCGTTTGATATTGAAGCGGGGGGCATTGATGGCGCAATGGAACTTGTGGCTAAAGATAATAACTTAAATGGTTATGTAAAAGCGGGTGTTCAAAACCTTAGTGTATTTTCTTGGCGCGAAGATATAGAAAAAGATGATGACGGCATATTTACTGCCATATTTGAAGGCAGTGTTGATTTACTCGGCTCTATACTCGAAAACGATGAATCTAAACTTGTTGCTGCACGCATTCCTATTGAAGGTCAACTAGATAATACGGATGTTTCGACTTTCCAAGCTGTTATTTCTGTACTAAAAAACGCATTTTTTGATGCCTTTAGCATGAAGGTCGATAACGTCGTTTCTTTCGAAAACTCAAGTAATAGCGAACTTGCTAATAATGAAGGAGATTAAATTACTCTTATTAATTATTTAATAAAATCATGTTGATAGAATTTTAATAACGATTTATGTTAAACTGCTAACTTGAAACTTGTCTAAAGGATGTAGCGGTGGTAGGAAAAGATTTTTTTACAGATTTATTAGATAATACTAATACATTACGAGGAAAGGTTTTCGCTTTACTAATTCAATTCTTAATTATAGTTTCACTTGTTACTTTTTCTATCGATACATTACCTAATTTATCTGAAAATTTAAAATGGATTCTTTATCTTGTTGAAATAATTACAGTCGTTATCTTTTCTTTTGAGTACATACTAAGATGTTTGGTAGCTAAAAAAAGTTAAAATTTATTTTTAGTTTTTATGGTTTAATTGATTTATTAGCTATCCTCCCTTTTTACCTATCTACTGGTTATGACTTACGATCTATTCGTATTTTTAGGCTCTTAAGGCTAGTTAGAATTTTAAAGTTATTTAAATATAATCAAGCAATTAAACGTTTTCATAGAGCGTTAGTAATAGCTAAAGAAGAACTAATTCTTTTTGGTTTTGTTGCTGCTATTATGCTTTATTTATCTGCTGTAGGTATTTACTACTGCGAAAGTGATGCTCAACCAGAACAATTTAGTTCTGTATTTCATTCTCTTTGGTGGTCCGTAACAACTTTAACTACGGTTGGGTATGGCGATATGTATCCGGTTACTGTCGGAGGGAAAATATTTACATTCTTTATTCTAACAATAGGTCTTGGTATTGTTGCTGTACCGACCGGGTTACTAGCATCAGCATTGTCAGAAGCGCGGAAACAAGATTTTGAGGACTGATAGAGTATTTATGTCGTTAGCTGGCAATTGTTAGCATCGCTACATAAAAATAATAGTAGAACCTTTGAAAATTAAAATTTTAGGACGCTAATATACAATAATATTTTAACGCTTTTTCGATATCGAAAGTGTAAGGAAATTTAATGTTTATCAATAAACTAAAAAACAGCGCATTACTTATTATCGGATTTTGTATTTTGGCTGGTTGCAGCTCTGATGCACGTTTTCACGAAGTTCAATCTGCACGTCTTGATGAGTGCAACTATAAAGCGGATAAAGAATATTACGAATGCTTAAATAAACAGGACTCTAATTACGAAGAGTTTAAAAAGCAGCAGCAAGCCCAGACTAAATAAGTAGCGCTAGTACATTTATGACTAAAACTCAAAAACAACGCGATAAGCAAATCCGCTCAGTATTGACTATTGCGTGTGAAACAATAAAAGAAACCGTATTTGGCTTTCACTATTTAACGCATTCAGTGGATTTAAATAACGAAACAAACACGTTAAAAGTGCAGTGCTTTTTTAATGATGATATAGCTCTTGAAAGTGCAACACCGCAGCTTGACGAATTAACAAATATAATACTCAAAGAGCTTACGAGTATTAAGTTGGACGCAAAACCAGCACATATCTTATTTTTCGCCAATTAATAGTGGTTTAGTTGGTTTGACAGCACAGTGATGTTTATAATTACATAAATTACTTTAAAGGTTTCAATTATGGCCGTTCCTACGCGTTCGCAAATTTCACCAGGCATAACAGTAAATATTGTATTAAAAGAAGATCAACGCAGCGGTACATTAACCGAAGGTGTTGTTGAGCGTCTTTTAACAAAATCACCTAATCACCCGCACGGTATTAAAGTACGTTTAGAAGATGGTCAAGTTGGCCGAGTAAAAGAGATTTTATAATGGCAGCGTTAACAGAACAGGCTTTTTGGGAATTAGTAACCACGCCTGATTTAGGGCTCGATCCGCAAAGTGTGAGCGATAACCTAAAAACTAAACTTAATGATTTAAGCGATCAACACCTTATTGATTTTGATAAGCACTTTGGCATACATATGCGCAAATGCTTTACCTGGGATTTGTTTGGCGCTGCCTTTGTGATGGCTGGGTGTAACGACGATTACGGTTTTAGCGAGTTTAGATGTTGGTTAATTTCTCGCGGTAAAACAGTATTTGAAAACGCCTTAGAAAATGCTGACTCGATAGCGCAGTGTACACCTGTTTATTACTTGAACGAGCAGCCTTATCCGTACATTGATGAGTATGATTTAATAGCCGGTTTATTATTTGAAGAACGCAGCGAAGACGAATTGCCGTTTATTCCATCAGGCAGCGATGAACCCAAAGGTAAACGTTTTAAAGACAAACCTAAGTTTTTAAAGCAAAGCTACCCTTTATTATTTGCAAAGTATTGGCAATAAAATAAACAGTAATTTTTGTACTACCTAAACAATTTAATGAGTCCAATGTCTCCTTACAAGTAAGCGCATTGATATAAATCGTTTTGTTGTTTAAGTACGTATTAACTAAAGTACTTAACAGCAAAATGGTTTGTAATGCAGTATCTAGGAGGAATCTTTGTTGATTTAAACGTATTTAATCTAGAGGGATTTAATCGCGGCACGAGGTGTGTAACCTAGTGAGCTCGGTAATTGCTTCTGCGTTACCTTACTGGCTTACACATGTAAGAATAAGTAATAGTCGAGCAAAGCTTCCGCTAGCTGCTCACGCCTTGGTTCCTGAATACGACTTCTCTCCTTTTATAGTAAATCTCTGTTATAGTTGTTAAAAGTTATAAAAGCTAAGTGATTAGGCATTTTGCTATTATTTAACACGCTGACTCACGAGGATACACCCACGAAATGAAATATTTAACACTCGCTTTATTAACTGTCGCTTTTACAAGTGCAAATGCTTTTTCTGAGCCGAGTAATAAAACACGATTTATACCGCTTTTAAAGTCAAAATTGGGAGCCTACGAAGTTGTGTCGGCTAATTCTGGATTATGTGTTAATAGTAATTTGAGTTTGACAGATGAAAGTGATGCAAGTGCGGGTTTTAAACTAGGTAAGCAAATTATATTTGGATCGCTCCACAATGGTACCCGAACCATTAAAAAACCAAACTTTTGTTTTATAACCAGCACACTTAAATATAAAAGTGATGGCCTTGAAAACGGTTTAAGAATGAGCCGTTGTGAAGATGCAATAAACGAAAAAACAATTAGCCAAAGCATCCAATTTTTAGCTGATAACACACTAAAGTACACATTGAGCAAACCCAGTGTAGAGTGCACATTTAAAAAAGCAGATGAAAGTAAACAAAGCATCTAGTAAGTAGTAAGTAGCAAATCATTCGCAGTATATTTTAGGGATATCGCGCCAACGCGTGGTGTACTGCGGCGACAAAAAATCACGGTTCATGTGCCACCGGTCATTTAATTTACTACTAGCTAAACTAAGCATTCCTTTCCCATACCGTGTATTTATAGCATCTAGGCAACTCATTAATTGTGGGTTGTCAGTACGTTGGTTAAACAAATCACTTTGTTGAAATTGCTGTGACGTAAGTTCTAAAGCGCCTACACCACACTTGTAAAACCTAACTGCAGGTTGGTATATTTGATCAAATACCTCAGATACAGCATTAGCCATCACGCAGGTATCGTTAGTGGGTGAGGGGAACTTATACACAAACGACTTTTTATAATATCTATTTTCGTGCGCGCCACTGGCTGCAAAAATATAAAGCTGGTGAGTGAGCGAACGTTGCGCTCTTAGTTTATTAGCCACTGTGGTTACATGGTTAATTAGCGCCGTTTTAAGGGCTGTTGGCTCACATATGCGCTCTCCAAAACTACGGGTCGAATAAATTTCCCGCTTGTCTTGTCGTACATCATCCCAGTTTAAACATGTTATCCCGTTAAGCTCGCTTACTGTACGTTCAACAACCACACTAAATGCACGGCGCATTGCTTTAGGGTTTTGCTGAGCAAGATCCCAGGCGGTGTGTATATTCATTATTTTAAGCTTTTTAGCTAGTCGCCGGCCTATTCCCCATACATCTTCGCAGCTCATTCTCTGTAAAATAGCTTGGCGAGTTTGTTCGCTATTTATGACTGCTACACCATTAAAACCACTGAGTTTTTTAGCGGCGTGGTTAGCGGCTTTTGCTAAAGTAGGGGTTGGGCCAAAACCTACACCTACAGGAAGCTTCGTTTCGCGCCACACTGTGCGCCTTATTGTATGGCCGTATTCGTGCCAGTCTTTAATTAATGATGTGTAGCCATTAAAGTGCAAAAACGATTCATCAATACTGTATATGTGTTGTGTATCGCAAAAGCGGCCAATAATATTCATCATCTTGTCGCTTAAATCAGCATAAAGCTCGTAATTGCTAGAACGAATAACAACGTTGTTTTGCTCAAGTAAATGCTTAACTTTAAAGTACGGGCCAAATTTAGGAATATTTAAGCGCCGAGCAATAGGGCAAATAGCGCATACACAGCCATCGTTATTAGTAAGTACAACCACGGGTTTGGATCGAATAGCAGGGTCGAATACTTTTTCGGCACTGGCATAAAATGACACAGCATCAACTAAGGCATACATTTTAGTAACTCTGGGCTTTGCCTGTGCATTCTTATCGATAGCGTTACTACGCCTTCGAGCTGAAACTCGTCTGCAGAGGTTAGTTGTACAGGCTTATGTAAAGAGGAAGCTGAAAGCAGCCGCGCATTGGTTTTATCAAGCAGTTTGCATACAAAAAGACCATTTAAGTTAGCAACAATAACGTCACCATTTTTTACCGGCTCTGCACGGTCGATAACTAATAAGTCACCTTCAAAAATTCCGACTTCTTGCATAGAGTTACCCGATGCAATACCAATAAACGTAGCATCTGGATGCTTTATTAAAAGCTCATCAAGGGTTACACCTAGCTCGGTGTATTGCGCTGCGGGTGATTCAAAACCACACACGCCTGCTTCTATATAAATGGGAATGACAAACATAACACAACCTAAAACGCATATACTGTATAAGTGTACAGTATATGCGTTTTGTGTAAGTTATGCCAAGAATGTATGGCTGATCAATCCATGTTTTTGATCATTTGTTGTGCGGTATCTAAAAAGTCTTTGATTTGTTGAGGGTTTAAGTTTTTACACATTTGATTATTTATTTTTTGCTCTGAGGCTAATAACTTATCAAAAAGAACTTTACCTTGCTCTGTGAGCGATAAAATAAAGCAGCGTTTATCATGCTCACTCGCCTGTTTATTAATTAAATTTAAGCTAATAAGATCTTTAATTAAACGTGCTATTTGCGCTTTATCGCGCTGCGTTTTAGTAACAATATCGTTAGCCGTACAGTTATTTACGTTCGCGATAATATGCATGCAGCGTACGTGCATAGCATTAATACCCAGTTCGCCTGCGTTAATTGCTTCACGAATTGTTACACGGTAATTTTGCATTAATTCAAACAGCGTATTTGATAAAGGTGTATTCATAGAACTCTCAATATAGTTGACAAAGTCAATTAACTTGTTATAGTTGATTTTATCAACCAATGGGGCGTTGTGCAATGCCTGCTTTTTATAGCAGGTTGGTATTAAAGTCTAAGTTTTGTAAAACGAGGTAATACATGAGTAAACAAGTTCGCAAAGCCAACGTATTAAGTACAGAGCAAATCACACCGCATTTACAGCGCATTGTTGTAGGCTCTGAAGATTTTAACGACTTAACCTCACAGTACATTGGTAACTATGTAAAAGTACTATTTCCAAAAGATGGTGAAGTAGATTTTAACTTAAAAACAGCCTGTATACGGTCATATACAATAAGGCATGTAGATGCACAAACAGGCTCGCTAACACTTGATTTTGTGATAAATATGCACCAAGGTCCGGCAACTGACTGGGCTAAAATTGCAAAAGTAGGCGACGAGTTAGGTATTGCAGGTCCTGGCCCTAAAAAGCTAGATAATTATGCGCATTCGCATTATGTATTGCTCGGCGATTTAACATCGGTAAATGCAATAAAAGGGTATGTGCAGCAATTACCTTTAATTTCAAAAATTGATGCCTTTGTACATGTACCCACCGAAAAAGATATTATTGATTTAGAAACAAGCCGCGATGTTAATTGGCTTGTTACCGACAACGCTGACGAGGCGCTACTTAGCGCGCTTCAAAATTTGCACATTACAGCAGAGCCTCCCATTGTATTTATGGCATTGGAAGCTGGGCTTGTTCGTAGGGCAAAAACATTGTTAACAGAGCAATTTAATATACCGCGCGGTAATATTGTTTCCTCAGGATATTGGAAAAAAGGCGTGGATTCAGAAGGCTATAAAATGCAGCGCCAACGTGATGCACAGCTTGCCTGAATACCTTAGAGCAAAATAACATATACCTATTTTGCTCTAATACCACTGCGTAACTTGAATTGACCTAATAGCAGACCCATTTAAGTGTTTTATGCTAATGATGTAATACATTGTTAGCATGCATTTTTAGGAGCTGCTATTTTGTTAAATTCCATTCCTTTTTCGTTATTAGAACTTGCCCCCATGATCAAAGGGGACAGCGTAACTAACACTCTTCATAAAAGTACTAAATACGCTCAACGTGCTGATGAGCTTGGCTTTAACCGTTTTTGGCTTGCTGAGCATCATAATATGCCAGGTATAATTTGTGCGGCCACTTCAATTTTGGTTGGCCATATTGCAGGTAATACCAAAAAGATACGCGTTGGATCGGGCGGTATTATGCTGCCAAACCACTCCCCATTAGTTGTTGCTGAACAATTTGGTACGTTAGAGAGCTTATATCCAGGGCGAATAGATTTAGGGTTAGGGCGTGCACCAGGTAGCGATCCTGTAACAAGTCGTGCACTAAATAACGATATGAGCCGCGCAGAAAACTTTCCAGGTGAAGTAACTGAGCTGCAAACATTGTTAGGTCCTTACAATGGTACACACCCTGTACGTGCTATACCGGGGGAGAACACAAACGTGCCTATTTGGCTATTAGGCTCGAGTTTATTTAGCGCGCAGTTAGCGGCGCAAAAAGGGTTACCGTATGTATTTGCAGGGCATTTTGCACCGCGTTTTGTGCACGAGGCAATAGCGCTGTATAAGCGTGAATTTAAAGCATCAAGCGTACTTGATAAGCCATACGTCATGCTTGCACTGCCTTTAGTGGCTGCAGATACCGACGATGAAGCGCAATATTTGTCGACTACTTCTAAGCAACGTGTGCTCGAACTTATACGCGGTAACGAGCTGTGGTTAAAACCACCCGTTGAAAGTATGGACGGGTTATGGAGCGAACAAGAACGCGCTCATGTAGAGAACTTTTTAAGCCTAAGCGTAGTAGGCGGACATGTAAGTATTAAACACAAGTTAGAGATGATAGCGAAACAGCTAGAAGTAGATGAGTTTATATTTACCAATGATGTATTCGATAGTGAAAAACGCCACCGTGCACTCGAAATTTTAATGGAAATAAAGCACTAATATATAGTTAGTTAAGCAAGCGTACATTCTGGGCTTGTTAACATACAGACATCATTAAAAGTTAAATTAGTTTACTCATTTTATTAACTTTAAGTGATGTCTGTATTTGTTATTTAAATATTCAAAGTAAATTTGATTGCTATTTTTAGTACATATTTTGCTTTATATACCGTTCTGTTTTTTCAATCGAACTGATTTAAACAATCAATTTTAAGATATCACTTTTGTTTTTTATAATGTAGCTATTAAACCAGACATCATAAAATTAAAGGCAGGTACACCGTGAACTCTCTAAACACCGCAACAGCTAATTCAGTTAACAAAACAGCGCAACCAAAAGTTGCACTGGTTGCTGAAGGTGGCGGGCAGCGAGGGATCTTCACAGCGGGCGTACTTGATGCGTGGTTAGAACAAAGCTATGACCCTTTTGATTTATTTATTGGCACTTCAGCGGGTTCGCAAAACTTAACTAGCTACTTAGCGCGTCAAAAAGGCTACGCTAAACGCCTGATCAGAGGGCTTTCGCGTAATAAGCGTTTTTTTCAGCTTGGTCGCGGATTAGTGGGTAAGCATATAGTTGATTTAGATTGGTACTTTGACAAAACCACTGAAGTAAACAGAGCTATAGATTTCAAAACAGCTAAAACTAGTTTAGGTGAGCGTGAACTACTTATAACAGCTACAAATGCACGAGACAGAAAAGCTTATTACTTATCGCCAACTGGTGATAGTGGTCAATGGCGTGATTTGTTAAAGGCTTCTAGCGCACTGCCGTTTTTATACAAACAAGGTGTAAAGCTAACACCTTGGTTAAACGCAAAAGCAGCGAATGAAACACATCTTGTTGAAGAACAAGCACAGAGCGATTTTTATCTAGACGGCGGTTTAGCCGCACCACTTCCCGTGCGTGAAGCTTACAACCGAGGTGCACGTAAAATTGTTGTAATAAGAACGGTTGACGCTAATTTTCAAGCGCAATCTGCATGGGTGCAAAAGCTAAGAACATTTGCTATTGCATCAGGTTATTGTCCAAAAACATTGGACTACTTAATACAGCACGAAAAAGCGTATTTAGATGAGCTTGAGTTTATTGCAAATCCACCAAGTGATGTGGAAATAATACAAATTTTTGCAGACGAAAAACTGCATAGCAAATTATTAGGTAGTTCAAATAACGATTTACGTTTTGATCATAAATTAGGCTTGGCTGCAGGTCGATCTTATTTAGCGCAGCAAAGCCAATTTGAGATCAGCAATACGCATAACTACTCACAAAGCGAGTATCGTTACAATGAAGCCAATCGGATACCCAAATCATGAATAATACTGGAACTTGAAGTTGCAGTATTATTCATTCAAAAATTTTTCAATTGAAATATTAAAAATAACTTAAGTTGATGAAAGCAATATGCTTGTTTCACTATTTAAAATACCGTCAATTTCGCGTACTTGCCTTAACACTCCATCAAACTCACTTAAGTTTGCAGCTTGAAGCTCTGCAACTAAATCCCATGCACCATTGGTGGTGTGTAATTTTATAAGCTCGGGTATTCCGCGCATTGTTTTAATTACTTGTGAGGTAGATTTACCAACGACTTCTATCATCATAATTGCGCGCACGGCTTCTGTTTCTATGTGTTCGTGAACGCGTACAGTAAACCCTAATATAGCGCCTGAGCTAACTAATCTGTCTAACCTATTTTGCACTGTCCCGCGTGATACATTTAAAGAACCGGCTAAAGCTGAAATAGAAGCGCGGCCGTCTTTTCGTAATTCTGCTATTAAAGCATTATCAAGAGAGTCATAAATATAGGGAGTCATAAATCAAACCTTTAAAAGAAGTTACTGACCAAAATACATAAATTGTACATAACTGCATAGCAAAATGATAAAAATCAGTACTATTTGTGTAATTAATTGCCATATTAAATAGCACGTAGCCTCGCTAAACTTGTTTTAAATTAACTAATACATTTATTCAAGAGGTTTCAACATGAGTCATTTTATAGCACAGCCAAAACAAGGCGTTCCATTTGTTAGCGTTCAGGCAATGGCTAAGCTTATAAATAGCTTAGGGGTCGAAAACGTTTTGCTAGATCTAACACATAAATTAGAAACCGACTTTGCCCGTTGGACAGAGTTTGATAAGTCACCTAGGTATGCAGCACACTCACCAGAGGGTGTAATAGAGCTAATGCCAGTGAGTGATGGCCAAATGTTCAGCTGTAAATATGTAAATGGTCACCCAAAAAACATCTTTAGAGAACTTCAAACAGTCGCTGCATTTGGTATTTTAGCCGATGTAGATAGTGGCTATCCGGTTATGATAAGCGAAATGTGTTTACTAACAGCACTACGTACAGCCGCAACTTCTGCAATGGTAGCTAAATATTTAGCACCTAAAAACTCGACAACCCTTACTTTAATAGGCAACGGTGCTCAATCAGAGTTTCAGGCACTCGCTTTTAAAGCGGTACTAGGTATTACGCATATTCGTTTATACGATATAGATAAAAGCGCCTCTAAAAAAGTATTTGCTAATTTAAGTGCATGCGGATTAAACGTGACTATTTGTAATAGTGTACAAGAGGCAGTAAAAGGTGCAGATATTATCACTACCTGTACTGCTGATAAAACTAACGCCACTATTTTAACAAATGACATGATCCCACAAGGTGTGCACATTAATGCCATAGGTGGTGATTGCCCAGGTAAAACAGAGTTAGATGCTAGATTGCTTGAGCGTGCTAATGTATTTGTTGAGTACGAGCCACAAACTCGAATAGAGGGCGAAATTCAACAAATGAGTCCAAGCTTTACAGTAACTGAGTTTCATAAAGTTATTAATAAGCAGTCGCTTGGGCGTACTAGCCAAGATGAATTAACCATTTTTGACGGCGTTGGCTTTGCGAGCGAAGACTTTACCGCACTGGTATTTATACGCGATGAGTTAATTAAAACGGGCGAGTTTGCTTTGCTTGATTTAATTACACAACAAGCGGACCCTCGTAATTTATTTTCAGTGCTTAGTGAACAACCATTAGTAAAAGAGCACGTGGCATGATCGAAGTAAACCAAGCCCCCAATGCTGTAGTGATGGTAAGGCCACACCACTTTACATCTAACCCCCACACAATGCTCGATAACGCATTTCAAAGTGAATGCTTAGCACAAAATCAAAGTGAACAAGCATTTAAAGAAGTGACTAATGCCGTACAAATATTAAAAAATGAAGGGGTAACAGTTCACCTTTTTGAAGATGAGCAAACACGCACTCCCGATTCAGTTTTTCCTAACAATTGGTTTTCAACTCATCAAAGTGGCCAATTAATAATCTATCCAATGTTTGTAGAAAACAGAAGGTTAGAATATCGAAAAGATATTATTGATTTTTTAACGGATCACTATAAAGTGTCTTCAGTGACTGATTATTCATTTTTATCGAAAGAAAATTCATTCCTTGAAGGCACTGGTTCACTGGTTATCGATCATCAAAATAAACTCGCTTACGCGGTAGAATCAAAAAGAACTACCAAGTCGGTGGTTAATACAATATGTGAGCAATTAAAACTATCACCCATAGTGTTTAACGCATATGACGAACAAGGAACTGCGGTTTATCACACTAATGTTTTAATGTGTATTGCTACAAAATTTGTAATGATCAGTTTAAATATGGTGCCAATTGAACAACGTGCACAGTTAGCTAAACATTTTTTAAAAAGCCATCATCAAGTGATCGATTTAACGCTTGAGCAAATTAATAACTTTTGTGGCAATGCTATTGAGCTACAAGGTAAAAATGGTCGTATTTTAGCCTTATCGCAAACTGCGTTTAATGCACTTAAACCGGCACAAATAACAGTTATACAAAAAACGGCTAAGCTTGTGCCATTACCAATACCGACTATTGAGTCGGCTGGTGGCTCAGTTAGGTGCATGATTGCAGGAGTTCATTTGCAAAATAAATAATGTATAGTTTTAAGGCAGCTTAGCTGCCTTATTTGCATTAAATTTTTAGTCGATGTCGTAAGCAAATGCCGTTATACCCAAAAAAGGGTATTAATATAAAAAATATAAGAAGGAATTAGCAATGTTCGATACCGTCGTCAAAAGCGTAAACAACCTTTTATGGGGAGAAGGGCAAGTACTTATTTATATACTCTTGTTTACGGGGGTATGGTTTTCAGTACGACTAAAAGCAATTCAAATACTTAAATTTAAACATATGTTTAGCCTTTTAAAAGGCAGTAGCAAATGTAAAAAAAACGACATTTCATCATTCCAAGCATTGTGTACAGGGCTTTGCGCACGAGTAGGTACTGGTAATTTAGCCGGTGTGGCGGTTGCAATTTCACTTGGCGGCAGCGGCGCTATATTTTGGATGTGGGTAATAGCCATATTGGGTATGGCTACAGGCTTTGCCGAAAGTGTACTTGGGCAAGTATATAAAGTGCGTGATAGTGGCGGCGAGTTTAGAGGCGGCCCTGCGTATTATATTCAACAAGGTTTGGGTAGCCGGGCGTTTGCCATTATGTTTGCCGCGTGTTTGTTTTTAGGTTACGGCTTTACGTTTAGCGCAATGCAAACTAACACAATTACCGACGCACTTAACTACGCGTTTGAAGTTCCTACATTTTATTCAGGCCTGGTTATTACCGTACTAGCAGGCTCAATTATACTCGGTGGCTTTAAAGCAATTGCCCGATTTGCAGAGCGTGTTGTGCCAATAATGGGCATTGTATTTGTACTTGCCGCCGTTATTATTACGATTATAAATTTTACGCAAGTACCCGCCATGCTTAAAGATATATTTTTATCAGCGTTTGGTTTACAAGAAGCAGGCGCCGGTGCAATGGGCGCTGCCATTAAAAACGGTATTCAACGTGGTTTATATTCTAATGAGGCCGGTGCAGGTAGTGTGCCGCATGCTTCAGCAAGTGCCAGCCCAATTCCTAATCACCCTGTAACGCAAGGTTACATACAAATGCTAGGCGTATTTTTCGATACAATCGTACTGTGTAGCTGTACCGCGGTGATCATTTTATTAGCCGATATAGACATAAGCGGTGAAATGGAAGGCATTCGTTTAACACAAAGCGCGATGACTGCTCATTTAGCACAAGGTGGTGTTTATTTTGTCGCAGCCGCTATTACCTTATTTGCTTTTACATCGGTGGTGGCAAACTACGCCTATGCAGAGAGCAACTTGCACTTATTTAAGCTCGACAACAAAGTAGGGCGCGGCATTTACACTTTGCTTTATTTATCAATGATGTTGTGGGGCGCATCGGCCACATTAAAAGAAGTCTGGGATTTAGCCGATATTGCCTTAGGGTTAATGACAGTGGTTAACGTTATCGCTATTATACTGTTAACGCCGACTATTTTGTCTGTCACGAGCGATTACCACGCACAAAGAGACAAAGGTTTAGAGCCCGAATTTAAAGTAAAAGATGTAAAAGTACAGGGCAAATGCGAAGACGGCATTTGGGACTAATTCAGCACACTTAACTATAAAAAGCGGTTTTATGGCAACATAAAATCGCTTTTTGTTTTGCATAAGTATTCACTTTCAGTATTGTGAAAATAACAGAAGCAACCAAAATAAAAGGTACACGTTTTTAGATGATCGAGATTCACGCAGGGAAAACAGCGGCTAAAATTATTAACGAACAGGGCTTTAAACCTGAACTTTTCACCTCATTTTTAGGCGCAAGTGGTGGGCCAAAGTGGTTTACATTATTTGGGTTGGATAAGTATATTTTTGGTGAATTTTTTAAAAACCGTACCCAACCACTTAATTTAATTGGGTCATCTGCTGGCGCTTTTCGCTCAGCGTGTTTTGCACAAAACGATCCCGTTGCTGCCATTGAGCGATTAGCAAAATCGTATTCGCAAACCCGATACTCTAGTAATAAACCAACACAAAATGAAATAACAATAAAAGCGCGCGCATTACTTGAAGATGTTTTTGGCGATAACGGCGTAACCGAAATTATAAATAACCCCGTATTTAAAGCACACTTTATAGTGGCAAAATCAAATGGCTTTATTGCCAGCGAAAATAAATTTATACAACTACTGGGTTTATCAAAAAGTTATATGCTAAACCGCGTTAACCGAAAATTATTAGGCTCGCAGTATGAGCGTTTTATATTTGGCCCAGCAACAAGTGACTTATCAATTACCGACAGCTACAATTTTAAAACGCAAAACATAGCGCTTACTCAAAATAATTTAAAAGACGCGTTACTTGCATCGGGTTCAATACCACTTGTTATGCAAGGCATAAAAAATATTGCAGGCTCGCCGCAAGGAATATATCGCGATGGCGGAATAATTGATTACCACTTTGACTTAAAAATTAATAACCCAGGCTTAATTTTATATCCGCATTTTAATTCAGAGCCAAAAGCAGGGTGGTTCGATAAAAATTTAAAACGCAAAGTATCACCACTTAATTACGATAACGTTGTGATGATTACTCCATCAAAAGAATTTGTAGCAAGCTTACCGTACGGAAAAATTCCAGATAGGAATGACTTTACCGATCTTGATGCAGATACACGTATTAAATATTGGAATACCGTTTTTAGTGAAACTGAGAAATTGGCTGAGACGTTTGACAAGAAATTAAATAACTTAAAGTTTGATATTAAATAGTATTGGTAATTTACACTGAATGAAAACTTTAGAATTATTGTTCTATAGCAAATTGAGGTGGATATGAACTATAAGCCCATAAATTACGGTCTGCTATTAATAATAAAAGGGCAGAAAGCCCTTTTATTTTAGTGTATTAATTTAGAAATAATATTGTCGAAATGATAACTGTTGTACAAATTAAGCACTTTCATAAAGCGCTCTTTATTTATTTTTTATTACTTTCTTAAATTGTTTTTTACCAACTAATTCGGGATTTTCCTCATCTATTTTCGGCTCGTTAGAACTTACTACTACAGTTGACCAGTTAGTCTTGCCCGTAGATTTATTGCCCTTGATATAATTTTTAGTAATTTTATTTTCCATTATCAATCCTTTGATTTTTTAACTTTTTTGAATTTTTTCAGTTCTTCATCTGTTAAGAGTGGAGCATCGGGATCATCTTTTGCATTTTCCTCGATCTCACCTTCAGTCATTTTTTTTAGGCGCTCGTAGTCAGTCTTTCCATCTACAGAGTCATCTTTGTTTCTTTTAATATGAGTTTCTGACATAAATTTATCTCGCTTTCATACTTTGATACACAACACGTTCTTTTTGACTGGCAGTTCTAGCAGAAATCATTCGCCTTGAAGTACCACTTTTTCTCCATGTATAGACAACCATTAAAACACCGGGCTTAGCTTCTCCAATAACTTGTATCCGCTCTTCACCATAATCATTACGGTCATCTATAGCTTCAATTCTTTCATCATCATCAAATATAGTCACAGCATCATTGAAATCGATACCATGCTTATCTATATTTTTACTATTTTTATTATCATCCCATTCAAATAACACAACTATTTCCTTGTTAGTAAGTAATGATTAAAATCACTAAATTTTATTTTTCTAAAACACATACTGTTTTTGTATATATAATTTAGACATCCTTATAATTTTCCCATTTTTAGTTTCAATACGCAAATAACAAATATGTTTCAGAAAGTAACTTACCAAAAGTATATTTTTCTGTTTAGGTGTAAATACTTAGGTTCAGCCCATAAATTACGTTATGTTAAATTGCATTGGTTTTAATAAAGCGAGCGTGATTATACAAACCACCTCGCTTTTAGGAGAGTAATTTGGTGGTTAATTAAGCTCTGAATCAACCCAAAACTTAGTACCTTTTAATACAGCTTGTAGTGCAAGGCCGTTTTCGGTTACAGAATATACAGTAACTTGATCTGCAATCGCTTCGGCAACCAAAGCACCACCTTTATCTTCATATTTAGCTGCTGCATCAGCGTTTCCGCCAAAAGCCCAACCATGTTCAATAAATCTATTTAGTGCAGCTTGGTTATGAAAAACCATTACAACGTTAAAATCTTTAACGCCTAAACCAAGTCCTAAACCGGCTTCACCCATATTCATGTAAGTTGATTTACCTGTAAGATTATTTCTAACAACACCGTAACCACCGCCAAAGCTAGCAAGCACTACATTTACATTCGCGTTATCGAATACAGCATAACCAGCAGAGTTAGCAATTTGTTTTTTAACATCAGGTTTTTCAGCGTATAATTTATCTAATGTGTTTGTTTTCATACTTTGTACAAGTGAACGTTTTTCGCTTGGCGATGCACTACCTGTAGTAGCACACCCAGTTAACGTAACAGTTAAAGCAAGTACACTTAGTATAATTAGTTTTTTCATGATTTTTCCTTAATAAGATATAGCAACCAACAACCATAGAATAATCATGGTATTAAAATAATTAGAGCTTTACTATGTCCAATACTAGACAGTATCGGACTTTAACGTTATTCTGTAAGTCTATTATTTAATTGAATATTTATACATTATGCTTGTTGCTTTGGTTGATACGTTAAAACAATTAAGATATCAAATTGCCCATCTAGATGACGGTACTCTCAATTCAGAATACCCAGAACTTGCATCCTTTATACAGGAAATTGGCTTGACTGTAACTGAATCAAAAGCCGATCTGACATTCTTGTATCAGTTTTTATATGTTTATGGCCGAAAGTCAGAAGCCACTTATAGTCGTTTTCGAAATGAGCTTGAACGCTTTTATTTATGGTCGTGGTTAATAGCAGAAAAATCAGTATTTGATTTAAAACGTGAAGATATTGAAGCTTACGTTGATTTTATGGTCGAACCCGATAAAGCATGGGCTGCAACTTCAGTGCAATGGCGTTATAAAGATGAACAAGGAATTCGTAGATTAAATCAAAACTGGCGCCCTTTTATGCTTAAAGAATCAACTGCCAGCCAACAAACTTTATCGTCTATGTTTACAGCATTAAATGTGTTTTATAAGTTTGCCCTACTAGAAGAAAAAACATTTGCTAACTTTGTCCCTGTTGTTAAAAAAAATAGTCCGTACTTAGTTGTTCAATCACAAATTCAAATTCCAGACACATTAAGCGATATTCAATGGGAATACGTTTTTGGTGTAACGCGTGATTTATGCGAACATAACCCTGATTTAGAGCGAAATTTATTTACGCTTGCCTGCTTAAAAGGTCTTTATTTACGAATTTCAGAATTATCTGAGCGCCCACAATGGTCGCCGGTGATGTCTCATTTTTGGCAAGATAATGATGGTTTTTGGTTTTTACGGATAATGGGAAAAGGTAATAAATTACGAGATGTAACCTTAAGCGATGATTTTGTTGAATATTTAAAACGTTATAGACTATACAGAGGTTTACCTGCCCTTCCCCGTGTTGATGAGTCAGATCCTTTGGTTCATAAAATTCGCGGGCAAGGTGGTATGACCGTAAGGCAAATTAGGCGTTTAGTACAACAAAGTTTTGATTATGCACAGCAATCATTACTCGATGATGGTTTTAAAGATGATGCTGAACAACTTGGCGCTGCAACTGCGCATTGGCTTCGTCATACTGGTGCAACACATGATGCACAAACCAGACCGCTCAAACATTTATCAGAAGATTTAGGTCATTCTAAAATTGCGACTACCGATCAAATTTATATTCAAACAAATATTAAAGAGCGAGCAAAATCAGGACTTAAAAGGAAAATTTAATGGAGTATTTAGTAATAGCATTTATAGGCGGATTATTTTTAATTTATTCTTTAACACTTCGCCAGTTAGAAAAAACAGAAGTAACAGGCCCAATGTTTTTTGTTGTTGGCGGAATATGTTTAGCTTTTATGCTACCCAACGAAGGGGATAAAATAAAAGAAGGCGTTGATCTTTTATTACCATTTATAGAGCTTACGCTATGTATATTTTTATTTTCTGATGCAGCTAAATCAAAGCTAAGTGTATTAAGGCATAGTTTTCAGTATCCTAGTTTACTGTTGTTTGTTGCCCTACCCTTAACTTTATTACTCGGTATTGCTGTTGCTTTATTTTTCTTTGCTGAGCTTTCACTTATTCAAGCGGCTTTGCTCGCTATTATTTTAACACCTACTGATGCGGCATTAAGTAAAGGGTTACTAGCAAGTACACAAGTGCCTGAAAAAATACGCGAAGGAATAAATACTGAAAGTGGTTTGAACGATGGATTATGCGTACCCATATTTTTAATATTTATATTACTCGCTAAAAATCCTGATTCAGCTATTACAGCAACACAAACATTAAGTGTGTTTGGACGAGAGCTTGGCTTGGCTTTATTAATAGCTATTACAAGTATTGCTGTTTTTATACCGAGTTTAAACTTTGCAATGAAACGTCATTACTTTGCACAAAATACCAGTCCGTTTTTATTACTCGGTTTTGCTATGGCTGTTTTTTCTGTCACTCAGTATTTTCATGGCAGTGGATTTATTGCGGTGTTTATTGCCGGTTTATTATTTGATAAATTTTCGACCGAAGAAGTTAGAACAGAATTAATTGAAGACTCAGAGCATATCGCAGATTTCACATCGTTAATGATTTGGTGCTTGTTCGGGTTTGTTTGTGCTTACTTAGTTATTCCTAAATTAAATACTGAAATTATAATTTACGCTTTGTTAAGTACAACATTGATTAGAATAATCCCAGTTATGCTGTCTCTGCAGTTTACGGCATTGAGTATTAAAGAGCGTTTTACATTTGCGTGGTTTGGACCAAGAGGATTAGCATCAATTGTTTTTACATTGATGGTGATAGATACGCAAATAGAAAACAAATATCAAATAGCGACAATAGCAATGACGACTATTTTGTTTAGTGTATTTATTCACGGTATAAGTACAAAGCCAATTGCAGACAGTTTCGCTAAAAAATCTAAATAGCTTTTATAAAAATTAGTGAATTTTTTGCCGAGGTATCAAGGCGTTTTTCCAGCCTCAAAAACGATCATTTAATTAAGCGAATGGGTATAAATAAAAAAAGGCGTAACTTATTTTTAAGTTACGCCTTTTTTTAACTTTTATTAGCTAAGTACCTGTGCGAGTAATTCAATTGGGTGTTTTGGTTTAAACTTTTCAAAACGTTTAACTTGGCTACGACAAGAAAAGCCCGTAGATAAAAGTTGCTCTGGTTTATTTTTATCTACAATTGGTTTCCAACTCATTTCGTAAAGTGCACGTGAGTTATCCTGATTTTGTGCTTCGTGACCATAAGTTCCCGCCATTCCACAGCAACCTGTATTTGTTGTTTTTAATGTTAAACCAATATCACTGAAAATTGTTTGCCAAACATTTGCCGCTTTTGGCAGTGCAGTTGTTTCAGTACAGTGACTCAGTAATGTAAATTCGGTATCTGTATTTTGCTTTGCACTGAGTGTTTTAAACGATTGTGTTTCGAGCCATTCATGGGCAAGTTGCACGTTAAATTCACCACGGTTATTTTCTAAAATTGTATTATATTCATCGCGGTAGCACATAACGAGTGAAGCATCTAAACCGACTAGCGGTGCATTAATATCATTTAATTTATTTAAAAACTCAGCTGCATTTTTAGCTGTAACTTTAAATTCATGCAAAAAACCTTTTACGTGTTGCGGTTTACCATTTGGTTTAAAAGGTAATAGCATTGGTTTTTTGCCGAGTTGGGTTATTAAAGTAATAAAACTTTCTACTAGTTCTGCTTCGTAAAAGCTCGTAAATGGGTCTTGTACTATTAATACATATTCACTTTGTTGCTCTGCATTTAATTTATTTAATAAATCAAAATCAAATTTTTGTGTTTTAGTAATACGCTTTGAAAGTGCAGGAATACTTAACTGTGGTGTATCAACATAGCCAACTGTTTTTTTAATAACATTGCTTACTAATGATGTTTTAACAATTGGGTTTATAACTTTTGCAAACTTTGCCATTAATGGCGCGCTGTTTTCTATGTTACCAACAAGGTAATCTTTTAGCGGACGTGCATAATAACTATGATAATAATTTAAAAAGCGCGAACGAAAAGTGGGTACATCTACTTTAATTGGGCATGCTGTTGTACATGCCTTACATGCTAAACATTCATCCATTGACGCTTTTACTTCGTGAGAAAAGTCGTAAATACCTTTTCGTTTTTCGCGGCTATGAACAAAACGTTCCCACCAGGTGATTACTTCACCTTTGTTAAGTTGCTTTTCTACTTCGAGCAAATCTACATTTTTTGACTCTTGTAGACGAAGCCATTCGCGCATTAAACTTGCGCGTCCTTTTGGTGAATTACGGCGATCGCCAGTTACTTTATACGATGGACACATAGGTGAATTTTCATCGTAATTAAAGCATATGCCATTACCATTACAGGTCATTGCATTGTTAAAACTGGTTTTAACTTCTATTGATATTTGCTTATCGAAGTGTGATCTCTTTTGTCCATCCACACTAACTAGTGAGTCTTCACTATCGATAGGAGTGCATATTTTACCAGGGTTAATACGATTATTAGGATCGAAAGCTGTTTTTATTTTTCGAAGTTGCGTATATAAATGCTCACCAAAAAATTCAGGACTATATTCACTTCGGTAACCTTTACCGTGCTCGCCCCACATTAAACCGCCGTACTTAGCGGTTAGTTTTACGACCTGATCTGAAATAGTTCGCAGTAGTTTTTCTTGTTCTGGGTCACACATATCAAGTGCCGGCCGCACATGTAAAACGCCCGCATCAACATGGCCAAACATACCATACTGTAAATTATGGCTGTCGAGTAATGCTCTAAATTCGACAATATAATCTGCTAAGTTTTCAGGCGGTACAGCGGTGTCTTCTGCAAAGGCGAGTGGTTTTTGACTGCCTTTCACATTACCTAATAAACCCACAGACTTTTTACGCATTGCGTAAATTTTTAGTATATCGCTTTTATCACTGGTTAACTGATAACCAATAACGCCATTAGTTTGATTTGCTACGCATTCGTCTAGAAGTTTACAAAGCGTGTCTACTTTGTCTTTTATATCATCGTTTGATACTGCATTAAACTCGACCATGTTAAGGCCTTGCATATCTTTATTTGGTACGTCGGTTATTAAGTCCGATACTAAATTCCAAATGATGTCTTCACGCGCTAAGTTTAAAACTTTGCTATCTACGGTTTCTACCGATGTTGCGCGTGCATCAACTAAAAACGGTGAATGACGAAGTGCTGAGTCAAAGCTATCGTACTTGATATTAATAAGCGTTTTGAATTCGGCAATATGCGTTAGGTTTAATTTAGCTTCAGTTACTATACCTAATGAGCCTTCTGAACCTGTTATTAGTCGGCTCATGTCAAAAGTAAGTAAGTCATCACTTAGTACATGCTCTAGGTCGTAGCCGGTTAAAAACCTATTTAACCGTGGAAACTTAGCTAAAATAGCTGCGCGTTCATTAACTGAAATATCTAAAACTGTTTTATATAAACTACCAATTAAAGAGTCTTGCTCGGCTATAATTTTTGCTTTGTCGATGTCTATTGGTGAGGTACACATAGGTGTACCATCGACTAAATAAGTTGTAAGCCCTAAAACATGATCGCTTGTTTTTCCGTAAACTAACGAACCTTGCCCAGAGGCGTCAGTACTTATCATGCCACCAATAGTTGCCCTGTTACTAGTAGATAAATCGGGTGAGAAGAAAAACCATAAGGTTTTAAAAAGTCATTAAGTTGATCTTTTATTACGCCAGTTTGAACGCGTACCCAGCCTTCTTCTACATTTATTTCGAGGATTTCGCGCATATAGCGAGACAAATCTACAACAATACCTGGTGTTAACGATTGACCGTTTGTACCTGTTCCGCCACCACGAGGGCCAAAAGTTAATGATAAAAATGGGTCGCGAGATGCAGTTTGCAGTGCGAGTTGAATATCTTTTTCACTTTTTGGAAAAATAACACCTTGCGGTATTTGCTGATACACACTGTTATCGGTTGAAGCGGTAATACGCGTTGCATAACTTGCGTCGGTATCTCCGGTAAAACCTTGGTTTGCAATGGTATTTAGGTAGTTAGCGACAAGTTCTGTCGCGGCATCTTGCTGTGTAATTGTTGCTATCATGACGGCGATATTTTAGGGCATTTGACTAATTATATCATGGTGATGGCGAATAGAAATTGAAGATTTTACAGTTTGTAACACTCTTTTAGTCGATTTTAATGCAGCTTAAATTATACTCAAGTTAACGAGTAATGAGGTGTGTTATATGAAAAAATTACTATTACAGATCAGTGGCGTGTTATTTATTTTGCTAGGATTATTTTTTGCGATTGTACCTGGCCCTTCACTTATATTTTTTATGGCGGGTTTATTGTGTTTTTCGTTTTACTATCCTAAAGCGCGACATTACTTATCATTTTGTCAAAAGGCGTTAACTAAATCATGTGCCTATTTAGATAAAAAATTAGCCCGTTAATTTACTTTTAATTGAGTATAAAAAAATGCCAGCAATTTATTGCTGGCATTTTTATAGCTTACCTATTTATAGCTTACATATTTATTACTTTGCTAATTTTTTAGCTAGGTATAACCATGTTTCTATTACTGTATCTGGATTTAGTGAAACAGAGTCAATACCCTGCTCTACTAACCATGCTGCAAAGTCTTCGTGATCTGAAGGACCTTGACCACAAATACCTACGTACTTGCCTTTTTCTTTAGCTGTTTTAATTGCCATAGAAAGTAGTTTTTTAATTGCTGGGTTACGCTCATCAAATAAATGTGCGATTAAACCTGAATCACGATCAAGACCAAGCGTTAACTGTGTTAAATCGTTAGAGCCGATAGAAAAACCATCAAACATGTCTAAAAATTCATCAGCAAGTAATGCATTTGAAGGCAGCTCACACATCATGATTACTTTAAGACCATTTTCACCACGTTTAAGGCCATGCTCTTCTAGTAATTCAATTACGCGTTTACCTTCTTCAAGGGTACGTACGAATGGGATCATGATTTCAATGTTTGCCATATCCATGTCGTTTCTTACGCGTTTTATAGCTTCACATTCTAGTGCAAAACAATCGCGGAAGTCTTCAGAGATATAACGTGCGGCGCCACGAAAACCAATCATTGGGTTTTCTTCTTCTGGCTCGTATTGCTGGCCACCAACTAGGTTTGCGTATTCGTTTGATTTAAAATCAGACATACGCACAATTACACGCTCCGGTGCAAAAGCACAACCAAGCGTTGAAATACCTTCAACCAGTTTTGTTATGTAAAACTCTACTGGTGATTCGTAACCGGCAATCATGTCAGTAATTTCTGCTTTTAATGCATCGGTTTGAGCATCAAAATTTAATAACGCTTTAGGGTGAACGCCAATCATACGGTTGATAATAAATTCAACTCGCGCAAGGCCAACACCTGCATGCGGTAAGCGTGCAAAGTCAAAGGCGCGATCGGGGTTACCCACGTTCATCATTACTTTCATTGGTAGTTCTGGCATTTTATCAACGCGTGACGTTAGTATTTCAAAATCTAAAATACCTTCGTAAATAAAGCCGGTATCGCCTTCGGCGCACGATACTGTTACTTCTTGTCCCGCTTTAATTAAATCAGTTGCATTACCACAACCAACAACTGCCGGAATACCGAGTTCGCGTGCAATGATTGCCGCGTGACACGTACGGCCACCACGATTTGTAACAATCGCTGCTGCACGTTTCATGATTGGTTCCCAATCAGGGTCGGTCATATCGGTAACTAAAATATCGCCTACTTGTACCTGGTCCATTTCTTTGATTGAATCAAGAACACGTACAACACCGCTACCAATTTTGTGACCAATTGCACGGCCTTCAACAAGTACATTACTTGTGCCATTTAATTGAAAACGTTCCATTACGTTTGAGTCTTCGTTTGAGCGGACAGTTTCTGGACGTGCTTGAACTATATATAGTTTACCGTCGTTTCCGTCTTTTGCCCATTCGATGTCCATAGGACGACCGTAATGTTTTTCAATTATTACAGCTTGTTTGGCAAGATCTTGCACTTCTTCATCTGTAATCGAAAATTTATTACAAAGCTCAGGGTCAACATCAACGATGTCTACTTGCTTACCATGTGCTTTATCTTCTGAGTAAATCATTTGTATGGCTTTAGAGCCAATATTACGACGTACTACTGAAGGTTTGTTTTTAAGGAGTGTTGGTTTATGAACATAAAATTCATCAGGGTTAACCGCGCCCTGTACAACCATTTCACCTAAGCCGTAGCTTGATGTAATAAATACAACGTCTTCAAAACCAGATTCAGTATCGATACTAAACATTACGCCAGATGCTGATTTATCTGAACGTACCATGCGCTGTATACCTGCTGATAACGCAACACCACGGTGATCGTAACCTTGGTGAACACGATATGAGATTGCGCGGTCGTTAAATAATGAAGCAAATACGTGTTTAATAGCGACCATGACTGAATCGATACCAACAACGTTAAGGAAAGTTTCTTGTTGGCCTGCGAATGATGCATCAGGCATATCTTCAGCGGTAGCTGATGAACGTACTGCAAATGAAACATCTGCTGCAGTATCACCATGGAGTTGGCTATATGCGTCGCGAATGGCTTGATCTAGGTGTGGTTGGAATGGTGTGTCGATTATCCATTGGCGGATATCGGCACCGACTTTAGCGAGAGTATTTACATCATCAACATCAAGTGTATCTAGGATGTCATGAATTTTGGCGGTGAGTCCTGATTGATCTAGAAACTCATTAAAAGCATCTGCGGTAGTTGCAAAACCACCCGGTACTTGTACACCAGCGTTTGCGAGGTTTGAAATCATTTCACCAAGTGACGCGTTTTTACCGCCAACTCGAGGAACATCTTGCATACCAAGCTCTTGATACCAGAGAACGTATTCTTGCACGGATCTTTCTCCAAAAAAACAAATTGTAGGTCTAACTGTGAGAGTTAAGAAAGAAAACCTTTTATAAAGGTCGTCGTCATTCTACACTGGCAACAGTCCTCACGTAAACCGTGGGAAACCTATTTTAGGGATTTAAACGCAATAAAAAGGTTAATTATGAGAACTGCTTTTTATATATCAGATGGAACAGCAATTACTTCAGAGGTGTTTGGGCATGCGACTTTGTCGTTGTTTCCTATCGATTTTAATCATAAAACAATTCCATTTGTAGAAACTGAAGAAAAAGCGCACGAAATTAAAGCTTTAATTAATGCAACCGCTGCAAAAACAGGTGAAAAGCCTTTCGTGTTTTTTACTTTTGTGAATCACAATTTAAGTGAAATTATAAAATCGGCTGATGCAGTTACGTATGATTTTTTAACTACGTATAGCGAAAAAATAGAAAAAGAACTCAATGTAGCCCCTGTTCCAAAAATGCATCGTACGCATTCTATCCACGAAAAAAGTTATGATTTTAGAATTGATGCGGTTAACTATGCTCTTATGAATGATGATGGCGGAAATATTAAAAACTTTTCCGAAGCAGACATCATTTTAATTGGCGTTAGCAGAAGTGGTAAAACACCAACAAGCTTATACTTAGCACTGCAGTACGGCATTAAAGCGGCTAACTACCCTATTACAGAAGAAGATTTAGATAATGAAGGTTTGCCTAAATGTTTAGTCCCTTATAAACATAAGTTATTCGGTCTTACGATTGACCCTGAGAGACTTGCGGCTATAAGGCATCGACGTATGGCTAATTCTAAATATGCGTCTATTAAACAGTGCCGTATTGAGGTGCGCGAAGTGGAAATGTTGTATAAGCGGCACAAAATAGCTTACTTTAATTCTACGCATCATTCTGTTGAAGAAATTTCTGCAAAAATACTGATAGAAACAGATTTAGAGCGACGTAAGTACTAACTTACTCATCAAATTTGAAACAAAAAAACCGCAATTAAGCGGTTTTTTTATTTCAACAAATATTATTTACGTGCGTCTTTTAGTAAATCAGCGACTAAAAAGCCTAACTCTAATACTTGGTCGGCGTTAAGGCGTGGATCACACTGAGTTTTGTAACGCTGCGCTAGGTCATCGTCAGATAAACCGTAAGCACCGCCTGTACATTCTGTTACGTGCTGACCTGTCATTTCTAGGTGAACACCACCTGCGTATGAACCTTCAGCTTTGTGTACAGCGAAGAATTGACTGATCTCGCGCATGATATTATCGAAGTTACGCGTTTTGTAACCTGAAGTCGCTTTTTCAGTATTACCGTGCATTGGATCAGAACTCCAAATTACTTTACGGCCTTCTTGTTGAACTCTTCTTACTAATGCTGGGAGTTTTTCAGGAAGTACGTCTGCACCCATACGCGTAATTAGCGTTAAACGACCAGGAATGTTATCTGGGTTTAATGCGTCAATTAAACGAATTAGGTCGTCTGGGTCCATACCTGGGCCAACTTTAACACCAATTGGGTTTTTAATGCCTTTAAAGAATTCAATATGTGCGTGGTCTAGTTGGCGTGTACGTTCACCAATCCAAACAAAGTGAGCAGAACAATCGTACCAATCACCCGATAAATGGTCGCGACGTGTTAGTGCCTCTTCGTAACCAAGTAGTAAAGCTTCGTGAGAAGTGTATAAATCGGTTTCTTTTAAGCTTGGCGCAATTGTAGAGTTAATTCCGCACACTTCCATAAACTCTAGTGCGTCTTGAATTTTATCTGCAAGTTGTTGGTATTTTTCTTTAAGTGGATTTGCAGCAACAAAGCCCATGTTCCAGCGGTTAACCTGGTGAAGATCGGCTAGGCCACCTTGTGCAAATGCACGTAATAAGTTTAACGTAGCGGCACTGTGATGATAAGCCGTCATTAAACGTTGTGGATCCGGTATACGTGCTTCTTTTGTAAACTCAATATTATTAATGATGTCGCCACGGTAAGATGGTAAAGACACGCCATTAATTGTTTCTAAGTCTGCTGAACGAGGTTTAGCGTATTGACCAGCCATACGCGCTATTTTAACTACAGGGCATTTACCGCCGTATGTTAATACAACTGCCATCTGTAAAATTGTTTTGAATGTATCGCGAATGTTAGCTGCATTAAAATCGCTAAACGACTCTGCACAGTCACCACCTTGAAGTAAAAATGCACGGCCTTCGCACACATCTTCAAGTTGTTTAAATAAGCTTCTTGTTTCTTCAGCAAAAACTAAAGGCGGAGCCGTCTTTAATTGGCCTTCTACTGATTTAAGTATTTCTTGATCTGGGTACTGTGGTTGCTGCAGTATTGGCAGCTCTCTCCAGCTATTTGGGTTCCACGATTGCATGTTCTTTCCTCATTCCTACATTACCTGATAAGAAGAAATTACCGTATGCAGGCCCCTATGTTCAAGGACTAAATTCACTATTTACCAATTATTTAGTTATGAGTTAAGTATAATAGTAATCTTATTTAATCCATGTGGTTATATAACATACACTTTAATTTTATCTTTAATAAACTAAAGTGTTTAAATACAAGCAATTATAGAGCGCTAATTGCAATTTTAGCGCATTGAGAATAAATAGAGCATAAGGGTTTATTATATGTAACTTAGCAAAGAACACATCATACTTAAATGATGTGTAATGTAGCCTTAACTTTACAGTGAGATTTAATTAATAGTTAGCAACTACTATGTGCAGGCCTTAATGTATGATATGGCGGATGTGTTAATCATTTATTTGCATGGTAAAGTATTCACAAAAGAACTAGATTCACAAGCGCCAAAACGTAAAGGTGTGGTACGCAATTTACGTTTTCTCTACCAACACGATAGTGTTTATCATGATTAAAAACCCAAATGGTAGAGATATTTTTAGAATGATGCTGAAGTTAAAAACTTTTATATTTAGTCTCATTACCGTGTTACTAATACGATATAAGTTCGATTAACTCATCTTCCCTACTCTTAGTTAATCAGCCAATTCAGAACTAAGCGCATTAACTGGTTGATGTAATACAAAGATCAAATATGTAAAAGTTTAATTCTTAGTTTAGGGATTTCACTTTAAAGAAAGAACACATCATACTTTATTTAACTAATGAATATATAAGCACTGAGTAGATTTGATTATTTATTTAGACAAAGCAAAGTGCATGTAATAATATTGACCTAGTAAGATGTGTTCTTTGAGGTGGGTAATGGTAACTAAGGTACAAATTAGAAGTCAGTTTGATTTAATGAACGAGTTAACTTTAAGGTTAATTGAAGAACTGAAAGAGTGTGAATTTTCCAAAGCAGAGTACTATCAGTTACCTGATGTTAGTAGTATAGATGAAAGTAAAGTTCCAGAATCTATAATCGTTTCTAAAATATCGGGCGCTCCGGCTCAAAAAGCAATCCTTCACTCCTTTTCTGACATTTATAAAAAATCGGGCTTAAGCAGTCGTGTTTTAAAAAGGCACCCAGGCTTGCTTGTTATTAAAAATGCAGATAAACATGCTTTAAATAATCGTATAGCCCAAGTGAATAAAGCTAAAGCTACATTTAAAGAATGTATTTTAGCTATTGATAGCAACGATGCGCGATTTGAAGCTGTTCACAATGCTATACCAAATTTAATAACGCTTGCTGCATATCGTAAAATTCATAGTGAGAGTGAATCCCCATTTTCAGTTAGGTTTACCTGGATGCACAAACATGCAACAAAAACACTTACTAAAAAAATGGCACTAGAGATGCTCGATAAATCGGCCGGTTATCGAAACCCAAGAATGATCGATCAGCAAAAGTGGCAATTACTTGTAGCTCAAGAACAAGCACGAGTTGCTAGTTTAGGTGAAAAAGAAAAACTACGAATACGCCGCCCTACTCGCGTAAGTCCCCAAGTAAATGTAAGATACACGGCACAAAATAGGTATCACGTTAGTGCAGCATTGCCATTTATCTTAATTAATCCGGAACCCGATGTAAAACTTGGCATATTACAAAACTATGAAAAACCATTAAGCCATCCACGCAAACGAGATTATGACTTTTTAGTCAACAGACTTTACTTAGAACAAGTAGATAAATGATTATGTTAAAAAGGCCACATTAAGTGGCCTTTTAGGTAGTTATTGATAATAAAATAAATTCGTTGCTATTTTTCTACTATCTCTTCAATTTTATCTTCATCTATCAAAACCGCATTTTCAACAATGCGTTTACCACCTTGAATCTCAATACGTTTGTTATGCTTATTTAATGTCAGTATTTCGTCACAAAACTGATCAGACGGGTGCATTTCGTATGTGTAATCAATAATGTTACCAGTTTTGTCATCTTTGACGTTTGTAATGCTGTATTCTGATATCGCACCTTTTTCAATCAAATCTTTCATTGTTGTTGTCATATCACGGCGTAATGCTTTTAATTTATTCTCAGTAATATTGTCAGTTGAATAAATAGAACCGTACTTTTCCATAATAGAAAGCAATCTAAAATGATATGTTTTACCTGGAGCAGCATATCGCCAAAGATGGTACAAACGAAGCATCATCCAACGCGACAATCCCCGTTTTAATTCTTGTGCGCTATTAAAGTAATACCCTTTGTATTCAAGGTTATCAATCATGTTATGAACAAATGCATTTAAACAAGCTACACATTTAACATTGCCGCCTTGACCTTTTTTCCCACTAAAATGTAGTGACGATAAAAAGTTCATGTTTGATTCGTAAAAGGAATCATCAATGTCAGAGTTTTTTGTATCTGTTGCCGAATATTTAAACGAAAGTTTAGAGCCTTGTAATGCTTCAAGTGATTCTTTAATTGCAGGATACGGCATTGATTGCCCTACCGCTTTGAGTTCTTGCGCTAACTCGTTCATAGAAAAAACCACGGCATATTGAATACCGGACTTAAAATTAATTTTTACTATTTTACCTTTTGAAGCCAAACGAATTAAGGCTCGCTCTACTTTTTCTTCTCTATCTGATGGCCAAACCAAATATTCTACGTCTTCGCCATCTTTACGAGTACTCACAACAGCAGGTGTTATTTTTATTTCGCCATCGTATAAAATACCGTCCACTTTTTCTGATATTTTACGTGTAATGATTGTTTTTTTCGGTGCTTCTTCAAGCGGCAATTTCTTATGGCCAGAACGAACAAAGCGTCCCCATAAATCATAGTGATTAAACGTATTTGAATAAGCACGTAATCCATGAGCAGCATTTTCAATAGAAATGCGAACATCTTTATTATCTGTAAATAGTGCTAAACTCTCGTTATCAATTGCACTTTCCACCCCGTGAATTTGGCCTCTTAGTGTATCAGGCAAGTTATCTACCGAGATGTTGACCTTTCGGCTCATTGTTCTTATTTCCATTTTTATTGCGACAGTTAATAACAACACATAAAACAAGAAAAGTTAAATGTTTAAGTTAGTATAAAAGTGATCTGACTTTAAATAAAACATTCAGATCACTTTTATACTAACTGTTGTCAATTTTTGGTGTTTTCAGATCATTATTATACTAACAAGTGAGTTATAAATCTCTTTTTTACTAACTCAGCTATTATTTTGTCCAGTGTAATTGATATTTTATTAAATTAAACACGACAAATTACGCTTTTAAGTAATTCTCCTGTGGATAAAGCAATATCGAGTTAGAATAGATCTGATCTGTACTTACTACAGATCAGATCTATACTAATTCAATGCCCCTTTTATCTAGTAGACCCGTGCATAACTTTATAATTTACTTAGTAAAAATCGGATCTCAAGAGGTGTTTTTGTTCATAACTTAATGAGTAAGCTGTGCATAACTATATATCTCAATTAGTCCTTAGTAAAAAGCTGATCTGAGTGTTAATAAAGATCTGATCTTAACCAAGTATAAAGGTGATCTGCTTTTTTTAATATTATTCATATTTATCATCAAGTTATATCCTAATTATACACCCTTAACCTTTATTACCTTATATATTTAACCACCTTTAAACTTCTTTATTTATACTAAGCAATATTAATGATGTAAAAATATTATTAGATGTCTTCTTTTTAAAATGCATGTCGCCATAAATAGTTGTTTACAGCAAATTGAATGGACATTATACTTACTGCCTAACTTTGAGGAAGGAAAGTATGTCTATCAACAATAATGCGCTAAATACCTATCGACTTTTAAAAGCGACTGCTGAAGTTGCAGAAAAGTCATTAGAAGGACGTATTCAACATTATCGCGCTCATCTTAAATCCGAAGAAAAAGAGTTAAGAACATACACCCAAAAAGCAGCAGCCGATTTACTAGGTTGTAATAATCGTACCTTAAAAAGACGCCATGATAATGGTGATTTTGATGATTTAAACATAAAACGCGGTGCAAATGGCCATTATGCTTACACACTTGTAAATATTTTTGCAATGGCTGATATTATGGATATCAAGCCTGATCACCGCACTAGCGACGACAAACTTCAAGTTATTGTTATAAACTCCCTCAAAGGCGGTTGTGGTAAAACAACCAGTATGGTTAATATTGCAGCGGCACTTGCCACAACCAATATTAAACGTTATCGCATTGGTATTATTGATTTAGATCCGCAAGGATCATCATCTAGCTTCTTCCCCTCTAGCGAACATGATCCAATTACTGTTGGTGATTTAATGCGCGATTGCATAGATCTAGACGAAGGCGAAACATGGCCTGAATTTGTATCAAACTCATTTTTACCTACGCATATTCCAAATATTCGCGTTTTACCATCGGGTATGGATGACTTTTATTTTGAGCACGAAACTGCCACTTTATTAAAAGATACTTCAAATTATGAGCAAACTCGCCATTATCATAAGTTATTAGAAAAAGTAATCGAGCCGGTTCAAGATGAGTTTGATATTTTACTTATTGATACAGCCCCAACTCTTAACTTTATGTTTTATAATGCATTAATGGCATCTACAGCGATGCTTATTCCTGTTCATCCTGAAGCTGTCGATTTTGATGCAAACAATAAATATCTAAAAAGGTTAGGCGAGATTTATCATACTGTTGCTGCGCTTGGACATGAAGGTTGGGACTTTATGCAGTTTCTTGTGACCAATTATGTAAAAGGTAACCATTCACAACGCGATATTGTTAAAGATGTTCGTAGTGCATTTGGCCGCCAAGTAATGAGTTACCCAATTAACCACAGTTCTGCAATTACAGCGAGCTCTTCATCTTTTAATACTATTTTTGATCAAAAAGCGTCTGATAGTTTAGCCAGTCGTGAATCGCTTATGCGTGCACAAGAAAACATTAAAGATGTTGTTGACGAACTTGAAATGCTAATTCGATCTAATTGGCAATCCACACAATCAAAATTAAATACGCCTAAGTAAGGATGTTAAATAAAAATGGCTAAAAAACGTAAAAATGACACCCGCTTAGATCCATTTGCAACAGCTGTAGGCAGCAGTAGTCTTGATGCATTACTAGAACAAGCGAATGCTGGCGATGTAATTAGAATGCCTGCACCGAGCGACCCTGCTCGTCAAATTACGCTTGTTTGTAAAGTGATCGCACATGCTGATATTGAATCTACCACTGGTGTATATGGCAAAAATCGTCGCGTACAGGCACTTCTTAACGAAAAGTCAGTATCAGATATTCTTCCTGCAATTAGCGATGATGGTCGAAATCAGCACCCTGCTTTGCTTTGGGATCAAGGTGACAAAAGTTTAGTTCTTGCAGGTTCACGTCGTCGTATGGCCTGTATTCTAGGTAACGCTGATTATTTAGTGCTTAGCTCAAGTGACTTTACTGAACAAGATGCAAAAATTTTAGCTGTTTCATCTGATCAATACATAGCACCAAGTTTATGGGAGTTAGGACAAGCTTATCAACAAACTAAAAATGAATTAATTGAACAAGGTAAAAAAGGATCTTACCGAGAAATAGCTGCTCTTGAAGCTGTTTCGCATACTGCCATTGCAGATGCAATTAAAGCCTATGAACAAATACCAGCTGAGGTTATTGCGCTTTATCCTACGGCTAATCATGTTGGTAGAGAAGTTGCTAAAAAGCTTGTTATTGCAAAGGAGCGTGATCCTGAGAGCTTTAATCGGTTGGTTCAAGAGCTAGCAAGTAACAATGACATTAACGCGATTACAAGCGACGACAAGCGTGCAATGGCTGTTACTAAATGCTTAACAGCTGAACCGCAAACTACAGTAAAACGCGAAGCTGTTCTCGAAAATGATTTTGTTTCACTTCAACGAAATCTTAAAAGTGGCGATGTTTCTATAAAAATAAACAACAAAGTGATGACAGACAAGCGCTTAGAGCAACTTACAAAGCTATTAAGTGCTTTTAATTAGTTAGTAAAATAGCGATCTATCCAGTTTGTTTTGTTAGTTAAATATTGATCTGCAATATTATTTAGTTAGTATAAATCTGATCTGTACACGCCGTTAATGTGCTTATTTAGCCTGTTTTATTGCGTAGATCATTTTTTTACTAACTATTCGCCTCTTTTTTATCTATTCACCATATGTTTTAAAAAGTGTTAGTAAAATTCTGATCTAAAAGCGCTCTAACTATTGTTTAAGTTGTTTTTATTTTTTGAATCAGCAACATTTGCAATTTATTCAACAAAATCCATTCTAAATTTAGTTATAAACCAATTTTTTACTAACCAATCAACTCCAACCAGTTTATATTGCGTTAATATAGCTTTAGCTCAGAGCACATAAGGCATATACTGGCAGAATTATTTTTAAAAACTAATCCTTAGAGTGACATGTCTGCTAACTTATCAAAAAATGATTTACTGGCTATTTTTGAAGAAATTAAAAATGAGCAGGCTACTCAGTTTCCTCTTTCAGAACGCTTTATAAATAAGCTGTTTCGACCCAATGTGCTAGCCAAAGGTAAAGAGTATTACAAAAACGGAAAAATCAGTTGGTTAGAGCATACTTCTAACTTTTCTGTTGTTGATTCAACTGTGCAAGGTGATAACGGTACACCGTTCAATCAGCGTATAGAGATCAGTAAAATACCAACTGGTTATTCGGTTGATACACATTGTACGTGTAATATAAAAACTAAATGCCGTCACCTAGCAGCAATTTTATTAAAACTAAAAATAGAGCACTCTGGTGAATACGGAGAAGATTACTTTATTAATGATTGGTTTAGTGAGTTAAGCGCACTCAAAAGCGCAGAGCAAACAATACCGTCGCAAGTTTTACTCTTTGTATTAGATATTGAAAATAACAAAGTATTTTTATCACCTAAAATAGCTAATTATGATAAAGATCAAAATTACACATTAGGTCGTAACCTTACCGATCAGCAACTTAATAGCTTTATAACCCCGAATGATTTACTCGAAAGTGATTTTAGACTTTATAGTTGGATCCGTTCACAAAATGCTGTAGGTAATATTGAACTCAAAGGTTTATGGGGTTTTAATGCGTTGCAACAACTTATTGCTACAGAACGATTATTTTTACAACGCTCTCGTGTTGCAATTAAGCCACAAAGTGCCCAAGCGCTGAACTTTAATTGGAAACAAGAAAAAGATTTAACGCAGTTGGGTATTAATTTGGAGCAAAGCAAAAATTGGGCACTGATTAAAACAACGCCACCTACATACATAGATTTAGATTATTTAAAAATAGGGCGTATACGTACGCCATTAAGTGCAGACGAAATATCGCATTTACAAACAATACCAGCTTTACATAGCTCAAACTTCGATAGAATTTATAAACAGTTGGCAGATAATTTTGGTGCGGGGGTTATACCTCATCCAACCAATTCCAAAACAATATTGCCAAAAGCAGCCAGTAACGCTGTTTTAAAAGTAACGATGGAAGAACGCGGTTTAACACTGTCGTTATTATTTAAGTATAAAAATAAAAATTACTTAGCAGGATCTGCCCCTCAAAACATAATTAATAATGCATTTGAAAATACAGTTACGAATGAGTTAGTAAATCTAGGTTTTGAGTTTTGTAAAGGGGTTTACAAAGTGAGTTTATTTTTACTAAGCAATCTCCTATTCATTTACACTGGTTAATTTACGAGTTATTTCCCTGCTTTAAAGAACGCGGATGGAAAGTAAGTGTGAGTAAAGTTAATATTGCCAATCCTCAAAGTGAAGTAACATTAAATGTAAACAGAGCTATTGGCCATCAAATGCATTGTAAAGTGGTGCTCCATGATGCAAAAGCAGCGTTACTTTTTAATAACGATGATTTAGTTTATCAATCGTTAAACCGCCAAAGTGAGTTGTTTCACTATTATCCAGTAGGTCGTCAATTTGGTGTTATAAACAAATCGGCTATAAATTTACTGAATGAATTTAAGCAACGTTTTGAATTTGTAAAAATAAGAGATGAATTTAATATTCCGCTTTCGTACTTACCTGAATTAGTAAAACATACAGCAATTAATGTAGAACTGCATGACGATTCATTAGAAAGCTATCTAAAAGAATTAAATAATTCAGATAGTACAATGCCATCTGTATCGTTGCATGGCTTGAATGACTCTGTTGTATTGCGCGAGTATCAACAGCAGGGGGTAGATTGGTTAAGCTTTTTAAAACGCCACAAGCTAGGTGGTATTTTAGCTGACGACATGGGATTAGGTAAAACACTGCAAGTTATCGCATTTTTGACTAGCACTTACAACCGACCGCAAGCAGGGCCTACTCTAATAGTATGCCCTACAAGCTTAGTTAGTAACTGGGAAAATGAGATAGCTAAATTTGCCAAAGGTTTAAAAGTAACGACTATTTTTGGATCGAATCGTAACGAACCACTGCAACACTTAGCGCAATCGCAATGTATTTTAACCACCTATCCATTATTAAAACGTGATATTGCTTATTACTCACCGCTGTATTTCGAAAATATAATACTAGATGAAGCGCAATATATAAAAAACGATACAGCACAAGTATCGCGCCTAGTTAAACGTCTTAATGCTGACTTTAAATTATGTTTAAGTGGTACGCCAATCGAAAATAATTTATTTGAGCTTAAATCGTTACTTGATTTTGCTATGTCATCGTTACTTGGCTCTCAAGCGCATTTTAAACAGCATTTCCAAACTCCAATTGAACGTGATGCCGATATGGAACGTGCTGAACAATTAAAAGCGTTAATAATGCCGTTTATTTTGCGCCGAACTAAAGCGCAAGTAGCGCAAGAACTACCAGAAAAAACAGAGCTAACTAAAGAGTTTGAGTTTGAACCTAAACAAAAAGAAATGTATGAAGGGATAACTCGCTCACTAGAAGAAAAATTAACTGACTTATTTGCCGAACAAGGCGTGCAAAAAAGTAAACTTGCCTTTCTCGAAGCTCTTTTAAAACTAAGACAGATTTGTTGTCATCCAAAATTAATTGAACCGGATACGCAAGCTGGATCTGCGAAGCTTGAATGGCTAGCAACACACTTACCGCTTATGTTAAGCCTTGGCCGTAAAGTTATTATATTTAGTCAGTTTACATCGGCGCTTGATTTAATCGCTCAACGTCTTGCTGAAATAAATATAGATTTTAGTCTGCTTACAGGGCAAACACGTCATCGCGATAAAGTAATTGACGAATTTACTAGCGGTAACACGTCAGTATTTTTAATTAGCTTAAAGGCTGGCGGTACTGGTCTAAATCTAACACAGGCAGACACCGTTATACATTTTGACCCTTGGTGGAACCCTGCTGTAGAAAAACAAGCGACTGATAGAGCTTACCGTATTGGCCAAACTAACCCTGTGTTTGTATATAAACTCATAATGAGTAACTCAATTGAGCAAAAAGTATTTAAAATGCAAGAAGATAAGCAAGCTTTAGTTGATGCATTATTTACTGATAAATCAATGAGTTTTACCCAGTTTGATGAACAGCAAATGTTGTCATTAATAAAAAACTAGATTTTTTTTGAACTTAATTAATTAAAGTGCGTCTACTACTTTGCTTGTTGTTAAATTGCATTTTACACAAGCGATAATGTTGATTTCCCTATTTAGTTACTAATTTTAGTAATGATTGAGCCAGCCCATTTTGAGTTGGCTTTTTTTATGTCTAAAATTTAGCGTTAAGCACTTATTTTAAAATTTTTTATTTTTTTATGAACTTAATTTAAAAGCAGGCGTCTACTATTATGCTTGTTGATTAATTGCAGTTAATACAAGTTTTATGTTGATTTCCCCCTATTTAATTACTAACTTTAGTAATAATTAAGCCACTTCATTTTGAACTGGCTTTTTTTATGGTCAAAATTCATCATTTAAATATTATTTAAATTTTTTGAGTTTTTACTGAACTTAATTAATAAAGAGGCGTCTACTATTATGCTTGTTGATTAATTGCAGTTAATACAAGTTTTATGTTGATTTCCCCCTATTTAATTACTAACTTTAGTAATAATTAAGCCACTTCATTTTGAACTGGCTTTTTTTATGGTCAAAATTCATCATTTAAATATTATTTAAATTTTTTTGAGTTTTTACTGAACTTAATTTAAAAACAGGCGTCTACTATTATGCTTGTTGATTAATTGCAGTTAATACAAGTTTTCATGTTGATTCCCCCTATTTAATTACTAATTTTAGTAATAATTAAGCCACTTCATTTTGAACTGGCTTTTTTTATGCCTAAAATTTGCCAATTCCAATCAACCACTACTCAGATAAACGAATTTGTACCAATCTGCTTTGGTATGAAGTGATTTAATTCGTTCAGTTGTTCAAATACTTATGCTGATTGGTATCACTTAAAGTTATTAAATTATTTTTGAATTAATTACTTCATTTACCGGTCTACTGTAATACCTGTTGTTATACAACTTAGCCAAATAATGTAATTTATTTTGGCAAATGCGTATTTAAGTTGCAGCTTGCTCGGGTACATGTTGATTTTCCCTTTGATTACTTAATTTAGTAATATTTAGCCAGCTTATTTGAGCTGGTTTTTTTATGTCTGTAATTTCTTTGCTCCTCTACTTCTATTGCTTGTTATTGGTTATGATGGCATGTCTCTAAATCTTATAAGTTTATTTTTATGCTCACTCAAATACTCACTAACATCGATTGGTTAAGTGCAGGCGCTGGTGCTATTTTAGGTATTGTATTTTATGGTGTTATATCTGCGCAGCTTCGCAAAAAGCTACACCTAAAAATAAGCGAACAACAACAACAGCTTTCAGTCTTACAAAATCAGTTTGATAATAAAGAGCTACAATACAGCACCTTACTTGAGGATCACGAACTACTCGAACATACTCACCAAGAGCAGCGCGATGAGGCGCAGCATTTTAAAACGCGTTTTAGCGAACAAGAAAAACAAAGCATTCAATACAACCATTTTTGGCGCAAAGCCGAAGACGAGCTTACAATGCTTCGTGAGCAATATAATCAACGCGATGTTGAGTATAATAATATGCGCACCACCCTTGAGCAGAAACAGCAAAGCTTTAGTGAGCAACTCGCGCAAATTGAGCAAAGTAAAAATATGCTCAAAAAAGAGTTTGAAAATCTAGCCAATAAAATTTTAGAAGAAAAATCACAAAGCTTTAAAACCTTAAATCAAGAAAGCATTGAGCAATTATTAAAACCAGTTCAAGGCGAGCTAAAAGGTTTTAGAGAAAAAATGGAATCAATACACGTTGAAGATATAAAGCAACGGACCGCGCTAAAAACTGAGCTACTGCATTTACAAGCTAAAAGCCAAGCTATAACAGATCAAGCCGACAAGCTCAGTAACGCGCTACAAGGGCAAAAGAAGACCCAAGGTAATTGGGGGAACTCATGCTCGAAAACGTGTTAGATAGCGCAGGCTTACGCGCAGGTGTTGATTACAAGCGCGAAGTGTCGTTTAACACTGAAGATGGCCGCTTACGCCCTGATGTAGTTGTGTACTTACCACAAGGCCGCCACTTAGTTATTGATGCTAAAACATCATTAAATGCTTATACACGCTACGTAAATGCTGAAAATGAGTTAGATGCTAATCAAGCGATTAAAGAGCATGTAAATGCGGTTGCAGCACGTATTAATGAGCTTGCGAGTAAATCTTACGACCGTTTGCCTGGTATTAACTCGCCAGAAGTGGTGGTTATGTTTGTACCAATAGAATCAGCTTTTGTTGAGGCGCTTAAATATCAAAGTGATATTTACCAACAAGCAATCGAAAAAAATATATTAGTAGCCACCCCCACTACCCTGCTGACTAGTTTAAATATTGTTAAACAGCTTTGGCGTTTTGAAGAGCAAACCAAATATTCAAAAGAGTTGGCAAATCGAGCTGAGCGTTTTTATAACAAGCTCAATGGTTTTTTATTAAGTATGGAAGGCGTAGGTAAGCAGCTTGATAAAGCGAAAGAAAGTTACGACAAAGCGTTCTCGCAATTATACCGCGGTAAAGGTAATTTAATTAAACAAGCATCAGAGTTTAAAGAGCTTGGTGTATCGGTACAAAAAGAGTTACCTAGTGAGAGCGTTGAACGTGCGCAGCTAGAGCTCGATTAAATTATTTTAAGTGTTTTGACTTAAAATAAAAACTTACCTTAAGTTTTAAAGCACACTTAAGTAAATATTATTAAATAATGTACGTTAGAGATTAGAGGTGTTTATGAGTAATAAGATTATAGGTATTGTTTTAATCGTTATAGGTATCGCTTTAATTATGTGGGGATATGACGTGTATGATGCGGCGGTTTCGCAGTTAAGCCGTGCATTCAGTGGTGATACACCAATAGAAGCATGGGCGGGTATTATTGGCGGTGCCATCTGTGTATTAATTGGCATTAAAAAGCTTAAGTAATATAAAATACAGCTTATTTTAGTAAGCTGTATTCATTTATTCGTAATCTATCACTTTTAGTAATTCATTCAATTTGCCTTCTGGCAGGCATTCGCCTTTATCCCAATAAGAGTTGAGTAACGTAGTTAAACTGCCAATACGTTGTGACTTTTTCTGCATTTGCTCAATCAAAATGTCAGCTTCTTTTTGTTTTTTTCTAAACGTTCAATTATTACTGTGTGGTTTAGCTCGTCGTTTTCGTTACGTAATAAAGGTATTTCGTTGAGTGAAAACCCCAAGCTTTGTGAAAATTTAATTAACTGCAATTTTTCTAAGTTTTGTTGGGTGTACAGCCTATGACCATTAGCACTGCGAGTGGTTGGTGTTAATAACCCTTTGCTTTCGTAAAAGCGAATAGTACTGGCGGGTATGTTGGTAAGTTTTGCAAGTTCGCCTATTTTCATAACTAATAATAACTCCACTTTACATAAACTTAGTAGGTTGACCTTCAAGCTAACTTTAAGGTTATAGTCGCTTTAATGTCAATTTAATTAGCCCATAACTATGCGTAACCCTGTATTTACCCCTTTTACCTTGCCAAGTGGTTTAGTATTAAAAAACCGTATTGCCAAAGCCGCTATGGAAGAAAACCTTGCGCAAGAGGATCAAACGCCCTCCCAAATACTCAAAAATGCTTATAGCGCATGGGCAGTGGGGGGAGCTGGGCTAATTATTACTGGCAATGTAATGATTGATCATTTAGCGATGACAGGCCCAGGCGGCCTTGTGCTTGAACAAAGTACCGATATTACTGCCTTTGCAGAGCTTGCTCGTTTATCGCAGCAAAATAATTGCAAAGTGGTGATGCAAATTAATCACCCTGGTAGGCAAGTATTTAAAAAAATGGGTGGAAAGGCTCTATCAGCGTCAAGTGTTGCACTTAATATGGGTAAGCACTCGCACTTGTTTGGCGTACCAAAAGCGATGACGAAAACTGATATTGACGATGTTATTACCCGCTTTACACAAACTGCGCAGCAAGCTGAAAAAGCAGGTTTTAATGGCGTACAAATACATGCAGCGCATGGTTATTTACTGGCTCAGTTTTTATCGCCACTAACCAATAAGCGCGACGATAAATGGGGAGGAGTTTACAAAATAGAGCTCGCTTACTTCTCGAAATAACCCGCAGTATTAAAGCCACTTGCTCACTTACCTTTTCGGTAAAGTTAAACTCTGCTGATTTTCAACGAGGTGGGTTTGAACCCAGTGACGCGCAAGTTGTAGTGGATTTATTGAATAAACTCAATGTTGATTTTGTAGAGCTTTCGGGTGGTAGTTACGAAGCACCTGCCATGCAAGGAAAAACAGGTGATCAGCGCACGCTTGCCCGCGAAGCGTATTTTTTAGAGTTTGCAAAAGCGATTAGCCAACGCTCATCAGTCCCAATAATGACTACAGGCGGTATTAGTCGCTTATCTATTGCCAACAACGTGATTGAAAGTGGCGTTGCCCTCGTGGGTATTGCCACTGCGCTTGCATACCAACCAAATTTACCAAACAAATGGCAAAATGAGCCACTGCAATTAGCCGTGTTACCCAATGTTACTTGGCAAGATAAAACCCTCGCAGGACTTGCCACTATGGCACTGGTTAAAAGACAAATATGCCGTATAGGCCAAGGCAAACCCGTAAAAATAAATGCCTCACCAGTATTTACTTTAATTGGCGACCAACTACGTTCGGTTAAATTAACTAAGCGTTACCGTAAACGCTTTGCTCATGAGCTTAATGTTGAGGCTAAGTAGGGTTTTTTAAATTAAAATAATACACCAATGATGATTTTATAGGCTAAGGTAAAGCTTCATATTAATTTGAGCTTTTTGAGACCTAAATGAATATAGGCATTTATATTTATGATAACGCAGAAGTACTCGACTTTTCAGGCCCTTTTGAAGTTTTCAGTACCGCTAAGCGTTTAGCTGAAAATAACTGGAATGTATTTTTTATTGCAGAGCAAAGTAAGCCTGTAATAGCGCGCGGAGGTTTTAGTGTAAACCCCCATTACAACTTTTTAGATCACCCTCATATTGATTTATTAATTGTGGTAGGTGGCGATCACACCGCCGAATTTAATAAAAAGCAGGTGATTGATTGGATCAGTAAAAGTGCAAAAACAGCTACTCGTGTTGCGTCTGTATGTACGGGCGCGTTTTTGCTCGCAAAAGCCGATTTATTACATGGCTTAAATGTAACAACGCATTGGGAAGATCAAAATGAATTGGCGTTATTATTTCCTGATTTAAATGTAATTAGTGATAAACGTTGGGTGCAGCATAATCAATTTATCACATCAGGGGGGATCTCGGCTGGCATAGATATGAGCCTGCAATTAGTAGCATTGTGCAGTACTGATGAATTTGCTTGCTTAACAGCAAAACAAATGGAATATCAGTGGCATAAAAAATAACAGGCCCAAGTAAAACTACTTATACAACTGTTTGTAATCGGCATATCACTCCCCTACCCTAAGTCCCAGTATGGGGTATCGCCATAAAAGTCGCTCGCAAAATCAACAAAAGCACGCACTTTGCTCGGTAAAAACTGTCTATTAGCATACACCATATAGAGTCCCATTGGGTCGGGTTCGTAGTCTTGTAAAATGCGCACTACTTTACCTTGAGCCAGCGCTTCGCCTGCAATAAATGTGGGCTGCATAGCAATACCACCTCCCGCAATGGCTGTATTTAGTAGTAAGTCACCATTGTTAGCCACAAAGTTACTTTCAAGCTTTAGCTCGCTTTTTAGCTCATTAACTCCAAATAGGCGTTTTGTGGGCTCGCTAAGGGAATAGCGTAAATAATTATGCGACTGTAAATCTAAAAGCGTTTGTGGCATGCCATGGCGTTCTAAATAGTCGGGTGACGCAAATACAGATAAACGTATAGGGGCAATTTTTTTAGCTATGAGCGTTGAGTTTTTTAATACGCCAATGCGCAGCGCAATATCAATACCTTGCTCTACTATGTCTACATATTGGTCAGTGAGCCGTAAGTCTAACTTTAAATTTGGATACTGCTTTTGAAAATCAACCAGCAAACCTGCTAAATGCTTAGTACCAAATGACATAGGTGCACTAATACTAAGCACACCCGAAACATTCTCGCTTAAGTTATTTAGTGAGTTTTCCATGTCTTCAATATCAACAAGCACCTGCTGACAACGCTGATAATATTGGTTCCCAGCCTCTGTTACACTTACTTTTCGCGTTGTACGGTGTAATAAACGCGTGTGTAGATTATCTTCCAGCGCAGAAATATATTTGCTGACTAACTGCGGGGAAATATCGAGCTTATCGGCCGCTTTTGAAAACGATCCTTCTTGCACAACGGCCAAAAAGGTTTTCATGGTGGTGAGTTTATCCATCTTTAACAATACTTTATTGATAATGTATAAATAAATACCATATTTATCGTCAAAATAAAAACTAATATAGTGCTTAATAACACATCTATTTGTTTAAGGCTTTAGCATGACTCAGCCCGCTTTATTTATATCTCACGGTTCGCCAATGATGGCTGTACAGCAATCGGCTACGTCAGATTTTCTTGCATCATTAGGGCAAACGCTTAGTAAACCACGAGCTATTGTGGTGTTTTCTGCCCACTTTGATGAAGCGCACGATATAGTTATTACATCGGGAGATGCGCCGCATACTATTCACGACTTTTATAACTTTCCTAAGGCCCTGTATGAAATTCAATACCCAGCACCAGGAGACCCTAAGCTTGCTAATACTATTAGTGAGTACTTTTACAAAGCGGGTATTAAAGCCGTGCAAAGTGCCAAGCAAGGTTGGGATCATGGTGTGTGGATCCCGCTGCGCTTAATGTACCCAGCAGCTAATATCCCTATTGTTCAGGTATCTATTAATACACGTCTTGGCACTAAAGCGATGTATAAATACGGACAGTTACTTGCACCACTGCGCAGCGATAACGTATTAATTATTGGCTCAGGCGGTATTAGTCACAATCTACGTGAAATATTTAAAAGCCCCGCTACACCTAACCGTGTTCAAATGGTTAATGAGTTTACCCATTGGGTTGAGCAAAAGTTAATAACGCAAAACACCCAAGCGTTACTTAACTATTTAGATGAAGCACCCCATGCTTTATTTAACCACCCTACTGCAGAGCACTTTTTACCTCTTTTTGCTGCGCTTGGTAGTGGTGACGGTCAAGTTGAAAAAATACATAAAGACATCGAAATGGATATTTTAGCGCTTGATGCATACAAGTTTTATTAAATTGAGCGTTCGTTCAAATTAAGTTAAGCTGTAAGCAAGTACTCTAAAACCAACTTAATTTATTTTATTGCGGAGCAAACATGGCAACTACACTTGCATTTGACGTATACGGTACGCTAATAAACACTCACGGCGTACTGTCCTTACTCGACGACATGATTGGCGATAACGCCCAAGCATTTTCAAATACATGGCGCGAAAAGCAATTAGAGTATTCATTTAGACGTGGATTAATGCAAAATTATATTCCCTTTTCGCTATGTACAAAACACGCACTCGATTACGCCTGCTTAGCGCACAAAACCGAGCTAAGTGAAGGTCAAAAAGAGCAACTGCTAGATCTTTATAAAACGCTTCCTGCGTTCGATGATGTAAAAGCGGGCCTTGAGCAACTAAAAGCAAAAGATTACCGTTTGTTTGCATTTTCAAATGGGGCTGCCGACGCAGTTCATACCTTATTAGAAACCGCTGGCATTAGTGAGCTTTTTGAAGGGGTAGTAAGTGCCGACGATGTTAAAACCTTTAAACCAAATCCAGGGGTTTATAGCCACTTTTTACGCGAAACCAATTCGACAGGCGCAAACACGTGGCTTGTATCAAGTAATCCGTTTGATGTAACCGGTGCCATATCGCACGGTATGCGTGCAGCGTGGATTCAACGATCTAAAGACTCTATTTTCGATCCGTGGGAAATACAGCCAAATACAATCGCAACCGATTTACTCGATTTAAAAGTAAAATTAGAAAGCGTTAACTAATTTTAATCATACCCTTTATACCTTTGGTGCTTGTGCATTTTAGGTGTAAAGGGGGTTTACGTTTGAACCACTATTAATGCTATATTTTTAAGCAAGTGTTTATTTACTCGTCTAGTTTTTTACCCCTACCCTCTTAACTTAATCTCTGTATTAATAAGCGCAATTAATGCCCTATTTCATCTGAATTAGAGCTTATATCAGAGCGCTCATTCCCTATTGATAAAATGTGATAATTTTGTGATTAATTCGTGACACAGTTGCGAAACTTACCTTCCATAATGTTCCTAAATTAAATAACAAACTTTAGGTTTTAGCTTAGAACAGCATTACTTGATATCAACAGGTTTAGATTAATTAAAAAAATTATCAGTTTTTGATTTTTTTCATAAATAAGCATTATTTATTTTATAAACGTCTGGTTTTTTTAAACTTAAAGCGAAATAAAACATGCTAATTGAAAATCACGATAAAAATTTAGTTAATTACTTCAAAATTTAAATTTAATAAATTAGTGGAAAATAAAAATGAAATTTAAAAAAGATCACAATGAAAAAAGTTACATATTAAAGGGAATATCTTTTTCAGCCATCGCTCTATCTATCAGCTTAGCGTCAGTTAACGTGTCGGCTGGGGCATGGGTTGGTGAAGAAGGAAGTGGTTATATTAAGTTAGGTTACGCTGATTATACGTCGAGCAAATATCGTGGAAACAACCCAACCTTTGAGCGTTTTGAAGGGCAAAATACATCACTTTACTTGGAGCATGGTTTAGGGAATAACTTCTCTATTTATGGCTCATTATTACATCAAAGCTATGAACAAGAAGATTCTGTAACGGGCACAAGTAGCGCCAGCGGTTTTGGTGATACCGAGGTTGGTATTCGATATCAATGGCAGGCAGAACCTTTTGTTCTATCTACTTCTTTTTTAGTTAAAACCCCTTTTTATATGATGAGGATGATGGGTTAGGAAATAACCAAGAAGACTACGAAGCCAAAATATTGTTAGGCAAAGGGTTGGATAAGTTTGGTTATATTGGGGCTGAAGTTGGTTATCGAGTTCGTACCGCAGAGCCTTCTGACGAATACAGATACTTGCTTGAGTATGGTTTTAACGTTAATAAAAACATTTATATGCGTGCCAAACTTGACGGAATACTAAGTGCAGAAAATGCAGATTCGTCAACTTCAATCAATGCTGCAAATTTATCAAATCCTTTAGAGTTTGACTCAGGAAAATTTGAACTGGCTACAGGTTGGAATTTTGATAAAAACTCGTCATTAGCTGGCTTTGGTATTGAGCTTACTTTTACACGTGAAATTTACGGTAGCAATATCCTGCAAGGTAATAATATTCAATTTGGTATTACTAAGGTTTATTAAATTATGTCGTTAATTGGTTCGTTAGTACTTGTTGTTCATTTTTTATTATTAGCTATTTTATCTTTATTTGGTTTGCACCGTTTGTCTATGGTATTTCGATGGTTTAAATATCGAAATTTTACACCTCAATCACCTAAAATGTTTGAGAAATTACCAAAGATAACAGTTCAAATTCCACTTTATAATGAAAGGTTAGTTGCCAAAAGGATTGTTGATTCAATTGTATTATTGGAGTATCCGGCTGATCGTTTACAAATACAAATTGTTGATGATTCTAATGACGATACAAGTGAGGTTATTGCTGAACGTGTATCGCATTATAAGCTACAAGGCATAAATATTGAGCACGTACAGCGAACCAATCGTCATGGTTTTAAAGCTGGTGCATTAAAAGAGGCAATGACAACGGCCGATGGTGAATTTATTGCTATCTTTGATGCTGACTTTATACCTACTCCGGATACATTATTAAAAAGTATTCATTTTTTCACTCAAACTGATATTGCCATGGTGCAGTTGCGATGGGAGCATTTAAATCGTCGTAGTAGCTTATTAACAAAAACACAGGCTGTAATGCTCGATGCTCATTTTGGGTTAGAACAGCATGTGCGCTGTGCGAGTGATATGCTTTTTAACTTTAATGGGACTGCAGGTATCTGGCGCACTTCAGCCATTATTGATGCAGGCCATTGGAGTGCTGATACATTAACTGAGGATTTAGATTTAAGTTATAGAGCTCAACTAGCTGGTTGGAAAATGCAGTATTTAAATCATATAACATGTCCAGGTGAGCTGCCTGCTGATATGAATGCGTTTAAAACTCAGCAGTACCGTTGGGCTAAAGGTGGCGTACAAGTCATGCTTAAAATGCTAAAAACAGTATGGAAAGCAAAAATACCGCTTGTTAAAAAACTTGAATCAACGTTTCATTTATCAAATAACCTAGCTTATTTAGTCATGATGCTAGATACATTATTTTTCTTATTACCTAGCTTATATTTACGTGCGCAATATGATTACATAAACGTTTGGTGGATTGATATTGCCTTATTATTGATGTCTTCAGGCGGACACATTGCATACCTATATTTTGGTCAAGTAGTTTTAGGTCGCTCAAAAATACGTGCATTAGCAAAATTACCTAACTTAGTATTGTTAGGTATACAGTTGGCAATTAATAATTCTAAGGCTGGTTTTGAAGCTTTAATGGGCAAAGAAAGTGAATTTGTCCGCACACCTAAAACAGGTGAACTACAAAAAGCAGAACATACTTATAAAAGTGAAAATCAAGCTTCGCAGGGCTTTAAAAATAAGCCGCACTATAAACCTTTACCTCCTAAAGGTGCCATTTTTGAATTTTTAGTTGCAGCTATCTATGTCGTAGTTTTAGTGTGGGCTGTTATTTACCAATATTGGTTTATATTGCCATTTGTATCGTTGTTAGCTCTTGGGTTTGTTATGTCTGCAGTTAATAGCTTTTATAGTCATTATCAGCTATCTAGACACGCTTAAAATGAACCTGCAATTGTTTAAGCCAAGTTTCACAACTAAAAGTAAATCTTGGCTTTATTTTATAAGCTTAGCTAGTTTAATTGCCCTGAGTTTTTCGAGTTATTTTTTAGCAAATACGTCGCAAAGCAATACTGAATTTCCTGTTAGCAGTATTGGAGTTTATACCATTATTCAATATTGTTTAATGGCATTTTTTATGTTGGTAGCTTGGTCTTTATCTCCTAAATCACGTTATTTAAAAAATTATAAGCTGCTACTAATCACCGCTTTTCTAATGCGTATTGTATTGATTGACGTTGAGCCTTATACCTCTAATGACACAAGTCGTTACCTATTTGATGGGCGAATAGCATATGAAGGCTACGACCCTTATAGCATCAGCCATGACGCGATTGAATTAACACAATTGCGAGAACAGTGGCAACCACCTAAAGAGCATGCAGCTTATGTCACTATTTATCCTCCATTAGCGTTGGCTTTATTTACTTTTTCATCATCATTTGGAGTTGAAAAGGCACAGTTGGTATGGCGGTTTTTGCTATTACTTGCAGGGTTATTAACGGTGTACGTGTCGGCTTTAGTATTAAAAAAGGCCAACAAATTAAATAATTTAGCACTTGTTGCGTTGTCGCCACTGCTGATTTTAGAAACTGGTGTTGGGTTACACATAGATGCTTTTTCTGCATTGGCAGTTGTTGTCGCAATTTATTTTTGGCAGCGACAATTACTTTTATATTGCGGTATCGCTATTGGTATTGGTATGTCGCTGAAAATTTTACCCGTTATGTTATTACTGCCATTATTTTTTTACAAAAATCATTAAAACCCGCTCTAATGTTGGTGCTCAGCTGGGTTACGACTGTCGCGCTAATTTATGGTACTACCATTGCGCTTGGGTACGTACCCGTAGGCAGTATTAGTGTGTTTTTGAAAAATGGCGTAATGCGTCCCCTATTTTTACTGCACTTGATTCTCTATTAACTAATTCTCAGGTTGTTTTAGCGCTTTTTGTTATGGGAGTTATTGCGGTGTTGTTTATTGCTTATACAAGTTTTAGATACAGTAAAGCCCGCTACATGAGTACATCGGCTATTTATTTTTGTATGCAAGCAGCCTTGGCTTTACCTCTTATGTTAAGCCCTGTGCTTTTTCCTTGGTATTTACTCCCGTTAGTTCCCTTGCTTGCCTTGCGCCCAAATATTTATTTACTTACTTGGTTATTACTTATGCCCATGACATACGAAGTGCTCGGTAATTTCCTTTGCTGTCAACAATGGCAACCTGCGCTTTGGCCTGTTGTACTTTTAGGTGTTTTATACGCGTTAACGTTATTGAGGCTGATTTATCACGGCATCAAAAAGACTTCAAAGCGGAATCACATTGATAATTCATAAACATAAAACTTTATATTGGAATATACAAATTGAACATTATTAATAATTATTATCACTGGTTGCACGGACAATGGCCTGATCGTACTGTAGAAAAGCAACCATTAGTGAATGCCGATGGCACAACCAATATTAAAGGTGTGTATGTTGTTGGTGATTTAACGGGTATTCCTTTACTTAAATTCTCCAGCGATACGGGCGCTAAAGCTATTCGAACCATTATTGCTGATACTACTTTTAGTACCCGTACGCAAACAGCTGATGTTGTAGATATTATTGTTATTGGTGGTGGTGTTAGTGGGTATTCTGCCGCTATTGAAGGTAAAAAACAGCAGCTTAATGTTACGTTGTTAGAAGGTAATAAACCATTTTCAACGATTGAAAATTTTCCTAATAATAAACCTATTTATACTTACCCCACTGACATGAAGCCTGAAGGCGAATTACAATTTTCAAATAAAGTAAGTCATAAAGAAAACCTGTTGAGCGAACTTAAAGAGCAAACTACTGCCCACAGTATTGAAGCTAAACTGGCGCAAGTTAGCCATGTAAATAAAGAGGGCAACAAACTACGTGTTACTTTAGAGAATGGTGATAGCTTAGTGGCTCACCGTGTGATTGTTGCTATTGGGCGCTCTGGAAGTTATCGAAAATTAAATGTTGAAGGTGAAGATTTACCAAAGGTAGCAAATCGTTTTATTGACGCACAATACTATAAAGATAAAGAACTATTAATCGTTGGCGGAGGTGATAGCGCATTAGAGGCTGCGATTGCAACAGCAGAGGAAGGCGCTAAAGTTACTTTATCTTATCGACAAACTCAGTTTAACCGGGCAAAACCAGAGAATGTCGAACAAGTAACTCAATTAGTAAAAGATGACAAAGTGACGCTTAAAATGGCGACTCAAGTCAGTAAAATTTCACCACGGTCTGTGCAGTTAAAAAATAAAGATGGTACAGATGAAATATTAGATAACGATAGCGTGTTGTTAGCGACTGGTCGTGAAGCCCCGCTAGATTTCTTCAGACGTTCAAAAATCAATATCAGTGGTGAAAGCACATGGTCTGGCTGGGCTTTCTTTGCCCTGTTTTTAGTCGCATTAACTGCATTATACGATTGGAAAGGCTATGGTTTTTTAAATTCATTTTGGAGTACTTTTTCTTATCCCGATCAAATGCCAATCTTAATAGCAGGCTTTGGTGAATGGTGGCAGTTGCAAGTGAATGATCGCAGTACCTTAATTGGCACAATAGCGGTTTCTTTAAAAGTCGTTCGTTTTACTACACCGTTCTTTATACCCTATTAATTGGTATTTTTGGTTGGCAACGAATTAAACGACGCAAAACACCTTATGTAACAGTACAAACGTCTGTTTTGTTTGCGATTCAATTGTTTCCATTATTTTTATTGCCAGAAATAATTTTACCATTACTTGGCTATAACGGTGTATTTGATGCAGGAATAGGTAAAAGCTTTGCCGATGCGTTGTTTCCCAGTTATATCTCAGCGCAAGAACTTGCGACGCATACATGGCCTGAATGGGGACACCCACGCGCTTATTGGCATGCATATAGTTTTATCTTCGCTTGGCCGTTAGGTGTGTATACCGTATTCACCGACACTCCCCAAGTTGCTTGGTTAGTTATTGGGGCTATTCAAACATTCGTTATTATTCCAATTATTGTGATGAAGTGGGGCAAAGGCGCTTATTGTAGTTGGATTTGCTCTTGCGGTGCTATGGCTGAAACTATGGGAGATCTGCAACGCCATAAAATGCCACACGGTTCTAAGTGGAATAAGCTAAATATGCTTGGCCAGTTCATTTTATTAATAGCGGCAGTGTTATTAGTCATTCGTGTTTTAGGGTGGATATATCCTGAGTCATGGATGAACCATATGTTTAATCTGTTTTTAAAAGGCGAGAACAAGGACTACCAATTAGTAAACGCATTTAGTTATAAGTGGGTCGTTGATATTTTATTAGCCGGTATTTTAGGGTTTGGCCTTTATTTTAAATACTCAGGGCGTACATGGTGTCGGTTTGCTTGTCCATTAGCGGCATTAATGCATATATACAGTCGCTTTGGTCGCTTTGCTATTGTTAGTGAAAAATCGAAATGTATTAGTTGTAATCAATGTACAACTGTATGCCATCAAGGCATTGATGTTATGGCTTTTGCAAGTAAAGGCCAACCAATGACCGATCCACAATGCGTTCGTTGCTCCGCCTGTGTACAAACCTGCCCAACAGGCACATTGTCTTTTGCTGAAATAAACCGAAAAACTTCCGCCATTATCAAAAAAGATACACTCGCAGCTAGCCCTGTGAAAATGTCTGAAAAATCACGTGGCGGCGTTAACATTATTGAGATTAAAAATGTATAAAGGTCATAAAGTTGCCGTTGTTATTCCTGCTCTTAACGAAGAGCAAGCTATTTCCATTGTGGTCAGAAATTTGATTACTTTAATGTTTGATGAGCAGGCGGTTATTGATAACGTTATTGTTTGTGACAATGGTTCCACAGACAACACTGCAAAAGTAGCAACCGCTAATGGTGCTCAAGTTGTTCATCAAAGTACACCTGGTTATGGTATTGCCTGCTTAACCGCTATTGCTAAGCTTCCCTCATGCGATATTGTACTTTTTGTAGATGGTGATGATTCTTGCTTTGTAGATCAAGCCCTTTCATTACTAAATGGGATTGTTAATGGTGACGATCTTGCTATTGGATCAAGAACCTTAGGCACCATTGAAAATGGAGCTTTAACTAAACCACAACTCTTTGGTAACTGGCTATCTAGCCACTTAATAACACTATTTTGGCAGCAAAAAATAACTGATTTAGGACCATTTAGGGCCATTCGCTTCTCGTCGCTGCACACTTTAAATATGGCTGATACCTCGTTTGGCTGGACTGTAGAAATGCAGGTTAAAGCGATCATTCTTGGTATGCAAGTGAGCGAATACGCTGTTGACTCTAAAGTGCGAATAGGACAATCAAAAATTAGCGGCACAGTAATGGGCTCAATTAAAGCTGGTATCGGTATTTTATCCATGATTGCAACGTTATTTATTCGCCAATCCAGTGTTAAAAATACAGCGCAGCTTAAAGGTAGTGAGTATGAGTAAGTGTGGGCTAAGTAATAACCGAGCAACAAAGAGTAAGTCGTCTTTAGGACTACCTAAGGGCAGTACATGCTTGGCATTGATGTTGCGTTATTGCCTCTTTACGGGAAATAACAACACCACATAGGCTCAGCCCTACCTAAAAACCAAATATACGGCTGCAAACTCAGCCTAGAAAGATAAACAAGCCCTAGTTATAAATGCGAATTACAAAATTATTAGTGCTACGTGAGCTGTGATTAAAATGAATAAAATAAACCAAAGTAATAAAGCGTCAAAACAAACAATTAGATTAGTTATAAATCAAGCGACGTTAGTTGTTTTTTGTAAACGGCCTAAACTCAACCAAGGTAAGCAGCGGCTTGCTGAAGGCTCGAATGCGCAATGCGCACTTAAAATTGCACATGCATTATTAGCATGCGCAATAGAAGATGCTAATAATTGGCAAGGGCCTGTTGTTATTGCTTGTTCAAGCGAAAGCGATATTCAGTGGGCGCATTCTTTAGTAAGTAATGCCCACGTAATAACGCAATTACCGCTTGGGCAATTAGGTAACTTAGGCGATAGATTAAACTATGTTGATAATCAGCTGCGAGTACAAGGGCATGAGCAACTAGTGTTCATAGGTACTGATGCTCCAATACTTAACCATCAATATTTTGAGGCAACGATTAGTGCATTACAAAGTAATGACGTAGCTTTGCATCACGCTGATGATGGTGGCGTCATCATTATGGCTAACAAAGTAGCTTGGCCAGTATTAACCCATTTACCTTGGAGCACGAATGAATTATCACAATCATTATCACAACAGTGTAGGCAGAATAAATTATCGGTGAAGTATTGCTTACCAGGTTACGATATTGATTATGTCAGCGATCTTAAAAAATTATTTATTGATCTACAGTCAGATACTCGCCCAGCACGTAAAGCTCTATTACATACAATTAATGATCTATTCTCGCTCGCTAAAGTGAGTTTTCATGAGTAATATTCTGAACTATGAGGTTATAAAAGTATGTTAAGTATTATTATTCCTACTTTAAATGAAGAAAAAACAGGGTATTTACAACGGATCCTCAAGGCGTATCAACATTTAAAAAACTGCGAAATAATTTGTGTGGATGGGGGAAGCACCGATAACACCATCGATATAATTAATGCTGCGGGCGCGTGCTTAATTAAAACCGATATAGCATCACGAGCAGGCCGGCTCAATGCGGGTATTGTGCAAGCAAATGCTGACACAATTGTGCTTCATCACCCTCGTAGCATAATTGATATTGCAGGGTTGAATGCGTTAAACAAACACGCAGATCAGATGTCGTGGGGGGCATTTACCCATAAATTTAATATACGCCATCCATTACTTCAGTTTACCTCTTGGTATTCTAATTATATTCGCGGTGATAAACGGGGAGTGTATTATTTAGACCATTGTTTATTTGCAAAAAAACAACTTCTACTCGACGTAGGTATGTTGCCGCCAATAGATATTTTTGAAGATACAGAGCTATGTTTACGGCTTAAACTCAAATGTAAAGCAAAGCGTCTACCGTTTATTAGCGAAACCTCTGCGATACGCTTTCAAGTTAACGGACTCTATCGACAGGCTTTAACTAATCAGTACATGAAGTGGTTATATTATTTTAACCGTTCAGATACTGCGATGAATCAGCGCTATGAAAAAGGTATTCAGCTTAATACTCAATACGACGAAAGACAAAAATAAGGTATTTACCTTAACTTGACTTAATTAACTCAATCACTGTATTCATCCGTTTTGCCAGTGGCCTATTTCGATGGTGACATGCATAAATAGTCTCATTAACGGGATTGGCTAAATAGTGCGTTTTAATAAGCTCAGGCTTATTAAAAGCACCTACCGCATTGGCAGGTAATACCGTAAAACCTAAGCCTAAACTTACAGGCTCTAGTATTAAGCTAATTTGGTTGGAAAACCCCGTCTGCTTTATTTGCTCAATATGTTCAAATTCATCGTAGTTTTCGCTAAGTAGTAGTTGCGCATGATGGTTTGCATCAGGATGAGCAATAAAACCCAGCTCACACAGTGTTTGCCAATTCGGTGTATTTATACCCGCTGGTGTAATAAGTAATAGCGCTTCTTTATCAATTTTATAACTGATCACTTCGCTAAGTGAAGGGGCTTGGGTTAAAAAGCCAATATCGGCACTGTAATTTGCCACAGCTTGCTCCACACTCACATTTGGCGCAAAGCGGTAATCAATAGTTAGTGCTTTATGCTCACATTGCAGTGCTAATAATTGATTGTAAAACTTTAAACCACAACTGCCCGGCGATTGAATTTTTACTGCTCCGCTAAAAGGTGAATCATCTTTTAATTGCTGCTCTAAAAACTGCCAGTCTTTGATAAGTTGGCTACCCTGCTGATATAAGTTTTGACCCTGTGGCGTGAGTGAAAACTGCTTACCGTGGCGCTCAAGTAAAGCACAATCAACTTGTTGCTCTAGCTTTTTAATATGCTGGCTTACACCAGATTGCGTCATAAATAAGCGTTCAGCCGTTTGAGTAAAGTGATTTACCTCAACCAAGGTGCAAAATGTGTTTAACCATGTCGGATTTATCATTACAAAACGTACTCAAAATGATGATTAATGATAATTTTACTTAATGTTTTTCGATTCGTAAACTAACTCCATCAACGAGTCACAAGATAAGTCACAAGTTAAAGAGGAAGCATTATGAGTCATACATACCCACGTAGTTTTTCGCACATTGGTATTTCGGTTCCCGACGTTGAAAAAGCCGTTGAGTTTTACACTAAGGTTATGGGTTGGTACACCATTATGGAACCCACTTTAATAACCGAAGACAAAAGCCCCATTGGCGAAATGTGTACAGAAGTATTTGGTGAAAAATGGGAAAAATTCAAAATAGCGCACCTTTCAACGGGCGATCGTATTGGTGTAGAAATTTTTGAATTTAAAAACCAAGAAAACCCAAAAGACAACTTTGAATACTGGAAAACAGGGATCTTTCATTTTTGTGTTCAAGACCCTGATGTAGAAGGCTTAGCAGAGCGTATTGTAGAAGCTGGCGGTAAAAAGCGTATGCAAGCCCCGCGCTATTACTACCCTGGCGAAAAGCCATACCGCATGATCTACATGGAAGACCCGTTTGGTAACATCCTTGAGATTTACAGCCACAGCTACGAGCTAATTTACAGCGCAGGCGCTTATTAAGTTCAGGTGAGTTAAATATTAAGCTTAAAAGGTCGCAGTGTATTTACTGCGACCTTTTTGATTAACTTTATTTTTATGTTTAACAGAGTGAGTTTAACGCTCTTTTTTTGGTGGACCTGTTGGCGCTTCATTTGCGCTAATATATCCATCGTTGTTTTTATCGAGGTGTTTAAAGCGTTTATCTGAGGCTTTAAACTCTGAACGTTCTACTTTTCCATCATTATTTTTATCAAATCGTTTAATAAAATTACCGTTTTTATTCGTTGGTGTTGCTTGCGCTTTTTGAGAGTTGTTTGCTAAAGGTAAGCTAATATAAGCGTATTCACTTTTACTCTCTAACAAGGTGCCTGTTGCCACATCAACTACGCCGCCTCTTACCATACGAACATAATTATTCACTCGAATTAAATCGCCTTGCGGACCTCTCGATGTAGGTTCTCCTACTTTAGGATCGCTGCGTTGAGAGCCCGCACCGTGCACATCAAGCGTTGTACCGCGCATTTTGCCCAGTGCTTTACCAAAAGCAATATATACCGCGCCCTCTTCTGGCACCGGACCATCAAGGTGAGTTGTAGAGCTCCAGTAGTATGAGTAATCTTTTTCACCGACCTCATTTATAATTGATGATGTTTCAAAAATAGGATCTATCGCAGCAGAATCAGATGTAGCTGGCGAGCGAGTATAATCAACAATACTTTGCAGCTCTTTGGCATTGGGTAAGCGCCAATCGTTATAACCGCCTAACGTTGATTTTTCAGCGTATTGGAGTGCTTGCTGCCAATTTAGCCCTTTGTTACTGTCGGCTTTTTGCCACGTTAATCCTGTAGCTGTATCTAAAATAGTGCCGTTACTCTTATCAACAAAATCGTTTTTTCCGTAATCAGTGTTTCCTCTAACAAACCTAAAATACATTTTGTTAGGCTCTTGAGTACGTGGATTATATTTTGGGTAGCCCTTAATACGGCCATCAACAAAATTTACGCCAAAAACAGCGTTATCGCTTTTCATGGTTTTAGCAACGTATTCGGTGCTTGACCACGTTTGCGCGTCTATTTCTCGCTCCCCTGCACTTGTGTTACCAATAGGCTGATTAAAGTAATTGGTGTCTATAAAAGGATAAAGCGCTTTATCTCCTTTCACGCTGCCAGAAAATTCAATTAAAGAATAAAGCTCTTTAATAGTCGGTATTCGCCAGTCGCTAAAGCCACCTAATTTTACACTATTAACTTTTTTTAGTGCTTCTTCAAAAGACAGTTTACTACCCATCTCTTGTTGCCACGTTAATCCCGTTATATTATCGGTAACTGTGCCGTTATGGTTATCAGTGTACGAAGGCGGATTAATAATGTAATTCGCGTCTTGACCAAAAAAAGCATCGTCGCTTTGCGGTAATTCAATAACGTCATTGTTGCTATAAGCAACCCTTTGGTTAGTATCAACAACGGTATAGTTGTTTGCTATTTTAGGAGAGGTAGTTTGAGCCGTCTTTTTTAGCTCCATTAAATCTTCACCAAAAATTACATTACCGCTGTAATTTTTTTGAATTTCTTTCATGCTTGCTACGGTATCAACAACCGTTGAATTAAAATGGGTGTATACCAAATTTTTAACGTTCGCTTTATTAGCCATAGAGCTTGAGTCAGCTAGGTTTAGATGCGCATTTCCTTTGGGCTTTTTATTTTCTCGACTTTGAGACGATTTATTGCCGCTTTTACTTTTACGACGTCCGTCTTTCATTATCATGCCGCCCGAATCAATGATCATATAGTCGGCATTTTTAGCAAATGCAGGTAGTTCGTCAGAATAAGTAAGGTCACCAGTAATAACGATAGACCGCCCTTTATGATCAAATCGGTAGGCAATAGTATAAATTGTATGGGGTACTTTGAGTGTAGTAACAACAATATCGTCTATTTTAAACGACTCACCACCCTTTAAATCTTTTACTTCAAACGCATTTTTACGCTCATCAAGTGTTCGGTTTGTTTTGCTCAAACGATATGAAATGTCTTCGTTGTATAGCTCTAAATTTAACTCTGTGAGCTTAACGGTATTAGGTGGACCCATAATAGTGAAGTTATTTCGACCTAAAAGAGAGCCAATAAACATAGGAACAAATTCTTCGTTATGATCAAGGTGATGATGGGTTAAAAATAATGCTGATATATTTTTAGCATTAAAGCCTAATTTATTTAAGTTGGCTTGCGTGCCGTTTCCCATATCAACCAAAATATGTGTGTCACCTAGCGAAATTAACGTGCTTGCACTCGCTCGGTTCTCATTATAAATGGGTGAACCTGACCCAATAATAGTAGCTGTTAATTGCTCTGCAGCACAGGCTACATTTAGCAACTCGTAACTTAATATAATTAGCGCAACGATAATTTTATTCATAGTAAATATTCCCTTTTGTAGAAATATAATGACTTTATATTTAAGTGCACTATACAAATCTATTTGAGTATATTCATAGAATTTACAAAACTTTACCCATGTTATGAGGAGCTATCGAAACACTTAATTAGAGTGTTTAATAAACAATGTCGCAAAGTTTAGGATGGGTTTAGTAGTAATAGTGGCTTACTTTAATGGGTGATGTGCGGGTGATAAATTAAAGTGGCTGTCTAGTTGATTCGCGTTGACGAACCAGCATATATTCAGCTATCTAATTTAAAAAAGGGGAATGTGTTTTCATACTATCACCAATAAAATCGCTGTTTTTATATACAGTGTGGTTGTGATACACATATATTCAAGAAAATGAGCGGCGAGCGCATTTTCTCTTTTATTAATAGTTTGAATGCTAATAAAAAATTATATATAGCAATGTGTTAAGTTATTTGGTAAAAATGATTAATAAAATACATGAGCGTATCGTTGGCAGAAATATGCGCGATGAGCGCACTATTAAATTGTTGAACTAAGCCGCTACGCGGAGATCCTTTTCTGACCATTTGAGCCACACTTACCTTGGGGTTATCCCATATTTGGAGGTAAGTCATGAATACACTCATTGAACAAGTCAAAACTGAAATAGCCTACCGTGGTTATTCACAAAGTACCTGTAAAAGTTACTGCGAGCATTTACTTAAACTCAGCCATTATTTTAATAAACCACTCGATTTAATTACTGATGATGAGCTGAATATCTTTTTTAAAGATCCCGCTATTCGAAAGCTCTCCAGAGCGAGTCAAAAAATACAAATAAACAGCATTTGGTTTCTGTTTAAGAATATTTTACATCGCCCCCTGAACTTAGACATAGCCTTGCCTAAAGCAAAACCTCGGGCACCTACTTATTTATCGCGTGATGATATTCGACGACTTATAGAAAGTTGCACGGATATGCGCTTAAAAACATTGATAGTGGTGTGTTATGGATGTGGTTTGCGTATTGGCAAACTGCTGCGCATCAAAGTGCAAGACATCGATGGACAGCGTAAAACCATTTTAATTGAACATGGTAAAGGAGATAAGTCACGCTATGTTGTTGTATCAGATAGTGTGCTAAATCAATTACGTTGCTATTGGAAAATGTATCACCCAACGGGCTGGATGTTTTATTCTCGATGGTTAATGGATAAACCTATGTCACCTTCAAGCTTCAGAAAGGCATTGAAAAAACATGCACAAATGTGTGGTTTAAAGCACTGTAATCCACATGTATTACGCCATGCTTATGCAACACATCAACTTGAGTTAGGGATGCCGCTTCATCAACTTCAACATCAGCTTGGTCACAGTGACATTAGAACCACGCAAAGTTACTTACACTGGTTACCTGAATTAGGGCATGGCGGCATTGATTTACTCGCAAGTTGGGGAAACCAATGAGCGGCTTGCATCTCGCTGATATTTTAAATTCTGGCCTTGGGAATTATCGGCAGCACCACATAATGAGTTATCAGCAGTTACGAGTCTGCCAACACCTTCAATCATGCAGAACAGGTCAGCTCGGTTATCAAGCATGGCAATGTGATAACTGTAGTGAAGTACAACAAATCGGGTGTAGTTGTCGCGACCGTCATTGCCCACGTTGCCAAGGGATGGCTACGGCTAAATGGGTGCAAAGGCAGCAAGAGGATTTATTACCGTGTCGGTATTTCCACCTTGTTTTTACGCTCCCGCATGAGTTAAATATCATTGCGCACTGCAACCCAAACGCGTTATATCAATGTTTATTTAAAGCCGCATGGCAAACGCTGAACAAATTCGCGAAACGAAAGAGGCATGGTCAGTTAGGCATGACAAGCGTACTGCATACATGGGGGCAAAACTTAAGTCAGCATATCCACTTGCATTGTTTGATACCCGCAGGTGCACTTGAAAAAACGCACTGGCATGAAATAGAAAAAGGCTATTTATACCCCGTGAAAGCGTTATCAACAGTCTTTAGAGGTAAAATGCTGGCGGCGTTAAATGAATGCGATAGTTCATTTACGAAGATAAACATGCCAACCAAATGATGTGTTTATAGCAAAGCCTGTTTAACGTACAGTGAAAATTTAGTTAGCTACCTTGCTCGCTATACCCGAAAAGGCGTAATGTCAGAATCGCGATTAGTGTCAGCGACTGAAGAAACAGTGAGCTTTAAATACCGCGATTATGCAGATAACAACCGCGATAAAGTCATGACTCTGAGTTGTGATGAATTTTTACGGCGCTACTTACAACATGTATTGCCCAAAGGGTTTATGCGCATTCGCCACTATGGATTTTTAGCTAATGCGTGTCGCAAGCGAAAGTTAGGGTTAATAAAGGCTCAAGTATCAGCAACCCCATGCAAAGCGGTGAAGCCGAAGGTAGAGCAAGAGCGATTAATACCCCATTGGCCTTGCCAGTCATGCAAGACGGGTACCTTACGATTTATTGGTGTGATGAATTTAGATGAGGCGACAAATAAAATAGCGCGAACGAGTTAGCAGCCTTGCTTGCTGCATCAAATCAATAAGTTAACCTGCTTAATTGCTCAGGCTAATAGCGACTGTGCGAGCGAAAAATATCCTTGCTTAACGGTTAAACATCCGGTTTAATGAATAGATAATAAACGCTGAGCAATGCAGGGAAAGCTTAAATTATAATAGGTAAGCTTATTAAATTAGCTGATTTAGCTAGAGCCTCTAAAAAGCAAATTCCCATAGCATAAACAACACCAACTCTGACACACCGAGCAGGTAGCGCCTCAGTCCAACAAGCGATTATGCAACACAAACTGCGTGTCGCATAAATACTAAAGTGTTATACGGGCATCCTAAATCCCCAACTGTGAGCACTTCATGAAAAAAATAAACAAGTAAAAGCAGATGAGTATTATCAAGCTGGGCCTTTAGAGATGGCTAGATTTGGTGATAAAACCATTTATCAGTCTAATTTGAATGAAAATCAATTTGTAGATTTGCAGAAGAAATTAGCTGGTGATTTTGATGGCATTGTAATTCAGATTGATAAATTGGTAGATAAAATATCTTTGATGGTTAGTGAGCTTCCCGCTGAGCAAATTTTACAGCGTGCATGGACTGAAATGGCAATGCAACATATTGGGGTAAAGTCAGAAATTGAAACTAATTCAGAGAACGTTCTATCGGTAAGAATGCTTGACTACTTACAGAGCATTATTGTCTCAGTTTTACCAAATTCAACATTAAAACCGGAAGTATCTGAAAGTGATTGGATTGAACTAAACAATGCTGTTAAAGAACTATTTAATCTAATTAATTGTAATTACCATATATGCCATACAGCAAAAAGAAAAGCATTAAACCCTGATATAGATATGGATGAAGAAGAATTCTATTTCAAAGCGCAAATGTATTGGTGCAATGTTCGTGGTGAACGATATCATCAATTTCAAGAAGCTCATTTGTCAGACCTTTTACTAACTCACTCAAGTGTAATTGAGGAACATTTTGGAATAAGTACCAAACAGTTAATTTCTGAATTAATGAAAATACAAGATTCATTAATGTATGGCATGGGAAATGCCATGAAAGATATGCAGTTGTTTCAAAAAGAAACTATGGCATGTGCAGAAGATAGAATTATGCAAGGAGAAAAAATTGATGAGGGAGAAGACTTTGGCGAATTCCTTCGGTTAGTTATTGATGAAAATAACTGGGGTAGCCGCAGTGAAGAAATTTGCGGGCGGTTAGTGGGGCTTGATTTATTTGATGTGGCTAAAGTGACTAATATTCCTGAGAAATTGCTTTCTTCACTATCTTTCAGTCGAGGTGAAGATAAAGAGTTTTTCGCTGAAGGTGAATATCGAGGTTGGCCATTAAGAATTTGGCCTGTATTTAAAAAGCCTTTTGTTAAATTAAATGGTAAGTATTATTGCTTCGATCTAAATAGCCTTTTTGACAATTTCTATAGGGTTATGCAAAGAGTTATATTTTCTCATGCTCCTCTTTACAAGCCTGACTGGAATGAGAAACAGAAGAACATTTCTGAAGAACTGCCATTTAAATACTTAAATAAACTTATTTCAGGGTCTCAAGAATATCGCTCTGTTTATTATCGTTCAGGTGTTGGTAAAAAAGGAAGGATGGAATGGTGTGAAGCTGATGGCTTGGTTAGTTATGATGACCATTTATTTGTTATTGAAGTAAAAGCTGGAGCTTTTACTTATACTTCACCAGCAAATGATCTTCCTACTTATGTTAAATCAATAAAAGGATTAGTCCTTAACCCATCCCAGCAGGCACAACGTTTTGTTGATTATTTATTGAGTGAGTCGTCTGTTTCGATTTTTGATGAAAATCATAAGGAAATTGGTGTTCTTTCTCATTCTGACTATAGAAAAATAACAATTTTGCCTGTCACACTTGATAGTTTTACTGAGATAGCAGCTCAGATACAACACTTGAAGTCTATCGGTATTGAATTGGGTAAAACCCCAACATGGTCTATATCTATTGATGACCTAAGGGTATATTCGGACGTTTTTAATAACCCACTTATATTTTTACACTTCTTAGAGCAGAGAATGAATTCATTTCTATCTGAAGTGATTCAAAGTGATGATGAACTTGATCATCTAGGGATGTACCTAAAACATAATAATTATGTTTCTTATGCAAATAGTATTAAAGATACACCTGAAACAAGGATTAATTTCCACGGTTATAGATTAGATGTAGATAATTATTTTGCTGATAAGCTTAATGATCCCGAGTTGGTTTCTCCACTTATCCAAAAAATGCCTGTGCGTTTAATGGAAATAATAAAAGTCTTATCCACCAATCAACAAAAAGGTAGAACTCGTATTTCGAGTTTTTTACTAGATTGCGCTGAAGAGTGTAGAAAAACGATTATTGATAATATCGATTTAGTATTAGTGAAACAAAAAGAAACTCAACGTCCATTTCCACTTTCACTATATGGCGATGTCAAGTTAACAGTATTTTGCTGGCAGGAGTCATGTTTCCCTCGAAATGAAAAGTTTGTTTTGGAACACTCTCGCTCGGCCATGCTAGCTGTAAATGATGCTACTAGATTGGTAATCGAATTATTTTATTCTGATGAATTAATACTCGAAAAGGTAGAATGGAGTGATATCTCGATAGATGAAATACCAAGTTTGGAACTAGATAGATTAAATGAGTTAGCGAATAATTTAAAAAAATCGAGAAATCAGAAAGCAGGTAAACTAGGACGTAATGACCCATGTAGTTGTGGTAGTGGAAAAAAGTATAAAAAGTGCTGTATTGATTTGAATCTTTCGTGATATCAGCCCGTATAACAACACGCCCTGAGGTGGACCGCTAGTAAAATTAGCAATTTATTGCAAACTTTAAAAGTGGCGAATCTCTTCGTTTTAATGCAGCTAAATATGTCGATTCATCATACGGTGTATTCGTCTTCCAACACCTAAATACAATCCTTATCCATTTGAATGCCAATGATCTAATAATGCTATTATGTGGCTTTCCTTTAGCCTTTTGTTGTTCGTAATACGCTTTTGCCCAAAATGAATAACGAATAGAAAAGCCTGCCCACTCTACAAATGTTTGCCTTAAAAAAGTCGGGCAACTATATCGCCAATGTGTCCACATTTTCTTACCGCTGCGCTCAATGACCGGCGCAATTCCAGCGTATTTTTGTAGTTCTGACGCATCCTTATAGCGAGCTCTATTACTACCAAAAGCAACTAATAAACGTGGAGCTAATTGTGGGCCTGCACCTGGTAAACTATCAAATATCTTCTTATCTTGTTGCGCTTTGTAAGCCAACTTTACAGCAATATCTAACTGCTCAATACCTTGTAATAATACTTTGAATTGAGTAATGAGTACTTCTACTAATAATTGATTAGGCTCTATTACACCTTTATCTTCAGTTAACGCCATTGCATTTTTTATACTGTCGATCCGCTTATTATTAACATCTGTATAACGTGAATTATGTGCATTAAAAAAGTTTAATAATGTTTCTTTTCTGGCCTTTTTAACTTTCTCTAATGAGGGCCATTTTTGAATAAAGTTACAGAAAATCATGGTGTCTTTTTCTTTAAACCATTCAAGCACTTGAGGATAATAATTCTTTAATGTCGCGGTAATTTTATTAGATAAATCTACGCTGTCTTGCACTAAACCTCTACGGTATTCCAGAATTAACAAGACACCCACTTTAAATTTTGTACTTTTCGAAGTTAGAGGCTAGCCTTTATTTAGTGTAAAAAGTAAGCAGGATGTCATATGGCAATTGCAAGAAAGCGTCAAATAAGTCTGGTTGATACAAAATATTATCACTGTATTTCGCGTTGCGTGCGCCGTGCATTTTTATGTGGCGAAGACCGTTTTACTGGCCAATCTTACGAGCACCGCAGAGGCTGGGTTGAAGACAAACTCCTTGAGTTAGCGAAGGTATTTTGTATTGATGTGTGTGCTTATGCCGTAATGAGTAACCATACCCATTTAGTACTGTATGTTGATGATAAAAAAGCGAATAGGCTAAATGATAAAGCGATTGTTATTCGCTGGCACAAGCTGTGTAAAGGCACTGTACTTACGCAAAAATACATGGAGGGCGAAAAGCTAAGTAAAATAGAACTCATATTTTTTAATCAAACAGTAAACCAATACCGCGAGCGCCTATCAAGTATTAGCTGGTTTATGCGGTTGTTAAATGAAGATATTGCCCGCAGAGCAAATAAGGAAGATAACTGCACAGGCCGCTTTTGGGAAGGGCGCTTTACGTCTCAAGCATTATTAGATGAAGCAGCACTTGCGGCCTGCATGGCCTATGTAGATTTAAACCCTATTAGAGCTAAAATGGCTAACACCCCAGAGGAGTCAGACCATACCAGTGTACAAAAGCGTTTAACACACGCAAAAGAGGGTAAACAACCAAAACAGCTGCTTCGTTTTGCAGGCATGCCACGTCAAACAATGCCTAAAGGGCTCCCGTTTGAGCTTAAATCGTACCTAGAACTTGTTGAGCTAACAGGGCGAATAATACGAGAGGACAAACGCGGGCACATTGATAATATGAACCTTCCTTTGCTCGAAAGAGTGAATATATCCTCAGAAAACTGGTTAAAACTCACCACTCAATTTACACGCGTATTCCATGGCGCAGTAGGCAGACCTAATTCACAAATAAGTTACTGTGAAAATTTAAACAGAAGGCGGCGAGCGAATATCAGTAACTGCGAAAAGCTACTTGCATAAAACGTAAGCTACTCAGTAAAACTATTTAGTAATAAATCACAACTGCATCATGCAGTCATTTTCGTGAGCCGAATTTAGGTTTGAGCGTGCTAATTTGTTTTTTATGGATGAAATGTAAATAACCGAGTAATAAAAGATAAATTCTTAACCTATAAATCAAATTTAATGGCAGCGTTTTGTTTATTTAATTAAAGTGGCTGTCTAGTTTAGTTCGTCTGTCTAGTTTAGTTCGTCTAGTTTAGTTCGTCTAGTTTAGTTCAGTTTTAATACTGCCCTTTAAGCCACCTTTTCGCTGTGATTTTTTCAAGCTTTCTTCTGTACTTTTTTTGAGAAAACTCTTTTGCATTTCCATTTAAAGCATCAAAGATATCTTCAGAGATTAGCGCACCAATAGCATGGATTGCTTCATGTCGATCCAAACCTTGCCTTGTAAGTTTTGCAATAGTCTCAGGTACCAATTCAGCCCCCATAGCTAATTGATTTTCAACCAGCACATGGATTGTGGAGTGTAAGTTTAAAGCTTCATCAGCCATTTCAAGGTCAAATGCTGAGTGAAAGTCATGAACCAGTTCAATTCGCATAGCTTCATCAAGTGCTAACCAATTTTTAGAATTTACTGGTTGATTAGGATTGTATTTATCCATAGCTGCCTCGAATGCATAAGTTTATTTTGTACTTAACGAGCTGGAAGATTAACTCGTTTTTTACTTGTTTTTATTGATAAACAAACCATAACGGAGTTCCTATTTTGGTTCAATATATTACTGTACTTTTACACAGAATATAAGGAGGAACGGTCAAATGTTGACTTCACACATCATAGTTTTGCAATGCCGGTTTTCACGCAAAGCAGATCATTACTTAAGTATAAAAGGCACCACTAAATAAAAAGCCATTAAAAAATGCAAAGTGCTGAGAAAGTACTGAGTGGTTTAACGTAATTTTTTGTTATTAAGTAGCGATTACTCTAAAACATCTACTACGAGTCACCTTTGCCTGCGCTGCGTGTTTCACCACGATAAACTTAGGTTATTACTAAATTACTCTGTTGCGCACCGCTAATATGAAACACGGTTAATTTGCTTTAAAAGGTTTGCCTTGAGTGATTTTTACACTAGCGGGCATGTTTACATCACGTTAGTATGGAACTCTATTAAGTTACAAAACGATAATTACATGACTTTAAAAACAAACGCATTAATTTATTTTTTAGCCTTTTGCAGTGGTTTTTGCATTATGGGGATTGAGCTTTTAGGAGGGCGAATACTTGCGCCTTTTTTGGGAGCAGTGTACATATATGGGGCAGCATAATAACGGTGTTTATGCTCAGCTTATCATTTGGTTATTTACTTGGCGGTAAGCTAAGTACTAAAAATGCATCTCTTACTAAATATGGTTTAATATTTTTAGTCGCCAGCATTATGGTGGTGCCTATTACGTTATTTTCGCAGCCAATAATGGAGTTTATATTCACGCATATTGAAGATAGCCGTTATGGTTCGCTGTTAGCTTCAACTGCATTATTTTTTATTCCAACCGTTATTTTAGGTATGATTTCGCCCTACTCAGTACGTTTATTGGTAACCGATAGCGATAAAAGTGGTCAAGTAGCGGGGCGTTTATACTTTGTAAGTACGCTTGGCAGTGCGCTGGGTACTATTATCACCTCTTTTTACTTTGTGCTCGCGTTTGACGTAAATACAATTATTGGCGCTTTTGCTTTAACGCTTGGGTCACTTGGTTTAGTGGCTATTGTTGTTAATAGCTTGGTGAATAACAAGGAGCTTGCTCATGCTTAAATATTTACTACTGCCGTTAATCGTGTTTTCGGGGTTGCGTTTAGTAAGGTTATTCATGAAGAGCGCTCGCTTTATCGCAATATTATTGTTGAAGACACTAGCGACTTACGTTGTCTTAAATTTAATACTAAAAGTAGCCAAACAAGCCAAAGCTGCATGTACAAAAATGACCCTGACAAACTTGTTTTTAACTACACTAAACTTACTTTTGCCAGCCTTTTAGTAGCCGATAACCCTAAAAATGTACTTATTATAGGATTAGGTGGCGGTACGCTTTCTAATGTTATTCATGAACTATACCCCACAGCAAAAATTCATAATGTTGAAATAGATCCCGCTGTAACTAAAGTTGCACGCGATTACTTTAACTTTATAGAAAACGACTTAGTGACATCAAGCGTGCAAGATGGCCGTATTTTTATAAAACGCGCCGCTATTAAAAAGCAAATGTACGATTGGATAATTTTAGATGCCTTTAACGGCGACTATATTCCGGAGCATTTACTCACTAAAGAGTTTTTTGAAGAGGTACAAAGCGTATTGGCCGAAGGTGGTGTTATAGCTGCAAATACATTTTCAAGTAGTAAGCTTTATGAGCATGAGTCGGCAACTTACCACGCTGTATTTGGCGACTTTATAAATGTAAGCCGTGAAAATCGTAGTAACCGTATTATTTTAGCGGGACTTAAAGCGCCGCCAACTAACGAGCAAATAAAGGCACAGGTTAAAATACTTGAGCCTCGCTTGGCAAAATACGGCATTGATATAAAAGCAATTAGCGAATTTATGCATTTTACAAAAGACGGTCAAGATTGGCCTGCTGATACGAAAGTGCTTACCGACCAATATTCTCCCGCTAATTTACTTAATTTTTAAGGTGCTTTTATAAAGCGCTAAGTAATAGATAAGTTACTTGAGCGCGAAGTAAATTCGCACCTACAGGCACTGCGTTTATTTAGGTAGGTGAGGTTTTATACCTCGCTTATATTTTATTGAAAGGCAAGCGCGAAGTGAATTCGCACCTACAAGTTCGGCGTTTATGTATGTAGGTGAGCAGGGCAAAATCATACTTGAGCGTTATTTATCCTAAAATAAGCTGCTCTCTTACCTCATCTGACCAAGCAGCCTGTTTCAACTTACCTTTCATACTGTCTTTTATCGCGCTTAATTTCGCTAAGTTCATCGCAAATCGTCTAAAGGTCGCCATATTCTCGGGGGCATCACCTCGACGAATACGTGAATCGTCTTCTTTAAATGTCATATCTAATACCCAGTGTGCTGAGTTTTCTATTCCCCAATGCTGGCGAATAGACTTGGCTACTTGCTCTGGGTTTATCCCTAGCGAGCTGATGTAATAACTCGTTTCCATTGTATGACTATCACCAACATAACGCTGTCGTACTACCTCGACTATGGAGTTGAAATTGACCCAACCGTGGCGCTGCTCAAGCCAATCTGTCACCAACAGTTGAGTGTAAGTGCGCTGCTCTATTCGACCATGCCCATCATTTACTGTTTCATGGCTATTTTGCTGGATGAGTGATGGCTGCTCTCGTCTGACTTTGTGATAGTAGGCTTGAATTTCTTTGTTCAATTTTCCTTGGTTATTCTTCACTTGCAGCAAATAGTCTCCGTCTTTCTTGCTGACGGCTTTCGTCACTTTCTTTAAACAATGCATCGCGTCTGCTGTGATGATATTGCCTTTAAGCTCAAGTAATTCAATAAGTGCCATCACTGTTGATACTTCATTCTTCTTACTTTTTGATTTGCATTGTGCTAGTACTAGGCCCTGTTCAACTGCATAAGCTGAAACACTGTGAATAGCTGTTTTTTATCACCATCATAAGAATGGCGAAGTGTTTTACCGTCAAAGGCAATGACGCTTTGATTATTCGCATCTCTAAGCTCATTAACCCAAGAAACAAAACAAGCTAATAAAGCTTCAGGGGCCAGTGAGCTAATGATACGAGCAATCGTATCATCGACAGGAATACCATTTTCAAATGAACGAAACTTACGTAACCAAGTCAGTTTACTGTCACCGAATTGCTTAATATCCTTCCACCCTTCAGCACCTGAAATAATCGCAGTGACTGTAAGGAATATAACATCCAGCAATTCATGTTTTTTGTTGATGTGTGAACGAGTATCTTGAATGTCGTTGAAATGGTTGATGAATGACATGTTAATCGCCTTTGAGAAAAAGGCGATTTGATCACAGATTCGAAGTAATAATCAAGTTAAGTATGATCTTGCCCTGTGTAGGTGAGGCTTTATACCTCGCTTATATTTTTATTTGCAGGCAAGCGTGAAGTAAATTCGCACCTACAAGTTCGGCTTTTATTTTTAGGTAGGTGAGGTTTTATACCTCGCTTATATTTTATTGAAAGGCAAGCGCGAAGTGAATTCGCACCTACAAGTTCGGCGTTTATGTATGTAGGTGAGGTTTTATACCTCGCTTATATTTTATTGAAAGGTAAGCGCGAAGTGAATTCGCACCTACAAGCTCGGCGTTTATGTATGTAGGTGAGGCTTTATACCTCGCTTATATTTTTATTTGCAGGCAAACGCGAAGTAAATTCGCACCTACAAGTTCGGCTTTTATTTTTAGGTAGGTGAGGTTTTATACCTCGCTTATATTTTATTGAAAGGCAAGCGCGAAGTGAATTCGCACCTACAAGTTCGGCGTTTATTTATGTAGGTGAGGTTTTATACCTCGCTTATATTTTTATTTGCAGGCAAACGTGATGTAAATTCGCACCTACAAATTCGGCTTTTATTTTGAGACACCTCGCTTTATGCCCTACTGCACATCTTTAATCCATTTTTAACTAATATATTTACGTTGTTTATTAAGTAGTGATATTATAGTTAGCCTGCTAACTAATTAAGTGCGCTATGGTTAAAAACATTCCATTTTATGAAACTCTTGATTTAACACTTTGCGGCAATATGGGCCGTGTGCATCGCTTATGCCGTGAAGCGGTAACTATTGCTGTTGAGCCTTTAGAGTTAACACAGTCGCGCTGGACTGCCTTAATGCATATAAATATGCTCAAAGAGGGCGTTACCCAGTTAGCGCTTTCACAGAGCTTAGGCATAGAGATGCCGTCGCTTACGCGCACGCTCAAACAGTTAGAAGAGCAATCGCTGATTGTGCGCCGCGTAGATGAGTACGACAAACGCAGTAAAAAAGTGTATTTTACCGCGCAAGGCCGCAGTATTTTACACACCTTAAATGAGCGAATAACAGACATTAAAGCGCAGTTATATAACGGTTTTACCCATGAGCAGCTAGATGCAATGGCATACGGCTTAGTAAAAATGGAAAAAAACGCACTCACTTGTATTCAATCTCAAATTAAGGCTAAAAATGACACCTGATCAAAAATTTGCACGCTATGTAAGGTTCTCCCTTGTGGGGTTTGTTTTAGTGTTTATTTATTATTTATTGGCTGATATTTTCCTACCTGTAACGCCGCAAGCACGCGTGTATCATCCTGTTGTGCAAATATCGCCACAAATAAGTGGCCGAGTAACCAATGTGCTAATAAGTAATAACCAATCAGTAAAAGCCGGTGATGTGCTTTTTTATATTGACCAAGGGCCTTATAACTTGGCGTATGAGCAAGCTCAGCTGGCTCTTGACGATGCTGCATTGCAAAATAAACGCTTGGATACAAACGTTAAGGCGCTGGAGGCACAAATAAGTGCAGCAAAAGCAAAGCAGCATGAACAAAAGTTATTAAAAAGTCGAGGCGAAAAACTTTATAAACAAAGTTCTATATCGGAGCAAGAGCTTGAAAGCATTCGGGCAAATTTTGAGTCAAGTAAATCAAACGTAGCTGCATTTGAGGCACAATTAGCAGAAGCTATTTTAGCGCGTGGTGAATCGGGTGAGCAAAACTTAGCAATGCGCCATGCAGCCAATCAGTTAGCACACGCTGCGCTAAACTTATCGTATACACAAGTACGCGCATTGAGCGATGGTGTAGTGGCTAACTTACAATTGCTTAACGGAGCGTATGCTGTTGCAGGCCAGCCTTTATTAGCGATTGTGGCTAAAAAGGCAGACTTAGTTGCCGATTTTAGAGAAAAATCACTCCTGCACATGAAACCCGGCAGCTTAGCTAAAGTGGTATTTGACAGCCGCCCAGGAGAGGTTTACGACGCAATACTTGAAGCGTTTGAGCCCGGTGTAAGCAATGGTCAATTAAGCGCAAATGGTTTACTTAGTATTACCGAAACCAGCAACCGCTGGGTACGCGATGCACAGCGCCAGCGTATTCATTTAAAATTGGTTAACAGTAAAAATTTAATTGCTGCTATGCCAAGTGGTGCACGAGCAACAGTACAATTACTCCCAGAGTCGACTATTGGGCATTGGTTTGGTGCAGCGCAAATTAGGTTTATTAGTTGGTTGCACTACATTTATTAATGGAGAAAGTATGACTCAAGTTGTTAGCCAAGCACCGCAGTTAGATTCTAACGGTCTTCGCCAAGCGCTGCGCATAGCCGGTGGCTGCACTATTGGTTTTGCCATTAGTAAATTAATGAATTGGCCAAACGGTATATTTTTCACTGTTTACCCTATGTTATTACTCGGTATGGTGCCTACTTTAAGCCGAGGTGTTATTAATCAATTTATAGCTTCAGCGGCTTTTAGCGCATTTATAGTGCTAATAATACAAGGCTTTTTTCGCACTTACCCGTTGTAATGACGTTGTTAGTATTTGGGATATTTTGTTTTTTATTTCACAAAATGAGCAGTGGTAGCGCGTTTTTATTTGGTGCTTTAGGCGTAGTGAGCCTTTCAATTCAACTGCATTTTTCGAGCTATGTTGATCAAGGAAGTCGTATTTATCCGCTTATTTTAAGTAATGGTTTAGCAATAATATTAACTGTAATTATAGCGGCATTAATGCATGGTTTGTTTCCTAATGTAACAGCAAGGCCCGGACGAGTTATGCCCGCTAAGGCTAAAGAAAGTATTCGTCATGAAGTACTGCTTTGTGCAACTGTGGCAACGCTTTCGTTTGTGGTTTTTCAGGTGCTTAACTTGCAAGACTCAATTTCAGCGCAAGCCGCCTCGGTATTAATTTTGTTTTCATTGTGCTGGAAAGCAGCTGGTATGGCGGGTTGGCAGCGAGCTATTGGGACTCTTATTGGGTGCAATGCGGCGCTTTTATCGCAATTGTTTTTGTATAGCCATACCGATTTTTTGCTTTTTCCGATGGTTATTTTATGGATATTATCGTTTGTGTTTGCACGCTTTCACATTTTAGGCGGCGGAATACCCGGTATTGGGTTTGGCGTATTAACTACGTTTGGTATTTTATTTGGTAATTCTTTAGGGCCGGGGCAGGATCTTATTTACAGTGCGTTATACCGGTTTAGCTCGGTGTCGGTGGCTATTGTTTTAAGCTTATGTGCTGTGTATGTTATGCATCATTTACTTAATCGCTTTAGTGCAACGCGCCATCATACCTTTGATTAAATAAATTTTAATTATTAAGCCATTTTAAAAACTGCGTTTTTACACGCCAGCAAGTGCGCGTCTACCAGTTAACAAGGTTGCACGTTTTGTAGACGTAGAGCTTGCTCACGTGAGAAGCAAGGCTTCTGATTATTAAGTTATTTTAAGAACTGCGTTTTTGCACGCCAGCAAGCTGCGCGTCTACCAGTTAACAAGGTTGCACGTTTTGTAGACGTAGAGCTTGCTCACGTGAGAAGCAAGGCTTCTAATTATTAAGTTATTTTAAAAACTGCGTTTTTACACGCCAGCAAGTGCGCGTCTACCAGTTAACAAGGTTGCACGTTTTGTAGACGTAGAGCTTGCTCACGTGAGAAGCAAGGCTTCTGATTATTAAGTTATTTTAAGAACTGCGTTTTTGCACGCCAGCAAGCTGCGCGTCTACCAGTTAACAAGGTTGCACGTTTTGTAGACGTAGAGCTTGCTCACGTGAGAAGCAAGGCTTCTAATTATTAAGTTATTTTAAAAACTGCGTTTTTATACGCCAGCAAGCTGCGCGCCTAGCAGTTAAATTTTCACACTGCCACGCAATGCTTTGTTCTGGCCGTGCTTGGTTTTTTTATCCATGCGTTTGCGCTGAGAATTTCTACTTGGCTTGGTGGCTCTTCGAGCTTTGTTCACCACGGTTGCACTCAAAATAAGATCTTTTAAACGCTTAAGTGCATCATCTCTGTTCAATTCTTGGGTCCGGTGGCTTTGGGCTTTAATTATTAAAACGCCATCTTTAGTGATTCTAGAATCTTTTAAAGCGAGTAAGCGTTCTTTGTAAAAGTCAGGTAATTTAGAGCGATTAATGTCAAAACGTAAGTGTATAGCACTTGCTACTTTGTTAACATTTTGACCACCGGCACCTTGAGAGCGAATAGCTGTAAGCTCTAGTTCCCACTCATCAATTGTGACTGTATTTGAAATTGTTAACATTGTGTTCAGCTCTCATTGTTAAAAATGCATTATATCATCTGTACATTGACTTGGGGTGAATCAACTAAAATCGTAGTACTTTAGGTCAACTCCCATGAATTGTACTGTAAAATTCGCCAATACATTATTATGTATTGGCATATGCAATTATTTAGTTTCTAATTGCACAGCCCTATCTATTTAGGGCTTCATATAATAATAGCTCCACAATAATAGGAAATGCCTGCATGAAAAAAATACTCGTATCACTTAGTTTGTTAGCAATGAGCTTCTCTGGTGTTGCAAAAGATATCACTGAAGGTGATTTACAAAGCTACATGAAAGCACTACCAGCGGTAACAAGTTGGGCGAGCGCTCAAGATTCTCTAAAAGGGCTGGACCTAGGAAGCATGTTAGGTGCGTCGGCTGACCAAACAACATCAGAGCAAGGCTCGCTAGCTAACAGCGCGCTTAGCATGATTAAAGAGCAAGACTTATACAAAAGTTTTGAAGGCGTAACAAGTCGTTACGGTTTTACTCCAGAGCAGTTAATTACTGTCGGTTCTGAAGTGTCTATGGCTTACATCGAAAACCTTAAATCTGGCTTATCTACTGAAAATAAAGAAACAGCAGATAAACTAATGAGTGGTTTTCAAAGTATGAAAAGTGTTAAAGACAAAGGCGCTAGCTCGCTAATGGGCTCATTAGGTAACGCATCAAGTGCCGCTAAATCAAGTGGGCCAGTCGTTAGCGAAAGTAACCTTGAGCTTGTGAGCGAGTACATGCCACAACTTAAAAAGCTTTTTGCACTTCTATAAGTTTTTGTTTTATAAAAAGGTGGCTTTTGCCACCTTTTTTAATGCCTAAAATAATTTATAAACAGATGCATAAAGTTTATTTACTTCTACAATTTAATTATCTGTATTTTTAGGTGTAATGTATGAAGCAATGGCATGTGGTTATTGGTTTATTCTTTATTTTTACTGCGTATTTTTCGGTATCCACGTACGCAAAATCAACTCAAGCTTTTAGTGCTGGAGTTATTGCTCAGGAGCAAATATTTCCAATAAAAGTATTGCAGCTTGGTAATTATGCGCGTTGTGCTGTTGTTTCTGCACAAAAAGAAGATGCATTTTATTCTGCTTGTTATATAAAAAAACAGTCTCAATCCAATTGGATTGCAGAATCGGCAGGTGCACGCTGCGAAATAAGGTGTATAACGCATCTTGACAAAAAAGGCCTCTCACAAACGACATACTTTACAGCTCAATAATACTAATTTTAATTAATATATGAGTATTTTAAGCGCCAAATAACTCATTAGTTTAAGGTTATTTGTATAAGTCGCTCCAGGATTTTTTTATTGGTGTAGAGCCTTCGTTTATTTGCCGACTAGTTAAAGCGCTACATGCGCTCTGTGGTTGCTCAATATGTGGGCCTGAGAGTAATAAAAAATATTTTTTACCATTAATATTTCTGTTGATAGTGAACAGTGGGAAATCAGCTTTTATCAATTGAGGTTTTATTGTTTTTTTAGAGGTATACGCGGCATATTGACAATAATAGAGCTCTTTCGTATCACTTTTTTGCTCTCCCCATGCGTGCATTAGTTGCCAATCTGTAGATGTATAACGTATAGCGTCGACCATAAAGCTGCCATGTAATGCAGGCGTTGAGTAGACATCGTTAATTGTTGTTTGCGCGTCTTGGGCGTTTGCATAAGGGCCTGTTACTAAATAGTAACTGTTGCGGCTTTGATGTTTATATAATTTTAAAGGATGCGCTTTTGAGTCAATCTCTTTTGCTACTATTACTGCCGATTCAAATTTTTTAAATACACCAAGCTGAACAAAATAAGATTTTTCTGATGGCTTATCAACTAACTCTATTGAGTCTATTGTATTGTTTTTAGGTTGCAGAACGATATCTTTTAGAATAATAGTATCACCTGTTTTTGAGGTAACAACGCGCTCTGGTAAGTTTTTAGTAACGAGGCTTTTTATATTTAATGTATTTGCTTCAACTTCAATTTTGTAGTTTCCTTGATTCACATTAGAAAAATAATAATACCCGTCGTACTCGGTAGTTGTTGTGTATTCTTTGTCGCCATTAATTTGCTTTAAAAAAACGGTTACGCCTGAAACAGGTTTACTTTTATCGTTATTTTCAAAATAAACAGTCCCTTCTACTTCATTAAAAATAACCATTGGTACATCAACTTTAGTCTGACCTCCTCGGTGAGCGTAGGTTTTTATTTTTCCAAGTACAGGTTGCAAATATGGATTAGGTAAAGTGCGTAAATCGACCTCTAAAATTTGCCCGCCGTGACTACTTGGCAGTAGCGCTTTACCTGTATTGTTGGTGAATTTATTTCGCCATAAATAATTACCGGTAAAGCGAACGTCTTCTAATGCTTCATCACCTTGATCAAATACTCGATTTTCGTTCCAGTCAATAAAAGCAGATGCTTCAAGCTGTCCGCCGCTAAGAGCTCGTGGGGTGTCAAATATCATATCTAACTCAAGATGATCAAAGCTAAATGTGCCGTTTAAACCTAATGACACGCGCCAATCACCACGACTATCGTATTGGCCTGAGACTTGAACATTAAAAATATCATAGCGATAAGTATACTGATGGCTTAGTTGCGCGGTCGCTGATGAATCAGGGTTATACGATAACTGGGTTTGGTTAAAGGTCTGTTGTGTTTGCGGCCAACGTAAATTACTACGCAGGCTAACAAGCTTTCCCCATTTATAGGCAGCCAATCGAGTGTATTTGTCCACTTCCAAGAAGCGATATCAATAGATGAATAAAGTTGATTGGTTAATTCATCTTCTTGTTCATCATAAAAAAGGCGTCCAGCCCATGTACCACCAATGTGATTTTTATTGATACCTAATGAAAATGTATTGTTGTTTGATTTATTTTCACGATTTTCGTTAAGCCATTTCATATTCCAGTTTAAAGAGTCAAACGAATCAGAACGACCATTTAAACTAATTGATAATTTATTTTTAAGCACATTATTTTGTGGTAAAAACAATGCGCTCGAGAAATCATCTAAGGCGGTATATTCTAAATTGACGTTTACGTCGTTATAAAAATCATTAGAGAACAAGCCCCTAAAGCCTGCATAATAAGCGCTGCCAGCATTGAGTTGTTTGCTAGATAAAAATCGATAGCTGCCATGCTCCGTAAGTATATTTAATCCTGATGATATATAGCGAGAGCGCTCATCAGATGCTAGTTGAGTGATTTGTGCATCATAGGTTAAATTTTCACTTATCCCATATGAAACACTGGCTTTAAATGTGTCACTAAATGTATTTTGAGTATTTTGGTTGTTATCAAATACGCTTTTATCTGTTTCAATTAACTCAACTTGATAGCTTATTTTCCCTGGTGATAGGGCATCCTGCCCTATCGTGTATTTTTGAGTGCGTGTAATTTGCTCACCTTGGGGGCCAAAAAGCTTTATTTCAAAAATATTATTGCCATAAAATGTTTCTATATCGATAAACTTAACTAAATTATCGTCATTTGCTTGTGTGGTCGCTAAAAATTGCCCATTGCGATATAGCTCAGCTTGCCAACCGGGTAAAGCGGGTTCTTCAATGGTTATTGACGAAAAATTTTGTGCTGAGCGTGGATCGGCATTCGAGATATAAATACCTCTGCCTTGGCTTGAAGCTGTCGTCAGCTGATCTGATTGAGATTGAATATCACCCAATTGATAATGAATGCGAGCTAATGAATGATCTTGCTCGGTCAAACTAAAATCTTTGCTAATTTTAAAAAATGTATTGTCGCTATTTTCATTTTTGTTAAACCGAACTTCTGCTCTATGGTGAAATAAATCAAAATAGCTGTTGAGTCTAATTAAGCCTTTATAACGTGCTTGTTTAGATGTGGCAGTTGATGAAATTGTATACTCAGAAATTGGGTAGGTAAGTAGACGATATTGATCTTCTATAAAGTGATCATATTGTGGGGCAATAGCTTGCTTATGCGTGATTGACGTGTTTTTTTATCATTTGTGGTGCTTAATAAATTACTCATAAAGGAGACTTGCATGAGTGAGTAATCAAATGTTGAGTCGGTTTCTAAAAGCGTATTAATAACGGATAAGTCTACGTAATGATCGTAATCGTCTTTTGCCCAAAAAGATGCCGTTGGTGTTACCGACTGAGCTGCCAATAACGTTGTACTTAGTGCAAGCTTCGTTGAATCAACGGTTGCAGTTAAACTCCCTTCGGTAATACTAAAGTTAATCCCCATCGTTGATTTAAGAACACTGATTGGTAGTAACAGCTTATTTGATTGCGTGTAGTAAGCTTCTAAGTCGGATACCACTGAACGGCCATTTACTTTTACATTTACGATCACGAACGCCTCTTCATCAATAGTCCATTGATGAAGAGGCGTTAGCTCATTAGCGACTAATGTTTGAGGCACAATAACAATGAGCAACAAACTAATTAAAGCGCCATAACGCAATGCGTTTAGCTTAAACACGTGTTATTGAATATTAACGGGTATTGCTAACTCAATATTGCCACCATATTGGGGATTTTCTTTGTATTTAAGTGTAAGCGGACCGACAACGGGCTGTTGCAACGAAATATAGACTTTACGACGCGATAAAGGCGTATAAACGGCTACGTTTGTTACTTCCCCAACAGATAAGTTATTACTGTCTAGCAGTTCAAAATTACCATATAACGAACGATTTCCCGTTAGCGTTTGCCAAAACGTAACGGTTGGTCGACCATTTTGGCTAATTAGTTGCGGGTTGATTAGTTGCGAATCAGCTTCTAACTGCCCATGGCGCACAATTACCGGAACGCTGTAAGATATTTTAGGGCGTATGGTTATTCCTTCTGCATTAGGGGCTGGTGCTTCTGACGCAACTATTTTAAGTACCGCTCTGTATTCTCCTGCGGGTAATTCTGCTTTTTTCGTACCGTCATTCTTATAGCTTGCATGCCTTTTGGCGCTATAGAACCACGGCGTGGAGAAAAGCGTAACATGCCAGCAGCAGAACGACCCTCTACTTGCTTAGGTGTTGCATCTATTAGTGACCCTTCTTCGGTCATGTCTTTGTGCGTGATACTAAGTTTAAAGTCGAGGTTTTTATCAGATGTATTTCTGATCATTAATGAATTATTTTTAGTTCGTCCATCAAAATATAAACGATATTCAGATAGAGAAAGATTAGCACTGCAAATTTGAGGTAATAGAAGAGTCAGGCAAAGCGTTGCCCAGCGAAAAAATTTAAAACTCATGAGACAACTCAACAACATGATAAAGCAAAAATGTGGAGCATTAAGCTCCACACAATTTATATTATTAGTAGCCTAGGGCTATAATAATATAAGAAATAATATTACTGAAAAGATACATCGACAGTGTAGTCTACTTCATAAGCAGCGCCAGCAGTAAGATCGGCAGCTACTGTCATATCACCATAAACACCGATTACGATATCAGTTGCGCTTGCATCAGTTGTAAATGCAGAAGCAACAGTATCAGCCGTTGTTACAGTTGAAGTACCATCAGTGGCAGTCGTTACTGGAGCGAAAGTAAGGTTGGCACTTGTACTGCCTGATACAGTGATGTTCATTGCTGAATTTGGAGCCAAACCTGAAACAGTTACGCCACCTAATTGAATGTTTGAGTCTGAAGCATCACAATCGCCCGTTACTGCGCCAGCATTATCCATTGTACAAGTAGAACCTGTAGCTAAACGAATTTTACCAAAATGTACTTTGTTATTTTCTAAAAAAGTTGGTTCGCTCCAACCATTTACACTTGCTTGTAATGTTTCGCTAGATGCAAGTAAAGAAGTCGAAGTCATAGCGAGTAAAGCGGTTGCTGCAAAAATTTTTTTATTCATAATTTTTCCGTGTTTAAATAATTATTATTGTATTACGTCCTTGTTTAATCTCATTTTCTAAGAGCTCGTAATCCATTGGCGCCAATTTAAACACAGGAAGTGCATTTTTTAAATGTTTTATTAACAAATGCAACTTTAAGGATAACAAATAAGAAAAAATCATTAGCAATAAAAGTTGGTTAATTTATTTATGGTTGTTTTTAAAGCAAAAAAAGTATGTTTTTTTACAGATATAAGGCAAGAGGATTTCTTTTTGTTAATATATTGCTAGGTTATTTGCAATGATAAACTTAAGCCCACAACAATTTTGGGGCGTGAGTTTATTTAAGACATTTTACGAAGTGTAGTCAGCGGGGCTATACGTAAAATCCAATGTAAAAATGCCCATGGCCACGTTGGTATAAAGCTGTTGGCTTTTTCTTTATTTATAGCTGTTACAAGTGCTCTACAGCCTGTTTCAGTATCGACAATAAAGGGCACTGTTTTTACTTTTTCGTTTATTTCACTTCTAATAAAACCGGGGTGCACACAACTTACCTTTATTGGTGTATTTATTACGTCTATGCGAATGCCTTCGCTCAGTGATGTTATTGCAGCTTTGGTCGCTGCATATACCGTCATAGCGCGTCTAAAACCACGCACTGCACTAATTGACGAAATAGTCACTAAGTGCCCGTGGTTTTGCGCTCTAAAAATCTCCATTGCAGCTTCGGCCTGCGCCAGTGCTGCTACAAAGTTGGTCTCAGCGGTTTGTTTATTGGCAGTAAAATAGCCTGTACCAATAGATGCGCCCTTGCCCATTCCTGCATTTATAATGATGCGGTCAAGCCCGTTAAACTCTTCATTAAAGGCTTTAAACACGCAAAACACTTGCTCGTGGTTGTTTACATCAAGCACTTTGATGCTGACGGTAATGTTAGGATTTACTTGCTCAAGTTCGGCTTTTAACAGCTCTAATAATTCATATCGGCGAGCGCATAGAGCAAGGTTACAGCCTTTTTTAGCAAACTCTTGTGCCATGCCTTTTCCTAAGCCGGAACTTGCACCTGTTATTAGTATATTTTTGCGCATTATATTTGCTCCTTAGGTATAGGTAATTAATTTTTGTTGTGGGTATTGCTCTAAAAAGTGATGCTCGTTTAAGCTGCTTATACCTAATTTACGGCTTGATCCTCTGCCTCGCGCCACAACTTTAGTAACACCTGCGTTAACTAAACCCCAATTAATATCAATAAAGCGCTCAAGCTTTAATCCCATTAAATGACTGGTAATAATACTAATAGGCCCGCCTGACGTATAAATAATGACTTTTTTACCATCATGTTCTTTGGCTATTTTTTCAAGCGCACCCAATACTCGAGCACAAAAAGCATTAAAGCACTCTTTATAGAGCGTGCTGTCAGGATTAAGCATCCACTGCTCTATGGCGTTAATAAATACTGTTTTAAAATACTCCATTGGATCGACTTGCTTACTAAGCACGGCATGTACTTGGCTTGGAGTGGTAAGCTCAGGATTAGAAGCCGCTAAAATATGCTCGTGGTCGTACTCATTTAAGCGCGCATCATTAATTACAGCGGACGTATTATTAAGTGAAGCTAAACTGAGTTCTGCGGTTTGATTGTGGCGCTGCATAGTGCCTGTAATTACTACATCGGGTATGAGTTGTTTTTGCGCTAAATACTCGCCCACTAATGTAGCTTGTTGTTGCCCTTTTACCGAAAGGTTATCGTAATCATCTGCGCCAAAGCTTGCCTGCCCATGGCGTACTAAATATAAAATACACATTAGGCGTTTCCTTGATTGTTAATGGCTTTTTTACAGCGCCATAAAAGGTAATGCACAAATACCCAAAAGTTTTTAAATGCGGGATTTGTTGTTTGCCCATGATGATAACGATAATAAATTTGCTGAACTATGCCTGCTAATCTAAACAAGCCATACACTTCGTAAAAAGTGAAATCGTCGACTGTAATATTCATTTTTTTACAGTAATAAGCCACAACTTCTTTTCGTGTCAGCATGCCTTTTAAATGTGTTGGTTGTCGGCGTGTAGCTTGCGCTAAAAAGTCATCCCCAGGCTCTACCCAATACGCGAGTGTGTTACCCAAATCCATTAATGGATCGCCAAGCGTGGCGAGTTCCCAATCTAAAATACCCCGCACTTTAGTGTAGTCGTTGACATCAAGCACAACGTTATCAAATCTAAAATCGTTATGAGTAATACAAATATGCTCAGTGGCAGGCATATTATTATGAAGCCACTTAATGATTTTTTTACCACTGGGGACATTCCATGTTTTTGCTTTGATAAAGCGCTCACTCCAACCGCTAATTTGGCGTTGTGTATACCCTTCGCCTTTACCTAAGTGACTTAAATTAGCGTGTTTGTAATCAACTTTGTGTAGTTCTACTAAGCAGTCGAGTACATTTTCGCAAAGTTGTTTTGTGCGCTCAGGTGTTGTAGTTAGTTCGCGCGGGAAATTTCTACGCGCAATAATGCCGGTTAGCTTTTCCATTACATAAAAGTCGGTGCCGAGTATGCGCTTATCTTCGCAAAATACTTTCATTGTTGGCACGTAGCTGTAAACCGGTTTTAGTGCTTGTTGTAGTTTAAACTCGCGGCCCATATTGTGAGCGCCTTTGGCTTTAGTGCCTTTTGGGGCACGGCGTAAAATAAGCGACTGCTCTGGGTAGTCAAGGCTGTAGGTCCAATTTGACGCGCCACCGGCATATTGCGTAACACTTGGCTCACCGCTTAAATTACTCATGTGCAGCTTAAGCCAGACATTTACTTTTTGTATATCGAGCTCTTCGCCTTGGCGCACGCTTTTGGCTTGATCTAATAATTGTGTGTTCATCGTTGGCCTTTTATTATTTTGATTTTAAGCGCTGCATAGAACGTGTTTTTTTCAGCATATTTTTAATGTAGCACTCAACAGGTAAGAGCTTTTTCATGAAAAACGCCTGTTTACCTAATTTATGGGTCAAAATTAAAAATGGCCGTTTGAGTGATTGCGTGTAAATAATATCAGCCACTTGCTGGGCATTAATTGGGGAGCGTTCAAATGCACGGTTAAGCATAGTTCGCATAGCAGGCTCGCTTGTGCGCATTGATTCGTTTAAGTTGGTTTTAAAAAAGCTGGGGCACACAACGCTCACATCAATGTTGTCGTGAACTAATTCAAGCTTTAAGGTTTCGCTAAAGCTAACCACGGCAGCTTTTACTGCATTGTAACTACTCATAAACGGAATAGGCGTAAGACCAGCCTGTGAGGCAATGTTAATAAAGTAACCTTTACCTTGTTGTTTAAATACGGGATAAAAGGTTTTACAAACACGCACCACCGAAAGCAGATTAATATCCATTATCCACTGCCATTGCTCAATTGTCTCGCCCTCAAGTGAACCGCCGGTAGCAACGCCGGCGTTATTAATAACGATATCTACGCCTTGCCATTTGGTTTGTATTATATCGCGCAAGCTCTCTATATCAGCTTGCTTAGTTATATCGCAGGCGTAATAAAACGCATCGGCTTTTAATGCTTGCAGCTCGGCAATTGTCGCTGCTGCGCGCTCGGCGTTTATATCGGCAATACAAATTTGTAAGTTGGCGCCTAAGTTATTTGCATAACTTAGTGCTAATGCTTTACCAAGCCCTGTTGCTCCACCTGTTATTATGAGTCTTGTTTTCATGTGGTAGCCTTAGCGGTATTTGTTTATTTCGAGGCGAGAAACCATACCCATATGTACTTCATCGGGGCCATCAGCAAGGCGTAAAATACGCCCCATTGCATTAAACGATGCGATAGGGAAATCGCTCGACACCCCTGCCCCCCAAATATTTGCATAGCCATATCAGACACCATTTGCAACATGTTTGGTACCACTACTTTTATGCTCGATATTTCGGTCATGGCGTGTTTAACACCAACGGTGTCTATTTTCCATGCTGCATGTAAAGTAAGTAGCCGAGCTTGATCGATTGCCATACGCGCTTGTGCTACTCGCTCTAAGTTACCACCGAGCTTTATAAGCTGCTTACCAAAAGCACTGCGCGACATACCTCGCTTAATCATCATTTCTAAACAGCGCTCTGCTGCGCCAATAGCGCGCATACAATGATGAATACGCCCAGGCCCTAAACGTCCTTGTGCAATAGCAAAGCCTTTACCTAAGCCTAAAATAAGATTTTTTTGGTACGCGTACGTTATTAAATTCCATTTCGCCGTGGCCGTATGGAGGGTCAAAATCACCACAAGCACTTAGCATACGTTTAATATTTACACCCGACGTACTTAGCGGCACCAATACCATTGAGTGCTGACTGTGTTTATCGTTTTCTGGATTGGAAAGTCCCATAAAAATAGCCACTTGCGCATTAGGGTGGCCAAGTCCTGTAGTCCACCACTTTTTACCATTTAAAATTAGGTCGTCGCCATCAACATCTATTGTTGCTTGCATATTTGTTGCATCTGAGGAAGCTACCTCGGGTTCGGTCATGGCAAATACAGAGCGTATTTCACCGTTTAATAATGGTGTTAGCCATTGATGTTTTTGCTCATCGTTTGCAAAGTGATATAGCACTTCCATATTGCCGGTGTCGGGGGCGTTGCAATTAAAAACGTCTGATGCAAATAAACAATGCCCCATTTGCTCTGCAATGGGAGCATATTCAAGGCAACTCAAACCTTGTGCTAACGTGCTATCGGGTAAAAATAAATTCCAAAGCCCAGCTTGTTTTGCTCTTGCTTTTAATAGATCAATCTGAGGTGCTAATTGCCAGCTTGTCCAATCGTTTGTGCTATTTTTTGCGTGGTTGTGCGCAACGACTGTTTGCTCAACAGGGAGTACGTGATCTTGCATAAATGCTTTAACACGATTTAAGTAATCTTGGCTCTTTTGGCTTGGCTCAAAGTTCATACGGTTGCTCTGTTTATTTAAAACCTAAATCCAGCATAAAACATTCGATCCAATGAATTAAATGAAATATATTACCAATCAAATGTGAATTATATTCATAAGTTAAAGGGCGTAAACTCGAATGATAGAAGCTAAAAATATTCAGCAGCTCGATTTAAATCTTCTTAAAATATTTGAGAGTTTGTACTTTGAGAAAAACATGAGCGAAACAGCCAAGGTTTTATATATAACCCCTTCAGCGGTAAGCCATGCGATTAAACGCCTGCGCAGCGTATTGAACGATCCTTTATTTGAACGCCAAGGGCAATTAATGCTGCCAACACCTGCGTGTCAACGCATGGCGCCTGCGCTAATAGATTTACTCGAAAAGTTACGCCAAGTATTACAAGCGTGTGGTGAGTTTGATTTAGCCACTACCGCTCAAACTTTTAAAATAGCGCTGCACGATGCTATTGAGCCAATAGTACTGCCTAAACTACAACTAATACTTGCTGAACACGCGCCAAAGGCAACGCTTGCCAGCGTAAAATTGAACCGTGATGATATGCACAAACAATTGGCTAATCATCAAATTGATATAGCAATAGATGTAGCCAGAGCAATTAAATCACCTATTAGCCATGCCGTACTTTCGAGCGATCACTTTTGTGTATTAATGAAAAAAGATCACTCACTTAAAAACCAATTAAATATAGATAATTACTTAACGGCCAAACATGTAGCTGTATCTAACAGACCAACGGGTACGGTTATTGAGGATATAGCATTATTACAGTTAAGCTTAAATCGTGAGGTTGCTATACGTTGTCAAACGTATTTTTCAGCAAAAGAGGTAATAAAAAATTCACCATTTTTACTCACTTTGCCCTCCATGGTGGCAAGTCAGCTACTTGATGAAACTTTAATTGCGCGTCCAGTACCAACCACTATGCCTACTATTTATCAGCACTTATATTGGCACCAAAATACAGATAAAGACGATGCATTAATATGGCTACGCAGCCAAGTAGAAAGTATATTTAAGCGTTAAGTACAGCTTATAACGACACTTAAAAATCATTCTCAAGTGGATTTGTTTTAAGTCTACAGCAAAGTCTAATAATGAATTTATATTTATATTTGTAGATGTCTAGGGCATGTTTATACTAATCTGCTTATATAGGCAGATTAGTATAAACATGGCAAATATGCGGCTGCTCTTTGGAGGCGTCCTTGGGGCGACTTACTCTTTATTGCCTATATGGTGGTAAGGGATATCATCAGGACGCAGGAGCAGTTACCGAGTCTCGTGATTAAATAATCCCTAGATAGAGCAAACTTTAATCCGCAAAGGTTAACAGGTCCAAGCGTGGAGAGTGAAATGTGTCCGTGTAAAGTAAATCTTAAGAATAAACAGAGCTTACACAAGCAATAATAAGCCCTGCTTTTTAGCTATAACTACATGGTGCGTTTATTTTTAAGCTTTAATCCGCCAATTAACAGCAGTGGCCCTATAAACATTGCCAGGCCATAAATACCGCCAGTAACTGCGTATTCTGGTTTATTTAAAAAACTAATCGCAATTAAAATAGCCAGTGATGCATTTTGAATCCCAACCTCAATAGAAAGAGTTAGTGAATCGGTTAAATTTAATTTTGAACACATAGCAATTAACCAACCTACAATCATCGAGCCTACATTCAGTGCTATACATGCCCAAAATACATCGTTAAATGAGCTAACTAATAAAGCGCGCTCTTTTATTACCAATGCGGCAATCATAATGAGCATAAAAAACAATGAGAAGCGTCTAAAAAACGGTTCTGTTTTAATAGCAAAATCATTTTTAAAATGGCGTAACCAAATACCTACAGCAACAGGCACTAAGGTAATAAAAAATAACCCAAGTGATGTCGTCAAAATAGAAAAACTAGCGTTATCTGCTGGCGCAAACTGGCTCATAGCAAAGCCGATAATAAACGGTGTGGTTATTATACTAATAGCGGTGGAAGCGGCTGTTAAGCTTACCGAAAGTGCTAAGTTAGCTTTAGCGAGCTGGCTTACTACATTTGACATGGTGCCGCCGGGACAAGCGGCTAATATCATTAAACCAATGGCTATAGGTGTTGATAAGTTAAGTAAATAGCATAGGCCTAATGCCAATAAAGGCATTGCTACAAGTTGGCCAATTAAACCCATAACGATGGCGAGTGGGCTTTTAAATAACCGGGTAAAGTCGTTTGTAGTGAGCCCAAGTCCCATGCCAAACATAATAAGTGCAAGGGCGAGCGGAAGTATTACTTCAGTTAATATAGATGCATTCAAATTAGGTAACCTCGTTTGTTATTGTTTTTAATTAGAGTGTTAATTTTTAAGTTAACTGTATACCAATTCGCTTAATTAAGTGATCTATTTTGAGGATGGAAAAACGTGTTGATAGCTAGGCAAAAAATTCGTTATTTAGTTGTTCTCGGCAATTGCTCCTGCATTGCTCTACCTTCTGCATCCATGCAGTCGTAAATGAGAATTTTTTAACACAGGTAGCGACACGTTTAGCCCCGCAAAATGATTAAGTATTATTGCGGATTGGTATAACGCCCCTTTACAATAAATCCTAATGCTAGAAGTGTTACTTATTTAAAATAGTCGCAATGCGTTTATCAAGCTCTGGTAATACATCTTGTTCAAACCATGGATTTTTTTAAGCCATATATTATTGCGCGGACTGGGATGAGGAAGCACTAAATAGTTTGGCCAATACTCACGCCACGATTTTACTAACTCCGTGAGTGGCATTTTTTAGTGTCCGGTAAGTGATATGCCTGTGCGTATTTACCAAGCACTATTGTCAGCTCAATATTTGGTAGGGCAGTCAATAATTGCTCGCGCCATGTAGGTGCGCATTCTTTTCGAGGTGGTAAATCACCCGACTTCCCCTACCAGGATAACAAAAGCCCATAGGTAAAATGGCTATATTATTGGCATCGTAAAATTCATCTCTTGTTAGCCCAAGCCATTCTCGTAGGCGATTACCGCTTGCATCGTTAAATGGCACGCCTGTTTCATGAACTTTTATTCCAGGTGCTTGGCCTGCAATTAAAATGCGTGCGTTTTGGTTAAATTGTATAACAGGGCGAGCCCCTAAAGGTAAATGAGGTTCACAGATCACGCATTTACTAACTTGCTCTATCAATTGGTGACTATTCATGTTTATTTGGCCTTAAATGCTTAATTTTCATCCTAAATGGCCATTTAGAACAAATGAGTTGGTAAAATATCGGTTTATTTTAATTAAAACGGACGTTAGTTGGTAAAATCGTGATCTTTAACTACTTCCGGGCTACAGGCCTTATAAAATCTATTGTTTGTCTGCCCATACAGCAAACTCATTGCCGCTGGGCTCTGCAAAGTGAAACCGACAACCACCCGGAAATTCAAAAATGGGCTTTAATATTGTGCCGCCATGCAGCTCTATTTTTTTATAGGTATCGTGGATATCATTACTATAAAAAACTAAGAGTGCAGCCCCGTTTTGAGTTAACGATTTAAGCGGTGCGTTAAAAAATCCACCATCGAGCCCTTGGCCGTTAAACGCCGTATATTCGGGGCCGTAGTCTGTAAATTGCCAATTAAATACATTGCTAAAAAAGGTTTTAGTAGCAGGTAAATCATAAGCAGGGAACTCGACATAATTTAGTTTTTCGTGATCGCTCATCGTTATTAAAGCTCTTATTAAAGTGTAATAAACAACCTTAAACCTTAGTTAGTTGCTAATCAAATATACTGATGTTATTTGAGATCACTATTTTACTAAGTAGCCTGAATTATTGGATAATAAATCTATCTCAAGCAGTTACTTCCAACGCTAACTGCGTTGAGTTTAAATATCATTATGGTTCAATATGTTAAAAAATTACTTTATCAGAGAGCAGGTGAGTAATAAATTTTTTGGTTGGACAAACTTAAATATCACGAATGATAATAACTATCTTTTGTATTTGTAGGCTATATAATAATGCTTTATTTTTTCACCCGCTGTATTTATAAGAGATTAATTCATTATGCAGGCACACCATCTGAGTGCGCAGCCCACTAAACTACGCGTTATTGAGTTGTTATCGCAATTTTTTAAACTATCACCTATTTTTAGCTATCGTTTTTCAGTGTTTTTACGCTTTTTAATTGCCATTGTTGGCGGCTATTCTTTTACGGCTGCGAGCACTGCTTTGCTGAGTTTTTTATTACCGCTGACCAAATCAGATGCGGTACTGCTGTGTGTATCATTAAGCATTCTAATTTATGCATTAGTTTTTATTTATGCGTTTTATATTAAATCATTAAAAACAGTTTGGATCAGTATTTTACTAACGACTAGTGCGCAAATTTGTTTATTAGCTGTATTGAAGGGTTGGCTATGAAAGACAGTTTTTTCCGCTCAATGACCTGGCTACATACGTGGGTAGGGTTACTCGTTTGTTGGTTATTATATTTAATATTTTTTGCTGGCACTCTTAGCTTTTTTAGAGACGAAATAACCTTATGGAATCAACCAGCCATACATAATGTGCAAGCTCAAACACAGCGTATAGAAGCGCAAAAGCAACAAATAATTACCGGATTTGATTACTTAGCTAACCATGGAGCTAACTCATCAAGCTGGCGTATTACATTACCTGAGCCGCGTATTCCTTATTTAATTTATGGTTATGCAAAGCCAAAAGAACCAGGCCAGCGCCGCAGTAAGTTTGAAAACACGCAGCTTAACCCTAATACCATGCAAGAGCTTGAGCCCTTTGTAGATACTAAAGGTGGTAACTTTTTTTATCGGTTGCACTATGATTTACATTACATGGATGCAATAACAGCACGCTGGATTGTATGCTTTGCTAGCTTTTTTATGCTGATTGCCATTATATCGGGCGTGGTTATTCATAAGCGTATTTTTAAAGATATGTTTAGCTTTAGGCGTAACAAAGGTAGCCGTACGTGGTTAGATACCCATAACTTAAGCTCTGTGCTTGCCCTGCCTTTTCATTTAATGATTACCTACACTGGCATGATTACGCTCATATTTATGTTGTTTCCCTACCCTGTAAAAGTAACTTACGATAACGGCATGCGTGGTTTTTTTAACGATGTAACCCCTCGCAACACCATGACCGATAAAGCCAAAGGCGAATTGCCAATGGTGCCAATACAACGTATTTTGGATCAGGTTTATACTAAGTGGCCTCATGCAGATATTACTCGCGTACAAGTTAACCAACCAAATATGGCAGCTTCAACAATTACCGTATTGGTAAGCGCAGGTAAAACACTACGTGACCAAGCACCACGCTTAATATTTAGTGGTGCTACAGGGCAAATGGTCGCTAAAACTGATGACGAGCTAACTAGCAGCAAAGCGCTTTACGAATCGCTTAATTCTATGCATACAGGGCGTTTAGCTACGTGGTTGTTGCGCTGGTTATACGTATTAGGCGGTATTGCAGGCTGTGTAATGATTGGCTCTGGCTGTATTATGTGGGCTAAGCGAATTCGCGAGCGAACTAAAAATAACGTTAAGCCTTCGTTTGGTTTAAAACTAGTTGAAGGGTTAAACCTAGCCACTATTATGGGACTTCCACTGGCAACGTGTGCATTTTTTATTGCTAACAGACTACTTAGCCCAACTACCGCAGAGCGCGCCGATAAAGAAATACTCGCGTTCTTTTTAACATGGCTAGCGGTTGCTCTTTTAGCACTTATAAAGCGCGACACACTGCAATGGCGAGTTATGGCAGCTATAAATGCTGTTGCATGTTTAAGCGTACCGGTTATTAATGCACTTACAACTAACGGTAATATAGTTAGCTATTTGATGCACAAACAGTGGGCTTTATTTACTTTTGATGCACTGTTTTTGTTATTTAGTATATTGTTTTTTATACAAACCGAAAAATTACGTACTGCTAAAAGCAACTCAAAAACAATCAGCCCTAGTCAATCTAATAACCTTAAAAGGCAAAAACCATGATTGATTTACTCGGTTTTAGCCTATGCCTGCTCAGTTTTAACTGTTTTGCGCTGGCTAAGTATAATCATTTTAAAGACGTATTTAAAAAACGCCCTACAGAATCCCAACGTAAAAAGCTGTTATTAGCTGCTTGGATCAGTATTTTACTAAGCTTAGTGCTTTGTTTAGTTACTCAAGATGGATATGGTGCATTACTATTTTGCGGATTTATGAGCCTAAGTGTCTTAATTATAATGGTTTTTTATAATTTTTTAGTAGACTACGTAAAGTGGTTTAGTGTTTTAAATAGCGTGTTAGTTGTACTAAGTGGGTTGTTTTTAGCATTAAACTAGCCTTAGTTAGTAAAAACGTGATCCGTTACTTTCCCATATATTAGGCAAAAAAATGGCAAGCTATATAGCTTGCCAACAATAGGGGATATTCAGTGTTTCCAATACTTGCTGTCTCACGGCAAGTACACACAATATAACCATAATATATTTAAGTTACTTTACTGTTAGATGACTCTTTTATGACTACTGTAAAGGGGCTTTACATTGTTTATTGCTCAACCCAAATTATTTCATCGGTAGCAAAGCCCAACTCTTTAGCTTTAGTTAAAAAGTGTTCTTTAAGCTCTTTGCTAACCGTTGGTGTACGCGACAAAAACCACAAGTAATCTTTGTTGTAACTGGTTATAAATGCATATTGATAATCGGGTTGGTCAAGTTCAAAAATCACGTAAGCGCCATAAAATGGACCAAAAAACGAGACTTTAAAATGCCCTGTGTCTGTGCCCTCTACAAACTTGGCTAAGCCTTCGGCGTCATCCCATTTTTTATCATCCGTTAAATACCCTTTGTTAAGGACCTTTACTGTGCCGTCGTCGTTAATTGAATAAGTCGCGGTAACTTGCTCCATACCTTCTTCGAATGAGTGATTAAGACGCGCTATTTCAAACCACTTGCCTTTATATTTTTGTATATCAAAGTTTTTAACGGGTGTTATTCCCTCCGGAGGGCTGGTGCAGGCACTAAGAAAAAATAACCCTGTAATAAGTAAACCGTATTTAATAGCCTTCATGTAAGCTCCTTTTTTAATTACATAAATCGTACGTATTATCTAAATATAGATGGATATAAAGTTTGCTAGCCGATTAAAAAAATTTGCTATAGGATCATATTAATTCTAAAGCAATAAAAATGACCATAGCATGAAAATTTGGGTAGATGCAGACGCGTGTCCTGTTGTTATAAAAGAAATACTTTTTAGAGCTGCAGAGCGTATGAAAATCGAGACTATTTTAGTGGCCAATCACGCAATGCGTATTCCGCCGTCAAAATACATAAGCCGCGTTCAAGTATCGTCGGGATTTGATGTAGCCGACGACGAAATAGTAAAACGTGTTGAAAAAGGTGATTTAGTTATTACAGGCGATATTCCGCTAGCAAGTGAAGTAATTGATAACGGCGGGCAAGCGCTCAATCCACGTGGCGAGCTTTATACCACCGAGAATATCCGCTCAATACTTAACGTGCGCGACTTTATGGATACCATGCGCTCAAGTGGCGTAGAAATGAGTGGTGGGCCGCCGCCACTTAGCCAAACCGATCGCCAAAACTTTGCAAATAACCTCGACCGTATTTTAGCGCAAAACAAGGCTAACTAGTTTGAACACACAATTAGTTGGCTTAGGTGATACGCAATTTAGCGTGGCGGTATACGTAGAAAAAGCGCCGCCAATGCCGTTTTTTGAAACACTCGAATGCCTAGAACCGGTTATAAATGAGCAAATAAATACCATAAACCAGCACTGTGGTAATGGTTGGCGCAAAGTGTTTAACGTGTATGCAAAAGTGCTATTTTCCCTGCCAAGCGAGCATTACTCATTTGCCAAACAAGCCCCTACTTGGCAACAATATCGCGATGAGTATTTACTGCAAAAAAACAGTAAAACCGCCCTGCTATTTAGCGCGCCTGACACAACTATTACTTGCCCAGATAAAGCTACTAGCAATAAAAACCAGCTACATATAATTGCTGGGCGTACGCACGCTAAAAACTTATTACAACAAGGTAAGTTGCATGCACAATTTGATTGGCTTGACGACGAGTTTGCAATAGACACAACTAACAACATTATTGTGTGCCCATATTTTGATTACAGGCAGCTAAGTAATATAAAAATTGCGAGATTAAGCGAGCTAGTCGCGCAGCTAAAAAAATAACACATTGTAAGGAACGACCATGGCCGGAATTTTAGAGTTAAACGAATTATTAAAATCAATGCAGCCAGCGCTTAAGCAAGGCGAATATATTTTTTGTTGCTTAGCAGGAAAATTGGCTGATTATATTCATTTAGAGCCACTTGCTACTTATGTTGAAAAAGAAGGGCTAACCCTTATTTTAAAAGCTGAAACTGCCGATAAAGCAGGCATTACTTACGAGGGTAAATATAATTTAATTACCCTTAACGTACATTCAAGCTTAGAGGCCGTTGGGCTAACAGCTGCGGTATCTGCAAAGCTAACTGAGCATGGCATTAGCGCTAATGTAGTAGCTGCGTTTTATCACGACCATATTTTTGTACAAACAGATAAAGCACAAGCCGCAATGAAAGCACTTGAAGAGATTGGTTAGGGTTGCTGACACAGTAATGATCTGAGTAACGTGGATATTAGTGCGTCGGGTGGCGCTTCGCTTAACCGACCTACAACAATACAAAAGCTGATATTGCTATAGAGCAACATCAGCTTTTTTGTACACATTTGGACTATTTTCGCAGTATTGTTTATCTACTGGCTCAAGCTTAATTTTTTTACCGGCATTTACTACTACGCATTGAGTGTTTTGATCGAGTTTTTGTTTTTGAATTACGGTAAATTCACCTTCGCTGGTAGCGTATAGATTATACTGATATGCATCGTTGCCGCCTTCAAACAATGCGGTAAATAACCCTCCAACTAACCCGCCGATTATTGCCCCACCTATCATTTCTTCTGTATTGCCATCTAAGCTATCTACAAACCCAAAACCAGCTCCTGCGGCTATGCCTGTACCCACTTCTGATGAGAGTGTGACACGTTGCATAGATTCTACCGAGGCGTAATAGCGTTTAATTATTTGATTTTGACCGTTACGGTCAACACCTTGTGATGCGCAACCCGAGAGGAGTAAAACAGCAATTAACGATTTTTTCATGTTGATTCTCTATTTGCTTATGTTGATATAGAAATAGTAAATCTTAAAACATAAAAAATATGTATGTGCTTTGTATGCAGCTGTGAGAAGTTGTAAATGTATGTATAAAATAAAACACCGAGTAAGCATACTCGGTGTTTATGTGGCTATATTACTTAAATTTAAAACTATTTTATTACATATCCGCTAAAACCTAGGGCTTTAAAATACAGCTTCGGAATGCCAAATTTGCACTCGTTTAGCAGTTCGCTAAAGCGCATTCTATCAAGCGGGTAAAACTCATTTTCTAAGTCATGCCCTGTTTGTGTTTTACCTGTTTCGGTTAAACCCAATTGCGCGCACGTTGTAAGCTGGGCTTCGCGCTCAAATGAAGTTTCAGGGCGCATTAAATCTGCAATATAAAGGTTTGCGTCTTTTTTAAGGCTTCCTTTAATTGCTTTTAATAACTCTTTTTTATCGCCGTTATCTTCTAAAAAATGCATTACTAATAAACATAAAACGGCATCGGCTTTAACCGATAATTTATTAACAGGTCCGGTGTGAATATTGACGCGGCTTGCTATGCCTTGCTCATCAAATTGCTGCTGTGCGATAGCGAGCATATCGGCTGATGTATCTTGCGCAGTAAATTGCCATGTAGGGTTTAGTGCAGCCAGTGCAAGTACTTCTTTGCCTGTGCCTGCCCCTATTACTAAAATATGCGCATTGTCGCTTAGCGTTGCTTGTAGTTGCGCATTAGTGAGCTGATGTAATAATTCATAACCAGGAACTAAACGGGTTATGCGGCTATCGTATTGTGTTGCTTGCTCGCCTGTAAACGTTGGCATTGTATCTCCTTGTTTTCAGTAATGTTGCTTATAAAACTTCAACTGTGGAATATCCACCTGGCTTTTTGGCTACATGCACTTGAGTGGCTACACGCTCGCTCATTTGTGTTACGTGCGATATAACGCCTACTTTTCTGCCTTGTGCTTGCAAAGAATCCAAAGCGTCCATTGCAATGCTTAGGGTTTCGCTGTCTAACGTACCAAACCCTTCGTCAATAAACAAAGAATTGATTTGTACTTTGTTAGATGAAAGCGATGCTAAACCAAGTGCAAGCGCTAGCGATACTAAAAATGACTCACCGCCCGAGAGCGTATTAACAGAGCGTTGCTCATCGGCCATGTCGCGGTCAATAATCGCAATATCAAGCGTTTGCGCTATGGCGGTTAATTCGTAACGTTTGTTGAGTGTTTTTAAATGGCTGTTGGCATAGTGCAGTAATATTTTTAACGTTTGTGTTTGCGCTAAGTTACGCATGGTTTTACCCGTTGCATCGCCCAATACTTTATTAAGCAAGTGCCACTGCTCTACCTGTGTTTTAAGCGTAGTTAACTCAACTTGCTTACCTTCAAGCGCCTTTGCGTTTTGGTTGTGTTGCTCAATAGCGGTATTAGTTGCTAGTAATGAATTTTGCAGCTGCATTTGTTGCTCGTGTAAGCTGCTTAATTGCGTACTTAAAGCCTCTGCACTTTGCGTTGGTTTATCGCTACTGTTGTGTTTTTCAAGCGTAAGTTGCTGCTGTTTTAATGCGGCGTTTGCATCTGTTAACGCTTGAGTTAACTGCTCGTGCTGATTTAAATGCGCTTTAATAGTATCGCTACTTAGCGTTAGTAAAATTTTGACCTGTTCGTGCGTTGCATTGCTATATTGCGCTTTAAAGTCAGTAAACCACTGGTTATAACGTGCCTCAAGTGTTGCTAGTTCTTGGCTGTTTTCAAGTAAGCGTTGCTCAACATTTTTAAGCGTTATAGCGTGCTCATCTCGTTGTTTTATAGCGTCGTCATAGGCTTTTTGGCTCGCTTGAACCTGCGATTGTTTTTGCTCTTGCTCACTTGTGAGTTTTGCTTGGTAGTCGTCTGCGCTTATTTGCTCATTATTAAATAAAGCTGAGCGCTCACTTTGTACCGCGTTTAATAGCGCTTTAGCTTTTACAAACTCTTCATTAAGTACTTTTAACGATTGCTCGCTTTTGCTTACAAGCGGGGTAAGCTGCTTTATTTGCTCATTAGCTGTGTGTTGGCATTTTTGGCTTTGCTCAAGTTGCGTTTGAGTGTGCTGGTACTGCGTAACCTGCTCGTGCAGCTCGCTAAGTTCAAGTGTATTGGCTTGAAGTTGTTGCCAAAAATCACTGTTTTCAAATTGGCTATTGAGCGTTGCACCCAGCTCGTTAATTTGCGCACTTAGTTCGCTATGCTTACTCGTTATTTGGTTTTGCTGATGTGTAAGCTCAAGGTGTTTATTACTCAGTTGCTGCTGTACTTGCTGCTCTGCTTTAAGTGCTGCTTGTAGCTCATTTACTTTAGTTTGCAGTGTACGTTGACGTTTTTGTTGCTCAAAGTATTGCGCTTTTTGCTGCGTTAATTGCTTATAAGTTACTTCAAGCTGTTCAGGCGTTAAGTCGTTAAGCTCTGTGCGTGCGCCTTGCATGGTATTTTTAATGTCGAGCTGTTTGGCTTTTGCTGTTTGTATTATTTGCTCAAGTTGTCCGTGTTCAGCAGTTAATACGGCATGTTGAGTTTGATGCTTATGCAGCTCGCTTTGTGCATGGTCAAATTGCTTTTTAGCTATATTAAAAGCATTTTCAAAATCAGTAATTAAGTTATTTAATTGCTGATTTTGATTTACCGCATACGGGTGCTCAGTTGCACCGCACACTAAACAAGGCTCATTAGGGCGAAGCTCAGTGCGTAAATGTTCTACGTTTTCGCTGGCTCTTAAGCGCGCTTGGTTAAGTGCGTACTCGCTACCTTTAAGCGCTTGCTCGCTGGTTATTAAATGCTGATTAAGTAAAGTATGGGCTTGCTGGCTTTCATTTAACTGCTGATTAAGTACGTGTTGGCGTTGAGTGCTTTGTTTTAGTTCTGCGTTAAATTGCCCGTAACGCTCGCGCTGCTCTTTTAAGTAATCAATACTTTTTAACTGCGCGTCGCAGTGCTCTGCATTAAATTCATTAAGCTGAGTATTTAATGCCTGTAAAGTTGATTGCTCACCACTAAGTGCCACCTCGCACTGCTGCACTTTATTATTTTGCGCATTTAAAAGATCGTTCTGACCTGCAAGCTCGCTATTAAGAGTTTGGCTTTGCGCAGCGTTTGCGGTTAATTGCTGCTGTGCATTTAAGTAGGTATTGAAGCTTTGCTGATAGTAGATCCAGTCTTTTGCTAAAACATGCAGCTGTGCATGCTCATTAAGCCATTGCTGGCCTTTAGTTGAGTCGGTATTAGCAAGTTCAAGTTCGTTATTGCTTTGTTTAAGCTGCTGTGTGAACTCATCTAATTGAGATTGCTCTTTGGTTATTTGCGACTCTGTGCCTTTTACAGCTTGAGTTTGCAAAGCAATGCTGCTGTCGAGCTCTCTCGCTTTAGCTATAATAGGCGCTGCATTTTGTTTTTGCTCATTGGCGTTATTAAGTAGCTCGGTATGCTTAGCAAGCGCGGTATTACGCTCGTTAATTACCGCTAAATGATCAACACTTTTAAGTGATGTTATTTGCTGAACCAACGCCGTATTTTGATCGGTTAACAAATTAAAACGGCTGCGGTTATCTTTTATTTCAAGCGCTTGTTTAGCTTGTTTTGCCTGCTCGCTTTGCTCAACGATACTTTCAAGCGCTGAGCTTGCTTGTTGCTGGGTTTGCTGTGCTTGCAGTAAGTTTTGCTCAAGCACTGTAGCTTGCTGATACCAGTTAAGTGCTTTTTCGGTTTTGGATAGCTCTTTTTTAGTGTGTTCTGTTTGCACTTTTAAATCGGTTAACTTGGTTTGTTGTTGCCCAAGTTCATCGCGCGTTAACAAAGTATAGCTTTGAAGGCCTGCTTTAAGCGCTTCAAGCTTTGCTACTTGCTCTTTATGGCGCTCAAAAATACGCACGCCAATACGGCTAAATTTATCGGTGCCTGTTAAACACTCTAAAAGCTGCGCTCGCTCATCGCCAGTGGCTTTTAAAAATGCAGCAAACTCATGTTGTGCTAAAAGTACGGCACGGGAGAACTGCTCAAAGTTAAGCCCTATTTTGCTCTCAACTTCTTTTATTGTGTGGCTTTTGTCAGCTATTAAAGTTTCGTCTGGCAGGGTAACTAATGTGTGCTCTGCTACTTTAAGTTTACCTGTTACTTTTTTATGGGTTCGTGAAATTGTATAGCGTGCACGATAAAGCTGTTTATCTTGTCCTAAAAAGTCGACCTCGGCGTAGCCTTCCCATGTACCTCTGCGTAGCAAGTTTCGCGCATCATTGAGTTTAATGCTGTCGCCGTTAAACTCAATTAAGTTACCTTTATCACCGCGCAGCCTCGCTGTTTTTGTATAAAGGGCTAAACAAATGGCATCTAAAAAGGTACTTTTACCAGCGCCAGTATCGCCTGTGATGGCAAATAGACCAGCGTCTTTTAATGGGGCTTTAGTAAAATCTATTTCAGCGTCAACTATTGAGGCTAAATTATGAATACGAACTGCGGTTATTTTCATAGTTGTTCTTGCTCCGTTAGCTCGTTTATCACGTCACTTAAAAGTGCTTTTAGCTCATCGGGTACGCTTTGCCCTGCCATGTCTTTATCGTTTGCGAATGCTTGCTCTAATAAATTTAGTGGGTTGAGCATTTCAACTTCGCTTAAATCTTCAAATACGGTGTTGTCGTCATTTTGCGCTGATTGCTCACGTACACGTTCAATACCACAAAATTTAATATGCTTGCCTTCAAGTGCTTGTTCTATTTGTTCTCTGAAGGTGGTGTCGGTATCGCTTGATTTAAGCTTTACACGTAAATAAGGCGCTATTATATTTTGTGCGGTGTCGAGCGCTTTAATTTGCTCGCATAGTTCGCTTAATGGTACACACTCCTTTTTGGTAAAATAATCACATCGGCAGAGCGCGGAATGTAAAGGGGTTTACAGTTGTACTAATATGTTGTTTTTCATCAATAATAAACTCAACAACATTTACTTGGTGCGTGTAGTTACGTTCTGAAAACGACATAGGGATAGGTGTGCCGCTGTATCGAATAACATCACTTTTAGCGACTTGTTGCGCTTTGTGTAAGTGCCCAAGAGCGACGTAGTTGGCTTGTTTACCAAATACATTAGCAGAAATAGACTCTTCACCACCTATTACTAAGTTACGCTCAGAATCACTTGAGATATCCCCGCCTTTTGCGTGTAAATGCCCCATAACTATTAATGGTGAGTTTTGCTCGTTTATATTAGTAGCTTGTTCTAGTGCAAGCTCGTAAGCTTTTGAAACGCCTTGAGCATAACTAGAGCCGCTTTCAGTTTGGCTAAGCAAACTTACATCGCTTGCACGTAAAAATGGCATAGCGACGATTACAGCGCGTTTACCATTAGTATTTATGGGAATAACAGTTTCATCGGGTGTTGCGACATCAAAGCGCCCTACTACGTGAGTATCAAACTGTGCTAGTAATGGCTGAGCTGCCAAAATACGATTTGCAGAGTCGTGGTTACCCGCAATAATTACTACGTGTAATTGTGGGCATGCCTTTTTGGCGTCTTTAATAAATTGGTAAAGCTGATTTTCGGCGCTAGCGCTTGGAGTCGCGGTATGATAAATATCGCCAGCAACTAAAAGTAAGTCTATTTGTTGTTCAACAAGAGTGGCTAATAACCATGTAAAAAAGGCTTGGTGTTCAACACGGCGGTCGTGTTCATAAAATTGTTGGCCAAGGTGCCAATCTGAGGTGTGGAGGACTTTCATGTCGCGCTCTTAAAAAACCAGTAAGAGCGCCAATATACCCAAGGTAATTAAAGATGCAAGCCTAAGGACCATTTTAAGGTTAGGTTAAACTATACCAGCCTACAAAAATAATCGGTAATGCTAGCAATGCCATAATTAGTGGGTACTTTAGTGTTTTAGTTTGCTTAGTTTGTAGCACTTTTAAAGCATTAACTTCGTTACATGCTGCTACTTTATCAATGTAAAAATAACCAGAATCGAGATACTGTTTACAGTTGTTCTCATTTGCCGGGATAGCAATTAGTTCTTGTTGTTTTTTTAGGATATAAAAATCCATGAGTCCACCGCATTTATTGCTACTAATCTATATTTATTTGAGGATAAATGTGACGAATTTATTTGCCTCAAATAAAAGGGTGGGCGATTTTAAATACAAACAGCATTAAAGATCAATAAAAATATTAACTATTTTTAATTTATCGTATAAATAGCCAATATTATTGAGATTGCAGCAATATTTACGCCAATAATAATGTGTTTCTTATTACTTTTTTGTATGGATGGGAACCTTTTTAGCGCATCTTGTTTATCGCATGCACATATCACATTTACAAATTTGTAGTTATACCAATTGCATTAAATTAGTGATCTATTATAGCGATAAGAAAATAGCTCAATAACAAGGCTGAAATTATGATACATAGTTGTTCTATATGAATGATTTTTAACGTAGTTAGTGAGTTATTTAATACGTTAGGGCCTGTTGACCTTTCAGGATTAAAATTTGTTCAATCTAGGGGGATTTAATCGCGGCGCGAGGTTTGTAACCTAGTGGGCTAAGTAAAAACCGAGCAACAAAGAGTAAATTGCCCCTAGAAAGAACCCAAAGGGCAGCGCATGTTTGGCATTTATGCTGCGTTATCGCCTATTTATGTGGAATAACCACACTACACAGGCTCTGCCTTGCCTAAACACCAAACAGTCTGCTGCAAATTCAACCTCGAAAGATAAACAGACCCTAGAGTGATCATGTTTTAATAAAATTGGTATTATAAGCTTGGTAACTTTCAAGGATTAACTTCTGTGCAGGAATTGCTTCGAGTTGCTGCTCTTTTTTTATAATATAAAACTTCATAGCAATCTCCACTTTCAAGTTAGACGTTTTCACTTTAGCTATTAGCGATGAATTGGGTCTGAACCTCATAGATTCAAGTGCTTGTCCCTATTTTGTTTGGCGCGGTGTTGGTGTTTTGTAAACCCCTTTACAGTTTTAATCTTGCTTATATTGGTTATGGTTGCACTTATATAAAAGTGCTGTAAATTTTTGGTGAATATCACCTTATAAAAGCGACACTTTATCGCTAATTTATTGAAGCTAAGCTGTTATTTTGTCAAAGTACCCTTACTAAAATTTATCAGGACTAACAATGAAAAAAATAGGTCTTACGCTGAGCGCTTTTGTATTGCCACTGGCAATGTCGAGTGTTGTTATGGCGTCCTCAGTTGAGCAAACAAAAGGTTCTTATGTTGATAAGTTTCGTCAATTAGACGAAGCGCTTCCTACACCCAATGTATATCGTAGTGCTGCAGGTGAACCAGGTGAAAAATACTGGCAGCAACGTGTTAACTACGATATTGATGTAAAGCTAGATGAAAAAAAGCACCGTATTACGGGTAGCCAAAATATTGAATACAAAAATAACTCACCACATACGCTTAAATATTTATGGTTACAGCTAGATCAAAATATTTTTAAAAGTGACTCTATTGCCGAAACAACTAAAACGTTTAAAAGTACGTTAAAAAGCCTACCAGCACAAAAGCCTGCTAAATTAAGTTTAGGTGAGCTACGTCGTCAGCAATTTATGAGCGACAACGAACTGGGTTATACAATTAGTGGCGTAAAAGATGACGATGGCAAAGAACTGCGCGTAACTGTAGTTGATACCTTAATGCGTATTGATTTAAATGAGCCATTAAAACCAGGTAAAGAAGTCGAATTTAGTATGAACTTTGCCTTCAATATTGTTGAAGAAGATGCTGTGGGTGCGCGCTCTGGTTATGAGCATTTTGAAGAAGATGGCAACGACATATTCTTAATTGCTCAGTGGTTCCCTCGTTTAGCGGCTTATACCGATTACGAAGCATGGACAAACAAGCCATTTTTAGGTTCTGGTGAATTTACACTTGAGTTTGGTGATTACGATGTTGAGATTACCGTTCCTGCGGATCACATTGTATCGGCAACAGGTAAGCTTGATAACGCGAGCAAAGTACTAACAAGTACGCAGCGCAAACGTTTAAAGCAAGCTGAAACATCTAAGCGTCCTGTATTTATTGTTAACGCAGAAGAAGCGCTAGAAAACGAAAAAGAAGGCACAGACAAAACTAAAACGTGGCACTTTAAAGCACAGAATGTTCGTGACTTTGCTTGGGCGTCGTCTCGTAAGTTTATGTGGGATGCAAAAGGTTATCAGCAAGGTGGTGACGTTCAGCCTTTAGTTATGGCAATGTCGTTCTTCCCTAAAGAAGGTGGTGACTTATGGGAGAAGTACTCAACTGAAGCGGTAGTACACACAATGGAAGTGTACTCTAAGTATTCTTTTGATTACCCGTACCCAACAGCTCAATCTGTTAATGGCCCTGTTGGCGGTATGGAATACCCAATGATTACCTTTAATGGTCCGCGCACTAAGCTACAAGATGATGGTACACGTACTTATTCTCAAGCTGAAAAACGTTTTTTACTTGGCGTAGTTATTCATGAAGTGGGTCATATTTATTTTCCAATGATTGTTAACTCAGATGAACGCCAATGGACGTGGATGGATGAAGGCTTAAATAGCTTTTTAGATGGCGTTGCCGGTCGTGAATGGGATCCTACTATTCCTTGGGGCGTTGAGCCTCGCGATATAGTGAGCTACATGAAGTCACAAAACCAAGTGCCAATTATGACTCAGTCAGACAGCGTACTACGTTTAGGTCCTAATGCTTATACTAAACCTGCTGCAGCACTTAATATTTTACGTGAAGTTATTTTAGGCCGTGACTTATTCGACTTTGCTTTTAAAGAGTATGCTCAGCGCTGGAAATACAAGCGCCCTACCCCAGCAGATTTTTTCCGTACAATGGAAGAAGCATCGGGTGTTGATTTAGATTGGTTTTGGCGTGGCTGGTTTTACACCACAGACCATGTAGATATCTCTGTAGATAAAGTGTATCAATTGCGCTTAGATACTAAAAACCCTGATATTGATTACAGCCGTTTACGCGATATTGAAGCAGACAAGCCTACGTCATTATTTGTTGAGCGTAACCACGCAGAAGGTAAAAAAACATGGGTTGAGCAAAACCCTGATGTTACCGATTTTTATGACGAAAACGACCGCTTTACTGTAACCAATAAAGAACGCAACTCGTACAACAAGTTTTTAAAAGGCTTAGAGCCCTGGGAGCGTAAAACGCTTGAACGCGCTTTAGAAGAAGATAAAAACTATTACGTAATGGAATTTTCAAACCTAGGTGGTTTGGTAATGCCTATATTACTTGAGCTAACATATGAAGATGGCACTAAAGAAGATCGCTATATTCCTGCTGAAATTTGGCGTCGTAATTATAAAAACGTTCAAAAGCTGATTGTTACCGATAAAAACAAGCCGCTTGTATCAGTGACTGTCGATCCAGGTTGGGAAACAGCTGATGTAGATGTTGAAAACAACAATTACCCTCGCCGTATTATTCCTTCACGTATTGAAGTGTTTAAAAAGGAAAAGAGTAAAGCTAAAGTGAGTCGCGATATCATGCAAGATATTAAAACTGAGCTTAAAAGTGATGAGAAAAAAGACGAAAAGGATGACGGTGAGGAGCCGCAATAATGCGCTTTTTGCTTATTATTGTTTGCCTTTTAGTTGCTGCGCCAAGTATAGCGCATCAACTAAAATCGTCAGTTACAACGGTGCTTTTTAACAAACGAACGCATAATGTTGAGTTAATGCATCGCTTTTACTTACACGATACCGAACATGCCGTAGGAACATTATTTGAAGGCAAAATCGATATTATTAGTAATAAAACCGATCAACAACGTTTTGCTAAGTATGTTGAATCGCACGTTGCGCTACAAACGCTAAGTGGTGAATCTATACCGCTTAGCTTTGTAGGTGCACAAGTTGATGGAAAGTTTTTTTGGGTTTACCAAGAAGCACCTATACCAAAAGGGATTGAAGGGATTAAAATGAGTAATGGTGCACTGCGTGATTTATGGCCAACTCAGGTGAATATGGTTAATGTTGAGGGGAAAGGTAGGATTAAAACCTTAAACTTTGCCCAAGATGATACGTGGCTTGAAACCCGCTTCGAGCAAAATTAATTATTATTTGAATAAACCTTTCCCAATCTACGCGCACTGTAATTAATGTGCGCGTATTCTCTTCTTTTGTTTAAGATACATTCATAATTGATCTGTACTATGTAAAGTACCGTAAAATCAATCAATTTGTATTGTATATTTACCTTGTTTCGCGCAATCTAAAGGTAATTACTAAGTTTTTATTTTTTCTTTATTATCAGTTGATTGATGTGTTTACGCATTATTAATTTAAATGTAGTTGATGTTATTTCCCCATAATTTGGGCATAAGTAGTAGAGCATTTTATGTTTAAAATACGTTTAGTAAATTATTATTACACCCAAGGAATGATATGACGACTCAGGTAGAGGCTATTCATGGTGTTATTTTTGATTTAGATGGCACATTGGTATCGTCTGAATTAGATTTTTCGCTTATAAAAGCACAAATAGGCTGTCCTTGTGAGCAGGACTTACTCGATTTTATAGCGCAACTCCCATCACCTTACATGCGTGAAGAAGCTATGAATATTGTGCATCAGCATGAGTTACTCGATGCTCAACATGCCACGTTATTACCAGGTGTTAGCGAAGCTATTGCACAGTTAAAAGCTAAAAAAATTCCAATGGCTATAGTTACTCGAAACTTTGATAAAGCAGCATCAATAAAACTTCAGAATAATCCATTACCTATCAGTACGGTTTTAACGCGAAGTGACGCACCCGCAAAACCAGATCCAAGTGCATTAAATGCAATTGCTACGCTTTGGGATATTAGTTCTGCTAATTTGCTCTACGTTGGTGATTACTTATATGACATACAAGCTGCACACAACGCAGATATGCGTGCTTGTTTATATGCTCCTGATGTAACTCCTGGTTATGCAGATCAAGCTGACTACGTTTTACATGACTTTTATGAGCTAGTTGGATTAATTGATAGTTACTCAGAAAATTAGAGTTATGTTAAATAGCGTGTTACTTAATTTAATTAGTAGTAAGTAGTACACTATTTAAATTACAAAACTAGCCCAATACGTTTTGAATTGGTAAAATACTGCAAAACGTAACGTATTCATTAGAGGCACAAAATGGGCAGAGCATTTGTAGTTCGTCAAAGTTCTATGATCAAAACGGCTAATGCTAAAACGAAAATAAACTCAAGGTATGGTAAAGAGATTTACGTTGCAGCAAAAAGTGGTGAACCCGATCCCGAAGTAAATCAAACATTACGCCGCCTAATCGAAAAAGCTAAAAAAGACCAAGTTCCCGCACACGTTATTGAAAAAGCAATTGAGAAAGCAGCCGGTGGAGCAGGGGAAGACTATTCAGTTGCCCGTTACGAAGGCTATGGCCCTGGTAATTGCATGGTTATTGTTGACTGTTTGACCGATAATCCGAACCGTACTATCAAAGATGTACGTTTGCCATTTACTAAAACAGACTCAAAAATTGGTACTCCTGGCTGCGTAGCGCATATGTTTGATCATTATGCGGTACTTGGCTTTGCAGGCGATGACGATGAGGTCGTATTAGAAGCATTAATGATGGCTGATGTTGATGTAACCGACGTTGAAGCCGAGGACGGTAAAATATCGGTATTTGCACCGCCAACAGAATACTTTAAAGCTAAAACAGCCCTCGAAGATGCATTTGAAGGTATTAATTTTGAAGTAGACGAAATTACGTTTATTCCTCAAGTTAATATTGAAATTGAAGACGAAGAAGTTATCGCTAACTTCGATAAGTTTATAAATATGCTTGAAGATTGTGACGATGTACAAAATATTTATCACAATGCCATTGTAAAAAATTAAACGTAAACGGTTAAAAGCTTTAAAAAGCGTGTTTTGTGTATGCAAAACACGCTTTTTTACGTTTGAATAAATGTTAGATATTCATGTGTATTATGCTTATTTGAATATATATATTTTTAAAATGCCATAAAAGCGCTGCTATTTTAATTCTAGGCTATAAAAAACCAGCCCGAAGGCTGGTTTGACTCAAAAAACAATTCAAGCACGTGTTAAAAATTTGGAGTGATTAACAATGTTGTGCTTTGTATTTAATACGGTAGCTATGCAGTAATGGTTCAGTGTAACCACTAGGCTGTGTTACGCCTTCTAAAACTAATGCAGTAGCGGCTTGAAACGCAATGCTGTTATTAAGGGTTTCTTCGTCTGTTGCCATGGGTGTATAGGCAGTGTCATGCTCGTTTTGACCATCAACCACTTTGGCCATTTTAGCCATGGTTGATTTTATTTGCGCCTGTGAGCACACGCCATTTAGCAACCAATTAGCCATATGCTGGCTTGAAATACGCAGTGTGGCTCTGTCTTCCATTAGCCCAATATGGTTAATGTCAGGTACTTTTGAACAGCCTACGCCTTGATCAATCCAACGTACAACGTAACCTAAAATACCTTGTGCGTTGTTTTCTAGCTCACTTTGAATATCTTCTTTTGAAAGCGTTTTAGGGTCTGTCATTAGCGGCGGTGTAAGTAGGTTATTAAGGCTAGCAATAGTACGTTTAGCTATGCTTTGTTGCTCATTAAATACGTTTATATCGTGATAATGCATTGCATGCAGGGTAGCAGCTGTAGGGGAGGGCACCCATGCTGTATTAGCGCCTGATTTAGGATGCGCTAGTTTTTGCTCCATCATTAATGCCATTTTATCTGGCATTGGCCACATGCCTTTACCTATTTGTGCTTTATGACTCAAGCCACAAGCAAGGCCAATATCGACATTGCGATCCTCGTAAGCTTGTATCCATGGTTGCTGTTTAATCTGTGCTTTTGGAAGTACAACGCCCGCTTGCATAGAGGTATGAATTTCATCGCCGGTACGGTCTAAAAATCCAGTATTTATAAATACAACACGCTCTTTAGCTGCACAAATACAGGCTTTTAGGTTTACAGAAGTGCGGCGTTCTTCATCCATAATACCCATTTTAAGCGTGTTTTTAGGTAAGCTTAGCGCTTCCTCTACTAAACTAAATAAAGTGTTAGTAAATGCTACCTCTTCAGGGCCATGCATTTTTGGTTTAACTATATTAATACTTTGCGCGCTTGAATTTTTTATACCTGTTTTTTTATTTAGGTCGTGCAGGGCAGCAGTAGCAGTAAACATCGCATCCATAATGCCTTCAAATACCGGTTGATTGTACACATCGGTAATAGCAGGGTTCGTCATTAAATGGCCAACGTTTCTTACAAACATCATGCTACGGCCTTTTAAAGTAACTGTGCCACCATCAAGTGCGGTGTATGTTTTATCACTTTGCAGAGTGCGCTCTACAGTTTTATCGCCTTTTTTAAACGATTCAACTAAGTTACCTTGCATCAACCCAAGCCAATTTTTATAAACTTGTACTTTATCTTCTGCATCTACCGCAGCTACTGAATCTTCACAATCCATAATGGTGGTAAGCGCGGCCTCTAGCACTACATCTTTTAAGCCTGCTTTATCAGCTTGGCCAATAATGTGGTGGTGATCGATATGCAGCTCTATATGTAAGCCATTGTTTTTTAATAACACTACAGTTGGATTTTGCGCTTCTCCTTGATAGCCAATAAGCTGAGACGGGTCAGCTAATGTGGTTTGAGAGCTATCACGCAAGGTAATTAAAAGTGCGCCATCTACTACTGAGTAATTCGTGCTTTCTATATGCGAGCCATTAGTCAACGGCAATGCTTTATCTAAAAACTGGCGAGCGTAGGCCATTACCTTAAAGCCACGAACAGGGTTGTAGGTATTACCTTTTTCAGCCCCGTCATCTTCGCTTAGTACATCAGTACCGTATAAAGCGTCGTATAACGAGCCCCAACGCGCGTTAGCGGCATTAAGTACAAAGCGTGCGTTACTTACAGGCACAACCAATTGAGGGCCTGCTGTAAGGGCCACTTCAGGCTCTACATTTTGGGTTTCAATTGTAAAGTTGGCAGGCTCTTTTACCAAGTAGCCAATATCTTGTAAAAAGGCATGGTACTTGGCGCTATTCCACGTTTTATTAGCTAGATGATAGTCATCTATTTGCTGTTGAAGCAGCTCTCGCTTTTCAAGCAGTGCCTTATTTATAGGAGTAAGCGTTTGAACGATATGTGCAAAGCTTTGCCAAAATTGCAGCTCACTTAAGTGAGTGCCAGGGAGTAATTGGCTTTTAACAAAATCAGCGAGTTGTGTGTCTACGCTGAGTCCTGAGTGTGTGAGAGTGTGGGACATAATTGCCCTCCTTAAACGGTCGCGATGTTGTTGTGCGCTTGTGCGTTAAGGCAACAATAACGCAAAAAAGCAATGTTGAGTGCTTTTTAGCCATTCATAAAATATATAGCCGTAATAACAACTATAAATTTACTAAATCTAAAAAATGAGCCTAATGTTGATTTAAGCGCTACGGAGCATGAGTAACGTAGCCACTCTCATAACACTAAAATTATTTACACACCCGTTCGAAGGATTTTATTATGACAACATATCAACGCGAAACAGACACACTCTCAACTCTTTGCCAATCTCAAGGTAGCGCATGGCACGCAATCAACCCTGAATATGCAAGCCGCATGCGCTTGCAAAACCGTTTCCGTACTGGGATTGAAATTGCACAATACACAGCAGACGTAATGCGTGAAGATATGGCAGCATATGACGCAGATACAAGCCAGTACACACAATCTTTAGGCTGTTGGCATGGTTTTACAGCACAACAAATGATGATGGCTATTAAGCGCCATCAAAAAACAACTAAACGCAGCTATGTATACTTAAGTGGCTGGATGGTTGCAGCGCTTCGCTCTGCATTTGGTCCGCTGCCAGATCAAAGCATGCACGAAAAAACATCGGTACCTGCATTAATTGAAGAAATTTACACATTTTTAAAGCAAGCAGATGCACGTGAACTCGATCACTTGTTTAACGACCTAGATGAAGCAAAAGCGAACGGAGGCGATGTTCAAGCTGTTATTGATAAAATAGACAACTTTGAAACCCATGTTGTGCCAATTATTGCTGATATTGACGCAGGTTTTGGTAACGAAGAAGCAACTTACTTACTGGCTAAAAAAATGATTGAAGCCGGTGCGTGTGCCATTCAAATAGAAAACCAAGTATCTGACGCTAAACAATGTGGTCACCAAGCGGGTAAAGTGACCGTTCCACACGAAGACTTTTTAGCAAAAATTAACGCAGTACGTTACGCCTTTTTAGAGCTAGGTATTGATAACGGTATTATTGTGGCACGTACAGATTCATTGGGTGCCAGCCTTACGCAAAAGGTACCTGTTTCGCAAACGCCAGGTGACTTAGCAAGCCAATACAATGCATTTTTAGAAACCACGCCAATTAACGGTGTTGATGACTTAAATGAAGGCGACACGGCAATGAAAATTAATGGCCAGTTATGTAAACCAACTCGTCTAGATAACGGTTTATTCCAATTCCGTGAAGGCACGGAAAAAGATCGTGTAGTACTAGATTGTATTACTAGCTTGCAGTCGGGCGCTGATTTACTGTGGATTGAAACAGAAAAACCACATGTTAAACAAATTGCAGAACTGGTAAATCGTGTAAAAGAACACGTGCCAAATGCAAAACTGGTATACAACAACTCGCCTTCGTTTAACTGGACGCTTAAGTTTCGTGAGCAAGTGTATCAAGAGTGGGAAGAGGCAGGCCGTGACCTTAGTGCTTACCCAAGTCTTGGTGATAATAAAGGCCTTATGGCACCAGAAATGGATGCAACAGAGCTTGCGCAAGCAGCCGATTTACTAGTGCAAAACTTCCAGCGCGATGGCGCACGTGAAGCCGGTATTTTCCATCACTTAATAACCTTGCCGACATACCATACAGCTGCGCTAAGCACTGATATTTTATCAGAAGGTTACTTTGGCGATATGGGTATGCTGGCTTATGTACGTGACGTACAACGCCAAGAAATTCGCCGTGAGCAAGCATCGGTTAAGCACCAAGATTTAGCAGGGTCTAACATGGGCGATACGCACAAAGAATACTTCTCTGGTGATAATGCGCTAAAAGCCGGTGGTGAAGACAACACCATGAACCAGTTTTAATTCCTAACTAGATAGTGTTACTCAAGGGCCAATAGGCCCTTTTTTATTGCTTTAATTTTTATTTAGAGCAGATTTTAACTAACTAAATCATTTTGGATCACTATTTAACTACCTGTCTCAATTTACAGATCAGAGTTTAACTAACCTTTCATAAAACGGCATATTTGGGGTGATTTTGCTGTAAAAAGCGTTTACGGCAACTTTAAAAGGCGGGTAAGTGACTGATTTTTGCTTTAATAGGCAAACTAAACGAATTTATAAACCGATTTTTTACTAACTTCTTTGTGCTATAAAACAAAATTTTACTAACTGAAAGGCTATAAACAGTGACTCAAACCGATTTTTTACCAACTCAAGTTACAAAAAATGTTATAAACCGAAATTTTACTAACTGAAGTTTTAGCTAAGTCCGATATTTAACTGTCACAGAAGTGTAAAGGGGGTTTACAGTTTGAATACTATAGTGGTAAATATAAAAGCCACTTATTTGAAGTGGCTTTTATTTAAGCTATAAATTTATTATTTAGTGTGTTTATCAAACCACCATTGAATATAAGCTACCTTGGTCATTAAGTTTGATGGCCGAGCTGTAATGCCATGTGAAGCATTAGGAATTCGCACCATTGCAGTATCAACACCTTGTAATTTTAATGCCTGATAAAACTGCTCAGTTTCTGAAATTGGTGTACGGTAGTCAGATTCACCAGTGAGCAACATAGTAGGAGTTTTAACGTTTCCAACATAGCTAATAGGCGAGCGTTTCATGTAGTGCTCAATGTGATCCCATGGTTTACCTGGGAACCAATAATCAGCAAAAAACGGGTAAAAATCTGCTGTTAATACAAAACTGATCCAATTAATAACCGGTTTGGCAACTACAGCCGCAGCAAAGCGATCGGTATGACCTACAATCCAAGCTGTTAGCACACCGCCACCAGAGCCACCGGTTACAAACAATTTAGACTCGTCAATAAAGCCTTTCGCTATTAGCGCATCAACACCTGTCATTAAGTCATCAAAATCGTTACTTGGGTAATTATGATGAATAGTTTGTGCAAACTCTTTACCATAGGAATCACTACCACGTGGGTTCATGTATAAAACGACATTACCTTTGGCTGCAAACAGTTGAATTTCAGCGCTAAAGTGCGGGCCATAATTAGCGACAGGGCCGCCGTGAATTTCTAGTATTAGCGGGTATTTTTTGCTGCTATCAAATTCTGGCGGGTAGGCAATCCATCCCTGAATCGGGAGTTCATCGTGGCTCGATTTAATCCATATTTCTTCAACCTTGGCAAGTTGCTTATTGCCTAGTGCATCTTTATTAAGGGTTGTTAAGCGCTGCGCATTACCACGTTTAATTGTTGCTATATCTGAAGGGCGCTGGGTGTCAGCAAGGGTAAAGGCTACCTCTCCAGTTTCACTTACATCAAAGTCGCCACCAGAATAAGGGCGACCAAAGGCAACGCTGCCAATTTGGGTTGTTATTATTTTACGCTTGCCACTGCGTGGTTGATAGGCAAGGGCCGTTTGACCTTTATCAGCGTAACTAAAGTACACACCTTTTGAATTTGCACTCCATTTTATTTGCCCAACGCTACGATCAAAATTTGGCGTTAAACTAGTTGTGTTACCTGTTTTTAAATCACGAATATAAAGTTGAGCATTTTCGTAATTAGTGCGTTTATCGTCATAACCTGTGTACGCTAAGTAACGGCCATCGGGCGATACTTTAGGTTGTTCATCAGGGCCATCTCGGTTAGTAATTTCGGTTATAGTTTGCGAGGCCAAATCAAGTTTATAAATTTCATTATTTGTGAATTTTAGCCGGTTGTTTTTATGTCGGTTTGCAGAAAAATAAAGTGATTTACCATCGTTACTAAAGCTTACATCGCCGGCGTTATCAAACTCATCATGAGTGAGTCGCTTGGCATTACCACCGTTAGCATCTATGGAAAATAATTGGCTAAAACCTTTTTGTGTGTAACCGCCACCATCTGAACGGTAATAAACATCATCAATAAATTTAGCGGGTTCTGCCCACGTTGCCCCTTTTGGTTTACCGGGCAGGTTTACGGGGGCTGAAGTTGCACTTGGTACAAACATGCTAAATATTAATTGGCTAGAATCAGGGCTCCATGTAATTGCACGAGGGCTACTCGTTAAGTTACTGATTTTTGCCATAGCACCTGTTTTAAGCCATTTTATATATATTTGGCTGCTGCCATCACGTGTTGATATAAACGCAAGGCGTTGACCATCAGGAGAGAGTACTGGCGAATAATCCATATGCACGCCAGAGGTTAATGGTTGCATTTGTTTGGTTTTGTAATCAACAGACCAAATATTACCCACTTTGCGATCTGTTTTTATATCCATACGATTACGCACAAAGTAAACGGTTTTACCGTCTTCGGTTATATCTATCTGATTCGCATATTCAAGGTCGAATACGTTTTCAAGTTGTAGCGTTTGCTCTGTTTGACTCGTAAAACCTGAAAAACTGACTGTTGCCAAAAGCGCAAAAGGGGCAATAAACTTCATTTTTATTCCTTGTTATTAAACAGTATCACATCTGTTATAAGGCAATAATGATTGAAAATAAACCCGATTGCGATGAATGCACATTACTTAGATAATGACTTATTTGAGTAATATGCATTTCAAGTGGTTAAGCTAAAGCAACTGCTTGCTGAGCCTGTTCTTGCAACTCTGCCTGTAATGAGAGTGCTATTTCTGCTGATCTCACTGAAAGTATTGAGAGTAAAGTGTCGCTTAAACCATGGGATGATTCTGAACGTCCTTGCAAAAATAACGATGGAAGAAAACGCTCGTCCGTTTTAACTTGATAATTTCGATCAATATCAATGTTTCCTAAATAGGCTTTAATAGGTTCTAACATAGGTGCCATTTTAGGTCGTTGATACCCTGTAGCTAAAATTACTAAATCGTAATTATTCGTGGCATGCTGATTTGATTTTCTATCAAGTATAGACAGCGTTATTTTTCCATTTTTTTCAGATGCTTCAGTAACTTCACTGTTAGGGCAATATGTATGTTGCTCCATCATGGCAACTTTTTGTTGATAAAAAATATTATATATTTGCTCAATCATCGATGAGTCAACAGCTGAATAATTAGCGTATTTATATTCTTTTAATAGCTCTTCTCTTTCTTGCTGCGTTTTACTGAATATAGAGTCTGTTGATGATGGGTTAAAAATTTCATTCACATAGGGACTTGAATCTGCTGGCTTCATCGAATTACCACGCATAATTAAATCAACTTTTGCGTGTGGATAATTATCATCAATATCAATAAAAGCTTCCGCAGCACTTTGCCCACCACCGATTATAGCAATGCGTAAATCCTTTGTTTTTACTGGAATAAGTTTAGCCATTTTTGATAGGTAGTGAGTATGATGAAATACAAGCGGGGTTTGTTTTAGCGGTTGAAAAACTTCCGGTATTAAAGGGGTTCCGCCAGTGCCCATAACAAGTGATTTAGTAAAACGGATCTTACTTGTACCACCTGTATCTGCTGTTGTCACTTTGAGTAATTTTACTTTTTGATTATCCATAACCGGCTCAATAGAGGTAACCTCTTCGCCGTATTGACATTGAGAAGAAAAATGACCCGCAACCCAGCGAAGGTAGTCATTAAATTCTAACCTGCTTGGGTAGAAAGTACTTAAATTTATGAAGTCCACTAAACGATTATGTGAATGTAAATAATTTAAAAAAGAGTAAGGGCTGGTTGGATTTCTCAATGTGACAAGATCTTTCAAAAATGAGACTTGTAGCCCACTTTGGTTAGTAATAGTATCACCATGCCATTGATATTCTGGCTGTTTATCAATAAATAAGGCATTTAGTGTGGTAGAATTGCTTTTAATTTCTTCTAAGGCAATCGCCAAAGCTATATTTGATGGGCCAAATCCGACACCAATGATATCGTATGTAGGTATTAGTGGCTGTGCCATGCTTAAACTCCTCGTTTAAAACAACTTTTATCTGCTACATAAATTTACTTTTGTTTATAAAAATGTGTAGCAGTGGGTATTAGCTGAATAAGGATTCATTAAGTATCCTTATTTAATGAATTACGTTAATTTAGCTTGTTTTTTCAACAACCCAAGGTGAAATGCTTGCTAGTTTTTCACTGGTTTCGGTGAGTTCTCTTTCTGGTGTTGAATCAAGTACAATTCCGGCTCCAGCCTGTAACCAATGCTGATCGCCTTTACTCATAACACTGCGTAAAACTAATGCTGCGTCAATAACGCCTGTGTGATCTAGTTTTAAAATTGCGCCTGCATAAAGCCCTCTGCTACTGCCTTCGTGTCGTCGTATTTCTGAAAAAGCAGCCAGCTTTTGAATACCAGACGCTGTAACAGCAGGGAATAGGCTTTCGAATGCATGCCAAGCGTTATATTCTGTTTTTAGAGTGCCACAGACTCTCGAAGCTAAATGTTGCACAGAACCTCGCTTTTTTTGAACCATGAACTGTGGTACATGTACAGATTCTGGCTCACAAACTTCATTCATTTCGTCAACTGAAAGTCTCACAGATATTGCGTGTTCGTGGGTTTCTTTTGGATCTTTTAGTAACTCATCAAATATTTTTTGATCTGTTTCTGGATTACCTTCTAATCGTCGAGTACCCGCTAACGGCTCTGTTGTAACTTTACGGTTTTCATCAACTGAAAGTACAATTTCAGGACTAAACCCAGTGATTTTCCAACCAGCTAAATTCATTGTAAATGAACGAGCCGGTGTGTTCATCGAACGCCCTTGAAGCCAAGTCGCAGTGTAATCGGGCGAAAAATGTAGGGGAACCTTACGCGAGAGTATGACTTTTTCTAGTAAACCATTTTTAATATTGGCGACAGACTTTTTGACTGCATTTTTATAATTAATATTGTCTGGTATTTCGACATTTTTGTAAGGAACGTGTGCTCGTACAACTGCATTTTCTAGTATTAAGCGTACTTGCTGCTCAAGTTCACTGGATTTAGATTTAATGAGTGTTGGTTTTTTCCCCAGGGATACCGTTATTTTTGGCTCACAAATAAATAATAACGCTTCTTGACCTGCTTTTTCTTCTTCGGTTAATAGTTCTGGTGATTTCAGGGCATACGCGAATTCAAAACTAGACCATCCGCATGCTTGCCACTCACCATCCCAAGTATTTAATTCTTGCTGTAGGACTTGGCAGAGGTTTTCGCTGTTAACTTGGCGCTGAGTTTTTCCTGCAGAGGTATTAGATTCAATGTGAGTTGCAAATACTGTTATAGATCGAACAATACCCCCTGCAAACCAACATTCACCGTTATCTTCGTAAATTAAATATTCTTTAAATATACCACTGTCGGCTAGAGCGGCTGCTCGTGCGAAGATTAAATTTTGCTCATCGCTTTGGGTTGTGCCTTCATTGGAAAAATTAGTTTTCATAATATCTTATGCTCCTTTTCAAAATACATTTTGCATACACACGGGATTAATTTTCAATCAATGTGTTGCAATAATAACTACAGTAAATAATAATGCAAATTATTATTGTTTATATTTTAGGGTCTGTTTTATGGATAATGCACTTAGGCTAAAGCTTGCGAGAAAATTGGCGGCAACTCGAAAAATAATCATGCCGAATAATAATGTGGACTCTTTATCGACATTAAATCAAAGCTTTACAGTTTCAAAAGCAAAAAATGAGACCAGTTATGTACTTTCTAATGCGCAAGAAAGGATGTGGTTACTTAATCAACTGGACCCACTTTCGTCTGCTTACAATGTTTGTGTCTTGTGGCAATTTAAAGGTTGTTTAGATGCGCGTGTTTTACAGCAAAGTTGTTTTGAATTAGTGAACAGGCACAGTATTTTCGAACTTCCTATTATGCAGACCCTATTGTTGGTGCTCGACAAAAAGTGCTTGATGAGTTTCCTTTGCAGTGGTGTGAATATGATTTACAAGATTTAGATCATCAGACGCGAGAAGTACGTCTTAAAGAAATAGCACAACATGCAAGTACAGAACCTTTCGATCTTGCAACTAAGAGTACACTTCGACTTGCTCTCGTAAAAATGACCGACAGTCATCACACTTTAGTTATGGTAGGGCAACATATTGTTTGGGACGGGGCGTCATTTGGTATTTTTTCTAATGAATTATCAACATACTATAGGCTAATTAAGAGCGGCGAATCTAAACAATGGGCTCCTTTACCCATCCAGTATTTAGATTTTGCTCAATGGCATCGTGAAAAATGGCAACAAGATTCCGAACAAAGCAAAGAGCAGGTTGCGTTCTGGCAAAAGCAGCTTACACCGCTACCTGAGCCTATTGATTTTCCAACTGATTTTCCTCGGGGAGTGAAGCAAAATGAAAATGGTGGCTGGCACAGTGATAATCTTGATCAAGCAACAACACAAACCCTACTTACGTTAGCACGAGAAGAACAAGTTACAACTTTTGAAGCCATTATTGCGGTGATTGCTTTATTAATGACTCGGCTTTCTAGGGCCTCAGAAGTGACGATAGGGACAGTGGCTTCGCATCGTAATTTACCTGAGCTGAGTGATCTGATAGGTAATTTTGGGAATGTTATTCCACTGCGGATTAAGGTTGATAATAAACTTTGTTTTCGTGAGCTGATCCGTGATTGTGCGACACAATGTCGTGCTGCTTTTTCACATGCAGACTTACCATTTGAATTATTACTTGAAAAATTACAAATAAAACGAGGGGAATCGCAAAACCCATTATTAGACACTATGGTGACTTTCTTAAGCCATGGGATGTCTCCACCCATAATAGATGGCTTAGATGTACATTGGGAAAAGTATTTTAATGGTACAACGCAAACAGATCTCTCTTTTGACGCATTATTAAAAGATAACTGCCTTCAGTTTCAAGCCACTTGGCGTGCTTCATTATATCGACCAAAAACCATACCAAATCATTTAAAACGGTTGCTACAGTTACTTAAACATTGTGTCCAAGAACCAGATATAGCACTAGCTAACATTACCACTGTATTACCCGATGAAAATCAGTTAATAAAATGGGGTCAACGCGATGCTTTTGTAAGCCCAGTAACAACGCTCGTTGCTTGGTTTGAGAGTACCGTGAGTAAATACCCAAATCGAACTGCCGTTGAGTTAGTTGGCAGTGAAACGATAAAGAGTATTTTGCAAAAACAAAACGTGCTGCATGACCTCAGTTTTCTAACGCTCAATGCAAGAGCAAATAGAGTCGCAAGGTGGCTAGTATCGCAAGGGATTGGGCCAGAGGATCGGGTTGCCATAATAATGCCTCGTCAGTTGGAATGGTTCGTTGTGATGCTTGGTACACTTAAGGCTGGTGCCGCTATTGTACCTATAGATCCAAATTATCCAGAGGATTACATTAACCGAGTACTTACATTGGCGGCGCCAAATATAGTAATTAATAACGGTGATACACATTCATTTGAATCAGCTAAAGCGACTGAATTACAAACTAAAACAGTCAGTTTGTTAGTTATTGAGAATGAAGCATTAAGTATAAAAAATAGTGATCTTAATCTTACAAACGAAGAGAGATGCCGGCCATTGCACCCATCTCATCCAGCCTGTATTACGTTTACATCAGGCTCAACAGGGCAGCCAAAAGGTGTTGTTGTAAAACATGCTTCGCTGGTTAACCTTATTGCTAGTCATAAACACGATCTCTATAGCGAAGCTTCTGCGCTTGTAGAACATAATCAGCTAAAAGTTGGCCATGCTTGGTCTTTGGCTTTTGATGCCTCATGGCAACCCACACTGTGGATGTTTGAAGGCCATAAAGTCTATTTATTTGATGCAAATACGATGCAAGACGCGGTCACTCTTGCCAAAGAGATAATGCTTAAAAAAATGGATTTTATTGAGTTAACTCCCAGTATGCTAGATGAAGTATTACCGTGGTTACAGTCAGGACTTACAGATACCAATGGGCAATTTATTGAACCTCACACACCTGCAATATTGGGTTTTGGTGGTGAATCGGTAAAACAAGAGCTTTGGCAACGTATAAAGAGCCTGCCTGGTACGGTGGGCTTTAATTTATATGGCCCGACAGAGGCAACAGTGGATGCAATGATTGCTAAAACCAATGCCGCTGAAAAGCCGGTAATAGGTGGGCCAGTTGCAGGAGGGCAAGTTTATGTTTTAGATAGTTGCTTGCAATTAGCGCCTTTAGGGGTGCCTGGTGAGCTTGCAATTGCTGGTGCTGGATTAGCAAGAGGATACCTTGATCGTAGTGATTTAACAGCAAGCAAGTTTATTGCTAATCCTTTTGCTGAACAAGGTGAAAGACTTTATCTAAGTGGTGATAGAGTAAAATGGACAACTCAAGGAAATATTGAATACATTGGCCGTATAGACGAGCAAGTGAAAATTAGAGGTTTTCGTGTTGAGCCGCTCGAAGTTGAGTCAACCATTGAGCTGTTAATTAAATGTCCTTGCGCTGTAATTGCCAGAGCAGTTACTCAAAGTGCGATGGAGTTAATTTGTTATATTGAAAATGAAATAGAGCAACTAAGCGATAATCAAGAGGCTAATTTAAACTTAATAGCCCGCTTTCGCTATGTATGTGAGCAAGCTCTACCTCCTCACTTAGTCCCCAAGTATTTTGTAATTAATAAAAAACTACCTAAATTACCTAATGGAAAAATTAATCGTAAAGCGCTGTCGATACCTGATGATTTAGGTGTTATTGCCAAAAGAGCCCCTCGCAATGAACTGGAGAAAAAGCTATGTAATTTAGTGTGTGACGTTTTAGGGATTGAGACAATAGGCATTGACGATGGATTTTTTGCAGTGGGTGGCGATAGTATTTCAGTTGTAAAATTAGTCAGTCGCGCTCGTCGAGAAGGGATCCACCTTACTCCTCGCCAAGTATTTAATGCAAAATGCATTGCGAATTTGGTTAAAGAATTACACGAAGTTGATCCCCTCGGAGACAGTCAAAATAGTAAAACGGTTAACCACGATAGTAATGATAAAGGTCAGCTTACTTCAACTTTATTAATGCAGCGCTACCTTAATACAGCGACACCGCTTGATCGATTTGCACAACTAGCAAGTGTAGTAGTGCCTGAAAGTATGACGGCTGGTGAACTAAAAGAGCTTGTGTATGTTTTACTTAATCGCCATGGGTTGTTGCGAGCTAAATTGGTGCAATCGGGTACGGGAGAGTTATCCCTAAATGTTCCAGTTGAAAATACCCAAACTATTTATTGTGAGCAAACTTATCAACAGTGTGATGATAATAAATATAGAGTGTATTCTGAAAATGCTGATTTACCCACTTTAGAAAACTCAGGTGTATTATCAGCAGCTGAGTTGGCAAAACAACTATGCAGTAATTTAAGTCCTAAAAACGGTGTTATGGTTGCCGTATTGTTAGTTAAAGAAAATGAAAATAATAACCAAAGGGCTTGGTTTGCCATAAACCATTTAGTCATAGATGCCTCATCATGGCATATTTTGGCTGAAGACCTTGCGATTGTCCGAAATCAGCAAGTGAGTAATGAAAAACTTGAATTACCTCCCGTACCAACATCATGGCGTAGTTGGTCCAATCATATAAATAAATTAAGCCAGCAGTATATACCTGCGCCAAATTCAACCAATTTGGGAACGTTGGTAAGTGCTCACACATTAACTTGGAGCTTGGAACCTTATAATAAAACATGTCCTGCATTAACTGTCGCTCGTAGGTTAGGGCTTCCACTGGCTAGTTTATTACCTGCTATAAGTTGCTTAGCTGCTATTACATCAAAATTAAAACCAGCGCTAGATAATCGCTGCCCTACCTTGGTACTAGAGCGGCATGGTCGAGAAGTACAGGAACCAACACAAGATTTAAGCAGGACCATTGGCTGGTTTGCCCGTGAAGTTTATGTTGCTCTCAATAGTGATGTTTTAAAGACTAAATCGGACGAAATGTCGAGCCAGTTGATAGAAACAGTGTTGCGTAAATGGTGTGGTCAAATTATTCAGCAAGACTCTCCTTTTGTATCATCAAGTGGTGTCGCGCCTGCTCAACAAGGTGTAAATGGATGGTTAGTCGGTTTTAATTTTCTTGGTGATTTAAATTTATCCTCCAATTCAGATTTATGGTCAGTAACTCCGCTTCTTGAGCAGCTTACTGAAGCTTGCTCCGATCACTGGCCGTTACTAAATTCTTTAGATTTAACAGCCTATTACAGCCAACAAAAAGGGATAAAAACACTTCACTTTAATGCGATAGCACCTAGTAGCGAATTGCACCATAGTGATCTACTACGATTTAAAGCTGAGTTAAATAAGCTTTTTCATCAACTACACGACTGTTTTATTGAAGAACAACAACAGCTACAAGCGCAAGGTCTTGCTGATAGTAATAATTTGACAATTAAGCCAGCTACGCCACTGCAAGTTGAAATGCTTCGCCACTGTCATGGACTAGCAGATCCATGGACAACACAAATGGAAATAACTCTTTCTAATCAACACACCCCAGAAATATCTGAAAGTGCTTTAAAAGCAGGGGCCGCCGATCTTCTGCGCCGTCATGACGCGCTAAGATCAGGCTTTTTGTGAAAACATTTTCTACCTTTACTGCCGATATACTCGAGCCTGTATGGGAAACTTTAGATTTACGTGGTGAACCAAGTGAGCAATATGAAGCATTGTTAGCGCAGCATCGCACAGCATGGTACCAATATCGCTTTGAATTTGATGCTCCGCCACTCATGCGATTTTTATCTATACGTATAAGTGATAGTCAGTGGCTAATTTTGATTCATTGTCATCACTTACTGCTTGATGGTTGGTCAGCCCCTCGAATTTTGCAAGAGTGGCTTGGAGGAATGAGTGCTGAAGCCACTTTAGCTTATCCAAATTTACATTGGGGTCAATATCTTGATTGGTTACAAAAACAAGATCCGACAATAGCTTGTCAATATTGGAATAAAGCGCTGAATGGTTTCAAAGCCCCTTCATTATTGTGCCCGACAAGACAGCAACGATTTCCTTCACAAGAATTATCTAGTGTGCTTTGTGCTGCTGTAAACACAGATGTTAAAGCATTAGCTGCAAAGATTAATGTATCTACGGCCATGCTATTTCAATTGGCATGGGCTAAAACAGTGGGTAATGCACTTAATCAGGACGATGTCGTATTTGGTTTATTTGATTCTGGTCGTGCAGCGTCGTTAGCAGGTATTGAAACGCTTGTTGGATTGGTTACTCAGTTAGTACCAATACGGATTAAGACCGATCCTTTGAGTAGTCCAATTGCGTTGTTGCAGCAGTTGCAAACTGAACAATTTGAATGGCAAGCGTTAGCTCCGGTTAGGTTGGATAATTTGGAGGCGACTCATCGTTTTGGTGAATTTTTTGATACTTTATTAGTTATTGAAAATGCCCTTGATGCGGATACACAAACCGCAGATCCAATTAAACAAGTCGATTCATATCAAGGACTTACATTACCAGTTGCATTGGCAGGATTGAAGGATGTTAAGTGGCAAGATTCGGTTGGCCAAGCCGCTGCTTTATTTATCTACCCTGGTGCAACAACCAAGATCCGTTTGAGCTTTGACCCGCATGCAGTGGGCAAAAAACGTAGCGCTCAGCTATTAACTGATTTTGAGTTCTATTTGCAAGCAGTTGTCGATAGTTGTAACAAATTCAGTCATGAAGCCGCAAATTCTGCGCAACTTAATAACAGCGAATTAAACCCCCTATCAACAGTCTCTTTGGAGTTAAATCATGAGTGAAAATATTTTCGATGATGAATCAATGGCATTTGTAGTTCTTATCAATCATGAAAAACAGTATTCGTTATGGCCTGAAGTATTAACTATTCCTTCTGGTTGGGAGCAGGTTTTTGGCCCTCAAACACGTGATACTTGTTTGAGTTGGCTAAATGATAATTGGACAGATTTACGTCCTAAATCACTCATAGAGATGGATGGGAATTAATATGGATCAGATTAACAAAGGGATGCCAGCAGGTACAGCATGCCTGTATCAATCCTTTGCTGAACAAGCCGTTATGCACCCTAATCGCATCGCCGTTAGTGATGAACATAGCTCCTTGACATATAAAGCGCTTAAACAAAAAGCTGATTTGGCATCACATCGACTTTATGCAAGTGGTGTTCGTACAGGAAACTGCGTGGCTTTAATACTGCCTAGAAACTGTGAGCAAATTATTCACGTGTTAGCAATATTGCAACTTGGAGCGTGCTATGTGCCGATTGATCCCGACTACCCCAAAGAAAGGATCGATTGGATAATTGCTTGTAGTAAGCCTAGCGCAATTGTTACTCAGCGAGAGTTGAGCAAGACGCTTTGGGGTAACGATTCACTTACTAAAGCTATGAGTCATTTGTTGTTTGTCGAGGACCAATTTAACTTTGTTCCAGATGAGCACGAGAAACCTGTTTACAGAGCCGCAGGTGCTTTCGCTTATATTATTTTTACTTCAGGGTCGACGGGAAACCCTAAGGGAGTTGTTGTAGGGCATCAGCAAGTTCTGGCCTTAATTAATGCGGCAATGTCTTTATTAGATGCAACACATACTGATGTTTGGGCTTTGTTTCATTCACTGGCTTTTGATTTTTCAGTGTGGGAAGTGTGGGGAGCCTTGACCACAGGAGCCAAGCTAACGATTATTCCAAAAAGTGTAATTTGGTCACCAGACGCCTTAGTGCAATATTTGAGAGCAGAAAAGGTCACTATTCTTAATCAAACGCCTTCAGCATTTTATGCCTTAATTGACGCAGAAAGTAAGGCTCTAAAAATGAGTGAGCAACCACTATGCTTGCGCAAAGTGGTCTTTGGTGGTGAAGCACTTAATTTGGATAAAGTAAAAAAATGGTGGCAGCTTTACCCTTGCGAAACATTGCAATTGATAAACATGTACGGGATCACAGAGACAACGGTGCACGTAACATGGCTAACACTAAGTGATTCACTTTGTGGCACTGAAAATAGTCCAATAGGTGAAGGGCTATCTAGTTTGGAGGTGCTTTTACTTGATGAAAATTTAGAAAAAGTGGCTGATGGTGAAATTGGTGAAATTTATGTAGCAGGAGATCAAGTGGCATTCGGTTACATCAATCGCCCTGATCTAACCGCGATGCGATTTGTTGCCAGTCCTTTTCACACTGGGAAGCGGATGTATCGTTCGGGTGACTTAGCGAAGCAAATTGATGGTCAACTCTTTTATTTTGGTCGCGCAGACAGGCAATTAAAAGTAAGGGGATTTCGTATTGAGCCGAGTGAAATAGAAGTTGTTTTAGAATCTCATGCAAAGATACAAAGAGCAGCCGTGATAGCAAAACCATGCCTCGACAGTGGTTTATCAGATGGCTTAATTGCTATTTTAATCGCGACAGAGGAATCATTTACCGCACAACCAATAGCAACATTGAGAAATTATCTATCTCAGCTTCTCCTGTTCACTATTTACCTTCAGACTTTCTATTTGTTAAAAAATTCCCGCTAACAGTAAATGGAAAACTGGATGAGAAAGCGTTACTTATGCAGTGGCAAGCAAATCAAAAAAGTACTTCTTCTTTGCATCAACAGCGGCTAGAGCTGCTGCGTTTGAAGCAACAAGACATCCTCGCCAAGTCAACAACATGATTTGGTAAAGACAAACATTAAGAATGGAAACTACCCAAATGAATAAAAATAGTAATTCAGCCTCGCTATTAGAAGATGTACTTGCTGTCGTTAGTAATACGTTAAATTTACAGCCTGGCGCTGTCTCAGCAGAATGTAACCTAATTGAAGCAGGACTTGATTCGATCACATTAATGAACTTAGTGTCAACTTGGCGAGCGGCTGGTTATGATATTAACTTTGCAGATTTAGCTAAAAAACCATTCGTGGGGGCATGGGTTGAGTATCTTAGGGTATCGGCTGCCAGCCTCGCTGATAATACACAAGACACTATATTTGGGGTCCCAAAAATAAAAATCGGGAAACTTCCTCATGCGCCTTTTTCACTTGCGCCTATGCAGTATGCCTATTGGTTAGGACGTGATGTTAATCAACCGCTTGGGGGGTATCAGCGCATCTGTATTGTGAATTTGAGTTGTCGGCAATCAATGATAAGTCACAGCCATTAGATTTAGCCCGTTTGACGCTAGCAATAGAGAAACTTGTTCAACGTCATAGCTCGTTGCGTTTACAAGTATGTTCCAGCGGACAGCAAATACATAATCCAAGTAATAATACAGTGCATGTCATTTTTAATGATTTACGAGATAAACCTACTGATGTTGCGCAGCAGTTATTAGAGCAGTATCGCTCGACCTATTCATCACAAATGTTAGATATTGAGTCAGGAGAAGTATTTGCGGTCGCTTTAAGCTTATTAGAAAATGGTAACAGTCGCCTGCATTTAGACATTGATATGATAGCTGCAGACGCCGTTAGTTATCGCACGCTACTACGTGATCTTGCACTGTTATACGATGACCCCAATGTAGAACTTGCTGATTTAGCAATGAGTTATAAAGATTGCCGAATGGCCATTGAGCATAATTGGGAGTCAATAAAAGAAAGCTCAGGAATGTGGTGGCAAACACAGCTAGCTTCTTTACCCAATGGCCCATTACTGCCTTTAAAAGCAGCTTCATCGCAGCATCCTATTACAACACGACGCCATTTTAATATTGATCCGCAGCGTAAAGCACAATTATATGCGCAATGTCGTCAGTATGGATTAACCCCATCAGTGGTGTTAGCAACCGTGCTGGCAGAAACTCTGGCTGGATGGAGCAAAGATCCGCGTTTTATTCTTAATGTTCCTTTATTTCAACGTCCACTCGCAGGCCCTAATATTAAAGAGGTGGTAGGCGACTTTAGTAGTTCAATACTCCTCGATGTTGATACTGGCCCGACTGCAACTTTTGTGACACGAGCGCGTGATGTTCAATCTAGTATGCACGAGGGAGCAGCGCGCGCAGACTACGGTGGAGTCCATGTTTTAAGAGATTTAGGGCGTGCACGTGGGCAGCAAGTAACAGCGCCTGTTGTATTTACAAGCGCATTAAATTTAGGTGAGTTATTTGATGCAAATGTGCGCCGAGTATTTGGGGATCCTATTTGGATTATTTCTCAAGGGCCACAGGTATTACTTGATGCGCAAGTAACTGAACTTGATGGTGGTATTTTAATTAACTGGGATTGTCGAGAGGATGCTTTTGTTGATGGTGTGCTCGATGCAATGTTTAATTTTTTCAGTAATACCGTGGTGAACCTCGTCACTGAGCCGGATTATTGGGATACGCATATTGGTGATACGTTACCCAAAAATAGAGCCGTTGCTGAGGTCCAAGAGCCAGTAATTACTAAAAATTTGGAACATGATGAAACCTCGTTAAGTATGCCAATAGTTCGTGTGGTAGCTTCTATTTGGCATGAAGTGATCGGGGGGATGGTAGTAATATTCATCAAAACTTATTTGCTGCGGGTGGGGATTCTGTTTTAGCAAGTTCGTTAATCGCGCAAATTAGGGAAATCTTCGGATCCAATTCGATAGACATGAAAAGCTTATTTAGTTCACCTTCTATTGCAGGCATTGCCGCTTCAATTACTGACTCGAGCGATGCTGAAGAAGTATTACAAATTGCTCAAGTGTATTGTGAAATCTTAGATTTAGATGATGACGCACTCAGTGCTGAATTGGAAATGGAGGGGTCACTGTGACTGAGTTTGTGCCTACCGAAGCCGGGTTATATGCTTGGCCAGAAGAAATAAGCAGAAAGTACAAAGAGCAGGGGGTGTGGAAAAATGAAAACTTTGCAAATTGGTTAACTGCAAAACTTAAGCAATATGCTGATGTTATTTTGCTCAGCGGCCCCGACCTTCAATCTGGTGAATGGCAACAGATGACAGGCCAAGAAATAAGCGCTGTCGTGAATAATATAGTAGAGCATTGCCACAGTATTGGTCTTGGACGAGGTGATAAAGTGGTGATGCAAATGGGTAATAATAATGCATTTGTATTAACCTTTTTCGCTTTACTCCAGCTTGGCGTTATTCCTGTCATGGCGTTACCTGGACATGGACAACGTGAAATTTTGCATTTTGTGAAATTAACACAAGCACGTGCTTGGTTTGTTAGTGAACAATCGATTAGCTTCGATTGTCATGCATTTGCCAATGAGCTACTTGATACAGTCCCAACACTTAAACATGTTGTTGTGGATGGCCTAGATTTAAAACCGCATCAGTCAATATTATCTTTACTAGGATTTACTAAGGCAACTGAAGCTCAAATGACAGCACTTGAGTTTCCTGGTCTCGCAGCGGATCCTGCTGAAATGGCTTTATTATTATGCTCAGGCGGTACAACAGGAATACCGAAGTTAATTCCAAGAACACATAGAGATTACCTCTACAATATAAAAGCCAGTGCTAAGCTGTGTGAATTGAGTTCACAAGACCGCTATCTTGTAGCATTACCAGCGGCGCATAATTTTCCATTAGCTTGCCCAGGTATTTTAGGTGCGATTGAAGTGGGGGCTGGTGTCGTTATGTGTCCAGTGCCGAGTCCTGAAATTGCATTTGAGTATATTGAAAAAGCAGGGGTTACGGTGACAGCGTTAGTGCCGACTTTAGTGAAAACTTGGCTTAATTATGCTGCATTAGTAACACCTCCAGCGGCATGTCTTGATTTATTACAAGTTGGCGGTGCTAAACTTGATGAAGCTACAGCTCGCAGAATCGGTAATGAACTTAATTGTAATTTACAACAAGTGTTTGGCATGGCTGAAGGACTTCTTAATTTCACTCGTAATTCAGATCCTAGTGTTTTAAAACTCAAGACTCAAGGACGTCCATTATCTGATTTGGATGAAGTTAGGGTGGTGGACGAACAAGGCCAGGATGTTGCCAAGGGAAAGTGTGGCGAGCTGTTGACCAGAGGTCCATATACAATCCGTGGTTATTATAAAGACGAGCAGGCCAATCAAAAATCATTTACTACTGAAGGTTATTACCGTACTGGGGATCAGGTAAGGCGGCTAAGCAGTGGTCACCTTATTGTTGAAGGCCGAATCCAAGAGGTTCTTCGCCGAGGTGGAGAGACTATTTCTGTTGAAACATTAGAAGCTCATTTAGCTTGTCATCATGGCATAAAAGATGTTGCTGTTGTGGGACTACCTTGCGAACAACTCGGTGAGCGAACATGCGCAGTTATTGTTTCGCAAGACCCAAATTCGCCTAACTTAGCACTCAAAGACGTAAGGCAATACTTAGCGGCACAAGGTGTTGCACGCTATATGTTGCCAGATACAGTGGCGTACGTTGAACATATCCCATTAACCGTTATAGGTAAAATTGCTCGTAAAAAATTATCTGCACAAATTCACCTTGAGCTTAATAAGCAACATCAAGCAATACAAACAGTGTGAATTAAATTAATGATGCGCAATCACCACCAGAGGATGTACCGCAATGGCTGGCTGCTGAATATAAGCAAGCTAATGATGTTGATTGTGGCTAATAGTGGATTGGTAGTGCGTTTAAAGTATTAGTTATTACTGGGAGTTTGTTGTTTAACTTGTTGATGAAACAAACTCCCTCAATACCCTTTATTTAATTATGAGGTGAGCCTTATCATCGATGAACAATTTACTTTAACGGCTGAGTTAAAGAGCGAATACCAAAGTCGAGTAATTGAGTATGCACGTGAATTACTGCAATTTGAATCGGTAACACCTGATGACGCAGGTTGCCAAGCATGGATTGCAAAAAAATTATCAATGCTGGGAGCAAAAATCGATACATTTGAAAGTCATGGGGTGAGTAACCTAATTGCTGTTATATCTAATGGTGATGGACCCGATTTAGGTTTTTGTGGGCACACGGATGTTGTGCCCGCAGGTAATCTTAATAAATGGCAAGCCCCACCTTTTGCAGGTAAAATTAAAAATGATTACCTGATCGGTCGAGGTATCGCAGATATGAAAGGCGGTATTGCCGCAGCCTTAGTTGCAGCTGAGATGCTAGTACTCGAAGGGAGCTTTGTTGGGCGACTATGGTTTTTAATTACCAGCGATGAAGAGGGCGATGCTTTATTCGGCTCATGTGAAATTGTAAAACACTTTAAAGATGCAAAACAGGACTTGGATTATTGTATTGTTGGAGAACCGACATCAATAAAGCAGTGCGGTGACATGCTAAAAATTGGACGCAGAGGGGCGTTGAGTTTTGCCATTCAAATTAATGGAAAAAGTGCGCATGTTGCTTATCCGACTCAAGGCATTAATGCTATCCATCATGCCTGTAGCATTGTAAAAGATTTAATGAAATTTGATTGGGATAATAGAGATAGCAATCAGCTTGGTACAACAATGCAAGTCACTCATATTGACTCAGGCTTGTGCAGCGATAATGTCATACCTGACGCTGTAATAATTAATTTAAATATTCGTTATACCACGGCTTACAGTGAAGATGATCTAATTCATTTAGTCACTCATATTGTAACGCGAACTACTAATGATTTCTCACTAACAACATCGCATGCTTGCAACCCTTATTACTCTGCAGAGAATAGTAAAAATAAACTTTCGCTAATAAAAGAGTGTAAAACAGCCATTAATCAATGTACTGGTTTGCTTCCTCAAACCTCAACTGCAGGAGGAACTTCTGATGGCCGTTTTTTTAGCGATATTTGTCCGCAAGTAGTTGAACTTGGTTTAACTAACGGCACTATCCATCAAGAAAATGAACGAGTTCATATTAGCGAGCTTGGAAATTTAACAAATATCTATTTTACGGTGTTTAAAAAGTTACTAAGTAACCTGAACACGGGTTAAGAGATTTACTAACATATTGAATCATAGTGATATTTAAATTTATTTTCTCTAGCCAGAGATTTTCAGTGAAAACAAGGCGAATTTACGCGTCAATAGCTGGCCTATTGCAAGTAAATTCAACGCAGTTAGCGCTGAAAATAGCTGCTCGAGATAGATTTATTATCCAGAGTTCAGGTTAAATAAATAGGGGAAAAATAAGCTTTAATTTACTTCTCGATGTTGAATTTGCAGCCGAGTGTTTGATTTTTAGGCAAGGTAGCGCCTATGTAGTGTGGTTATTTACCATAAGTAGGCGATGACAAACATGGATGACACTCGCTGCTATTTAGGTTTGACTCGGTGATGAAACCCTTTTGTCATCCACTATTTTAATTATTCTCACAAGGATACAGCTATTAGAGTAACGCGGGCCGTTATGGGGCGACTTGGTTACACATTTTACGCCGTGATTAAATGGCCTTTAAATTGAAATAATTTAACTCTGAAAAGCTAACATACCTTATTACCTAAGAGGCTAAACTAAATTTTATAGGTCATTAAAACAATCATAATAAAAACTACAAGTTGTAAATGAAAACTGTTAGTATTTTTGTTTTCAAATTAAATTTAACATCAATGAAACCCTTATCTATTTTATTTATTATGTTTGTTACTTTACTTGCTAATAGCTATGTACATGCAAGTCCGCAGCCTCTTAATCCACAGCGAATAGTGGTTGCAGGGGGCTCAATAACAGAAGTTATTTACGCCCTTGGTGAACAACAACGCATTGTTGGCGTTGATAGCACCAGTGTTTATCCAGCCGCTGCAACTCAGAAGCCACAAATTGGCTATGTTCGCAAAATAAGCGTTGAAGGTGTGTTGTCATTAAATCCAGATCTTATCCTCGCTGAATCAGATGTTGGTCCTAAAAAAATGGTTGAGCAATTAAAGCTCACTGGCGCTAACTTGGTTATCTTGCATGAGAACGACAACTTTTGGCGTATTGAAAATAAAATAGAGCAAATAGCCAAACAATTAAATGTTGTGAGTAAGGGCAATATGCTCGCAGACTCTTTGCAAGCGGACCGCAAGGCCTTGTCATATATTTTAGAGCAAACAAGTACTAAACCTAAGGTTTTGGTTATCCGCAGTAGTAAACTTATGGTTGCAGGGGCAGAGACGACTGCTGATGAGTTGGTAACTATTGCCGGTGGAGTGAATATGATGGCTCAAACAATGGTTAACTGGCAGACGATGTCAAGCGAGGCTGCATTGGCACTAAATCCTGATGTGATTATTAGTATGGGAATTGGCGCCAATGATCAGCAACCAAGCGCTGAAATATTATCTGTTTTTAAATATTCAAATGCGATAAAAAATGGACGTATTTACAATTTTGATGCGCTCTATTTGTTAAGTATGGGGCCTAGAACGCCTCAAGCAGCCGTAGAACTAGCGCATGCATTTTATCCTAAAACACGCTTGCCAGATGGCTATCAATATAGATTTTTAAAATTAGCTGAAAACAGCACAAAACAACAGGACGAGCGATAGTTATGCTGGCGTTAGGAAATAGGTTATTAGCGCAACAACGGATACGGGTTTTATCTATTCCTGTTTTGTTTATTATTTGTATATTGGTATTTTTTATTGCTCTAAGTCAGGGAGGGGTCGTGATAACGCTGCGCGAGACGATGCTTATGCTAACCCAACCGGTAGATGATCAGCTTAAACACGCTATAATTTGGCAGATCCGCCTTCCTCGTATTCTACTTTCGATGGTTGTTGGAGCTGGTTTAGCAACCTGCGGTGCTGCAATGCAAGCTTTATTTAGAAATCCATTAGCAGATCCTGGCTTGATTGGCATTGCCAGTGGTGCAGCGTTAGGTGCAGTAGCAACTATTGTATTAGGAACAAGCTTGTTTGCTAATTTTAGCGACAACTTAGGCTACTATGCGGTGCCTGTAGGGGCATTTTTGAGTTGTATAGCGGTATGCATGTTTATCTATCGGTTGGGCGCGCAAAATGGGCGTTTTACTATCGTTAGTCTACTACTGGCAGGGATTGCCGTAAATGCGATTGTAAACGCTATTATCGGTATCTTAACACTGGTAAGTAATGAGCAACAATTGCGTGATTTAACATTTTGGAGTATGGGCTCTTTGGCGGGGAATCACCTTGCGATGATAATGCCAACACTCGGTATTATTATTGGTTGTTGTATTGGTTTATTACGTTTATCTAAACCTCTTAACGTGTATTTATTAGGAGAGGCTCAAGCGAAGCATGTCGGCATTAATGTGACTAAATTGAAAAAGCAGGTTTTTATATATACGGCACTTTGCACTGCCGCAGCCGTCGCAATTACGGGCGTTATTGGTTTTGTTGGCTTAATAGTGCCGCATATTATGCGCTTAATATTAGGCCCAGATCACCGTTATTTATTACCAGCTTGTATGTTAGGGGGAGCATTAATGCTTAGCCTTGCTGATTTATTTGCCCGTACCATAATGTTACCAGCAGAAGTGCCCATTGGTCTAATAACCAGTGCTATTGGCGGTCCATTCTTTTTGATTATGCTGCTAAAAACTTACCAAGGAGCAAAGTGAACTATGTTAATTGGCAATCAACTTAGCGTAAAAATTAAACATAAAACGTTGCTGGATAATATTGATTTTTATGTAAAACCACATGAAATTGTAGTTATCATTGGTCCCAATGGCGCAGGTAAATCATCATTAATGAAAGCATTATCAGGAGACTTGCCGTTAAGTGGCGGAACGATAAATATTAATCAACGAGAGTTAAATGAGTATAGTTTGCTAGAGCTTGCTAAATTAAGGGCGGTATTAACCCAGAGCTACGAGTTAGATTTTCCTTTCACCGTTAATGAAGTTGTTGATATGGCGCATTTTAGTCATCAAGAACAGTGTACGCAGGCTACTTTGAAACAGTGCTCTAATGATGCAATGAAAGCCGTAGGGATTACTCACCTAGCACAGCAATGCTTTACTCAGCTTTCTGGTGGTGAAAAGCAACGTACTCAATTAGCGCGTGTATTGTGCCAATTACAGCCAAGTTTAACTCAGCAAAAAAATGCTTATTTATTAATTGATGAGCCAACTGCTAGCTTAGATTTATATCATCAATATGAAGTTATGAACCAAGCCGTTACAACGGCAAAACAAGGCGCGGGAGTTGTTGCTGTTCTTCATGATTTATCACTTGCTGCGAGCTTTGCAGATCGAATTTACATGCTTGATAAAGGAAAAGTTGTTGCTCATGGCTCGCCTGAAGAAGTACTAACACAGCGCCATTTAAGTAATGTTTATAATATTAATGCAAAGCTGCAAACAGATATTGAAGATGTACTTCCCCACATTATGGTGGCGGAAAAACACTCACAAATATATGATTTTAAGTTGTATCGATTACATATTATTGAGTGTTTTTATAAAGGGGTAACTAGGGCCTGTTTATCTTTCGAGGTTAAATTTGCAGCAGTATGTTTGGTATTTAGGCAAGGCTGAGCCTATGTAGTGTGGTCACTGCCCATAAATAGGCGATAACGCAGCATAAAGACCAAACATGCGCTTCCCTTTGAGGGACGATTAACTCTTTGTTGCCTTGTTATCGACACGATTTTCTTACCTCAAAATAGATCACTTAATTAAGCTAATTGGTATTACCGCAATGAGAGTGGACAAGTGTAGCTACATCTTGTAATTCAATATTTTCAGGTATCGCTATCTCTTTGGCTGATGCCTGTAGCCATGTTGCAGCATCATCAAGTGATTTAAATACGGCTCCAGGTATACCAAAGGCTTTTTGAACGCTCATGTTCTGCAATTTTTGATATTGCTCCTCAGGAACAACGATAAGCATCGCTTGAACAAGTTGTTGCATTTTCTCTGCCGCACCATTTTTAAGCCATTCTTGTGTTGCAGGACCCGCCCCTTTAGGGTGTTGTAAGGATGCTTCATCTGTATAAACACGCACTACAATAAATGCTTCAGCTCTATCAAACCAACGATCCCATGATATTAAAGAGTCTAAGTGCATTGCTAGCGTGCACTCCCCTTTGCTACTGTTACAGCTAATGGCCAGAGGCTGCTATCGTATTTAATTGTTGTCATACTTAATAACCTTTGTTATTGATTTTATAGATTTTCCACAGCAAATAATTTAGCTTTGCCGTGGAAAAATCTGATTGATTAGAATGTATACTGTATGCCCGCACTAATCGTTCTTGGTTGGGTCAATACTGCTGTATCAAAGTTAGTATCAGGTTCATTGCTATCAGCAGGTGCTGTACCTGGATACAATGCAACAGGAGCATCTTCATCAAAAATATTACGTACTGAAAGATACACTTTAGCTTGCTCAGAGATAACGTAGTTCAAACTTGTATCAAAGGTCGCAAAAGCGTCTGTTTTACCGCCTTCATCGTTTGAAATACTGGTATACCAGCCATCAGTGTACTGGCCACTAACGTTAACAACCCAATTATTTGATTGCCATGTGGTCCCTAATTTCATAGAAGCAGAAGGAACCGTAAGTAATGAGTTCCCTTCTAGGCCTGAGTTTGGATAATCAGTGATCTCTGAATCTAACAGTGCAAAACCACCATAAAGATTGAACTGATCATTAATCTGCCAATCGGCATTAAATTCAAAACCAATAGTAGTTACTTCGTCTGCATTTCTAACTACATAAGCTTCATCACGTGAGTTTTCAGGTGTTAAATCAAAAGGTAGTTGCATGTCTGTATATTGCGAATAAAACAGGTTTTGAGATGTGCTTATACTGTTATTAGCCCATTGCTGACGACCATAGATTTCTAAAGAGTTTACGTACTCTTCATCATATTCATAGTTAACAATTGGTGCGCCAAAGGAAATGCCGCCGCCGCCTGCATTATACCCGCGAGATAATTGTAAACCGACAATATGCGTATCACTTACTTGGTAGCTGAGCCCAAGCTTAGGTAATAAGGCACTGTAGTCGTTATCGGATTCTATTTTTGCAATCGCTCTATCAGGATCACCGCCTTCACGTTTGCGGTTTTCTTTTTCGTAGCGTAAACCTGCCGTTAGCTCAAATTTGTCACTAAATGGGAGGGCACCCTCAGAGTAGATTGCAAAATTATCTGAATCATCAGTAAAGCTTTGTTTTACAATGAATTGGATCCAATCATCTTGTTTTGAAGTGTAGTAGCGACTACCAATAACCCATTGTTCGCCGTTATCACCTTGATAGCGTAAACGAGGTTCTATCACAAACTCTTTGTTATCAATATTCGCTTTAGACCCATCTGGCGTAGATTTACGTTCAAAATTAAAGTCTGTTGCTGAAGCCGTTACTTCTAACTGTAGTTGTTGAGTTAATGATGCGCTGTATTCAATGCCTAAGCTTTTAGTATGCGTAACATGAACGGGTTGTTGCGGAAAGTTAGAACGACGCTGATCAAATGGATAATCAATGATTTCACTATTTGGACCACTGTATTTGTTATCGGTTAGTGTGACAACCACGCGTGTACCGTATTTGTCATCGCCCTCATAAAGTAATTTCCCTCTAATTGCACGGCCTTCCATGTCAGCAGGGTCTTTGACACCAGGGTAAGATTCATAATCAACAGATGAACTACGTTCAAATTTATCTGCTGCAATTCGTAAGGAAAACTGCTCCGAAAGAGGTTGATTATAAATAGCTGAAAGTCGTTTTTGGTCTAAATTTCCGCCTTCAGCACGAATTGTGAACTCTTGTTCAAACGTCGGATCTTGTGTTTCTACGCGTATTGTACCTGCTATTGCATTACGCCCAGCTAAAGTACTTTGTGGCCCTCTGAGAACTTCAATTTGTTCAAGGTCCCAAATACCTAAATCGCCAAAAACTATTTCGTTATAAGTCGCTGAACGACCATCAATTTGCCAGTTTAAGCGTGCTCTGCTGCCTGCAAAAAATGCATTCGCGTTTTCTGCGGCTCCAGTACCATCAATACCCCTTACTGTTGGAGCTTTACCAGTACCAGTGACCATTGTGATGTTTGGAATTTCGCTTAGTACGTCTCTTACTGTTCTTAATTCGGGGCGGCTTTCAAGCTCTTTACTATCGAAAACAACAACGCTATTACCACTTTGTAGTAGACTTCTTGATAATAACTCTCCAGTAACTTCAATAACGGTCATTTGATCCACTGCGTCATTGTTATCAGAATTAGCTAAAGCTGTAGTAGATGTAAGTGCTGCGAGGGGGATTAAAACATCCTTAAATTTCACAGGTATTCCTTTTTGTAAATGTAAATGATAATTGTTTTTAATACTATATTTGGTTGTATTAAAATACAACACTAAAGTTAATTAATGTTGTATTTTTAACTTAATTGTTAATCAGTAGGGAGGTGGTTTGGCTGTTATTTCAATCTAGGGTCGATTTAATCGCGGCGTGAGGTTTGTAACCTAGTGGGCTTGGTAGCGGCTTCTGCGTTACCCTACTGGCAGCGCATGTTTGGCATTTATTCAACGTTATCGCCTATTTATGGGGAATAACCACACTACATAAGCTCAGCCTTACCTAAATACCAAGCATAGAGCTGCAAATTTAACCTCGAAAGATAAACAGGTCCCAGACAAATTGTTTATCTAGTTGTTTCAAATAAAAATTTTAACGACGTATAGTGCAATTTAATTCGTTAAATTGCTCAAAGATTTATGCTGGTTGGTATAACTAGGAATTTTTGAATTCGCACTCTGTGAGCACTATATTTTTGTCACATTGGTAAAATACGGTTAAGTAAGTGTCTTTAGGCACTTGTGGTGAAAGTGCTTGGGTTATTTTAAATTGCAGTTGTTGTTCATTAAAGGCAATGAGCGTAGCCGCTTCAAAGCCAAAAAATTGTTTCACACTTGCGTACAAAGCTTTAAAAATACTTTCTTTTGCTGAGAAGATAATGGTTAACGGGTGTGATACCTGCTCTGCGAACAATCTAAACTGAGGATAGTCATTAGGGTGCAAAATTTGTTCTTGTAGCTCTCGCTCTTGTTTTGCGCTCATTAGCTGTTCGATATCAATACCAATGCCAGCGATATCTGTGCGCTGAGAGGCCATTGCCATTGCAATCCCTTGAGTGTGGGTAATACTACCGATAACTTTATCAGGCCATATCGGCGCGCGATCATTGCCAGAAAGAATATCAAAAGAGGAAATACCGAGTGCGTTTAGTACTTTTTTCGCACAAAATCGGCCAGCCAAATACTCGGCCTTTCGTTTTGTGACTGCTTTTTGAAGTTGCAGCGGTGAAAAAATCTGATAACTCGAAAAGTCACTATCAATAAAGTGGTTACTATCAAATTTACAACAAAAAGTGCTGTGGCTAAGGTAGGGTGTAAACTGAGTATAAGGGGAAAGTTCCATATGCTATTTGCATTTTTCCTAAAATTAAGAGTAGCGCTTTAATGGTACGTTAAAAATATAATAAATAAAGTAAAGTTTATGACCTGTGTTGAGCTTAAGCTCATTGCGTAATGTACAATATGCATGATTAATTAACCTGAACTCTGGATAATAAATCTATATCGAGTAGCTATTGACGCGTAAATTCGCCTTGTTTTCACTGAGAATCTCTGGCTAGAGAAAATAAAGTTAAATATCACCATGATTCAATACGTAGTAAATCTCTTAACCAGAGTTCAGGTTACTTAGTTTTTGAGTGTTTAACGAGTTTGGCACAGAGCTTTGATCTCCTGAATAAGGGCAATGCTTGCTTCGTTATCGCTATGCACACATAAACTATCAGCATGTAAAGGTAATACCTTTCCCGATTGAGTTGTTACACAGCCTGTAGTTAACAGTTGTTTTACTTGCGCAATCAGTGCCGATTTATTATGCACGCTACCAGGAATATTTCGCGACACTAACAGTCCTGCATCGGTATATTGACGGTCCGCGAAGGCTTCTAAAATTAATGTTAATTGGTATGTTTTGGCAAGTTGCTGATGGCTATGTGCTTTAGCCGTTGCAAGTAGCATGAGCTTTAATGGGGTTGGGTAGATGGCAATGGCATGCATGACAGTGTTTAATATTGTTTCATCAGCCATCATGTCGTTATAAAGCGCACCATGTGGCTTTACGTAGCTAAGTGTTAATCCCTGCACTTTTGCCATACCTTCAACCGCTGCAATTTGATAATGTAGGCAGTTTATTAGCTCGCTTGCACTAAGATTCATTGAGCGCCTACCAAAACCTTGCAGATCTGGGTAGCTCGGGTGAGCGCCAATTTGTACGTTATATTGTTTTGCAAGAGTGAGCGTGCTTGCCATTACATCGGCATCGCCGGCATGAAAACCACAGGCAATGTTAGCCATATCAATATGTGGCATTACGCTGCTATCAAGGCCCATTTTCCATGCGCCAAAGCTTTCGCCTAAATCACAGTTAAGTTTCATATTAGTGCGCCTTTTGCTGCTTTATAGTGACAGGTAATACACCATTGGCGGGTGACTGCCCAAGTAGTACTTTTGCAAGCGCGGTAAAAGCAGGGCCAGATACAACATCGTTTTTATCGACATCAATATTATATGCGTAGGATGCAAGTACAGCTTGTGCGTAGTTGCCAAATTCAGCAATATCGTAAGGGGCTCTTAAGCTTATAAATACGGTATTTATATTATTGGCTTTAGCAAAACTGAGTAATGATTTAAGTGCTTTTGGCTGCTGTGAATTATTGAGTGCAAAATTAGCGTCGTCTTTTAAATCATCCATGCCGCCAATTTCTACCGCACTTTGGTTTGGTGTCGCATTACCTGCAATTATTATATCGGCAGTGGTTATATCGATATGTGCTTGCTGCGGGTTAAAACCTTGCAGGCTGCTACAAGTATAGTTAAGCACTTGAGTGCTTATAGCTTCAATGGCTTGTTGCATTGCCATACACTTACGTGTGTCAGGCATAATAATATGAATATGCGGATCTGTTTTAAGGCTAAGCGGTAAAGTGTTTTTATTATTTTTAACTAGCGTTATAGCCTCCACAGCTAGTTGCGCTTCTATTTCACGATGTGCTGCACTGCCAATTGTTTGTTTTGCATTTATAAGTGCGCTGATCGGGTCCAAATGAGTGTTTAATCTAAACTTATTTTTAAGTGATATTATACGTTGCGCTGATTTAGCTATTTCTTGCTCATCAAGTTGCCCTGATTTAACCGCTGCGGCAAGTGATTTTATAAGTTCATCCAACGTTATTAAATCGTCTGGCGTTCTAATTTCAATTGGCATTAGTGCAATATCAACACCAGCTAAAAATGTATTAATTACCGCTTGAGTGGGTGTAAAGAAATGGCTAATACCAGCCATGTCAAGCGCATCAGTTATTACAACACCTTGGTAATTTAGTTCTCCTCGTAAAATGTCGGTTACTATTTTACGAGACATCGTTGCAGGTTTTATCATGGTTTTTCCATCAACGCTTACAAACGTTGTACTATCTAGCGCAGGATACTGAATATGCGCCGTCATGATCATACCGGGATTTTGCTTTGCAATAATGTATTTAAATGGTGCTAAATCTTGAGCGTAAATAACCTCTTTTTCATGACTTACCATAGGTAAACCAGTGTGACTATCGACGCTGGTATCGCCGTGCCCAGGATAGTGCTTTAACGACGTAATAACCCCATTGCTTTCAAATCCTGCAACTTGTTCAGCACCAAGCTTGGCAACTAAAACAGGGTCTTCTCCAAAAGAGCGTACGTTTATTACCGGATTATCTGGGTTCATATTTACATCGATAGTAGGCGCGTAGTTTACATTAATACCCAAAGAACTTAGCTCTTTAGCAATAACCGTTGCCGTTTTTGTAGCGAAGCTTGTTCCGTGTTTTTTATATGTTGCACCAATCGACATGTTGCCAGTAAATGAAGTAGCTAGATCACGCGGTAACCTAGCTACTCGTCCACCTTCTTGATCTATGGATATAAATAACGGTAGTTTACTACTCGATTTACTTGCTGCATTTTGCAGTTGAGCATTCAGTGTAATAGTTTGCTCTATTGATTGGATATTTTCAGAAAACAAGATAACCCCCCAATGTTATGCTTTGCAATTATGTGTGCAAGCTTATCTGGTAATTGAGTTAATGGTGTTCTGCATTGTTTATTCGTACCTTGTTCGCAAAAATAGCGAAAATCAAGCATGAGCTTTTGACCAAGCTGTTGTTCAAGAGAAAGTACAGGTTGTGCGAACGAGGATTGTATTGGCATGAAGCACCCAGATAAAAAAACGATAGACGACACAATATACTTATTTAGCAAAACACACTCCAAAGCTAAATAAAATAGATAAGTGTGTGCAGCTTATCTACTTTTTAGTGCAACTGCAAAACATGGTTTTTCTTTACTAAAGCCATTAACGTATTGTAACGAATAGATAAAATTTATATCGTTAAATTTAATGAAAATCAGTACTTACATATATTTTTTCTGTCTTTGTAAACATTAGATTATAAGTTTTCAAGAGGGTATAATTGTAGGCTTTATATACAATAATAAGTGCAAGCTTTAACTGCCTTGTACTGTGGACGATATACATTTGCTGTACAAATTACTACCTGCACTTAATCTAAGGTTACTCATTCTGCTTTTAGCATTTTCTGCTTCGTTGAGCACTCTAGTAAGTAGTTTTTATTCTACTTATCAAGTGCAAAAAGAGCAGTTAATGAATTACACACTAAAAAGCAATTATGCTTATGCAAATAAGTTGGCTTCGGCAACCGATAATTTTTTAGAAGCTGCAATGCAGCAACTTACTTATTCAGCAAAAATAATAGAGCAAGAAATAAATAATGAAAAATTATTGAAAGAAGAAGTAACCAGATTAAATTTACAAACAAATAGTTTTAATTCTGTAGTGATAAACAAGAACGGTATTATTGCAGCTACGTCTCCTGTTTTACCGCAAATAATGGAGCAAACAATTTCTTCTCCAGGCGCAATACAAGCATTGAAAGAAAAGCGCCCGCTCATTAGTAAACCTTATATGTCAGCCGCAGGTAATTTGATAATTTTTATTTCCCATCCGTTATTTGACAATGCAGGGAATTATTTAGGCTATCTTGGTGGATCTCTTTATTTAAAAGAGCGCAGCATTTTGAATGATTTACTGGATCAACATTATTACGATGAAGGGACACATATATATGTGGTCGATTCTTATAAACGCATACTTTATCATCCGGATCATATTCGTATCGGCACCTATGTAAATAATAACGCAATTATAGATGATGTTATTAATGGAAAAGGAGGGATTGCGAATGTTAAAAGCAGCCAAAATGTTGAGATGCTAGCAGGCTATGCCCCAGTAAAAAAAGCACATTGGGGAGTTATTGCGCAACGTCCAGTTAAAAATACCTTAGCCTCACTTGATACATTGATTATAGAAGTTATCAAACGTACGTTACCAATGGCGGTTATTACTTTTATACTTATAGGCTTTTTGCTCATTTTATTTCTAGGCCGCTTAAACAACTCGCAAACAAAGTAAATACACTTGATAACCCGGCTAGTTTTGAAAATTTTGAGAATATAAAAGCATGGTATTTTGAAAGCCAGAGGTTAAAGCTTGCCATGTTAAAAGGTGTGAGTATTTTACAAACTCAAATAGGCCAATTACGCCATGATGCACAAACAGACCCACTTACAGGGGCGCATAACCGCAGAAGTTTAAACGGATTACTTAATCAACTTATGCTTAAGCAAATTCCATTTGCAATATTGGAAATTGATATCGATTTTTTCAAGCGTGTAAATGATACCTTTGGCCACGATAAAGGTGATGAAGCACTAAAAACACTCACCGATATTATAAAAAAACTATCCAGAAAGGATGATGTTGTAGCGCGTATTGGTGGTGAAGAGTTTGTACTCATATTACCAAATGAAGACAGCGAAAGTGCTTTTAAAATAGCTGAACGACTTCGAACAACCGTTGCCTCAACAAGCATGGACGTTATTGGATTTATTACTATTTCTATAGGTATTGCAACCTGGCCTGAGCACAGTAACGATATAGACCAAGTGTACAAATATGCGGATAAAGCACTTTATTACGCTAAAGAGCACGGCCGAAACCGCTGTGTAATAGCTGACAAAAATTAACGACTTATAGAACCATCAGTATTTAAAATTGGGTTTCTATAGGTGAGTAATTTACGGATACTTCGACATTTTTTACATCAGAATAAGCACTTAATGATTTAGCAACGGCTTTAATATTATCGTCTTGAGTGACTAGTAACATATAGTTATGCGCAGTCGAGCGTATTAAATTAAAGTTGTTGGCTAAATCCTTTGGTACAAAATCAGATGCAAGCGTAAGAACAAGTGTTCCTGTAACGACCCCTTTTTGTTGCATCGTTTGGTTAAAAACAATATCCCCCTTTTTCAATACCTTTGAGTTAAAAATCAATTTATCGCCTGATGACATAATGCTATTTGCTTGCAGATGTCTTTTTTGGCTAACATCTTCTACTGCCGTTTTATTTTTTATGCTGACCTGTGTTGGAGTTTGAGGCTCAGACTGTTGTACGGCTGCAGCAGCTGGCTCTTTGCTGTTATTACAGGCAGTCAAAGTGCCTGAAGCAGTAAATATCAATGCAATTATTAAATACGGCGGTTTCATATTTTTACCTTTTTATTATACAAGATAGAGTTTTTTAGCTTTTTTTACACGACTTATTGCTACTGTCATTTGGTATTACATTTAAAATACATTTAATAAACAAAAATTACAAAATATAACAGGGTGTTTTATGTCTAATTTCAAACTAACCACAGTAGCAACAATTGTTGCAGCTACTTTATCCGCAGGACAACTAACCGCAGCTGAATCAGCGCAATACTTTGATGTAACTGCAAACTCTCAAACTCAAGCAATAGCACCAGCGGCAATGCAGCAACGCGCACTAGCTGAGCGAACGACAGTATCTGGTCATCGTTCTATTTATGACAAACAATTGGGTAAAGCCACATTTCTATGGCAAGCGGTGGGGCAAAAGGCGCCAAATATGTCGCTTATTGAGCCTGCAAAACGAAACCAATATGCAGCGGATCTTTATTTAGAATCTCTAACTGGTATTAGCAGTCAGAAAAGCACAATATCATCAGCAGTAATGACTGATTTGCATGAGCAAAAGCGAGGCTCAATAGTCGCAAAGTATAAACAGCAGGTTCATGGTATTGATGTTTTTAATCGTGAATTCAACTTAATAATGGATAAAGAGTTTAACCTTGTGGCTGGCTCTGGTTATTTTGCGGATACGTCGTCAGCTGAAAAATCATTTGCGGCTCTGAGTGGCTTTGTAAATGCTGAGCAAAGCATTCAATCTGCACTTTTGGAATTGGCTGGTATTAATGCATCGCTTCGTAAGATTGGCGAAGAAGGTGGATATGCTAAATATCAGGCCACCTCAGGTGATGATTCTAAAATTATATTAGGTGAACCCCGCGCGAAGAAAGTATTTTTTGAAGTCGCAGGACAATTAGAGTCAGCATATTATGTTGAAGTCGAAGTTGCGGATAAAAATGCGCTTGAAAGCGACTATTATAGCTATGTAATTGGCACTCAAAATAACAAAGTTTATTTTAAGAAAGACTTGAAATCACATGCAGCCGACTTTAATTATCGCGTGTATGCTAATCAAGATGGCTACCCAATGGAAAGCCCTCATGGTGATGTAATTCCAGCTGATGGGCCTGATCAAGTTGATGAAACTGAAATTTTAGACGCGCCAATGGTTGCGTTATCTTATTACAGTAAATTAAGCACAATGGATCCATGGTTAGCTGATGATGCTACAACTACATCGGGCAACAATGTATTTGCTTATGCTGATGTTGTTGCGCCACAAGATTTTAGTGAAGGCGACTTTACAGCTGACACCACAGCCGATCTGACATTTGATTATCCGTACCAAGTAGATCAAGTTGCTAATAGTTACGCTAATCGAAAAGCCGCAATTGTTAATTTATTTTATATGAATAACTTTTTACATGATTTTTTCTACGATCACGGCTTTGATGAAACATCAAATGTTGCGCAGCTATCTAATTTTGAACGTGGAGGCATAGAAGGCGATCCAATTGAAGCACAAGCGCAGGATAATTCAGGACGTAACAATGCCAATATGTCGACACCTGCAGATGGTGCAAGCCCTCGTATGCAAATGTATTTATACAATAGTAAAGATGCACAAGTCGGTGTTGATTTTGGTATTACAGTTACTTCGCATGCGACTTTAGGTTTATTAGATTCAACACAAGAGTCAGGCTTTGGTCAATATCAATTTAGTGATATTAAAGGGGATGTTGTTCGCTTAGACGATGGTAATACAGCCGATTCAACAAGTATTAATGATGGGTGTGAGCCTGCTATAAATGCCGCAGATCTTGCAGGTAAAATAGCGTTAGTCGATCGCGGCTCATGTTCTTTCACAATTAAAGTAAAAAATGCACAAAATGCGGGCGCAATAGCAGCAATTGTTGTGAATAATGACCCAGACACAGATGAGCCAGCGCCAATGGGCGGTGAAGATGATGCAGTTACTATTCCAAATATGGGATTAAATTACGCTGATGGTCATGCTATGTATGACTTAATGGCTGCGGGCGATACTGTTTCTGTAGATATGTTTACTAAAGCAACATTAAAAGATGGTACGTTTGATAATGGTATTATTGCTCATGAGTGGGGACACTATATCAGTAACCGTTTAGTGGGTAACTCATCTGGTTTAATTAACTTCCAAGGTCGCGCAATGGGCGAGGGTTGGGGGGACTTCCATTCACTCATGTTTATTGCTAAAGCTGATGATATTAACATTACAGGCAATGATAAATTCCAAAAGGCATATGGTAGCGGTACATTTGTAGAGGACTTTTATTACGGTATTCGTCGCGTACCTTACTCAACTGATACCGAAGTAAATGCATTATCATTCCGCCATATTACAGAAAATGCAGGCGCTGATATTGGTATTACACCAACAAGCGTAGCTTCGCCACATGCCGCAGGCGAAATTTGGGCAACGATGTTATGGGAAAGTTATGTAGCATTAATTAACGAGCATGGTTTTGAGGAAGCTCAAAACCGCATGGCTGACTACCTTGTTGCTGGCTATAAATTAACGCCAGTAGCTCCGCTTTACACTGAAGCGCGTGATGCCATCTTAGCTGCTGCTTATGCTGTTGAACCTGCCGATTATAAATTAATTTTAGGAGCATTTGCTAAGCGTGGCATGGGATTAGGAGCTGAATCGCCAGAGCGTTTCAGTGATGATTTAACGGGGGTTGTTGAATCTGATAAATCTGAGCTTGCTACATTCGCGTTAAGCGACGTGATAGTTAATAACGCATATAACGGTGCTGAGCTTGGTTATTGTACTAACGATAATATTCTAGATAAAGGTGAAACAGGTTCTATTAGTGTAAGCATTGTTAACCGTGGTAGTGAAACCTTAACAGGGACTAAAGCGCAGTTAACGGTAATGAGCGATCATGATGTAACACTTGAAAATGATGGGTTAGTTACCTTTGCTGAAACAGCACCATTTGCAATATCAACAAGTGACGCTATCACTATTACTTTAAATGATGCAGGCACCGCTGAAACACTAGAAATAGCAGTAACCTTCCCTGAGCTTGAAACGGATGATGATATTGTTGAAGCACTAGAAGATTCAATTTCATTCACTGTAAATATAGATTTTGAAGATGAAGCACCTGTCAGTGCTACTGTTTCAGATGATATGGAAGTGTCGGCTGCCTCATTATTTGATTTAAACGAAAATGTAATGTTTGGTGGGGATGCTGCTATCGGTACGCAGAGCATGGATAACAGTGGCAATATAACCACTTTTGATGCTGCGGGCTTTGGCTTAGGCGCTCAGGCAATGTTTTTAAATAACAATAGCTTCCAAACTGATGTGGCGGTTGAGTCTAAATCGTTTGAAATAGGTTACTCAGGTGATTTTGAAATATCATTTTGGCACCTTTACCTCATTGAAGAGAATTGGGATGGTGGTGTTGTAGAAATTAGTGTTAATGATGGCGAGTGGACGGATGTAACGCAAGTGGGTGGGGAATTTAGTGTTGGTTATAACGGCCCACTAATTGAAAATACCTCTCAAGCACTCCAAGAGCGAAATACATTTACAGGACGTAATATTCAAGACGATGGGGCTTTTGGCAACTACGAAACAATTAATTTTGGCGATGCTTTAAATGGCAACCAAGCTAAAATTCGTTTCCGTATTTCATCTGATTCGGCTGTTGCTGATTTTGGTTGGTGGATTGATAATCTAACAATGTCTAACGTGTTATCGCCTGTATTCTCCAAAGTAGTCGCAGGAGACGCTGCAACATCATGTGATAACGCGATGCCATTGTTACTTGTTGAGAGTGATTCAGCAGAAATAACTGAGTCTGGCACTGGCACTATTACAGCGACTGCCACAGATAGAAATGGTGATGCATTAACTTATGCTTGGACGCAAGTTAGTGGTACAGCGGCAACACTGTCGGGTATAGATACAGCAATATTGACTTTCACACCTGGCTCTATAAATGCAGATGAAGAACTTGTATTTGAGGTTGCGGTAAGTGATGGGACGACAACTGTAGCTCAGCAAAGTACAGTAATGGTAAAAAATGAAGCTGTTCCTGTAGTACCTGTAACCGAGAAGAAATCTAGCGGTGGTAGTGTTGGCTTTATTGCTTTATTACTTACCCCATTAGTGTGGTTTAACAGACGTCGTAAAAACGTTAGTAAATAAGTTTAAATAAACGTTATTTAAAAGCCCCTGAATTTATTCAGGGGCTTTTTTATTTGATTAATACCAATCTGCTTATATATGGGGACTATTTAACGTTAAGAAAATTACGCTAGAACTAGGCAAAAGTTTTTGTATCTAGTTGTTCTCGGCAATTGCTCCCTGCATTGCTCTACCTCCTGCATCCATGCAGTCGTAAATAAAAAATTTTTAACGACGTTATAGTGCAATTTAATTCGTTAAATTGATCAAAGATTTATGTAGGTTGATATAATATTTATTTTCTTAAGTTTTCTTTAAGTTTCGCTCGCTAAGTTACAAACATATACTTTATATGAGCGATGTTTATGCAATTAGCACACCTACCTTCATCACCCGTTTATATTCAAAATAACTCACGCTTTGTTAGTGCTTGCATTAATGATGAGCATAGAAGTGCGTTAGAAAACACAGTTAAAGAAGGGTTTTTAGTCGCTTATAACGCCACGCTTACCTCTTTTATGCCATTACTTTGCCAATACACGACAAACGAAGGGCAGTGCACATTGGGTTTAAGGCAAGCAACAGCACCTCTATTTATAGAGCAATACTTAGCACAGCCCATTGAGTATTTTTTACCTGAGCCTACACAGCGTAATAAAGTATTTGAGCTTGGCAATCTATGCTCTACACATCGCAAAGCAACGCTTGGGCATTTTATTGTTGTTAATGAAGCCCTGCAAAGTGTAGGAGCAAAACATTTAGTATTTTGCGCCACTAAAAAAGTACGTGCGATGCTGCGCTTATTAGGCGTTAATTGTACTGAAATTGCTGTGGCAAACAGTTTTGTTGTTGAGCATCCGCTGAGTTGGGGAAGTTACTACGCTAATCAGCCTACCGTATGCGTTGTGAGTTTAGATCAAGCTCACCAACAAGTATTAAATACCCCAATGCTTTTTAGTTTGATGCAGCAAAACCACTCAAATATCAATTCTTTGGTAAATGCGTTGGTGAATGTATGAATTACTATAATACCCATGCAATATCGCCATTAATTATTGCCCACAATAAAGAGCAAACACTTGAAATTAACGGTGGTGAGTTTAACCAGAAAATACAAAAAGTAGTAAAAATACTACATAGCTTTAACGGCAAATGTATCGCTTATAAGCTCGATAATACGCCAGCTTGGTTTGTTATTGATGCCGCTACTGCGGTTTCTAATAAAGTGGCTGTGCCAATAGCTCACTTTTTTAGTGAGCAACAAACTCAATATGTACTAGCGCAATGCGGCGCTAATATATTTATGAGCGACACACCAAACCCTTTACTCGGGGAGCCGACTGCATCAATTACTTTATTTGAGTGTTACACATTATATATTTACGAAATCGTTGTAGCTAACCCCGTCAGTTATTTTCCAGATACTCAAAAAGTAACGTTTACGTCAGGATCGACTGGGCAACCAAAGGGCGTGTGTTTATCTGCAAATAGCCAAATGCAGGTAGCTCAATCTCTGTGCGATAAAATTAATATTAAAAAGCCTGTTCATTTATGTTTATTGCCGCTTGCTGTATTGCTTGAAAATATAGCCGGTGTGTATGCCCCTTTAAAAAGTGGCGGTACAGTGCATTTAATGCCGTTAAATGAATTAGGCTTTGTTGGTACTGCATTAAAACAGCCCGCACAGTTTATAGCTGCGATTGATAAAGTTAAGCCAAATACGCTTATTTTAGTGCCTGAACTATTAGCATGCTTAGTTACTTTTGCAGAAGATGGGTGGCAACCGCCTAGTTCGTTACAGTTTATTGCAGTAGGTGGTGCGCTTGTCAGCGAAATGCTAATAGTAAAAGCGCGTAGCTTAAACTTACCGGTGTACCAAGGTTATGGGCTTTCTGAGGCGGCATCTGTAGTTAGTTTAAATACGCCCACAAACGATAACCTCCAAAGTGCCGGCTCTGTGTTACCTCATATTCAAACCAAAATTGAAAATGGCCAGCTTTTTATAAAAGGCGATTTGTTTTTAGGTTACTTAAACCATCAACCTCACAACAAAAACCAGTGGTATGCAACCGGCGATCTAGTCGAGCAGCGTCAAAATACTTTATTTATAAAAGGCCGATTAAAAAATCTAATTATTACCAGCATGGGGCGGAACATCAGTGCCGAGTGGCCTGAATCACTATTACTCAGTCAAAGCGGTATTTTACAAGCGGTTGTGTTTGGTGAGGGGCGACCTTTTCTCAGTGCCATTATTTACGCCGATTCAAAGCTATGTAACCCCGAGTTAGCTCAATACATTAACGCAATTAATAAACAACTACCCGACTATGCTCGAATTCAAAAGTGGCATCGTTTAGCGGCTCCGTTGAGTGTGCAACAAGGGTTGTTAACTACAAATAATCGCCCAAAACGAATGGCAATTAGCCAACAGTATCATGACGTTTTTGAGCAATTTTATCAATTTGGAGAAGTAATTAATGAGTGATTTTTTTAACATCCTTAAAGAGCAAACGACGCAAGAGCAAGATTACTTACTCGCAGCGCCTATTATTCAGCGTGTTTTTAAAGGCGAAGCATCACTTGAAGAATACGCCTCGTTTTTAGCGCAAGCGTACCACCATGTTAAGCACACCGTGCCATTAATGATGTTGGTTGGTGCACGATTAACCGACGATCAAGAATGGTTGCGCGAAGCCGTCGCAGAATATATTGAAGAAGAAATTGGCCACCAAGAGTGGGTACTTAACGATATTGCAGCCTGCGGTTTTGATAAAGAAACCGTACGGTGTAGTCAGCCACAATTTGCCACTGAAATGATGGTGTCTTATGCGTACGACTCTATTGCTCGTAAAAACCCATTGAGCTTTTTTGGCATGGTACATGTGCTTGAAGGGACGTCCATTGCACTTGCAGATGGTGCCGCTTCAAATATTGCAAACGCTGTGGGCTTACCTCAAAAAGCATTTAGTTATTTAACGTCCCATGGTGCGCTTGATATAGAGCACGTAAAGTTTTTTGAAAACCTAATGAATCAAATAACAGACGAGGCAGATCAACAAGCCATACTCCATGGGGCAAAGCGCTTTTATCGTTTATATGGCGATATATTTCGTGGTTTGGATGATGAGCCTTTTTTAAAGCCAATATACAAGGCAAGCAGGCATGAGTAGCTCTTTGTGTTTATTAACTGGCGCTACCGGTGGAATAGGACAAGCAATTGCTAAAGCCCTATATGCAAAAGGGTGGAAGTTACTCCTTGTTGGGCGAAATGCTCAAGCTCTTGAAAAACTCAGTGCTACATGCCCAGACAGTGAAATATTTATTGGCGATTTAACCGACGATACAACACGCATTCATTTAGCTGTAAAAGCAAAGCAATTAGGCGGCGTTAAATTGCTAATTAACAATGCCGGTGTTAATGCAATGCAAAGTCTTGAGCACACAAGCTCTGAGCAAATAGACAATATGCTAAGTACCAATTTGTCGGTGCCTATTAAATTATGTCAGCTATTTTTAGGGCAGTTAGAGTATACCAAAGGCACCATTGTTAACGTGGGATCATCGTTTGGCAGTATTGGCTACCCGTTTCAAACACTTTATTGCGCGAGTAAATTTGGTTTGCGTGGTTTTACAGAGGCGCTTTCGCGGGAGCTATACGGTTCGGGTGTTAAAGTCGCTTACCTAGCGCCAAGAGCCACTGACACCACCATTAATAACAGCAAAACCCGTGCGCTGAATAAAGAACTCGGTAATAAAATGGACTCGCCAGAATTAGTCGCCAGAGAGTTACTTGCGCTTCTTGATTCTAATCAGACACGGCGTTTTATCGGCTTTCCTGAAAAATTATTTGTACGCATTAATGGCGCTTTCCCACGTATTGTAGATAACGCCATTGCAAAACAACTACCTAAAATAAAACGTTTTTTAAGTTAAAAATAGATGAACAACGAGGATAAAATTATGTATAAAATGACCTTAGCATTATATTTAGTATTCACGAGTGTATTTACTGTATCGGCCTATGCTGATGAATCGCAAGATTTAGTCGCTATTCAACAAAAGTGGGCAATTGCTAATTATGAACTTAAAGATGACGCGCAAATAGATGCGTTCACGAAATTAAGTGAGCAAAGCGCGTTATTTGTTAAAAACTACCCAAATTTGGCACAAACGCATATTTGGAATGGCATTGTGTTAGCTAGTTTTGCAGGTGCAAAAGGCGGGTTGGGAGCACTTGGTTTAGCAAAAGAGGCAAAAACGTCACTCGAACAGGCGCTCTCAATTGACGGTACAGCACTCGATGGCTCAGCATACGCAAGCCTTGCAACGCTTTACAGTAAAGTACCTGGTTGGCCAATTGGTTTTGGTGATGATGACAAAGCTGAAAAATTATTTAAACAAGCACTCGCTTTTAATCTCGAAGGCATTGATACTAACTACTTATATGGTGAATACTTGTACGATGAAGGCGATTACAAAGAAGCGAAAGCACGTTTGCTAGCAGCCCAAGCTGCGGGTATCCGTGATACTCGCGCTAAAGCAGACAAATATCGTCAACAAGCAATAAGCCAGCTATTGGCAAAAGTAGACAAAAAACTTAAAAGATAAACGACACAATGCATTTATTACTCGTTGAAGACGATCATTTAGTGGCGCAAGGGCTTATTCGCTCTTTGCGCCAAGAGGGCTATAGCGTAGAGCATAGTGGCACAGTAAAACACGCCCTAGAATGCCTTTCTAGTGGTGAAATTGAACTCGTTATTCTCGATTTAGGGTTGCCAGATGGTGACGGTTCACTGGTTTTAAAGCATATTAAAGCACAAAAAAGTAATTCCAGTGGTTATTTTAACTGCTCGCGGCAGTATAGACGACAAAGTGCAAGGTCTTGATATGGGCGCTGATGATTACCTTGCAAAGCCGTTCGACCCTGCAGAGTTATTTGCTCGACTACGTGTGGCAAGTCGACGCGTTAATCAAACTCAATCGAGTTTACTGCAATGCGGGGAGGTGGTCATAGACAGCTCTGCTCATACGGTGACACTCAATGGAGAGTCACTGACATTACCGCGTAAAGAATACATGCTTTTAAAAGCGTTAATGGAAAACCAAGGTCGTGTGCAGTCAAAACAACAACTCGAAAACAAACTTTACCAATGGGGTGAAGAAGTCGGCTCTAACGCGATAGAAGTACACATTCACCACCTTAGAAAAAAATTCCCTAGCGACTTTATTAAAACCTTACGTGGCATTGGCTACGTGGTTGGCAAGCGCTAGAGCGTGTTTATCTTTCGAGGTTGAAAATGTCTATTCGTAAACGTCTGACCTTAATTTTACTGTCTATGATGGTGCTTACGTGCTTTTTGGCATTAGTAAAAGGCTATCAAAAAAGTATGCATCATGGTGAAAACTTGCTTGATGATGAGCTTAAAATAGTTGCAGGGGTTTTAATTGAACAGCCATTAGCAATAACCACAAGTGCAGTGCAAGTAAGTAATAACAGCGCTCAATTGTTGTATCAAATTTGGCAAAATAATAATTTACTTAGTGGCTCATCGAGTTTAACGAATAACCAAATTAGTTTTAGCGAGGGCTTTCAAACGGCCAATGTAGCAGGGCAGCGTATGCGAGTATTTGTGATGAGTAAAAATACCCGTAAAGTCATCGTTGCTGAACCTATGGCAAAGCGGTTTGAATTAGCTGAAGCCGTTATTTTATCTGCAATGTTACCTATGCTTTGGGCAGTCCCTCTGCTTGCTATTTTTATTAGCTTTTTTGTTAAATACGCATTAGCCCCTCTTACCCGATTATCTAAGCAGTTAGCGTCTCGCCAAGCTAACGATTTTACGCCAATTAACTGGCAAGTAACCGACGAGGAAATTAAACCGGTTATTAATCGTTTAAACGACTTATTTAAACGCGTAGAAACGGCCTACTTACGGGAGCGCTTTTTTGCCTCAGATGCAGCTCACGAATTACGTACTCCACTTAGTAGTTTAAAAATTAATGTACATAATTTGGCTAATAAACAAAGTAATCTGCAAGACCATCAAGAATTACAAGCTATGTCGCAGGGCATTAATCGCTTAAGTAATATTGTTGAGCAAATGCTAATTTTAGGACGCACTCAGCCTGAACAATGGCAGAGGCAATTTAGCGAACAAGCATTGCTAACGATTACTCAGCAAGTCGTATCGGAGCAATACGACAAAATAGATGAAAAAAACCAAACAATTAGTCTTGAAGGCGATGATTTTATTATTAATGGTGATGAGTTTACATTAACCACGCTTATCGCTAACTTACTTAGCAATGCCATAAAATACACACCCAATAATGGTCAAATTATAATTAAATTAGCATCAAGTAATAACGGCTTTAGTTGGCAAATTGATGATTCTGGTGCGGGCATGACTGAAGAGCAAAAAGAGCGAATATTCAATCGCTTTTATCGCGTAGGTGGCGATCAGCATCCATCAGGCGAGCAAGGTGCCGGTTTAGGTATGGCGATTGTTCAACACATAATTGCTATTTATGGCGCAACTATTCATTTAGCGAATAGTCATTTAGGCGGACTAACTGTTAAGGTTACTTTTACAGGAGTAAAAAGTGACTAAACGTTTATTTAATCGGTGCCTTTGTTGTTTGCTATTTTTGTCGTTTAACGTGGCGAGTAAAGAGTACCTTATTATTTTAAAAGATCACTTGTTCTACCCTTCACAAATTACCATTCCCGCGAATAAAAAAGTAAAACTATTGATAGAAAACCAAGATAGCACACCAGAAGAGTTTGATAGCTTTGATCTAAACAGAGAAAAAGTACTCTACCCAAACCGTAAAAGCATTATTTATATAGGGCCGCTTAGTAAAGGGCATTACGAATTTTTTGGTGAGTTCTCGCCCAATACAGCAAGGGGCGTTGTTATAGTTAGCGATGAAGGGGCGCAGCATGCTAATAACTAGTTTAGTCATGAGCCTTAATCAATTACTACCAGTGGCTATTTTATTAGTACTACTACAAGTAGTTAAAAAGCAAAGCGCTTTTAAAATAGGGTCTGCTTTATTAATTGGCGCGCTTATGTCGTTTTTGTACATGCAAAGTGCGTCGTGGGTGAGTCAGTGGTTTGAACACCAAGGGTTAGAGTACTCACAAATAGGGCTCTGTATTACTATATTTATTGCTGTATTAGTATTTGCAATAAAGCAAAAATTAGCGGCTTTTTATATTGCGGTTATAAGCACAATAACAATGTATTTAAGCCACTATATTATTTACCTCACCAGCTTTTGGCAAAGTAATGATGCAGGGCAAAGCTTATTTATTGGGACTTTATTAGGTGTTGGAATTTGTTTAAGTTTTAGCGTATTGCTGTACTTTTTAATGAATGCAATTAAGCACCGTTTTGGTATGTATCCGCTTTTTACTTTGCTTGCTTTTAACAGCGCGGCTAAGTTATTAGTTGCGCTGGATTTGGCAGGCCAAATAGACTTAATTACCAACACCGCAACCGTGTGGGATTTACGCGATGTATTAAGCGAAAACTCTGAGCTCGGGCGCGTACTGCGTGCTCTTGTTGGTTACGAGGCTACCCCTGATCTAATGAGTGTACTTATATATAGTACAGGTAGCGTGATATTTTTATCACTTTGTTATGTTATTTCAGCTTCAATAACTAAGGAACGTGTATGAAAGCACTCAACCTATATTTAGCGGTTTTTTGTTTGTTGGTACTTTCAATCCCAGCAAAGGCCGATGGTATTGTTGTTGATAAGGTATATCACCCCTATGTTTTACCTTTTGAGCGAGAGTTTGAATGGCGGTTGGTGTCGCACCAAACAGATAGTGGCAACATATTAGCGCAGCGTTTGGGTGGTGGCGGTGCTATTAACGATACAATGGCACTCGAAGGCTATTTAGTTGGTGAGCGAGACGATAACGGCGACTTTGGTTTAGAAGCTTATGAGCTTGAACTACGCTGGCAATTGATTGAGCAAGGTAAATTATGGGCCGATTGGGGGGCATTATTTGAGTTTGAAAAAAAACATAATGAAGACGTATATGAAGCAACTACGGGTTTTGTGATCGAAAAAGAGTTTGGCAAAACAAGCTTAACTATGAATGCCTTTTTAGTGTACGAGTGGGGGCAAGACATTAAAAATGAATGGGAAAGTGAGTTTAGAGCACAATATCGCTATCGATATCGCTCTGCTTTTCAGCCTTCTCTTGAAGTTTACGTAGGTGAAGACTTTGTGGGTATAGGGCCAGGTTTTATAGGTTTACAGCGTTTTGATGGACAAAAACAGTTAAAATGGGAAGCGGGTTTTATCACTGAGATAAGCCAATCAAAAAAAATCATAGCTTTAGGCTCGCATTAGAGTTTGAATTTTAATAACGAATAAAAGCGACTTTGGTTGTTTATTACTCTGATTATAGATAGGTACTTGACATGTTTTAAAAAATCTATATAGTGGGCTGCAGCTAGAAAGAAAGCATGTAAGCTATAAATCTCCATTTCGATGTTGTATAAGTAATACTTGTAGTACCGTCCTGAAGTTTTTAAAGTACCATCTCATTTTTTGCTACACCCGCTCTTATGAGCATATTTTTTATTTTATATCAGGATATTACAATGTCTAACATCGTATCAGGTACAGTTAAGTGGTTCAACGAGTCTAAAGGTTTTGGTTTCATCGAGCAAGAAAATGGCCCAGACGTTTTCGCACATTTCTCAGCAATCAAAAGCGAAGGTTTCAAAACTTTAGCTGAAGGCCAACGTGTAGAGTTTACTCTTTCACAAGGTCAAAAAGGTCCACAAGCTGATAACATCACAGCTGTATAATTTTACTTTTTAAGTAAAATGAAAAAAGCGCTTAAGGCGCTTTTTTTGTGTCTAAATTTTGATGAAAGTTACCTGCGTTTATTAGATTAGATCAACTCCACTTATTTACTCACTATACCAACCTGTATAAATCTTTGAGCAATTTAACGAATTAAACTGCATTATAACGTCGTTAAATTTTTATTTAGAGCAACTAGATACAAAAATTTTTGCCTAGTTCTAGCGTAATTTTCTTAACGTTAAATAGATCCCATATAGAAATTAATTACCCTGAATTCCATAAGGTAACGCACTTGTTTTTCCATTTCAGTGAACGCCTTCTGAAGTGCATTAACAACATTAACGTCTGTTTTTTTATTCGCTGCTAAGTAAGCACCTACAGTGAGTTCGTTTATTCTATATACAAACTTTAAATGGTTGGGTTCAAGTTTTAAATAATCACTTAGCTGTTGCATATAAAGTGGATCGTCTACAACTAAGTCTACTTTTTTAGCGAGCAATAAATCATATGACTTTTGAATGTCGCTAGTGAATACTGCTTCAAAACCTAGTTTTAAAAGAGTCTGTGTAGAGAAGTCATTGCGTTGCATCGCTATTTTGTAGTTTTTAGCTTGCTCGGTACCTTCAATAACTATATCAGTACGCTCTGAAAGAGCTATAAACCCCAAATCAAATCGTCCCACTTGTGCAATCCAATAAAATTGTTCTTCTCGCTCTGGTGTTCTTGCTAGGCTGTAAATAAAAACGTTGCTTTGCTCGGTTGCTAACTTATAAGCACGCGCCCACGGATACATTTGTATATTAGGTGTTAGCTTAGCCTCTGCAAATATATCTCGAATTAATTGAGTGCCTTCTCCTGTTACTTCACCATCAACCAATACCTGATTCGGTGGTGCTAATTCTGTAACAACAAGCAGTGTTTCTGTTGCTTGAATATGCACAGAGTAAATAAAAAAAGAAAATAAATAATATATTTCACAATAGCGAATCGTCATTCAGTTAAATATAGTGATATAAGTGTGGCTTAAAATATTGAAAATACAAAAAATTAATCATAAAAATTAGTGACTAAGATATTGGTTTATTTAAATTTGAGTGTAAATATAAATTGCGTGCTGAGTTATGTTTTCACGTTGTAGCAATCAGCCTAGGAGGCTGTGTAACGACGTTCTAAAATGATTTAACCCGCATGATTTTTATGCCAATTGAACTTGGTATGAAGTATTAAGGGATTGATAACTTGAAATATAAAGTACTAAAACGATAAAAGGGCCTTGCGGCCCTTGGTGAAGTATCGTTCAAGTTAGATAGTACTTTAACCCCTTAAAGCAGCTATCTTCTTGTTTTGCAACACCGGTTTCATCTCAATAAGTTTCTAAGCTAGCGAGAGGAAAAACCCAGCAATTGCTGCGCTCATTAGGTTAGCCATAGATCCTGCTAACACTGCTCTGAGCCCTAAGCGCGCGATATCCTTTCGCCGACTAGGCGCCATACCGCCTAATCCACCTAGTAAAATGGCTATCGATGATAAGTTAGCAAACCCACATAAAGCAAAAGTAACAATTGCTTGTGTGTGCGCGCTTAACGTATCGCGATAATTTATAAAGTCTAAGTAAGCAACAAACTCGTTCACTACTATCTTTTGACCAATAAAGCTGCCGGCTATAATTGCTTCATCCCATGGCACACCTAGTAACCATGCAACAGGAGCAAATACATAACCTAATATTTCTTGAAGCGTTAATGTTGGGTAATCAAACCACCCGCCAATACCGCCTAATAAACCGTTTAACAGTGCAATTAGCGCTACAAAAGCAAGTAACATTGCACCTACATTAAGTGCTAAATGCATGCCGTTTGCCGCACCTGATGCAGCTGCATCAATTACATTTACTGGCTTATCTTCATCATCTAAATCTAAATCAGCTAAGTTATCTTTAGGCGTTTCAGTTTCTGGCACAATCATCTTGGCCATTAAAAAACCACCTGGAGCTGCCATAAAGCTCGCTGCTATTAAATACTTAAGCTCAATACCAATAATAACGTAACCGGCCATTACAGAGCCTGCTACCGTGGCTAAGCCACCTACCATAACTGCAAACAATTCCGATTTAGTCATCGTTGCAATAAACGGTTTAACAATAAGAGGGGCTTCAGTTTGGCCAACAAAAATATTCGCCGTTGCTGAAAGTGATTCAGTACGTGAGGTTTTCAATAATTTTTGTAAACCACCGCCTAATATCTTAATAATCCAATCCATAATGCCAAGGTGATATAGCACAGCAACTAATGCTGAGAAAAACACGATAACGGGCAAAACTTGAATTGCAAAAATAAAACCTAATGTATCTTGTGAGGCAAGTGGACCAAATAAAAATCCAATACCATCATTCGCATAACCAATTACCGATGAAACGGCCGTTGACATGCTCGTTAATACATTTTTTCCTGCTTCAAAAAACAGAACAAAACCGCCAATAACAATTTGCATCGCAAATGCTATGCCAACGGTTCTTAAATTAATTGCCTTGCGATTAGTTGACGCAGCAAAGGCAATGCTTAGCAGCACGCACATGCCAACTAAGCTCATAAATGTTGTCATACAAATGTTTCCCGTTGTTATTCTTGTAGTAAATATTTTATCTTACTTTTAATTATATCAATCGCAACACGGTTCATACCGCCTCGAGTCACAACTAAATCGGCGTTATGTTTCGAAGGCTCAATAAATTGATAAAACATCGGTCTAACAGTTGCTTGATATTGCTCAACAACAGATTGTAAAGTTCTGCCTCGTTGTTCCATATCACGCTGCATACGGCGCATTAAGCAAATATCTAAAGGTGTATCTATAAACACCTTAATATCAAATTCTTTATTAAGCGCTTTGTCACTCAATAATAAAATACCTTCAACAATGAGTATTTTTGCAGCAGGCACTCGGCGAGTTTTTTCGCTGCGTGTATGCTGTGCATAGTCATAGGTTGGTACTTCAACTGAGTTACCACAACGAAGTTGCGTTAAATGCTCAAGCATCAACGCATGTTCAAATGCATCAGGATGGTCGTAGTTCGTTTGCGTACGATGAGCCATCGGCAAATGCGACTGATCCTTGTAATAAGCATCTTCTTCAATAATGGCGATAGCGCCTGGTTCAAGCTCGTTAACCAATTCATTGTATATAGTTTGGCTAAAAAGAGATTTGCCCGACGCAGACGCGCCTGCAATAGCTATAATAGTAGTTCGTGTCACTAAAGTTCTCACCCACACAGAAGGATATATTGTTGGTAGATCACAATAGCAAAAAAGACACGATTAATCTCTTTTGCTTCGCTCAAGAATGCAAATTTATAATGTTTAGGTTTTATGAAACAGGACTTTTGTCCTGTACGGAAAATTCAAAGAGCGGATAAAGTAACCACCTAGAAACAAAGTGAGGTCAAAATGGCAAAAGCAATTATCTTAATGGCAGATAGCCTAGGAATCGGTGCAGCACCAGATGCAGATAAATTTGGTGATCTTGGCGCTAACACATTTGCTCACTTACTAAAAGCATATTACGACGAAACTGGCAGTGCACTGTCGCTTCCTAATTTATCTAAATTAGGATTAATAGACGCATGTGAAGCTGCAGGTGGAGAAACCTGTTTAATATCTGATCGCCAAACACCACAAGGTGCATGGGGTTACGCTAAAGAACTTTCTAGCGGAAAAGATACACCATCAGGTCATTGGGAAATGGCAGGCGTACCTGTGTTGTTTGATTGGGGATATTTTCCAAAAACACAGCCGAGTTTTCCACAAGAGTTTATTGACGAGTTTATAGCTCGCACAGGTATTCCTGGTATTTTAGGCAACTGCCATGCATCGGGAACGACCATTTTAGAACAGCTAGGTGAAGAACACGTAAAAACAGGTAAACCAATCTGTTACACCTCAGCTGATAGCGTGTTTCAAATAGCCGCGCATGAAAAATCATTCGGCCTAGAGAAGCTTTATCAAGTTTGCGAAATCGCACGGGCGCTACTTGATGAAATGAATATAGGACGAGTGATTGCGCGGCCATTTTTGGGTTCAAATAGTCAAGATTTTGCTCGAACGGGTAATCGTCGCGACTATTCAGTGCTTCCGCCAGCACCCACATTGCTAGACGTGTTAGCAAAAGACGGCGGCGAAGTAATTAGTATTGGTAAAATTTCAGATATTTACGCGCATCAGGGCATAACCCAAAAGCATAAAGCACCTGGGCTTATGAACTTGCTAGAAAAAACCAGCGAAGTAATGAAAAGCGCGCCAGATCGCAGCTTAATTTTTACTAACCTAGTTGATTTTGATGAAAAATTTGGTCATCGCCGTAACCCAGTAGGTTACGCAAAAGCATTAAAAGAGTTTGATGACTATTTACCAACTATACTAAATCAGTTAGACGCAGATGACATATTAATGATCACTGCAGATCACGGTTGTGACCCGACCTTTCCAGGTTCTGAGCATACTCGAGAATACGTACCTGTTATTGCATATAAACCAGGTATGATTAATACACCGTTAGGTGAACGCAACAGTTTTGCAGATATAGGCCAAACCCTAGCACAGTGGTTTAGTTTACCTGCACTTGATTACGGCGACAGCTTTTTAAATGAGCTAACAATGCCAAATAAAAAGGAAAACAATTAATGAGTACTCCGCATATCAGTGCAAACGTTGGTGATTTCGCCGAAACAGTATTAATGCCAGGCGATCCGCTACGTGCGCAATATATTGCTGAAAACTTTTTAGATGATGCAGTACAAGTTACAGGCGTTCGTAACATGTACGGTTTCACTGGTACTTACAAAGGTAAGCCAGTAAGCATCATGGGTTCAGGTATGGGCATTCCATCAATGTCTATTTATGCTCGTGAGCTAATTGTAAGCTTTGGCGTTAAAAATATTATACGTATTGGTACGTGTGGCGGTATTGGCACAGATATCAAAATCCGTGACGTAATTTTTGCACAAGGTGCAAGCACAGATTCTAACGTAAATCGTGCACGTGTACGTGGCTACGATTTTGCTGCTATTGCTAACTTTGATTTACTTTTAAACGGCGTAAACGCTGCAAAAGAGCTAGGAATTGAAGCAAAAGTAGGTAACGTATTTACAACCGACACTTTCTATCAAGCAGACGACTCGTTCTATAAAGATTTAGACAAGTTAGGCATGCTAGCAGTAGATATGGAAACGGCGGGTTTATATGGCGTTGCAGCTGAATACGGCGCAAACGCAATGGCATTATTTACAGTAAGCGACCACGTAATTACTGGTGAAGCAACACCTGCTGATGAGCGTCAAAGCACGTTTAACGAAATGGTTAAAATTGCATTAGAGTCAATAGCTTAAATAATACATAACAGTTCCTTGGTAACGTATTCACTAAGTTTTGGAGACACGCCCAAAGTGAAGTGAGACTAACCTCCAAAGCCGCATCTAATGCGGCTTTTTTTATGCGCGTCTACAAGGTAAATTTGGCTTGGTGCTGTAGATGTAGAGCTTGCTCACGTTAGAAGCGCAGCTTCTCATTACTTAACATACTCAAGCTATCATTCTAAAAGCGCTGCTTTTAAACGCCAGCAAGCTGCACGTCTACAAGGTGCATATTGTTTTGTATAAAAATCATCAGCGCTTTGTATAACTATTACCTAGTTAATGCTAGTGTTTAAAGCACATACATTTTTATAATTTACTGGATTAACCGCTAAATTGTGGAGTCAAATATGTCTAATTGGGTTGATGCAACTGTAAAAAAAGTAACATGGTGGAACGAAACGCTTTTTAGCTTAACGGTTAATGCCGATGTAGAGCCATTTAAAGCAGGGCAGTTTACTAAGCTTTCAATAATTGAGGATGATAAACGCATAGCGCGTGCATATTCATACGTTAATTCACCCGATAGCTCAGCTCTAGAGTTTTATCTTATCAACGTAGCTGATGGGCTTTTATCACCGCGCTTAGCAAAACTACAGCCAGGCGACAACATATTAATTGAGCGCCGTGCAACAGGTTTTTTTACGCTTGACGAAATTCCACAAAGTGAGCAGTTGTGGATGTTAGGCACTGGCACAGCCATCGGGCCATTTTTATCAATATTGCAACAACCTGAGGTATGGCAAAAGTATCAGCATATAAACTTAGTGCATGGCGTACGTTTTAATAGTGATTTAAGTTACCAGCCGCTTATAAATGAGCTTTTAAAAGCTTACCCAGCACAACTTAATTATATACCTGTTGTGAGCCGAGAAGAGCCGTTAGAGGGCTTACATGGGCGTATTACTGATGCAATTCAAAGTAGTCGCCTATTTGATAAAGTAAAGTTAGATCCAGCACCAAATAATGCCCAATTTATGATTTGTGGCAATCCACAAATGGTAAAAGACACAACCGAACTTCTTATAGGGAAAAGCTTTAAGCGTAACAGGCGCAGAGAGCCTGGACATATAACAGTCGAACAGTACTGGTAAGTGGCTGAATGACTACCCGCAAACTCTAAAATTTGTTATGTTGCACCACATTACGCGTTTAGTGTTCATATTAGGAAAGTTATGAAACCGTTATCCATTATTTTAGCTTCATTAATCACCACAGTTGCATTGATTAGTTATGCCTCAGATCAACAACCTAAAGTAACCGAGCCAAAACTCAAAAGTGCAGAGCAAGTTGTTACAAATAAAGGTGACTCAGTCTCAAAAAATACCAACACAGATAACTTTGCAACTGAAATAGAAACTAACGATAAAATTAATACTCTTGAATACAAAGCGCCCGAACTTAAAAAACCGGTAATCGACACCGCTAAAACAGATGATTCAAAAGTATTCGGTAACGAAGCACCACAGCCAGTAGAAAAGCCAAAAAATAAAGTAGAGAAAGCAGTGGCTGTTGCCGAGGCTGAAAAAGCAGTTACGCAAGCTAAAGAGGCTCTTACTACTAAGCAGCAAACTAAGGCAAAGCAGTCACGTGAGTCACTTGCCGTGGTTGAGCAATTGGTCAACGCTTACAACGCACGTAACATTGAAGAGTTTATTCGCGTGTACTCTGAAGATGTAGAGTTTTATATTTTCCCAAATGAGCTATTATTTAAAGGTAAAGAAAAACTAATCGCACGTTATGGGCTAATGTTTAAAAAGCTCAAATGTATTCACTCATCGCCAATTAAGCGCATAGTGCACGGTGACATAGTAATAGATCATGAGTTATCAGAAACATGCTCCACTGATAAAAACGTTGTAGATAAACGTTCAGAGCTAATTTCGAGCTATCAAATTAAAGACGGCAAAATAATACGCGTCTTATTTTTCCGTTAAAGGACTGTTATGCAAATAAGTGACGAAAGAAAAATTCGCTTAATGTACCGAGTTGAGCCAGGCTGCTTAGGGCCTGATGGTGCTAACCATATAGAAGATTTTTGCCGTTTTGCTAACAAGCATATTAAATCGCCTTATTACGGCTTGTTTGTCTTTTTACCTCGTTACGATAAACAAAAAGATGAGCGTCAATACAGTGTAAATAGCCGTAACTTATCGCAAGTACAAGCTAAGGCGTACTTAAATCATTTTGATATTGATATAGATAATTTTGAAGAGCAGCTCGACGAGCTGCTCGCTAAAGCAATAGATTTATATTTTAAACGTTAAAATGCACTGCATGCAGCATACTATAAATTTAATTGTATTCCAGACGCTTCACCAGCCACAATTGTATTAAAGCTCTCGTTATCGTGTAAGCTTGCAAATGCACTTTCGTGTAATAGTTCATTACGTAAATTAGGCGAGTAATCTAGTGCCATTTTAATATCGGCTAGGGCATCTGCATGCTCATGTATTAGGGCAAAAGCACAGGCTCTTTGCCAGTATGCGTAGCCATAATCACTATCTATATCAATGGCTTGATTGCATAGTTCAATTGCTTGCGCTGTTTCGTTAATTTCCAGTAGTGCGTCAGCTTTATAAGCTATTGCTTCTACATCTTCTGGTTTACGTTTTAAAATTTCATCAAATATTTCAATTTTATTTGCAAAATCACTTTCTAAATTGGCGCGCATCCATAGCGAATGAACCTCGTTGGTAACCGATATACGTTCTTGGTTACTGAGTATTTCTTCAGAGCGTACACGCAGTTTTTCTTCAAGAATTTTTAATCTGTCTTCGTATTCATCCGTAATTACACTTACGCGTGTATTTACAATATCTTCTACTTTATTTTTAACATCACGTAGCGAGTTCCAACCCACTAAAACCAAAATAGATGCCGTGGCAGTAATAATAAAAAACACATTATTAATGGTATCGGTTGTGTATGTGAGCGCACGATCAGCGGTATCTAGTTGGGCGTGGGTAACTTGTTTAGTTACATCTTCACGTAGCTTTTGTTGATCTTGTCGTACTGCTTTTAGTTCATCTAAAACGTAGCGTTCTAAAAGTGGTTTATACATAGGCTCCTTTAGTTGGCTAAGGGCATGTTGTTGTTCTTGCGCAGTGAGCACTTCTGGCCTTTGTTCTGCTGCGTTCACAGTAGCCAAAAAAATGTAAAACAAACAAAAAGTAAGGATATGTAATAACGCATTGGTATGCCTAGTTAAATTAATTACGAGTGTAACTTTAACACGCACAGCTAAAAGGCACAAAGCTAGTGAAGCCAAAAATTTTACAAAAAAAAGCCAGTTCAAGGTGAACTGGCCAAAACTGCTAAAACAACAAAAGTTGCAGGGAAATACAGGAGATAAATTGCATACTAACTGAATTTAGCTGAACAATTACTTAACTCAATTCAGTTAGTTAAAATAAGAAGATACACAAGGTATCTGGTTTATAAAGTAAAGGTGTATTGGGCTTAAGTAATACACCTTTATCGTTATAACTATAATTTCATGGTGAAGGGGATATTCCAATGTGCGCTTAAGTAAATCAAAGCCACTTTTGAGCCCTTCACTTATCAATACGCCGAAATTTTTCAGTGCGATCACAGGTCTTCTAAAAAAGTTAAGATAAATATTTTAATCTCGTATTTTAAATACAGTTAGAAAGTGCAGTAAAAAGTATGCACAACTAACTATCCATCAAAATTATAAATGACAGCAATCGTTTTAAACAGCCGTTCGGTGCTGGTATAGCATAATTTATAAGCCTATATTAAATACACATAAGTATTTAGGCCGGTGTACTAAGTTATAAACCAACTAAATAAAATAACCGTTACTTTTGTACTATAAGGATTTCAGAATGAGCAACCCTAAAGTAGGCCGGTGTCCGGTCATGCATGGTAGTAATACTAAAACGTCTAATCCAAATACCGATTGGTGGCCAAACGCCCTTAACTTAGACATACTTCATCAACATGATACAAAAACGACTCCATATGACAGCGATTTCAACTACGCTGAAGCATTTAAAACGCTAGATTTAGAAGCCTTAAAAACCGATTTAAAACACTTAATGACACAAAGCCAGCAGTGGTGGCCAGCCGATTGGGGCCATTACGGTGGTTTAATGATTCGCATGGCATGGCACTCAGCAGGATCATACAGACTAGCTGACGGGCGTGGTGGTGGCGGTACAGCTAATCAGCGTTTTGCTCCACTAAATTCATGGCCTGATAATGGCAATCTCGATAAAGCACGTCGTTTATTATGGCCAATTAAGAAAAAATACGGCAATAAACTTTCATGGGCCGACTTAATTATTTTAGCGGGCAACATGGCATACGAATCAATGGGTTTAAAAACCTTTGGATTTGCAGGCGGGCGCGAAGATATTTGGCATCCTGAAAAAGACGTATATTGGGGAGCTGAAAAAGAATGGCTCGCACCAAGCGACGGACGCTACGCCAATGTAGACAAGCCAGATACAATGGAAAACCCGTTAGCCGCAGTACAAATGGGCTTAATTTATGTTAACCCAGAAGGTGTTAATGGTGTACCCGATCCACTTAAAACCGCAGCACAAGTTCGCGAAACGTTTGCGCGTATGGCAATGGATGATGAAGAAACAGCAGCACTTACCGTAGGTGGGCATACCGTAGGTAAAACGCATGGTAACGGTAAAGCCGAAAACCTAGGGCCAGAGCCAGAGGCTGCTGATGTACACGAGCAAGGTCTTGGTTGGAACAACACCACAACACGTGGTATTGGTCGCGATACAGTAACTTCTGGTATTGAAGGGGCATGGACTACCCACCCAACTAAATGGGATAACGACTACTGTAAACTACTGTTAAGCTACGAATGGGAATTAACAAAAAGCCCAGCTGGCGCTCATCAGTGGGAGCCGGTTAATATTAAAGAAGAAGACAAGCCAGTTGATGTAGAAGATCCATCAATTCGTTTAAACCCAATAATGACTGATGCCGATATGGCCATGAAAATGGATCCCGCGTATCGTAAAATTATTGAGCGTTTTTATAACGATTTTGATTACTTCTCAGATGTGTTTGCTCGTGCTTGGTTTAAATTAACTCACCGCGATTTAGGTCCTAAATCACGTTATTTAGGTGCCGATGTGCCAAGCGAGGATCTTATTTGGCAAGACCCAGTACCTACCGTTGACTACACACTCACAAACGCCGAAATTAGTGATTTAAAAGCAACATTACTTAGTTGCGGCGTTAGCGCTGCTGATTTAATTAGCACGGCATGGGACAGTGCTCGTACTTATCGTGGTTCTGATCACCGTGGTGGCGCAAATGGCGCACGTATTCGTCTTGCACCACAAAAAGATTGGCAAGGTAACGAACCAACACGTTTAGCAAATGTACTAGCTGCACTTGAAAAAGTACAAGCAGGTTTAAACAAGCAAGTTAGCATCGCCGACTTAATTGTTTTAGGCGGAATAGCCGCAGTAGAACAAGCAGCTAAAAGCGCTGGTGTTGATGTAACCGTACCGTTCGCGCCAGGACGAGGGGACGCAACAGACGAAATGACCGATGCCGAATCGTTTGATGTGCTTGAACCCATTCATGACGGCTTTAGAAACTGGCTGAAAAAAGACTATGTAGTATCCGCGGAAGAGCTTTTACTAGAGCGTAGCCAGTTGATGGGTTTAAGTGCACCAGAAATGTCAGTATTACTTGGTGGCATGCGCGTGTTAGGCACTAACCACAATGGCAGTCAGCATGGCGTATTTACAAGTAATGTCGGCACCTTAAGTAATGACTTTTTTGTAAACTTAACGGATATGGCGTACCGCTGGGAGCCTACTGAAAAAGGGTTGTACAATCTTGTAGAGCGTACAAGCGGCGTAACTAAATGGACTGCAACACGTGTTGATTTAGTATTTGGCTCAAACTCGGTTTTACGTGCACTTGCTGAGTTCTATGCGCAAGACGACAACAAAGAACGCTTTGTTCACGACTTCGTAAATGCATGGGTAAAAGTAATGAATACCGACAGGTTTGATATTAAATAATCTGTGCGATGAACATAAAAAAGGGGAGTAATTAATTACTCCCCCTTTTTTATTTATAACGCAGTGGCAAACATATATTTGTAGACGTCGAACTTGCTCACGCGAGAAGCAAGAACTTCTAATCATTGAATCACACAACTTAAAAACTATGTTTTACACGCCAGCAAGCTGCGCGTCTACAGAGTTTATACCCAAGTTTCAGAACATGATTTGTAGACGTAGAGCTTGCTCACGTGAGAAGCAAGGCTTCTCATTACTTAATACCCTAAAAACTACGTTTTTACACGGCAGCAAGCTGCGCGTCTACAGGGTTTATACCCAGGTTTCAGAATATGTTTTGTAGACGTTGAGCTTGCTCACGTTAGAAGCAAAGCTTCTAATTACTTAATATCCTAAAAACTACGTTTTTATACGCCAGCAAGCTGTGCGTCTACAGGGTTTATACCCAAGTTTCAGAATATGACTTGTAGACGTTGAGCTTGCTCACGTTAGAAGCAAAGCTTCTCATTACTTAATACCCTAAAAACTACGTTTTTACACGCCAGCAAGCTGTGCGTCTACAGGGGTTATACCCAGGTTTCAGAATATGATTTGTAGATGTAGAGCTTGCTCACGTTAGAAGCAAGGCTTCTCATTGCTTAATACCCTAAAAACTGCGTTTTTACACGCCAGCAAGCTGTGTGTCTACAGGGTTTATACCCAAGTTTCAGAATATGTTTTGTAGACGTTGAGCTTGCTCACGTGAGAAGCAAGGCTTCTAATTACTTAATACCCTAAAAACTACGTTTTTACACGCCAGCAAGCTGTGCGTCTACAGGGGTTATGCAAAAATGCCTAAATTCACTATTTACCACCCATAAAAAAACGGCGCTAAATTTAGCACCGTTTTTAAAAGTAATGAGAAAAATTTACGCTTTTTTCTCTTCACAACTTGAAAGGTATTCGTCAAACGTACCCTGGAAGTCGATTACTTTTTTATCTTTAATATCAATGATACGCGTCGCTAATGACGATACAAACTCACGGTCATGGCTTACAAAAATTAGCGTGCCTTCAAAGTCTTTAAGCGCATTGTTAAGCGCTTCAATGGCTTCCATATCCATGTGGTTAGTCGGTTCGTCCATTACCAGTACGTTAACGTCTTGCATCATTAACTTACCGAATAACAAACGGTTTTTTTCACCACCCGAACAGTTGCGCGCTTTTTTATTTGAATCGTCAGCTGTAAACAACAAACGACCCAGCATGCCGCGTACCATTAAATCGTTATGATTAACTGTGCGCCACTGCGACATCCAATCAAACAAGGTTAAATCGTTATCAAAATCTTTAGTGCTGTCTTGCGGGCAATAACCAAAGGTCGCATTTTCAGACCATTTAATTTCGCCCTCTAAACTTTTAAGCTCGTTAACTAAACAACGTAAAAAAGTAGTTTTACCTACCCCGTTTTCGCCAATAACAGCAAGCTTAGCGCCAGCTTCTAGTAGTAGGTCGCCGCCAGTGAATAACTTTTCGCCATCAAAACCATGGCCAAGCTTGTTAACTTCAAGCGCTTGGCGATACATTTTTTTACCTTCGTCAAACGAAAGCGATGGACTCATACGACTCGACGATTTAACTTCATCAAGTTTAATTTTATCCATTTTTTTAGCGCGTGAACTTGCTTGTTTTGCTTTTGAAGCATTAGCACCAAAACGGTTAACAAAGTCTTGTAGCTCGTCAATTTCAGCGCTCTTTTTAGCATTTTCAGCTAAAAGTTGCTCGCGCTGCAGCCCTGCCGCTTCTAAAAACTTCTCGTAGTTACCAGGGTAAATACGCAGCTCGCCATAATCTATATCGGCCATATGTGTACATACAGAGTTTAAAAAGTGACGGTCATGCGAAATAATAATCATCGTACATTTACGCTTGTTAAGCTCGTTGGCAAGCCACGTAATTGTATGAATATCCAAGTTATTGGTAGGCTCATCGAGTAGCAGTATGTCTGGGTTTGCAAATAACGCTTGTGCTAAAAGCACGCGTAATTTCCAACCTGGAGCAACGTTTGCCATTAATCCATAATGAAATTCTTTATCGATACCCGCTTCTAGCAAAATTTCTTCAGCGCGGCTTTCTGCCGTGTAACCGTCCATTTCAGCAAATACGCTTTCAAGTTCAGCTACTTTCATACCATCGTCTTCGCTCATTTCTGGCAAAGAGTAAATACGTTCGCGTTCTTGCTTTACTTTCCAAAGCTCAACGTCACCCATAATTACAGCGTCTACAACGCTATACTCTTCAAAGGCAAACTGGTCTTGGCTTAGGTTACCTACTTTTAACCCTGGAGTAATAGATACATTACCCGCGCTTGGCACAAGCGCCCCGCTTAAAATCTTCATGAAAGTCGACTTGCCGCAACCGTTAGCGCCAATTAAACCGTAACGGTTGCCGTTACCAAATTTAGCTGAAATGTTTTCAAACAACGGCTCTGCGCCAAACTGCATCGTAATATTTGCGGTGGAGATCAAAAAAGGTAATCCTAGATAAGTACTGACAGGAGTACGCTGCAGCAACACGCCACAAACAAGAACCAGACAATAGGGTAAATTAGCTGGCGAATTATACAGATCAGCCAAGAGGAAGGGAAGATAAAAGGCGCTTTAAATTAAAGCAAAAACAGATAGCGATAAGTGATTTTACAGCTCAAAACAGTTAATAAGTTTGGTAAATACGTTCTGTGGCCTTTTTATTTTTTTGAATTAATTGATTAATAACCGATAGTTCATCAAGCGTAACCGTTTTTTTACTCAGCATTAAATGCACAGGGGCTTTATTAAAAAATGCCATATTAGTAACCGGTTCAATATTTAATGATTGTTTTAAAAAACAGCCCCGACAAAGCGTCTTCAATCACAAAATCTACCCGCTGTTTATCAAGCATTTCAAAGCGCTTATCGGCGGTCGAAATAAGCACAACTTGCTTAGGATATGCTGTTTTAAGTTGCTCGAACTGCTCGCCATAATAACTACCTCGATTAACGGCAATACTAAAGCCTTGGCTAAATAGTTGTTCAATTGAACTTAAATTAGGGGAAAGCGTATTTTTATAAAGCAGCATAACCTCGTCACGGTAGCTTTGGCTAAAATACGCAAATTTGCTTCGTTTTTTAGTTTTAGTTGCCGCAAACATAATATCTATACGGCCTTGCTTTAACTCTTCTTGTGCGCGTAAAGAGCTAGGTAATACGCTAAATTTCAAGCAAAAAGGGGAGCCTTTAAACAACGTTTTTATAACGTTAATTTCAATACCCGACAACACCCCGTTTTTTAGCTCAACATAAGGAGGCCAGTAATTTTCATTTGTGCCAACTTTAAAAGTTTTATTACATGCGTGCGCATTAAAGGTACTTAACAGTAATACAGCAAAAACGACTATTATAGTTTTCATTACACTCCAATTAATTGCGCTTGCGGTTATAGCTGGCAATTAAACATTACTCAAATAGCGCCTTAAGTGCCGTTTGATTGTTTTTTATGTGTTTATTTATTACTTCAAGCTCTTCAACCGACACCGTATCTTTGCTTAGCATTAAATGTATTGCGTCTTTATTTATAAATTTGATATTTTTAACCGGTGCTAAGTTTGAGCTTCGTTTAATAAAATAAGCACTCGCTAGCTCATCTTCAATTGCAAAATCAATACGTTGCTTATTAAGCATTGCGAAGCGCTTGCTCACTGCGCTGGTGTACTCAATTTGTTTTTTATACGTTGTTTTATATTGTTCAAATTCTTCACCGTAATAACTACCAAAGTTAGCGCCTACAGTAAGGCCTTGTTTAAAAATATCTTCTAAGCTATCAACATTGTGTTGGTTGTTTTTGTTTTCGTATAAACGCATTACCTCCGTACGGTAACTTTCACTAAAATGAACATATTTAGCACGATTATCGGTATAGCTAGCTGCCCAGCCTAAATCAATTCGGCCATGTTTAAGCTCAACAAAAGCGCGCTTTGAATTAGGCAGTAATTCAACCTTAAAACAAAAAGGTGAGCCGGCAAATATAATGTTAAGTGCATCTACCTCTGCGCCTTGTAATTCACCATTAATACCTAACACATATGGCGGCCAAAATGCATCGTGCGATGCAACACTTAAAGTTCTTTCGCAAGCAAACACAGTAGGCGACACGTTAAAAATTAAGCAAATAAATAGGGTTATTAGTTTATTCATTACGCCTCTAATACAATTAATTATTGTTTGTTTTTAATACAGTATAAACTAGCTTGAGCATTTTAGTGCTGGGGTTGTGTAAAAATGTAAATAGCTCACTAAGCAGAGAAAGGTAGCTGAGCGTTTAAGTTTAACAATTGCACTTATTTTATAAACTTAAGAAAAAATATTGTTGCTAACTTTATCAATCGGTACACTACAAATAAATTTATGAATAGTAGAGCAAGTTATGTCGCCAACCAAAATACGTAACGATGTTGTAAAACTCAGTGAATTGAGCACTAAAAAACCAGATTATTACTTTATTCAGGGTTATTTAATGGGGTTGGGTGTATTACCACAAATGCTTAACCCTAGTGAGTGGCAACCAGATCTATTTGGAGATCTTAATGTTCAAAATGCGACTGAACTAAAATACTTAGAAAGCTTAATGGCTCTGTATAACCAGTGCATGGAAAAAGCAATTCAAAACGAATTAAAAATGCCAGCCAAGTGTAGCCTATCTAAGCAAGACTACCGTGATTCACTAAAACCTAATATGCCCCTACCAAGTTACTGTAAAGGGGTTTTACAGGCGCTTAAACATATAAATAAGCGTATGCTTGATGCAGAGCAAAAACAGGCCCTTAATAACCTGAACAGCGTTTTAAAAGCATTTTCTAGTGAAAAAGCAGCAGCAAAAGAATTTGGTGAATTTGCCCAATATAACGCCCAAGAATATAAACGTAATTATGTTTATTTTATGGCCGACGCTATTTTTGAACTTCGATTTAGTAACGACCTAACTTTAAGTGACGAAGATGAGGCTGTATTTAACAACAGCTTTTTAGACGAAGAACCAAATGAGTTAGATGAGCTTGATGAATTACTTGGACTTGTACTCGCCGATACAGAGCTAAAAGCACTTGAGCCAATGCAAATGTTGCTAGAAATCATGGAAGGTGGGCTTATAACTAAGCAATTTATTAAAGACAATGCTGGGCATTTTTGGGGACTACAAGAAACTCGCCCCTATATGATGCTTCGCGCGCATCGAGCAAAAATACACGCACTGCATGGTTATACCGTAAAAGCACAATCAGAACTCGAAGAGTTACTAAAGCTAAACCCAAACGATAATCAAGCAAACCGCTTTTTATTAATGAACTGCCTAATTATAAATAAAGAGTGGGAGAAGTTAGAGGCTTTATTAGCCGACTTTGACTTTCAAGAACTACACGCAACAGCAAGCCGTGCGCTAAGTGCTTTTGTAATGCATGGCGATTCAAAACCCGCAAACGATTACAAAAAAATGCTCCAGCAGCAAAATAAACACTTTACCAAAATACTCACCGGCCAAGAAAAACTAAAAGAACAACAGCCACCATATTACAGCCCAGGCAGTAAAGAAGAGGTGGGTGTTTACCTTGAGTCGTTAGGTAAACAGGCATGGATTTCGGTTCCCGCGAGTCTTTTTTGGCTAAGAAAAAAGTAATAACTAAACGCGTAAAAAGTGCTAAGCGTGATTTATGTCGCGCTTAGTACTCACATCAGCGCTTAATAATAACAGCGTATTAATTTAAAAATTTCTACTTATTAAACCTGTATTTAATGCACTTGTTCCTGTAGATTGAACAAATAATGAATGCAGTATTAACAGTGCCTTAGCTGTTAAACGATTAGCCAAGGAGCGGTGAGTCTCGTGTCAAACGCCACACTTACTTATTACAACCAAAATGCCAAAGCCTTTAGCGACTCAACACTAAACGTTGATATGTCGGCGCTTTATGCTGAGTTTTTACCGCACGTTGCACAGCATGGGAGTATTTTAGACGCCGGTTGTGGCAGTGCGCGCGATGCCGCATTTTTTAAAGCACAGGGTTTTACCGTGAGTGCGTTTGATGCAAGCCAAGAGCTGGCAGAGTTGGCAAGCAGTTACTTACAACAACCTGTAGCGGTTAAAACATTTCAAGAGCTTAAATGTATAAATAAATACGATGGTATTTGGTGTTGCGCGAGTTTATTGCACGTTCCAAAAGCTGAGTTACCGCAGGTGTTTTTAAACCTACAAAATGCGCTTAAACCCAATGGTGTTTTGTATGTATCGTTTAAATATGGCGAGTCAGAGCGTGTGCATAATGGCCGTGAATTTACCGATTTAAACGAAAATGCTTTAACGCATTTACTTAGCCATACGCAGTTAAAAGCTATTAAACAATGGCAAAGTGTTGACAAGCGACCAGAACGCGAAAGTGAAGTGTGGCTAAATGCGCTTATAAAAGTAGTGCACGTTTTATGAGTGGGTCAATACAGCAACTCGACTTTATTGCTTATATTCAGCGCTTATTAGTTGAAGGCGATTTTAGTGCTACTTATAAGTTTGCGCTTTTACATGCACTGGCTGATATTAGTATCGAAAAACATCATGCTGATCCACAAGCACAGTTACAAATAAAATTTGATGAATTAGTCGACAAATTTATTACCTTATATTGGCACCAAGCATCGCCATTTGGCGCAACTGGTAACAATACAGAGCAACTACTTTTACAAAATACCGACTCCAGTAAACAAGCCAAAATTATAACTACGCTTCATGATGCAAAATTAAATAATATAAATTCAATTAGCCAATTAAAAAAGAGCCAAGGTTGGAAAAATATACGCAGCTCAACATTAAAAACCATTAAAGAGGGCCCGCTATGGTTATTACAAAAATTAAATGGCAAAGAAGAGTGTTTTTTGTATCCCCATATAAAAGGCCAATCATACATCACGTTAAATGCAGGTATTGCTAGCTGCTTTAGGCGTTTTTACGACCTAGTTGTTTATTTAGCAAAAAACGCATGGCTGCAAAAAATTCAAAGTATAAAACACAACCAAGCGCTTATTGGCCCGCAAAGCCAACTACACGAATTTTTATTTGGCGTAGACCGTAACGCACTCACTAAAGCCAAACCTATTTTAGTAGAGTTGCAATCAAACACCTGTTTTTATTGCCAAAAGCTAATGAAAAACGCTATTGAGGTTGATCACTTTATACCGTTTTCCCGCTACGCAAATGATTTAGGTCATAACTTTGTGGCAGCGCACAGTGAATGCAATAAGAGCAAAAGCGATTTTTTAGCCGCCCAACTGTACCGCGAACGCTGGCAAGAACAAAATTTAGTGACTAATAGCCAGCATTTAACAAATGAACTTAGTGATTTCTTTAATTGTGATTCAGATAAGTCACTTGCAGTAAGTAATTGGGCATATCAGGTTGCACAGGTTAACAGTGCAAAGTTATGGATAAAAAAAGGTTATTTTGAAGAAGCGGCTAGTTTTAAATATAAGCAACCAAGTACAGGGCTGGATTTAGTAGCGGAAGAAAAGCCAAGGTATGACGTGTAATGAATAATTTGTAGTTCGTGCCGTAGGCGTGAGTTTATCTTGGGCTTTAACTTGTAGGCGCTGAGCTTGCTCGCGCGAAAAGCGAAGCTTTTAAATTTTGGTGTAATTAATGTGTAGGTGCGATTTTATCTCGCGCTCATAAATTGTTTTTTTGCGTGGGATTTAAGGGATTTAAGGGATTAAAAACCTCTATTCGAGGTTATATCGCGTTGGCGATGGCAACCAAAGGGCGGCATTTGAGAGATATTTTGACATTGTACGAGGTAATTCGTCCATGAAGCAGGGTTCCTGTCAGCATCCATGCTTCCACTTCCTCGTGCTGCGAAGCTTCGCTTCGGTCACTCGTCACCCACGGCGCACCCGAGGATCACACAGTGTCTTCAACTTACGTGAATGATGTGAACGTAACCAGCGTAGATAGGCCATCCATGGCCAAGCTACGCTTTGTACAGCATTGCCTAAAGGGATTTAGGTACTTGGAATTTGTCGGGAACAAAATTCCGCCATGCTGTAAATTACTAATCATTACGATCGTTTCAGGTGTGATCACGGGGAATAGGAGTGTGTTGGTAGATTGGTGTTTATAAATGCAGGCGGGAGTTTACATCGTGCTTTTGGGTTGTAGGCGCAGAGCTTGCTCGCGCGAAAAGCGAAGCTTTTAAATTTCGGTGTAATTAATGTGTAGGTGCGATTTTATATCGCGCTCATAAATTGGCGTATGAGTTTAGGGATTTTAAAACCTCTATTCGAGGTTATATCGCGTTGGCGATGGCAACCAAAGGGCGGCATTTGAGAGATATTTTGACATTGTACGAGGTAATTCGTCCATGAAGCAGGGTTCCTGTCAGCATCCATGCTTCCACTTCCTCGTGCTGCGAAGCTTCGCTTCGGTCACTCGTCACCCACGGCGCACCCGAGGATCACACTTTATCTTCAACTTACGTGAATGATGTGAACGTAACCAGCGTAGATAGGCCATCCATAGCCAAGCTACGCTTTGTACAGCATCCATGCTGTAAATTACTCATCATTAACTAAGTTTCAGGTGTGATCACGGGGAATTGGAGTGTATTGGTAGATTGGTGTTTATAAATTTAGGCGGGAGTTAATATCCGGCTTTTGACTTGTAGGCGCAGAGCTTGCTCGCGCGAAAAGCGAAGCTTTTAAATTTCGGTGTAATTAATGTGTAGGTGCGATTTTATATCGCGCTCATAAATTGGCGTATGAGTTTAGGGATTTTAAAACCTCTATTCGAAGTTATATCGCGTTGGCGATGGCAACCAAAGGGTAAATACCGCCGTCTACCTTATGGAATCCTACGGCGCACCCGAGGATCACACTGTGTCCTCAAGTTAAAAATTGATGTGAACGTAACTGCTTTGTATTCGCCATCTATGGCGAAGTCATGGCAACTTAAACGGCATAAAGGTGTTTCTGCTCTTGGAATTTGTCGGGAGCAAACCCCGTAATTATAGCCTTTTTTAAACACATAAGTATTTTCGGAGTGATAGCAGGGAATGGGTGTTTATTTCTTAATCACATGATTTTATTCAAATAATCTTTGATTAAAGCACGTAGGTATTATGAAGCAATATCCTAAAATCTTTATTGATATTAAATAAGAAATATTAGTCGCAGATACAATTATAATATTTTTAAAATTTAACAATTTAAAATTCTATTAATCTTAAGAGTAAAGGATGAATTAAGTGCAACCTCATGAGTTCTCATTCCCACATACAGCTAACCCAACTTGGAGTGGCTTTATATATCAAGGCCATGTTGCCCTTTACCACAGTATTTGCTGCCTAATTAATGAGTTAGAATTTGAACTTCAATTAGATAGTCTAGAAGATTTTTCTATTTATCAAAATGGCAAAGCTGGTTCTACACACCAAGTTAAAGCATTAGATAAGGATAAAAGAAACGATTATCTACCTGCATTAAGCAAGGCAGCTGCTACGCACATTGATTGTGATGAGCATACCAAACGCTATTTTCATGTGACTTCTAAGCTAGACGATTCTTCAGACTTTCAAGAAGATGATGGAAACGTAGTCGAATTTTACTCTTACGAGGGTAAAGATCAAAACCTAGCTTACTGTTATCTTCAAGATATTGAAAAAAAGTAAAAGAGAAGATCTCTGACTACTTAAGTTTACGCAACCTAGCTGCAACAGAATTTTTGATAGATTTTAAGTTTAATCTTCTTCACAGTAAAATTGCGTCCCAAGTTGTGTATATACATGCTTGTAACCAAGACCTATCAATCTTGGCCGCTGAAGTAGCTTATAAGGAAAGAATCTATAGTAAAGAACTTCAGAGCTTACTCCATGAAGAAGTTGCGCACTCAGAAGACATTGATTATCAAAGAGCAATAGCAAAAAAGGCTTTATATTTTCATTTTTATGACTACATAAATAGCACAAGCTTTAAAGGCGTAGATAAAGATATAAAATTAAAGCTTGTTAAAGTTTTGAAGCAAATAAAGACTCTTGATAACCTTGATTTCTCACAGCTATGGAAGTCTCTTTGCTTAGGTTCATCAGAAAAAAGTATCAATAATGAGCGAGTTTATGATTACGTGGACATTATCGCAGAAATCAAAAAATACCCTGTATTAGCAAACGTAATACCCTATTACAAATGTCAGAAAATGGACAAGTACCTACCAACATCTATAAGGGCAAATAAACGAGTAAGAGAAATAAAGTTTTCAGAAGATCTTGTATCTCAACTTAAGGAGGATGAAAACCTAATTGATATCTTAGTTGAATATGAGTGGTTGATTGCAGATTGTGCTAATCAATTTTCACCCGTTGAAAGGTTTTGTTCAGCAGGAGGAATTGAAAGAGAGAGCCTAGAAGAACAATTTTTAAGCACGAGAAATGATCGCAACAATGTTACTAAAGCTTTTGAAGCAAGAGTTATATCTTGTCAAGTTGCTGGAGAGAGATTAGATGATTAAAAAAATTATAGAAGAATTTGCTATCAACCATGGCTATAAAAGAGTAGATGGCACTGGTAACGATAATCAGCCGACCTATTTAATTCAAGCTTATGGAGACAAAAAGAGATTCTTAGCTCTATACGAAAGTAAAGTTCTTACTTCACCTCAGGAGCTTAATAGTATTGTAAATAGTGAGGCTCCTGAGGCATTCAAATCGGATCCTGCTTTTGAAAAGAATACCGATTTAATTGTCCTACATAATTTGGAACATCGTGCTGATTTCAAAAAAATTGAAGCCAAGGTATTTAGTATTGAAGAAAACCCATATTATTTTAAAAAATATTTTTTATACTTCAGTGATGCAGAGCTTTCGTTATTAGAAGGCCATGATATTAATAGCTTACTTAATGTTGTAACTGATGAAAAAGGTTTTCCGAATACAAAGAGAGCCCTTTAGAACCTACTTTGTATAGTGTCGCAGCACGAATCTTAATAAAAGTACCATTTATTAGAGTACCGATTAAAGAAGGTAATTTAAAACCAATACAAGTTTATCTAGATGAAGCATTAATAGAAGAAAATGTTCACGAATTATATGAAAAAATTATTCTACAACAGAATAATGATGCACAGCCAGATGAGATTATAAGGAGTTTAATCAGTGAAGAAATGGAAAATAGCTAAAATTAAAATTGAAAACTTTAAGCCGTTTAAAGAAGCATACTTTGATCTAAAAAGCTCTGCATTGATAACTTTAGATGGTCCAAATGGTTTCGGAAAAACTAGTATCTTTGACGCTGTTGAATTGCTATTCACTGGAAAAATTCAAAGGGTTATAGCACGCAATAATAGCATTATTGCAAAAGGTAAAAAGAAGACTCACTTCGAAGAAAATTTGTACTGGAATAAACAAAAACAGGGTAACCTTGTAATACGCACCGAATTAATAAGTGAAGATGGAAACGACACCCTGTACTTGGCAAGGGTAGCGTTAACTTCAGACTTAAGTTATGAAAAAAACAATGCTCCTGATAACTTTTCTATTTTTAAACTATATCAATTAGAAAATTTCGATTCAGATAATTTTAATAATCTAGTATCTGATTCATTGATAGAAGATTTTCTCGGAAGAAATTTCCTTAAGAATTTCAGTCTACTCAATTATTTAGAGCAAGGTGAGAATAGGTATCTACACTCTACAAACGCTAATGAAAGAAAGAAAGGTATAGAACACCTTATTAACACTGATAAATTATCAGAGCAGATCCAATTTTTCAAAAGTTTAGAGTCGCAAATCAATGAAGATTATGTCGGAAAAAAACATACCGATCGTTTAGGAGAGCTAAAAACAACATTAAATGATTTAAGCACTCAATTGGCCGATAGCTCTGATTCAAGTTCATACAAGCGATTAAGCAACTCAACAAAAATACCAAATTGGGATACTCAAGACCCAATAACTACCTCAGACCAAGCTGCATTCGATAAGCTAATTATTGACGTAGATAATGTTGCAAAAATACTTGCAAATAGAGACGAATTAATAATTAGGCAGAGCAATAACAAAATAGTTGATCTCTTAAATAAAAAGGAAGATATCAAGATAGCACTTACTGTAGGTTTTTTTGTAGATAAATATGAAGATTACGGCGTTGTAAATAAAAATTTAAATCAGGTCAATAAAAATATAGCGATATGTGAAACCGCGCCTGATAAAATATTAAAAAGAGAACTTGAGCAATTATCTGAAGATTTTAAAAGCGAAGAACTTGAGGAGTTAATAGGCGAAAGAGACAAAAAGAAACTTCTTTCTGATTCAGAGAGCCAAAAGCGATTAAAGCTTCTCCAAGCACAAAAAGACTTACTCGAACAATTTCACGAAAATTGTAGTAATGATGAACTAAATTGCCCTTTTTGTAATATTCCTTGGGAAAGTAAACGTACATTGGAAGAAGCTGCACAAAAAGTTATTGATGATGTAAAAGAAAATATCGACGTATTTGCAAAGGAGATAGAGGAAATTAATACCTCTATCAAACTTTGTTTAGATACTATAAAAATAAAATTGAATACAGCGAAAGAATTATTGTTATTCGACTTTAATCTAGCTTTATACGAGCAGTTAAAAGAGTTTCGGTTAAATTTGATAGTACCAGGTCAATTATTAAAGAACTTGCTGAATATCAATTGTTCCCACATAGCACTTTTGAAAGTAGTGAAGCCATCCAGAACTCTTTCCTACAAAAAGCAATAGATACGTTAGAGCAAGCTAAACAGCCTGAGTCAGATGTGATTCCGCCAAATTGGGCCTCGATCATATCCTCCACTTTCATTAATGAGTCTGATATAGATAAACTCAGCTTGGAAGATTTTGAAAACAAAAAGTCTTATTTATCAGATCAACTTAATCAGTTTAAACACGATGAATTACAGCAGACGAAACTCGAAGTAGAAAAACTGGAAAAGAAAATAGCTGCAGGTGAAAAGCTTAAAAAGAAAATTGTAACTAGTAGGAAAACAATAGAAGCAACTGTAGAGCAATATACAAAGAGAATGATTGGTGACATTGGGTTATTATTCCACATATATAGTGGGCGCCTCATCCAAAACTACCAACGAGGTCTAGGCCTGTTTTTAGCAAGTGGTGACGGTAAGGTATTAAAGTTTAGCACTGTGGAACATTCTGAGCATGATGCCATTCTCTCAATGAGTAGTGGTCAGATTGCGGCTTTAGGCATGGCTTTCTTTTTAACTTTAAATAAGGTCTATGCATCCAATTCATTTGTTTTAATTGATGATCCTGTTCAATCAATGGATGAAATTAATGTAGCATCTCTTTGCGATCTTTTTAGGGTAGAGTTTAATGACAGACAAATCCTCATATCAAATCATGAAGAATCAATTTCCAACTTTATTCGCTATAAATATAAACGCGCGGGCTTAACACAACTGCCTATTAACATGCTTGAAACAAATTAAAATGCAAAAATGAAAACCAAAGGCTTAAATGGACATCATTCGCTTCATAACTCATAAAAGTAAAGTTAAATTTCAAACTGCCAGTTAACCAACCGCTAATTTCCCTGCCTCATGCCACATTTCACTTGGCATGGGGTTGGTTAATTCCCACGTTATGTTCATTGGTTGGCTGCCATTATGGCTTTGGTATTTTACTTCGCCGTAGTTTACAAACCCCATAGTTCGGCCGTTTTCGTCTTTACCTTGTTCGCGCACAAATAGCAGGATGGTTTTGCCTGCTTTTTGGTGCTGAATATAACTAAGGCCTCGGCCGTGTTCTGGGCGGGCGCTGTTTTGCGTTTGCCAATGGAACAGTGTGGGGCTGATTGCGTAGTCGTGATATAGCGTGGTGGGTGAGTAGGTTTTTTCACACTTATTAAGCGTTACAAATAACAGCTCTAGGTTTTGGTCATGGAATACAAGAACACCCTCACGAGCAGATGACTTTTGCTCAAACGAGTGCGCCCCAAAAGCTGCGAGTATTTGTTGGCGTGTGTAGCGGCTGTGTAATTTAATTGGGTGGCTTGGTAAGCACGCTAAGTCGCTTTCTTGCTGGTGTATGCGGTTTATTAACAGCGTAATTACTTGAGCAAGTTCGTGCTGTAGCTCTTTGTGTTTAAGTGCTTGTAAGCTTTGCTCAAGCGTTTTAAACCCTAAACCTGTGCCTGTGTTATCCCAAAAGTTGTAATGCACCATAAGCGCGTACTGTTGGTTTTGTGGTGTTTGGGTAAAGCTAAAGTTGTTATTACATAAATCACGTAAAAAGCATAAGTAGCTGAGCGAGTCGCAGCTGAGTAATTGGGTGTTGATAGCGCGATAATACGCGGCGTAAATATCGGCTTGATTTGCGGGTATTTCATCGCCTTTTAGCCAGTGCCAGCCGCCGAGTTTTTTATCTTTTGGTTTGTATATATCTTCAAGCGTGACTTGTGGGTTTATACGTAAAAAGTTACTTAGCGTTAGCGCGTCATTAGAGTGTTGCGAATAGCTATTTATAAGCTGCTGTAAACGGCGTTTAGAGTTTATAGCTTGCTGAATATTTATTAATATTGTTTGTTGTGTACGTTTTTGTAGCTCTATACGACAACCTAGTGGTAAATGCGGGAAGTTGTTTTCAATCTCGGTTTTTATTGGCTGATTGCTTTTACCAATTAGAGCGCGGAATTTACTGGCAAAGTCGTATTCTGGGCGAGCATTACCTACAAAGTCGAGCACGGTACAGCATTGCTTTTGGCTGTTGTCGGGTAAACGCAAACCACGACCTAATTGCTGTAAAAACAGCGTTAGGCTTTCGGTTGGGCGTAAAAATAACAGGGTATCGACCTCTGGTATATCGACACCTTCGTTAAAAATATCAACCACGCAAAGTATTTGTATTTCGCCTTGGCGCAGTGCTTGCTGTTTAGCCGCGCGCTCATTGGTGTTTTTGCTGGTCAGTACATCGGCGTTTATGCCTGCTAAGTTAAATTTAGAGGCCATGAATTCAGCGTGTTTTTGGCTTACGCAAAACGCGAGTGCTTTAATAGCGTGTACATTGGTTATGATATCAGCAAGGCTCGATATAATTTTGTTAGCGCGGCTGTTCTCGCCTGTATAAAGGTTACTTAGCTCGCTTATATCGTAACGGCCGCCTCGCCATGTTATTTGGCTTAGGTCGGTGTCGTCATCTAATCCAAAGTATTGAAACGGGCATAAGTGGCGTTGATTTATTGCCTCTGGTAAGCGAATTTCAGCGGCTATTACTCCGCAAAAATCATCGAGTATATTTGCGCCATCTTGTCGCTCTGGCGTGGCGGTTAAGCCAAGTAATATTGCGGGCGTAAAGTAACTTAAAATGGTGCGATAACTGGCAGCGCTTACGTGATGTACTTCGTCTATCACTATGTAGTCGTAGTAATCGTGGGTTAAATTGAGTGATTCAATTTGGCTGTTCAGCGTTTGGATTGACGCAAATAATTGGTTGTAGCGCTGTGGTTTGTAGTTACCTACCCACAACTCACCAAAGTCGTTATTTTTAAGCACGCCACGGTAAGCGCTTTGCGCTTGTTTTAGTATTTCTTCTCGGTGGGCTACAAACAAAAAGTGTGCGTTTGGGTTTTTATCGTAAACGGTTTTAAAGTCGAACGCCGATATTATTGTTTTGCCTGTGCCGGTTGCAGCAACCACTAAATTTTTATAGCGATTATGTACGCTGCGCTCAGCACTTAGTTTTTCTAAAATAGCGAGCTGATGCGTTTTTGGTGTTATGTCAAAATAAAACTGGCTGCTTGATTGCCCAACACCGCGTTGCTCGTTAAGTGAATTAATGAGCTTTTCTTTACACTCAACAGTGCCTGTAAATAGCTCGAAATCTTTTGATTCCCAGTAGGTTTCAAACGTACTTTTGGTTTTAGCTATTATGTGCGGGATTTCTTGTGCGGTAATTTTTAAGTTCCATTCAAGGCCGCTGGTAAGCGCCGAATGCGACAAGTTAGACGAGCCAATATAGCCTGTATGAAAACCCGTATTGCGCATAAATAAGTAAGATTTAGCGTGTAGGCGTTCTTGCTGATTGTTATAACTTAGCTTTACTTCGGTATTTGGTAGGTTTGCTAAAAACTCAACGGCTTTAGCATCCGTTGCGCCCATATACGAAGTAGTAATAACTTTGAGTTTATTACCGCTTTTGGTAAACGCTTCAAGCTCATTTTTAAAAATGCGCAAACCTGTCCATTTTATAAATGAGACCAGCCAGTAAATAGTGTCGGACGATTTAATCTCGCGTTTTAGTTCGGTTTCGAGCGATATACCTGCATTAGCACCGCTAAATAACTCACTTTGCGTAAGGCCTGTGAGTGGGAATATATCGCTTGAGTAATCTTTAAGGTTGGCCGCAATAGGGTTTTGGGTATTAAATAGCGCGGTAAGTATTCGGCCTTGGCTGTCGATAAGATTTTCGTTAATTAGCTCGTCATCGCGAATATGATCTTTAAGCCAAAGTACAAGGCTGTTAGCTAGGCTAATTTGTTCTTGTAGGCGCTCGTTTGAGTTAGGAATGGCATCGATTGCATGCGTTACAAGTTTACTTAAAAAGCGTGAAAGCCAAGTTGCCGCTTCGGCCGTTTCAAGCTGGCGCTCGCCCACATAAAATTGGTCGCGCGCTAAGTTTTGCTTAATTACTTGCGTAATTAACTGCTCGTAAATACCAATTTGCTGCATTAAAACCACTCCCTGTTTGCGAGTGGTTAGTTTACTTAAATACGGTATAGCTACAAGTAATAATTGACTAAGTTACTAGTAATTAAGTACAAACGTGTGAGTTAAGTATTAGCCGAGAGAGTAATTAAATGATGATGCTAAGAAGTTATCCCCTTCAACTTCACCTGCAAACACATAATTAATGAGTAATTACCTCGCATGGATTCGAGGAAAGCGATGCTTGCACATGGATGTGCTTTCATCGCGTTTACGTTCATATTAATTATTTGTTTAAAGATAAGTGAAATTGAGGGGGCGTGTGATTCCAAAGAGAGACCGGCGCTTGTCTTTCTTTGGTTGCCATCGCCAATGCGATATAAGTAAATTATTTTAAAAGCTTCGCTTTTCGCGCGAGCAAGCTGAGCGCCTACAGCAAATTTTAAGGCTGCTGCTAAGAAAATTTCATTGAGAGTACCCTCGACATTTAATTAGTTTATTACAATTTTTTAATGTATGAATCATATTCTGCAATAAGGTCTTAATAGGAAAAAAAGGAATAAATATGGATATAGGGATTAAGAAGGAACAGCTGCTAGGCATAGCTACACAACAATTTGGTCATTTATATAACCGCTTTGGTGAGGGGATTTATAGTTCGCATGAAACCTTAAAAAAAGGAGATGTGTATTTATTAGGTTTAAACCCGGGTGGATCTGGTGAATGCAAGTTAGGTAATTTTATGGCAGATACACTAGTTCGCACGAGTAATGCTTTTTTAGATGAAGAATGGGAAAAACCCAAAAAGAAATCGACTTCTAAGCAAGGCAACAATAAATATGCAAAAGGATCCGCTCCACTTCAAAAGCGAATTCAAGGTTTACTTGAAGGACTGGACCAAAGTGTGGCTGATGTATGTGCTAGCAATTTAATTTTTACCACTTCAAAATCATCATCTCACGAAGATTATAACTTTGGCTTTGCAGGTACTTTTTGGCCTTTTCATCAAGCTGTTATAGAAATAGTGAGACCAAAAGTAATCATCACTTTTGGAAATGGCAAACTTCACTCACCGTTTGGCTTTTTAAAATCGATGTACTGTGATGAAAGTAATTTAAATACTTTTGAAACCATTCCAGCAGAGCATGGAGAGAGGCAATGTTATGGTTTTAAAGCTGATATTAATGGTAGGTCAACTGCAATAATAGGCTTGCCGCATTTAAGTTACTATAGCCCAAACAAAGAGCCTATTTTAAAATGGATGAAAGAATTTTCAGGTATATAAAGCTGTTGAAATAATGTATTTCAATAATGAACACATGGCGCTATGCGCCCCTTGGTTGCCATCGCCAACGCGATATTTGTAAATTATTTTAAAGCTATGCTTTTCGCGCGAGCAAGTTGGGCGCCTACAGCTAATTTTAAGGCCGCTGCTAAGACACTTCCCCCTTCGACTTCACCTGCAAACACATAATTAATGAGTAATTACCTCGCATGGATTCGAGGGAAGTGATGCTTTCATGGCGTTTACGTCCATATTGATTTTGTGTTTGAAGATAAGTGAAATTTAGGGGTGTAGTGGTTCCAAAGAGAGACTGGCGCTTGTCTTTCTTTGGTTGCCGCTAGCAATCAGGCAAACACTCGAATGAATTATTTACAATTTTGTAAGTAAAAATCAAGGTGCGAGATAAGTTTCTGCCGATAATTTAAAGACTACGCTTTTATGCCCAAAAACATTAGGATATGTAAATTTAACTTACTATTAATTACTTTGAAAAATAAGAAACAATACAAAGGCAAAGCATCATTCCTGTGACTGAAATCAAGTGGACTGCGCCTATTACTTTGTCAATTGGACGTGAGTACTTGGCTACAAAACGTCCATCAAACATCGGAGTTGGTATACGGGAGCGTTCAAAAAACATCGAAAATATATAAAATGACACACTAGCGCCAATGCCTTTATCCCAACTGGGGGGAAGCACACCATCTTTTTCCATATTTTTATTAATATGTTTGATTGAAATTCTCGAAAATAAAATGCCGGAGGCAAAAGTACCTATCATAAATACGATCAGAGAATATCCAGCTAAATGAGCTGCGGGCATTTAAAAAGTCCCTTCAAATATAGGTTTTCTGTCGTATATGTTTTCAGAAGTTTTTTTCATAAAATTATTCATTTTAATACTTGCTGTAAAACCGACATATAACCCTACACCTATAGCAATAACCCATCCATAAGGAGTTAACATAAGTAAAGAGCTTAGTGCTGTGGTAGTAATTGAACCGACAAAAATACCAGATGCAGTAGAAGCTCCAAAGCTGGCCAATTCAGTTGATAGACTTCTTTGCCAGTCGCCACCATTTTTGTAATTGTTGTAAACCGAGTTTGCTCTAAAAGCGCCATCGAGTAAGATCATTCCATTACCAAGCCAACGCCCTGTGTTTTCAATATATTTAATTTTTCTAAATTCTGCGGTGCTACTTATATCTAATTTAGTGGAGTGTCTGGCACTTTTAGCTATGTGAACACCACGATTAGGATTAGACCAAACCGTACCCCTGCGACTTGCACGGTTAGTATTCATAAAGCGTTGTAGTTCAGCTTGATATTTAACTTGAAGCTCTTTAAATAGTCCAAGAGCTTTTTGCTCTAAAGCGACCATATGGTATTTAGGCATGCCTGACTTATGTGCGGCCCGTATATCTTTTAAAGATGCTTCATATTTACCCGCTAAAGTAACAAATTTTGAACTGCGAGCTTCTATTGATGTGGGCCTGAACCAACAATACCATGTGTGTTGTTTGCTAAAAATGGTATAACTTGAGCTTGAAAGTCAGAAATAGCAAGTAATGTTTCGCTGCCAAAATCTCGCAGCATTCCAGCTATGTTTCTTCTTGATTGTGCTGATAAAAGCGCAAATTGATTGACTATATTTTTTTGTTCTGTTGTAGGAGCGGTTAAAGAGTCAGTGTATTCTTTGCGCCAAATATATGGTGTACCTGAGGTGATTACTTTACTTTTTATGTGATTGTTATCTTGTGAGAAAGTATTGTTTTTATCAGTTTTACATTTTACTACTTCTGCAGTAACTGCATCCAAGCAGATTCTAATTTCTAGAGCCATGATCAGTATCCTTACTTTTCAATTGTTTAAAAAAGACTAATGATTTTTAATTAAGTAGTCAATACATAATTGCTTTTCACTTAGTAAGAGTAAAGCAATTGTGGTTGCTAATGTTATATGAAATTCAATAAGCTACCCTTCCTACGAGAGCAAGTAGGGTGCCTACAGCAAATATTTAAAGACTGATGCCCTGGTAATCATCCCCTTCAACTTCACCTGCAAACACATAATTAATGAGTAATTACCTCGCATGGCGGAATTTTGTTCCCGACAAATTCCAAGTGCCTAAATCCCTTTAGGCAATGCGAGGAAAGCGATGCTTGCAAATGGGTGAAAAACGTAGTTTTGAACGAGAGGGTAGAGATATCCGAACTGGGCAGCGTACAGGGATGTGAAAGTGATGCTTTCATGGCGTTTACGCTCATAATAATTTTGTGTTTAAAGATAAGTGAAATTGAGGGGGCTGTGTGATTCTAAGGGGGACAGCGCTATGCGCCCCTTGGTTGCCATCGCCAATGCGATATAAGTAAATTATTTTAAAAGCTTCGCTTTTCGCGCGAGCAAGCTTTGCGCCTACAGATGTATGAGTGAGCTTTGTTTAAAACCAAAAGCGCGATATAAAATCGCACCTACGCTTTGTTGAGTGTGGTGTTTGTATTGTTGTAGGTGAGGTTTTATACCTCGCATGGTGTTTTATTTAAACCAAGAACAAAGCGCGATGTAAAATCGCACCTACGGTTTTGTTGAGTGTGGTGTTTAAATTAATGTAGGTGAGGTTTTATACCTCGCATGGTGTTTTTGTAAAAACCAAGAACAAAGCGCGATGTAAAATCGCACCTACGGTTTCGTTGAGAGTGGTGTTTAAATTAATGTAGGTGAGGTTTTATACCTCGCATGGTGCTTTATTAAAACCAAGAACAAAGCGCGATGTAAAATCGCACCTACGCTTTTGTTGAGTGCGGTGTTTACATTATTGTAGGTGAGGTTTTATCTATGAATCTTTGTTTAGCTCTGTAATCGCTTTAATACTAAATGCGTGCATAGTTATGTAGTGTTGCTTTTTAATGATTGTTTTAACGATACTTTGATCAATATTTAAGTAATCGTGAACAAGTGCATTTCGTAAGCCTATAATTTTACGCCATGACAGTAGTTCTGCCTCGCTCAAAAAGCCTAAATTAGTAAGTTCGCTAAATGTTTGATAGGCGTTGCTACTGGTACTACTTTTGTGCTGCTTAAGCCAATGCTTTGATAAACCAATACACACCTCGGTCATTAACTGTAGTAATCGCTCTGCAGCTCGGTAATCTCTGCTATTAAGTGAATCGATTTGACTGAGTTCGTCGAGTTCTTGCATATATTCGTCAATATGGCGTGTTACTTCACTTAAATAAAGTGTAATTCCGGTATCAGTCATGTTTACTCGCTATGGTTTCAAATTCGAACTGGCTATATATACGCTGCTGCTCTTTCATCGCTCTAACACTATTATTGCTTATAATTATTTTTCCATATTCAATAACGTTGAAAGCTAAATAACTTGGAATAATATTTATATCAACAATCGAAATAAGTTGTTCGTTAAGATTAAGTGCATTACTTATTTCAAGCTCAAGCTCTTTTGGTCTAAGGCGCTTATCAAAGAACTCCAGATCAAAGTTTTTAAATGCTACGGCTAAGTCAATGTCACTATGGGGTTGGGCTGTCCCTTTTGCGTGGGAGCCATATAACCAAACCACGTCAATGTCGGTGTTTTGCTGCAAGTACTTAATTATTTTCTGTATAACTTCATTTGCCACGAAAAACTAACCATTGATAAAAACTGTAATAATAACCTATCAGTTTTCTAGTGAACATTAAAATTGATATTTGTTTTATTTAGGGCGTGTTGACCTTTGTGGGGTGAAATTTGTTCAATCTAGGGGCTATTAAATCGCGCCGCGAGGTTTGTAACCTAGTGGGCTCGGTGACTGCTTCTGCTTTACCCTACTGGCTTACATCCATGCAAGAATAAGTAAAAGCCGAGCAACAAAGAGTTAATTGTCCCTAAAAAAACCCAAAAGGCAGTGCATGTTTGGTATTTATGCTGCGTTATCGCCTATTTATGGGGAATAACCACAGCACATAGACTCTGCCTTGCCTGAATACCAAACAGTCTGCTGCAAAATCAATCACGAAAGGTCACACGCCCTAATAGCAAGCCGGGCTTCTGCAGTTGCTTAGGTGAGCTATCAATCTCAAAGTGTCATTAACTTAGCTTAAGTAATTTATATTTTAGATTCGATTCTATTATTTATAAATAAGGTAAAGTTAACTTTTGGACGATAAATATACATTTAAACTCAAAAAAACTTATTTACTTCTGAATTAGCCCACATTCATTTATGCATAAAAATAATTAATAAAGTTGCAAATAAGCTAAGTGAATAAATAATACAATTACCAAATATGGATGCGTTTATTTAGGTTCGAAAAATAAATTAAAACCAAAAGCGCGATGTAAAATCGCACCTACGGTTTTGTCAGGGCGGGATCACACTTTGTAAATAAACAAATTTTATGATCTAATACCATAAATTTAATCACCTTAAACTTATTATGTCACTCTTCTCACATTTAGAACTCGTCAAAGATAATCGTTCACATATAAATCAACACCATAACTTAGTTGATGTGCTTTTTCTTATTATTACTGCCGTTACATCAGGGTGTGAAAACTGGCAAGATATTGAAGTCTATGGCGAAAGTAAGCTTAATTGGTTAAGAGGATTTCGTTCTTTCAAAAATGGCATACCCACTCGACATAGTATTGCTCGGATTTTTAGAACCGTTGATACTGACTCATTACTACTCGCGATGTATAGCTGGGTCAATCAAAACCGCGTTAAATCAGCGCATCCTGTCATTGCCTTCGATGGCAAAACTATTCGCGGAGCAAGTAAACACATTGCTGATAAATTACACCTCGTCTCAGCATTTGATTGTGAGGCAGGTCTCACATTATTCCACCAAACAGTTGGCAGTAAGACGAATGAAATACCGGCAGTTCGGGATTTATTGAAAATACTCGATATCAATAACACCGTCATTACACTTGATGCTTTGCACTGCCAAAAAGAAACGCTAAAACAGCTAATTAGCAGACATGCAGATTATCTAGTGCAAGCAAAGGGTAATCAAAAGAAACTTTATAGCGCGATTCAAGATGCATTTACACACCAGTATGAATCTGAAAACTCAGAGATACTTAGTCATGTAACACAAGATGCAGGGCATGGGCGAAAAGAAGTACGCACGATAGATTGTCTTGATGCGCGTTTATTACCGAGTGAAATTAAAGAGAGCTGGCCATCAGTTAGGACAATCGTTGCGGTGCAGCGAGAGCGAACGAAGGGTAATAGAACGAGTATTGACACACATTACTACCTAACATCGTTGACAGACAATATATTGATAAGTAAAGCAATAAGACAACATTGGCTGATAGAAAATCAGCAACACTGGATACTGGATGTCGTATTTAAAGAAGATGCCTGTCAAATAAATGAGCCATTAAGTGCGCAACATATGGCACTATTTAGACGCGTCGTTAGGAACATGATAAAGCAGCATACGAAAAGCAAGGGGTCAATAAGAAGTAAGTGTGTAAGAGCTTGTTATGATGATGCTTTTAGAGAAGAACTTCTTTTGGTTAACATTTTTAACAAAGTATGCTCGCGCCCTGACGGTTTTGTTGAGAGTGGTGTTTAAATTAATGTAGGTGCGGTTTTATACCTCGCATGGTGTTTTTGTAAAAGCCAAGACCAAAGCGCGATGTAAAATCGCACCTACGGTTTTGTTTAATGTGGTGTTTAAATTAATGTAGGTGAGGTTTACACCTAGTTTTAAATTGCTTGTTTATTTCTTCTCTGTGTAGCGCTTAAAAGTAATGAGGCAATTAACTCAATTATTCACCTCATTGTATGAGGCGAATAATTGACGTAGACTGAAGCTAATCAATTTTAGGACATAAAGACTATGTGGATATGGCAACAGCAAAACTGGCCAAACTTTACGTGGGATGATGCGGCGCTTGCTCCTTTGCTAAGGGAGCTTTCATATAATCAAGGTTTATTAGTAGGGCGTATGGGCGTGCAAACTGCTCATCAAAAGCAGCAGGCCCTTGATACCTTACTTGCAAATATTATTCACTCCAGTGCGATTGAGGGCGAAAAGCTTAATGCATTTTCGGTTCGCTCTTCACTTGCAAAAAAGCTCAATATTGATGAGCAGCCTTACCCAACAACTGTGCAAAGCGATAATCTTGCAGAGATTATGCTTGATGCGATAAATAACACAGACTCAGCGCTTAATTTAGAGCGAGTGCTTAATTGGCATCGCTTATTGTTTGCAGGTGAGCAAAGCTTGTTTACTAAAATTGAAGGCGGGCAATTGCGTGGTGACGAGCCTATGCAAGTAGTGTCGGGGCGCTTAGATAAACCGATATTACATTTTACAGCGCCTCCTAAAGAGCGAGTAAATAAAGAGCTTTCGCTATTTTTTAACTGGTTTAACAAAGCGCAAAATGAACCTCAAATAGACCCTTTTATTCGGGCAGCTATCGCACACTTATGGTTTGTAACAATACATCCACTTGAGGATGGTAATGGGCGTATTACACGGCTTATAACCGACCTGGCATTAGCGCAAGAACATGCTGAGTCAATTCGGTTTTACGCTATGTCGGTGGCTATTTTAGAAGACAGAAAAAGCTACTACGAAGTGCTTGAAGCAACTCAGCGTGGAGAGCTTTGTATTACAAAGTGGATTAAGTGGTTTTTACGTACGCTCAATAATGCGATACACCATACGCTTAATAATATTGAGCAAACAATTTTTAAAACCAATTACTGGGCAAGTAAAGATCAAACAAAGTTAGGTGAGCAGCAAGTAAAAGTGCTTAATAAGTTACTTGATGGCCAATTTGAACAGGGTATTAGTGCGAGTCAGTATCAAAAAGTGGCTAAGGTTAGCCGTGCAACCGCAACACGCCATTTATCGGACTTGCAAACGCTTGGATTCATGATAAAAACCGCCGCAGGTGGGCGTAGTACACGTTACAAGGTTGTCCAATGAGGCAATTAAACACCTATTCGCCTCGCTATGTGAGGCGAATAGGTGTTTGAATTGTTGTAGGTGCGGTTTTATACCTCGCATGGTGTTTTTGTAAAAGCCAAGACCAAAGCGCGATGTAAAATCGCACCTACGGTTTTGTTGAATATGGTGGTTTAATTATTGTAGGTGAGGTTTTTTACCTCGTGAGCGCTTTATTAAAGCCAAGGCTAATGTGAACTCCCACCCATAGCTTTAATTTTTGCTTTTTGGATTAGTAATGTTGATGTGTTTTTTCACATTTATAGGTACACTCTTTTAAAGTTTTAATTCAGGGAATGAATAATGATCAAATGGATTTTACTGGTACTTATTAGCGTATCTACAACTTTGCCTCAAGCTGGTGAGGCTTACACACAAGCCCAATGCGATAGCATTAAAAAGCAGCGCGAAGCTATTCGGTCTCAATTTAGAAGTGGCTACAGTAATAAAGAAGGTGAGCGTTTAACTGCACGCGATAAAGCGCTATTTACATTACTTGCTAATCACTGCAGTAAGCCTAAAAAGAGTGGTAGCGCTTATCAGGCTACTTCTTCTACCTCAACTCGTACGCCTAATAGCAATTGGCTACTCAATCAAAAAGTATCAAACATGTCTTTGCACAGCGATAGCTATAAAGATGCTGCTAAGCTTGATGCTTGGTCAACATTTTATAAACTACCTAAACGTTGCCGTAAAAAAGGGATAGGGTCGGCCGACTTTGTGTGGTGCAGCGAATATAGGGGTAAGCAAAAAGATCTTTTTGAAGCACAGTGGAAAGAGCACCCATAAATATGTTTAAAACTAAATTACGCGTGGTGTTTGTATTTTTTGTGCTGCTAATTGCGTCGGCACTTATTGCTAATCATTTTACTGGACGGGTATTTAATTATAATGACCCAATTGGTGAGGTTAAACGCATATATAACGATCTAGCATCGCAAATAGTTACTGAGCCTTTAAGTACAAAACGGCCCGAAAAAGTAAGCACAACGACGTTGCAACATACGTTAGTGTCTGCCGATAATCACTTATCACAAGTTAACAATACGCGTTGCGTAGATGTATCGTTAGGTGAGGTTAAATATAAACGTAATGGCGATATATTTACGTGGACCGACAGTGAGGGCGTTCCTCATTTTAGTGATAAAAAGCCTGACTTTGCAGTAGCAACTTACAATCCTGGTTTTGTTGAATCGCTAGATTATTTTGATCTTACTTTAAATACACCTAATTTACCGTCGTCATTTAATCAAGAGTTGCGCATTAAGATCAATACGGTATTTAAGGCGTATGGCCAAGTAATTGGTGTGCATGCGCTTAAAAAGGTGAAACTAAACCTAACGGTTTTGGCTACTCGCAGTGCTTACGAGTCGGTAATAAAGCATCGCGGTGGTGATCCTAAAAACACTGCGGGTATGTATTTTCACGGGAGTAATTCTGCTTTTATTCATTATGATAATGCACAAAGTGCAATGCGTACGTCGGTTCATGAAGCGGTGCACGCCATAAATAAGGCTGTATTGGGCTACACACCAAGATGGCTAAATGAAGGGTTTGCGGAGTACTTTGAGCTGACTAAAAATAATATGCAAACAGGTATTGTTGAACCAAATAGATCGTGGACAAAGAATAACAATATTACTAAAAGTGTATTTACAATTAATTGGTTAATCGGCTTAGAGGATACGTGGAAAAAAGGCGATAACAGCAAACTTTATGCAAGTAGTTGGGCTGCTATTTATTTTTTAATGGATACACAAGCAGGTAGAGCTTTACTAAAAAATATAATGCTTACTGAGCAACAATCACCGTGTAGTAAGTTGTCTGCAAAAAAGTTAAAAAAATGCTGTATACGCAATTACCAAATCTTAAACGTGAGTATTCTCAGTGGTTAAAAATGCCTTTCAGGGCTCATAATTTTTAACCTGTCTGTATGTGTATTGATGAGGTTAATGAGCGGATTACGGTTATTTATGCGTTATTCATAGTAATTTGAAACTAAAACCAAAAGCGCGATGTAAAATCGCACCTACGGTTTTGTTGAGAGTGGTGTTTGCATTGTTGTAGGTGAGGTTTTATACCTCGCATTGTATTTTAGGCGTGTACAAAGTTGCAGCGAATAAACTCATCTACAAATTAAAAGCTGCGCTTTTCACGCAAGCAAGCTTTGCGTCTACAGGAGTTAGGTGAGCCTTAAGGTTATATAAGCCAAAGCGCGATGTAAAATCGCACCTACGCTTTGTTGAGCGCGGTGTTTACATTATTGTAGGTGAGATTTTATACCTCGCATTGTGTTTAGGCATGCACAAGGTTGTAGCGAATAAGCCCATCTACAAATTAAAAGCTGCGCTTTTCACGCAAGCAAGCTTTGCGTCTAAAGGTGTTAGGTGAGCGTTAAAGTTATATAAGCCAAAGCGCGATGTAAAATCGCACCTACGCTTTGTTGAGCGCGGTGTTTAAATTAATGTAGGTGAGGTTTTATACCTCGCATTGTGTTTAGGCATGTACAAGGTTGTGGCGATAAAGCCCATCTACAAATTAAAAGCTGCGCTTTTCACGCAAGCAAGCTTTGCGTCTACAGGAGTTAGGTGAGCGTTAAAGTTATAAGCCAAAGCGCGATGTAAAATCGCACTTACGTTTTTATCGCAGGCAGATCATTCTTTGGTTTGCATTTTTTTAGCGCGTTCTTCTGCGTCAATGAGTGCTTGTGATTTAGGTGCGCGTTTTTTTCTTCTATAGTTGGCTTTTCTGCCGAATTTGGATCCCAGCTTTCATCAAGCGATAAGTTTGCAAATGGATTGCTGCTTGCTTTGTTTACTGTTTCTTTTTTTCAGCTGCACTCTTTGTTGTTTCATGCTCTGCGTTTATAGGCCTTGGTGCTGCTTTAGGCATTACTTTTTCGCCTGGTAGCGGAGCATTTGGATCGAAGGTGCGTATTTCTGGTTCTTTAAAATTGTGCGCGGAACTAAAGTTGGTAAACTCTGGGGTCGCTACTTTTTTAGGCGTATGTAAATCGTCAGTAGTTTCGCTAGGTTTTAACGGTTCTGGGCTTGCGATAACCGGTTTTAGCTCATTATTTATGAGTGGATTACTGTGCACGGTTGCAGAAGATTGTGTTGTTTGTTTAGGTTGTTTTTTTATAGGCTGGGCATGGGGGTCAAGTTCTTGTACTTGTGGCTCAGTGAAGCGATTGGCCTTGTTAACTTGCGCTTCAGTGGTTTTAGCGGCTGCTGCAAATTCGGTGTAGTTTGGTTCTGATTTTGGTTTTATTTCAGTAAATGTTGCTTCGTTTGTTTGCGCTAATGTTGTAGGCAAGACTTCGTCAATATTGTTGTGGTCGGCGTTTATTTTTTGTGTTTTATTGGCTTTTAATTGTGGCTGGTTGCTCTTTATTGTTTTATTTTCATCTATTATTTCAGGCGCATTGGTTGGCGTTTGCTTGGTTGGCGCATCTTTCGTACTTACGTTTAATGGTGGGGCTATTTTTTGTGATTTAAGTACCTGTGTTTCAGTTACCACAGGCGCAATAATTTCGGCTTTACTTTGTTTAGTGCGACGTAAACGTATTAATACCATCACAGCAATAAGTATTACTATTACAAATAATAAGCTAGGTAAAAGCAGCGAACTTTGATTCTATTGGTGCAGGTACAATAACCGGTGCTGGTTTTACTACGGGAGCAGTTATATTTGCTGGTGTTTTAACCTTTACAGGTACACTGCTTTTTAGTGGCTGTGTACTTTGTTGATCAATAACTGATTTGGCTTGAGGCTCTGCATTTATTATTACTTCATTATTAATATTTGGCTGTTCAATCGTGTTTTGTTGTTGCTCGTTTTTAATACTAACGGGCAGTGGCGTTTGTAGTGTTGCTGGATTTTGTGGCGTGTTAAGTGTTGGCTCCACAACTTGAGATTGCACTGGTGTTATAACCGGAGCTGTTTCTATTGGCGGTTTTGGGTATGTTTGGGCTTGTTTGGGTTTGTTACAGTTATTGTTGTAGTCGCGTATTGCGTTTCTGTATTTTCGACTTGTTTTATCACCACTATTTTGCTGTATTTCTTGTTTTATAAGTATGCACATGGCTTCGTTATATGCTGCGCTGTTAACGCTATAAAATAGGGCAAAACAAAAGGTAAGGCGTGTTAGTAAAGTGATCATAAAGGTAAATAGCGCTTAAACATTAATAGTTCGATTTTAAGCGCAAAACTAAAATTTATCTAGGGGCTGGTTATCTTTCGAGGTTGTATGTCTGGTATTTAGGCAAGGCAGAGTCTATGCAGTGTGGTTGCTCCCCATAAATAGGCAATAACACAGCATAAATGCCAAACATGCGCTGCCCCTAAATTGAATAAATTTTAATCCTGAAAGGCGACAGAGCCTAAAACTTACCGCGTTATTAGTCTATTACCATTAAGCTACGATACTCGTCGTAGGCAAATTGGTCGGTCATGCCGCTTATGTAATCTTGAATCAATCTACAACGGTAATAAAACTCGTATGCGGCAAAGTGATTAGGTTCCTCTTGCATGGCGTTAATGGCATGTGAGTAGCTGTTTAAGTGCTTTTTAGATAGTTTTTTAACTAATCTTGACTCGATTAACAATCGTGAATCGCCATTGAGCGCACGTTTAAAATCGTCGCTATTTAATAATAGTAATGGTTTATAGCAATCAAGTAGGCCGTTAATGATTCTATAGCCTTGCAGTTCGAGCTTTTCGACTTCTTTGTTTGAAAACACATATTTAAGCGCTACATTTTTTAATGCTTTGGTAACAGCATGCAGGTGGCTTCTGTCCTCTAAAAGGGCATGATTAAAGTCGCCATGATAAATCGGCTCTATGTTTTCGATAAAGCGTTTTGCCGCATGACTCACCAGCGGGTGCAGGAGTGAAACGCGCAAGTATATAAAAAATTCACTGTTAAAGTTATATGGTTGTGCTTTGGCGCGTTCGAGTGCGTAGTCTACGGCTTTATCTACAAAATCTAGGTGTTCAGAATCGTCAATGGTGAGATTTATAAGTGCTTTTTTATAGTGACTTTTAAGCTGAATGCATAATAGCTCAGTGCTTATAATATCTTTTTCTACAGCGTCTTCAATGTCGGCAAGACAATATGAAATATCATCAGCAGCTTCCATTATATAACTGGCAGGATGACGGCAATAAGGCTCTATGGTTAATTCCTTTTGTAGTGTTTCTACGAAGCTTTTTTCGCTGTAGTAATACCCAACTTTTTTCATTAAGTAGTTTTTATTTTGTGGTATGTCTTTTGTATCAAGGCCTGCTGGGCGGGTGTACTTTAAAATCCCCGCACTTTGACTGTAGGTTAGATTGAGTGTTTGCAAAGAGTGAATAATACGTATGCCTTGCGCATTACCTTCAAAGTTACAAATATCCAGTGCAAGGTGTTTAAAAACAACGCCAATGCCTGTATTTGGCTCTTTACAACGTTCGGGTGTAACGCTTAGCAAATTATTATTAAACCAATGATTTATAGCTGCTTCGCCAAAATGTCCAAATGGCGGATTGCCTATGTCGTGCATGAGGCAGGCCATTTCTACTAGGCTTTCTAGTGGGCGTTCTAGTCCTGTTAGGCCGTAGTCTTTTTGTTGTTGGTAGCTTAAATTAGCAAAAATACGCTGCACTATAAAACGACCAACTTGTTGTACTTCAAGCGAATGAGTAAGGCGCGAACGAACGGCTGCATTACGCTCAAGTGGAAATACTTGTGTTTTTTGTTGCAAACGACGAATAGCAGCACTGTTTATTATACGACCTCGGTCGCTTTCAAGCGCCATTTGCAAGTTAGATGTTGTGCGATACATGCGCGCAGGGGTTATTTTTTTACTAAAATCAATAGTCATCGTTGTCCTTTTTATTGTTGATGACTGGCAAAGTGAGTGCGCGGTGTCATTCTTTTTTAATATACTTACGTTAATATATACACCTAGATGAGTTAGGTACAGGCGCTTGTATCATTTGCGGGCAGTCAATTGTATTATCAAATCATTATTTTCAGTATTTAGCGCACTTTTAACTAGGCGGGTATTTATAATGCAGCAGTGGATCTTAAAGGTAATATCAATTTGCCTATTAACAGGAATGAGTAATGTTGCACTTGCAGCAAAAGAGCAAACGGTGGTGCTTGTATCAATTGATGGTCTGCGTTGGGATTACATTGAAAAGCACGGTGCGCCAAACTTAAAGGCAATGGCCGATCGCGGCGTTCGCGCTCAAAAGTTAATACCTGTTTATCCTACTAAAACGTTTCCTAATCATATTTCTATTATTACGGGCTTACTTCCTGTCAATCACGGTATTGTTGATAATAACTTTTGCGATAAAGCCCGCAAAAATGAGTGTTACAGTATGGGTAAAGCACTTGGCGATAGCACTTGGGTAAAAGGTATCCCTCTTTGGAATTTAGCAAAAATGCAGGGGCTTAAATCAGCAACGTACTTTTGGCCTGAGTCGGATGCGTTATTTAACGGCATGACCCCGATTACTTTTACCATTATTCTAAATATAGCGATTACCAAAGCCGTGTAGATCAAATTATTCAGTGGTTAAGTTTACCAAAAGCACAGCGCCCGCGTTTTATTGCAAGTTACTTTTCGTTGGTTGATAGCATGGGTCATGAATTTGGGCCAGACGCACCACAAACTCGAGATGCAGTTAAACAGCTTGATGAGTTGATGGGGCAATTACAAACTCGCCTACGCAAATTAGAGCAAGACGTAAACCTAGTAATTGTATCAGATCACGGTATGACGAGCGTAAACCCAGATAAAAGTATTGATGTAACAACATTGCCTCAAGATGAAAACTTTTTAGTTAAAAATACAGGCCCTCGTTTACTTATTTATACACAACCGAATGCTAAATATGCTGATATAGCAGGCTATAAAGCGCGTTTAGAAAAAGCGGCTAAAGGACGTTATACCGTTTTAACTGATGAACAATTAGCAGGCTATCATTATAATAAAGGTACGCGTGTGGGCGATATCGTTGTACAAACCACAGCACCTGCGGTGTTTACTAATACTAAAAAGCCGATGTATTTAGGTACGCATGGCTATGCCTATACCGATGACATGGCTGCTACGTTTATAGCTAGTGGCCCTGCTTTTAAAGAAGGAATTAGCTTAGATAAAGTAAGTAATCTTGATATTTACCCTGTGCTTGCAAAAGTAATGGGTCTTAAATTATTAAGCAAAGTTGATGGTGACGGTAAAACGTTAATGCCCGCTATAAAGCAAAAAATGGTTGTACATTAAGCTTTACCAAAAAAGAGCGCTAAGCGCTCTTGGGGGAAGGTTATAATGTTTATTTTTTAAAAGTGGGTAATGGATAACCCACTTTTATAAGCATTTATTTAAAATTGGCAATGCTTGTTTTAGTTGCTGTTACAGTGCGAATAGCATACGACTGGTTAGTTACACCAAATGGTATGTTATTTACACTCCAATTAGGATTAGAGAAGTAGTCGTATTGTGTTGCACTTCCATATACATGTGGATAGGCCATAATACTTGCAAACTCATTTTGTACACCGTGACCCATACCGTCAGTGTATACACCACCAGAAGTATCACCCTGTTTACGTGAATGTGCTAAGCCTTGGTTATGACCAAGTTCATGTACAAACGTAGTTGCACCACAATCAATAGCTGTAATTGAATACATGCGGTCGCTCATTGAGTTGTATAGGTTGCCGTTAGTACCTTGCCCAACCCATGCTAAACCACATGAAATAAGTCCATTTCCAGCACTTTCGCCAGTACCTAGTACGGCAATCATATCGGCTTTCCAATCGCTGCGTAAACCATCTACATAGCTGCTTTCGGTTACCGAATCAAGCCACTGCTCTGATGGTGTAATGGCATAGTCACCTAGGTTTTGTGTACCCGCTAAACGCAGCGTAATACCTACACCATTTTGGCTATAAACCTGATTTGTGAAGGCAATTAGCTGATTGATTTTAGTGTTGATATTACTAGTAGCCGCTGCTGACTGATCTGTATATAAAATACCGATATCAATAGTCTCTGCTTGTGCAACACTTGCTACACATAGTGCTGCTGCAACAGCGGTTGTAGTGATTACTTTTTTCATTATTGTATTTCCTTACTCTTAGTGTGGTTGATTTTTGGTGTTTAAAATATTGTCGCAACGGGTGCGCTCAAATTTTTAATTTGGTTAATTAGCCATCTATTTTTGGTGCAAATATGTCTACACCTTTTTCAATTTTAGGTTTAGGTGCCGTTACGTCATGCTCTATATGATTTTTATATAAATCACGTTTTGCAGCTATCCAGCCATACTTACCTTTACTTTCAAATACGTAATTACCCGAAGGTGCCGTAAATTGCCCGTATACGGCGTCTTTTCCTACGGTTAATACTGTGTTGTGCATTGCGCCATCTACGCCAACTACGCGGCCAAATATACTTTTATCACCGTTGCTTGATTCAATAACATTAGTGATCTCTGCCGTGAACGTTTCGGCTGTTTGAGGAATTGCTAAGTCGAAGTTTTCGCCCGCTTTTAATGCCTGCAATGAAGCTAAGTCAAATTCAATGTAAGCTTCATTATGTAAGTCAGTTGGTAACACTTTTGCATTTATAAGTACTTGTTTTGCTTTATTTGAGAGGCGGTTTACAGCATCGAATTCATTAAATGTCATATTTTGTTTTGGGGCTGAAACCGCTTTGACATTAATAGGATCTTTACTCATATCAATAGGGGCTGGCGCATGTGTATTTTGTGTACGAAGAGTACTAACCGGCACTAAGTCAATTGCTACAGGTGCAATTGGTTCTGCAGTGTGGTCGGTATGAATAAATAGTTCATAAAGTGCAAATGCCGACAAGGGAATGGCAATAATTAAGACTGCAACTTTTTTCATCTGTTTCTCTTTTGGTGTTTTAAGTTAACTATTTGTTACGTTTTATAGCATAAATTAGATTAGATCAAGCGAATAAATGTAATCAAAAAGTGTTAAGCACTTTATTTTTAAATCCCTTATTAAACTTATGGTTATTTTTTACAGGTACAAAAATTGAGTGGTTATGTACTGGTTTTGTCAGTGTTTTAGCGGGCTTTAGATTGTTTGTGATAACTTTTTTATTCTGTTTAATACAATAGTTTTATGTTGGTTTGGTTATTAATTTAGGTAAAAAATAAAAATGAATTTATTTCACTTTTTGTAGCGTAATAGTTAATTGCAAAGAAAATATTAGCCACGTATGTTGTGTACATAAAAATAAATATTAGAGGGATTTATGGCGGTTTCTGATCAGTTGCTTAATCGAATTACAGCAGGACTCGTAGCGGTTATTATTGGCTTTTCGAGTTCAATTGCGTTGATTTACCAAGTCGTAATTACCCTAGGAGGCACTCCTGATTTAGTTGCCAGCTGGATTTTAATGCTTGGTTTGGTTATGGGGCTTAGTTCCATTGGTTTATCGTATTATTATAAAGTGCCGGTATTAATTGCATGGTCTACGACTGGGGCTGCATTACTTATTTCAAGCGCTCAAGGGTATAACTTGAATGAAGCGATTGGTGCATTTATGCTATCGGCGTTATTAGTTTTTTTGTCGGGAATAACGGGCTGGTTTGAAAAAATAATGAACCGTATTCCCAGTGAACTAGCATGTGCCATGCTTGCTGGTGTACTTGTTACGTTTGGCATTGACGTGTTTAATTTCATGAACGACATGCCTTTAGTGATTGGCTTAATGGTACTTATGTACTTTGTAGGTAAGCGATTTTTTGCCCGCTTTGCAATGCTTAGTGTACTTATTTTGGGTGTGTTACTGGCGTGGAGTATGGGAAATATTGATACGACTGCATTGCATTGGAAAATGAGCCAATTTACTTACACCGCTCCCATGTTTAACTTAAAAGCATGTATTAGCATTGGTTTACCACTTTATATTGTCACCATGACGTCGCAAAATTTGCCCGGTATAGCCGTCCTCAAAGCACATAATTATAAAGTACCTATTTCTGCATCACTTAATGTGACAGGCTTCATTAATATTATAACTGCACCATTTGGGGCATATTCTATAAATTTAGCTGCAATAACCGCCGCTATTTGCATGAGCGAAGAAGCGGATAAAAACCCTGATAAGCGTTATTGGGCAAGTATTGCTGGTGGTGTTTTTTATATAATAATGGCGTTATGTGCAGCAACGTTAGTTGGGCTAGTTGCAAGTTTACCACAAGCACTTATTTTGGCACTTGCAGGTATTGCACTGTTTGGCACTATTGCGAATAGTTTGCAGCAAGCATTGAATGGCTCGCAATATACTGAAGCTGCCATTGTAACATTTTTAGTTACAGCGTCAGATTTAACGCTGCTCTCGGTCGGATCTGCTTTTTGGGGAATTATCGCAGGTGTGTGCACGGTAATGATTACCCGAAAGGATTGAGTTAATACTTAATTGTTGTAGGTGAGGTTTTATACCTCGCTAATTTTTAAGCTTTTACATGCGCGAAGTAAATTCGCACCTACAAGTTGGGTGTTTGATTGTTGTAGGTGAGGTTTTATACCTCGCTAATTTTTACAAGCGCGAAGTAAATTCGCACCTATAAGTTGGGTGCTTAATTGTTGTAGGTGAGGTTTTATACCTCACTAATTTTTAAATTTTTACGAGCGCGAAGTAAATTCGCACCTACAAGTTGGGTGTTTGATTGCTGTAGGTGAGGTTTTATACCTCGCTAATTTTTAACTTTTTGCAAGCGCGAAGTAAATTTGCACCTACAAGTTGGGTGCTTAATTGTTGTAGGCGAGGTTTTATACCTCGCTAATTTTTAAGCTTTTACATGCGCGAAGTAAATTCGCACCTACAAGTTGGGTACTTAATTGTTGTAAGTGAGGTTTTACACCTCGCTAATTTTTAACTTTTTACAAGCACGAAGTAAATTCGCACCTATAAGTTGGGTGTTTGATTGCTGTAGGTGAGGTTTATACCTCACTAATTTTTAAATTTTTACGAGCGCGAAGTAAATTCGCATCTACAAGTTGGGTGTTTGATTGCTGTAGGTGAGGTTTTATACCTCACTAATTTTTAAATTTTTACGAGCGCGAAGTAAATTCGCACCTACAAGTTGGGTGTTTGATTGCTGTAGGTGAGGTTTTATACCTCGCTAATTTTTAAATTTTTACAAGCGCGAAGTAAATTCGCACCTACAAGTTGGGTGTTTGATTGTTGTAGGTGAGGTTTTATAAAATAAAAAGCGGTGTTAATGCTAACACCGCTTAAAAGTCACTATTTACGCGCAGTTATGAACGTTTATAACATCGGTTTTAGTACATCATATATGGCTTCAATGTGATCGTCTCGGTCATTGAGTGCCGCAATGTAACGGTATTTTTCGCCACCAGCTTCTTCAAAAATTTCACGATTTTCGCCTTCAAGTTCTTCAAGTGTTTCGAGGCAGTCAGCACTAAAAGCAGGGCTTATAATCGCTATGTCTTTAATTCCCTCACTTGGTAGGCTTTGAAGTGTTGCATCGGTATAAGGTTTTAACCATTCAGCTTTGCCAAAGCGGCTCTGAAACGTACTAATTACTTTATCTTTATCCAAGCCTAACTTTTCTACTACTAAGCGGGTCGTTTGTAAACACAAACAATGATACGGGTCGCCTCGTTCTAAGAATAGTTTAGGCATGCCGTGGTACGAAAAACCAATTTTTGTGGCACGCCGTTGGCTTCTAAATCTTCACTGATGCTGTTTGCAAGCGATTCAATATAGCGTGTATTTTTATGATAGCCGTTTATAAAATGTAGCTCTGGTACCCAGCGCCATTTACGGAGTACGTTTGATACAGCATCAAACGTAGAACCCGTAGTTGGGCTCGAATATTGTGGATACATTGGCATTATAACAATACGTGTTAACCCCTTTTCTCGTAAGGCTTCAAGGCCAGCTTCAATAGATGGATTGCCGTAGCGCATTGCCATAACAACTTCGGTATTGGTGTAGCCTTTTTCTTTTAGTAGGGTATTTAACTTAATACTTTGCTGGCGTGTAATATGGGTTAGTGGTGATCCGTTTTCGGTCCATATACTTTCATATAATTTGGCTGAACGCTTAGGGCGGACTCGTAAAATAATACCATGCAAAATAATCATCCATATTAGGCGTGGTATTTCTACAATACGGGGGTCTGATAAAAACTCTCGTAAGTAAATACGCAGTGCTGCAGCCGTCGGCGCATCAGGACTACCTAAGTTGGTAAGCAATATTCCCGTTTTTTGGTTAAAACGCTGATCGTGGGGATTGTCGGTAACGGCAGAAAATCGCGACACGGTGTGCTCCTTCAAGCAAAGTCATTAATTTATTTTAGACACATTGTAACGAAAAAAACTGCGATTTAGATCAATCATTTAGCGGTTTTAACCATTATTCTAAATGGAGTCGGCTTTTTGGCTTCAAGCTGTTGCAGTTTTTCGATTGATTTGCGGCTAAATATATGGCCTTTTGGTAATAGCATTATGCCTGTGTGGCTATGCAGAGCGTGTCCTAAAATCATGTTCTCTTTAAGTTCGCTAGCATTACAAATAAGTATTGAACCAGCTGAGCTTTTTGCTCACGCATTTTTGTTTGACTAGCCTCAAGAGCACGTACAATTTTAGGGTGATAAAATGTACCGCTATAAAGCTTTACAGTATCGAGCGCATGTACATGGCGGTCTTGCTCATTTGCGGCATTACTTTGTTCAAAAGCATCCCAGTAATCACGCGCTAAACCCAACACCATTGCGCCAATCGGTATATCGTTGCCGGCTAAACCTTTTGGCATGCCATTCCCGTTATAACGCTCAAACTGATGGTAAATAGCGTCAGAAACATCATGTAAATGTGTTGCTGGCATTAGCATTAATTGCGCTGTGCTTGGGTGCGTATAAAATGTTTTACGCTGCGACTCGCTTAATTTATTGACTGGTTTTTTATAAAGATCAGGATCCATGGCAAGTAACCCTATTTGCGCTAAGTAGCCTGCCATCGGCGCAAGATCGATACTTTTCTGCGATAAATTTAAATAAAGCGCTATTTGGGTGCAGGTATTGGCAATGTTTTGTGCCCTATTTCCATCGAGATAAGGGTTTGCATTTATAAAGTTATATAAAAGCTCGACGGTTGATTTATGCTCTATCTTTTCTCGTTCACTTGCTTCTTCTAATTGTTTTAAAACTTGTTTGATTTTTTTAGTTCGTTTTTCTACACGTTGTTCAAGATCATTGTTTAATTCGATAAGTTCCAAGTTTTGAGTTTTTACTTGTTCTTCAAGTATTTGATTTTGTTTTTTTAGCTGAAATTTTTCAAGGCTATTATTAATGCTGCCAAGTAGCAGATCGTTTTGCCAAGGCTTTTGGATATAACCGCTTATTTGACCTTGGTTAACTGCGGCTAAGGTCGTTTCTATGTCGGCATACCCTGTTAATAAAATACGCTGTGTGTCAGGCGCAAGCTTACGGGCTTGCTCTAAAAACTGTGCGCCATTCATTTTTGGCATGCGCATATCGCTGATGATTAAGCCAAACTCGTGGCTTTTTAAATGTGTTAAAGCTGTTTCGGGGTTACTGCACGCGATCGCCGTTAGTTTGTTTGTTTTTAGTAAACGGGTGAGTGAACGCAATACTATTTCATCATCGTCAACGCATAGTACATCAATGTGAGTCATGGCAGCTTTTTTAGCTGTGTCTGTCATAGCTTTATCCTTACAAGTCAATAATGTATTTTTTATTTAAATTACTTTATTAAAGCGTAGCTCAAAAAATCACTCCAGTTACATAATTGTCAAAGATGATTAGGGCGCGTTGATCTTTGTGGATTAAAATTAGTCCCTAGAAAGAACCTTTCGGGCAGCGCATGTTTGGTATTTATGCTGCGTTATCGCCTACTTATGGATAATAACCACACTACATGGGCCTTGCCTAAAAACCAAGCAGCCTACTGCAAATTCAACCACCAAAGAGCAACACGCCCTAAATGTTTATGCTTAAAGTTAATTACTGAGTAGTCGGCAAGTTAAAAATGCTTGTTTGCGCTATATGCTATTTTCGACGAAGAAATAAAAGTAAATAGTGCCTTAGACTAAGTTACGAGTATTTTTTGTTCATTACCCGTCAAAACAGACAATAACCATTATAATTTACATTGTAAACAAAACGTTAAAATAAGCGGTTTGAAAATTAATACCTGTTTTGTATGTATTTAACGCACTTTTAAGTGTTTTTTTCTTATGTTATAAAATATTTGCATAATTAGACCATTTTTTGTTTCTTTTTATTTGTATATGTTGCTAGGATGTTTGCACAGGCTGCTAATAAAGTGGTTTAAATAATTTATAAGAACACACAAAAAACAGGGTCGTCACTATGTCAACATACCGTTTAAATACACTTGCTGTAGCCGTTGCTTTTGCGTTTAGCGCACCAAGCATTGTTAACGCAGAAGAAGCACCAGTGCAAGCTGGTAAAAACATAGAGCAAATATCTGTATTAGGATCGCGTGTATCTAACCGCACCTCTACAGAGTCTTCTTCTCCTATTGATTTAATTGACGCGGATGATTTAACTAAAGGTGGTTTTACTGAATTAGGCCAAAGCCTTCAAGCGACAGCGCCTTCATTTAACTTTTCGCGTACACAAGTATCAGACGGTTCTGATTTATTTAGACCCGCAACACTTCGCGGCTTACAACCAGATCAAACCCTTGTATTAGTAAATGGTAAACGTCGTCATAACCAATCAATTTTTGGCCTTAACGGTACTGTAGGTGCAGGCGCTGCGGGTACTGATATGAATGCTATTCCGTTAACGGCGCTTAAAGGCGTTGAAGTATTACGCGACGGCGCTGCAGCGCAGTATGGCTCTGACGCGATTGCAGGTGTTATTAACTTATCTCTTAATAACTCAACCGGTATTACAACGGGTTTTGTACAATACGGCGGCACAAGTGAAGGTGACGGCGACACTATTTCAGCAGGTTTAAATCGTGGTTTTGAATTAGGTAACGAAGGCGGCTTTATTAACCTATCGCTTGAGTACCGTGATGCCGACGGAACTAATCGTGCAGAGCGCGATACAGGTGGTTCGCTTAATGTTGAACCAGGTACGCTAAGTGAAGATGTACGCTGGGGCCAAGGTAACTCAGAAAGTGAATTTACGTCGTTATTTTACAACATGGCATTACCAATGGGCGACGGCGAGCTTTACTCGTTTGGTGGCTACTCTGAGCGCACGGCGCTGGGTAATGGTTTTTACCGTAACTTTAACGAAGCCTCTAAAAACGTAACCCAAGTATATAGTGATGGTTTTTTACCGCGCATATATAACGAAGCACAAGATATTTCAGTCGCGCTTGGCTTTAAAGGCGATATAAACACAGACTGGACTTACGATGTATCGGCTGTTTATGGTGAAAACCAATACGATTTTACATCACGCAATACATTAAACGCTTCTTACGCGGCTGAGTATTTATTTAACAACCCAAGTGCAAGCGATACCGATATTGCAGCAAACTCTGGCCCTACTGGCGGTTACTCAGGTGGTTTTAGATTTGATCAAACAACGGTTAACCTTGATGTAAACGGTATTGTAGATATTGGCCGTAGTGAGCCTTTATATGTAACAGTAGGCGCCGAATACCGTAAAGAAAACTACGAAATAGTGCCTGGCGATGAAGCATCATACGCGTGTGGGTTAGCAAATATGGATACCTCGTACCCATCAGTAAACGATCCGGATCAATTTGCACAGTGTGGTTTTCAAGCTTATAACGGCCTGCGCCCAGAGGCAACTAACGACAGCGACCGTAACAGCTACGCAGTTTATGTAGACGTAGAAACCATGATCACCGACGCATGGAACGTAAGTGGTGCGCTACGCTATGAAGATTTCTCAGATGCTGGGGATGATTTAATTGGTAAATTAGCAACACGTTATGAATTTTCAGATGACTTTGCAGTACGTGGTGCACTGTCTACTGGTTTTAGAGCGCCATCACTTCAACAAAGTGGTTATACAGCTTTTACAACTAACTTAGGCTCAGACGGCACATTAACGCAGTCGTTCACGGCAAACACTGGGACCGCTTTCCCAAGTGCGCTAGGCGTAGATAGCTTAGAGCTTGAAACATCAACAAACTACAGTGCAGGTTTTGTTTACGATGTAACAAGCGAGCTTTCGTTAACGGTTGATTTTTACCGTGTAGAAATTGAAGACCGTATTACACTTGGCAGCTTACTTTCGGTTGACGACGTATCGTTTAGCTCAGAAGCGGTTGCAGCGCTACAAGCAACTGGTGCAGTGCAAGCTAACTACTTCTCAAACTCGGTTGATTCTACTACGCAAGGTGTTGATATTATTGCATCGTACCGCACTGAAGTTGAAGGCGGCAATTTAGGAGTAACCTTTGCAGGTAACCTAAACGATACTAAAATTGACAGCGTAAATGCAAAAGACGGTATTCCTGAAGCGGTTGCTTTTGATGATTTACAACGCAGCTTTTTTACCGACGGACAACCGAGCGAACGTGCAACGCTTACGTTTGACTACGAACGCGATGCCTACACATCAACCATTCGCTTTAACTACTTTGGCGAAACAGACGTAAAATACTTTGGTAACGACCATATTTCATTACCAGGTGAGCTTTCGCCTACGGGTTCATTTAAACCAACAAGTACAGTTGAGTCTGCAGTGTTAGTTGATTTAAATGTTAGCTACCAAATTAACGACATGTTTGCGCTTTCGGTTGGTGCCGATAACGTATTTGACGAAACGCCAGATGAATTAGGTGATGACGAAGTACTTAATTTTATCACCAACGGCGCATTTAAATACCCTGTACGCGCATTGCCATACGGTTTTGACGGCAGAACGTATTATGCAAAAGTAAGCTTTAGTTTTTAATTTATAAAGTAAACTAAAGTAATATTAAGCGCAGTTATTAACTGCGCTTTTTTTATGCTTTTTTATTATAAAAAAGCACCTGTTGGGCATTAAAAATACTTGCGCGGTTGAAAATTAAGCCTACAATCGCCATCTCTTAAATAGGCCAATATAAAAGCCTCTTTATTATTTAACTTAAAATAACCATTAGTTGATAGGAAATATATGACTAAAAAATCTAAAGCAAAAACCGCAAACACCAGCGCGGTAGACACAGGACGAGGCGTTATAAACCACAATGCACTAGCGGCGATGGTCACCTCTAAATTATTTAAACCACAAGTGGTTAAAGCTAAAAAAGGTAAAGGTTCGTTTAAACGCAGCAACAAGCATTCAGGACAAGAGTCCTATTTAATCGCCGCTTAAATAGCACCGATCAAATAGGGCTTTCGACAGCGCAGAACTAACTCACGCGAGAAGCATCGTTTTTAATTTTAAAGTCTGTTTTTCATTTTAAATATGACGAGCTTCACTCGTTACGCCAGCAAGCTGCGGGTCTACAAGGTAATGATTATTGAGCTGCGGTTACGATTTCTTGTAGGCGTAGAGCTTGCTCACGCGAGAAGCGCAGCTTCTAACCTAAAGTCTGTTTTTCATTTTAAAATATGACGAGCTGCACTCGTTACGCCAACAAGCTGCGCGTCTACAGGGTTTATACCCAAGTTTCAGAATATGATGTGTAGACGTCGAGCTTGCTCACGTTAGAAGCAAAGCTTCTCATTACTTAATACCCTAAAAACTGCGTTTTTACACGCCAGCAAGCTGCGCGTCTACAGGCTATTCCAGTCTTGTTACTTTTACTTTTATTTTTCCTGCGTTCGCACCATAAAAGCGGCTTAAGTCGTTTGCAAATGGGCAAAACTCACCAGATTTAGTAATTTTAATATCAGCGCCGTCAGCTATTTTAAATAGGTGCTCGTCGTTTTTATTAATCGCTCCTATCAACGAAAACCATTGTGCATGAGGCAATCGTCTAAATGGCTCAAGCACTGCCATTGGGATTTCTTTTACGCCAAGCTTCACATTATCGCGATGCCAACCTATTGGTGTGCACTTTATACCATCGTCAAACCAGTATTGATTTGGATATGGGGTAAAACGGTAAGTAGCGCCTTGCTCTAGCATAAGGCCAGTTGCATTGTATTGCTCACTAGCAAATACTATTACATCTTGGCTTTGGTTAACGCTCAGCACATTCATGTTTTGATTAGCCAGTTCTATATGTTGGCTTAAACCAATAAAGCTAAGCGTGGTGTTGTCGTTATAGCTAATTTTGTAATGCAGTTTTTTAAGCGATTCTGGGCGGTAACTGGTTAGCTTGTTAATACGCTCTGCAACGCTGTGATGCACTAAAGGTTTAAGATTGCTAGCTTCGTTATCTATAAGTACATAGCATTCTCTGTCTACTAGTTTAAATAAGGGGTTAAACCAAAAGTAATTTTGCTGATGACTTAATGCGAGCGGATCAGGAATAACCGTCACATCATCTTGCGCAACTAAGTTGTTATTGGGTAGTAGTGTTGTGTAATCTATATCGTGGCTAGTTAGTAACGAAATATTAAGCGGTTGCTCTATTAACCACTCAAGTGCATAACGCAGGCTAATATCGGCTAGGCCATCGCGGTAGTAACCACCGCCAATGTCTGAATGCGCGCCCGCAAACCACAGCTCGGTAATGTTATTTTGATGGTTCATTAGTGTGGGTTCAAAGGCGCGGCGTTTTTCGTCAAGGGATACACAGTGCAGAGCTTGAGATACGTTTGTGGCTATGGTGTGGTTTTCAAAAATAACATGTTCAGCGCCGCGCGTTGCTTTACTTACTTTTGATAAGCCAATTGAGGCTACTGTATCAAATACACAAAGGTAGACTCGCTCACATATTAATAACTCCAAACATTTTGCAAAGCGCCTGGCAAGTGCTGCACCTCGACTAAAGCCTGCTAAAAGTAGTGAATCGCCTAGTTGGTAATGAGTTTTAAAATCGGTTAAAGCCTGATTTAAAATACTGGCTACATCGTCACCACGAGGTGCAAATGTTTGGTTTAATACACGCTTTAAGCGACTACCTTTAGTGCCTATCCCTTGATAATAAAAACTGAGTTGGTTTGACTGTGGGGTAATGGGGGAGTCTTCTAATTTACCGCCAAGCAGTAAGTGTAATTTTAGAATATTAGAAATACTGGCGTCTTCTTTAAAGTGTTCTGAGCTAAATTGCTCTGCGTCACGGGGCTCATTCCCTGTGCCATCAAAGTTGAAAATTAGCGTTTTGCCCGTCATAACCCAATTTCCTTAGTTGTTTTAAATACTCTACACAGACAATGTTAAAAATTAAAGACAGTGATAACGCTCACTGCCTTTAATTTAAATCGCCTTTAATGTAACTTCATTTTTGGGCGCACTACACGCAGTACTTTTTCGCTTATCCATAATGCAAAGGTTTTTGCACTGCCGTGAATAGCGCGTTGATGCATTCTATAAAGCGATATATACATAAAGCGGGCAATTTTACCTTCAATAAAAAAGGTATTACTGGTGAGGTTACCCATTAAATTACCCACAGTACTGTAGCTTGATAAATTAACAAGTGAGCCATGGTCGCTATACTTAAAGCCGCGTAGTGGTTGCTGCTTTAGCGTTGCGATAAGGTTTTTTTCGACGCACTGCGCCATTTGGTGCGCCGATTGTGCGCGTGGTGGTACTTGCTTACCATCTGCTTGCGTAAATGCGCAGCAATCGCCTAACACAAAAATGCTTTCATCAACGGTGCTTTGTAAAAACTCGTTTACTTGAATTTGGTTGCTGCGGGTCAACTCAAAAACACCTAAATCTTTTATAAAATCAGGCGCTTTTACGCCTGCTGCCCACACCATAATATCGGCATCAATGTGTTCTTCATCTTTGGTGATAAAGCCTTGTGCGGTGCCTTCTTTTACTTGCGTTTGCTCACGTACGTTTACGCCGAGTTTTAATAGTTCGCGTTTGGCGCTGGTGGCTATGCGCTCTGGTAATGCAGGTAAAATACGCGGGCCTGCCTCTATTAAATGTATATGTAAACGTTTAGATGACATATTTGTTAAGCCATACAACTTTAATAGCTCAGACACATGGTAAAGCTCAGCTGAGAGTTCAACACCGGTAGCACCGCCGCCTACAATGGCGATATTAAGCGATTGTTGTTGATTGTCGTCCTGATGAAGGCGCGTAAAGCTGTCGAGTAATGAATGCTGAAAGCGTTCTGCTTGTTGGCTTGAGTCTAAAAAGTAACAATGCTCTTTTATACCTCGGGTATTAAAGTCGTTACTTACGCTGCCAATGGCAATAACAAGGTGATCGTAGCGTACCGTGCGCCCAGGTAAAATGGTGTGGCCTAACTCGTCGTTGAGCGGGGAGAGAGTAATTGTTTTATTGCTTTGGTCTATATTGCAAAAAGTACCAAGTTGAAAACGGTAATGATGTTTTGCGGCATGGGCTGAGTACACAACGCCATCTAAATCGGGGTCAATAGAGCCTGTCGCTACTTCGTGCAGTAACGGCTTCCATATGTGGGTACGGTTTTTGTCTATTAACAGTATATCTGCTTGGTTTTTTTCCCTAGTTTATGCCCTAGTTGGGTTGCAAGCTCTAGCCCGCCAGCACCACCGCCAATAACGACGATTTTAGGTATTGTAATACTCATAACGTTGCCCTTAAAAATAATATACCCAAATAATCTGTATTATTTTTAGTGTTTTGAGGTTATTTGGGTATTATGAAAATTATTTTTGGCAAACGTAATAACATACTCTTTAGTGAGGTTATTTTGCGCTTAAATAAAGGATATGTCAGCAAAAAATGATGATTAAAGGCATATAAGTTATACTCACTTTTTTATCGCTTAGCTGTGCAGTTAAATCGCTGTTTGAAAAACAACGAAAAGGGTATTTATGACCACGCCATTAATTCAGTCACTTGAACAACATTTTGGTTTTAGCCAATTTAGAACAGGGCAGCAACAAACTATAGAGCAGCTTTTAAATGGTCAATCGTCGTTGGCTATATTTCCGACCGGCTCGGGTAAATCGTTGTGTTACCAACTCACTGCTTTGCACTTACCTAATTTAACCTTAGTGGTTTCGCCTTTACTTGCGTTGATGAAAGATCAAATTAGCTTTTTAAATAGCAAAGGCATTTATGCTGCCAGCCTTGATTCGAGCCAAGATCAAATGCAAAGCAGCACTATAATGAACGACGTGCGAAACGGTAAAATTAAAGTATTAATGGTCTCGGTTGAGCGATTTAAAAACGAACGCTTTAGAGAATTTATAAGCCAAGTGGCGCTTTCTATGCTGGTGGTAGACGAAGCGCACTGTATATCAGAATGGGGCCATAACTTTAGACCCGACTACCTTAAACTGCCACGTTACCGCGAAGAGCTTAATATTCCTTTAGTGTTGTTGCTTACTGCAACGGCCACAAAAAAAGTAAAACGCGATATGGCAGAGCGATTTGCTATATCGCCTGAGTGCATTGTACAAACGGGCTTTTACCGCGCTAATTTAGATTTAAGCGTGTTGAGTGTTAAAACAGCCGATAAAAATACCGAGCTTACCAACATTGTGCGCGCGCAAAGTGGCCCTGGTATTGTGTATGTAACGCTACAGCAAAGCGCAGAGCAAGTCGCTAATGTGCTAAGCGCGCAAGGTATTCACGCTGTTGCTTACCATGCAGGGCTTGAAGATACGCTACGCTGGCAAATTCAAGATGACTTTATGGCGGGTAAAATTAACGTAGTGGTGGCTACCATTGCCTTTGGTATGGGCGTTGATAAGTCGGACATTCGCTTTGTTATACACTATGACTTACCTAAATCGATAGAAAACTACAGCCAAGAAATTGGCCGTGCAGGGCGCGATGGCAATCCATCAAATTGCTACACCCTTGCCAATTTAGATGGGCTAAATACGGTTGAAAACTTTGTATATGGCGACACCCCAGAGCTTAGCGGTATTGAATATGTAATTAACGATATTCGCCAAAGCCACCAGCAATGGGAAATGCAAGAGTACAGCCTTTCAAGCGAAAGCAATATTAGGCAACTGGCCCTTAAAACCTTGCTAGTACAACTAGAAATGCAAGGCGCAATAACGCCACAATATGCCTACTATGCCGATTTTAAATACAAATTTTTGGTTGATAAAAACGAGCTACTAAGCCAGTTTGACCAGCAGCGCCAAGCATTTTTAACACAAATATTTAGCCATACCGATTTTAAAAAAATATGGGGTACGCTAAATTTTGACTCCCTTACACAAGCCGCGCAGGTTGATCGAAAACGTGTAGTGGCTGCTCTTGACTACCTAGCCGAAAAAAACCTAATAACGCTTGAAACTAAACGTATTACCCAAGTATACAAAGTGCATGGAGAGGTTATAAACAACCCTGAACTTGCCCAGCAACTGCACGACTACTTTAGCGATAAAGAACAGGCCGAAATTAAACGTATTGCTGCACTGGTTCGCTTTTTTGAGCTACAAAGTTGCTTAAGCTATAACTTAGCGCGCTATTTTGACGATCAAAATGCACCTGAGCAATGCGGGCATTGTAGTGTGTGTAGAGGCCATGCGGTTAAGCTTGAATACTCTATAGAGCCTGCCTATATTGACGAGCAACTTATTTATCAAAAGGTAGATGAGTTTTTAGCGCATATGGCAGGTAAGGGTAATCATAATGTGGGTATTGAAACCCAATGCCGCTTTTTAGCGGGGATGAGTGTGCCGTTATTTGCGCGTAATAAAGTGCGCCAGCTGAGTGGTTTTGCACTGTGCGAGCAGATGCGTTATAGCGAAATTAAAGCAACACTTCTTGCTAGATAGGTATTTAAATAATTACCAAACCAGAATAACGATAAAAAATGTTAAATTTTTGTTTATTTTCTCGTGGTTTAACTATACTCAACGTGGATATTTCGTTCATACATAGATGATGTGAGCATCGAGACTTCAAAATTGATTGTTTTAGATGTGTTTAAAACTGCTGCAAGAAAGAGACAAAGTGGCTCGTTTTCATCAGCAGTAATGAGTAATAGTAAAGTAACCACGTTTGGTATTGTTTTTTAAGGGGATAGAGATGAAAAAATTAGTGTTATGTGTTCTGTTTTTGTTTAGTAATGTTGCCTTTGCAGATTTTGCCATTATTGTGCATCCCTCGAATGATAGCAGCTTTGACGAGTCTGTTATTACTCGAATTTACACCGGAAAAGAAAAGTCGTTTAGTAATGGCAATACAATTATTCCTGTATCTCAAGAAGAAAAAAATACCGCTACAGAGCAGTTTAACAGCAAGTTACTCAATAAAAGCGCTTCACAGTTGAGAGCATATTGGTCAAAACTTATTTTTACAGGCAAAGGCACGCCACCTAAAGCGCTCGAAAATGACGCTGAGGTCATTAAAATGGTTGCAACTAACCCAAATACCATTGGTTTTGTTTCTACCTCTGCGGTATCGGGCGATGTTAAAGTGGTTTTAAACTTTTAATATTAAAAAACACCAAACAAGCGTGCTAAGTAATAGCACGCTTAATATTTTTAATTGGCATACCCGCTCGTTTAATTAAATGAGCTACTTTAAGATAAAAAAGTATTGTTTATAACAAGACAAAAATTTTGTTATTTAGTTTTTATCGATAATTGCTCCCTGCATTGCTCTACCTCCTGCACCCATACAGTCGTATATAAGAAATTTTAGTATCAGATTAACTAATCAAATTGATTAAGTATTATTTCGGATTAGTATTATATTTATCAACTACAATAAAATTTACTAGCACGTTTTGACCGCTCGTGTATCCTAATTGACGAGTTTCTCTTATTTAAGCCACTATGCCGCATATTGTTATCCCCGTTGAAAATATTTCTACTATCTCAGAGCCAGTTACATGTGCTAACTGCCAAGCCTGTTGTTGCCAATTAGAAGTGCGCATAGTAACCGATACCGGCGTGCCCTTTAACTATATTGAATACGACAAATGGGGGAGCGAGGTAATGAAGCGCGCAGACGATGGTTGGTGCGAAGCGCTCGATAGAAATACGCTTATGTGCTCTATTTACGAAAACCGCCCATTGGTATGCCGCGAGTTTGAAATGGCGTCGGGTGAGTGTATTACTGAGCGCGATTTAGCGGGTATATAGTGATAGCAAGTTAGTTAACTAGATTATACCTACATACAACTTATTACTACCTACAACAAAGGGGCTTAAAGCCCCTTTTTTAATTACTGTAAAACGCTAAACACTTAAACTTTAAAGTAACTAATATATTTCTTAAGTGTGTTTGAAAGGTCAGCTAATGCAACGGCTTCTTGTGCGTTACTATTAAGTGACATACTGGTTTCTTTCGACATACTGGCAATTTCTTCAACGCCGGTACTAATTTGCGCCACGGTGGCTACTTGGTTTGATGTTGCTTCAACAATTTCAAGTACGTTACTTAATGAGTCGTTAGCTTGTTGCTGTATTTGGTGTAGTAACTCGTTTGCCTCGTGAGTAAGCGTTAAGCCGTTTTCTACTTGCGGTACAGTGGTTTCCATTGCTGTTACCGATGCTTGCGTGTTTTCTTGTACTTGCAAAATCATCTTTTCAATATCGCCTGTTGCATCACCGGTACGCTGGGCAAGTTGTCTTACCTCATCAGCAACAACGGCAAACCCTCGGCCTGTTTCGCCTGCTCTTGCGGCTTCTATTGCAGCATTTAGTGCAAGCAAGTTTGTTTGATCAGAAATACCGCGTATCACACTTAAAATATCGCCAATGTGCTTTACATGTTCTTGAAGTACATTTACTTGAGTAACCGTCGCTTTTACTGTTACCGATATTTGTTCAATTTCGGCTGCTACTTTTTGCACTGCCGTACTGCCTTGCTGCGATAACTGGGCCGTAACTTTTGAATTGTCTTCAGTTTGCCTTACTGCATCGGCAACAGAGTGAATACTGCGACTCATTTCTTCTAAACTACTGACAGCAGAATTGGTATATGTCACTTGTGTATCGGCTGCGCTTAGTGCTTGTTGTGAGCCTGATGCCACACTTGCCGAATGTGTTGAGAGCTCTTTAGATGAATTAATAATACTATCTACAATGGCTTTTAGCTTAGTTTGCATTACTCCTACTGATGCCATCATGCTGTTGGGGCAACACGAGTGTACATCGCCTCTTAAATCGCCTTGTGCGATAAGTGCAATTACTTCAGCGGCTTCTTGCGGTTCTCCACCGACTGAGTTTCTGATCAGCTGGCTAATAATATAAGCGACGCTTGCACCAATGATAATAGCGAGTGCCGTTAACGAAATCATCCATATTTTAAATGAGCTGGCTACTTCGCGGGTATCGATAGTTGTTATTTGATTTGCTTGCTCTTGCAAGTTTATAAATTGATTTATGGTATTAAGCCACTCGGTAAAAGCAGGGCGGGCATCGTTTAATAAAATATTCGAAGCCTCGTTTAAATTACCCGCATTTTTAGCGCTTATTACATTTTGTATAAAAGGGAGGGTACGTCGTTCTATTTGGTTAATTTTATTTATAAGAGAGCGCTCTGTACTCGACATATCTGTAGTTAACTCGGCCATAGCGCGGCTCGATGTTTGATAAAATGCGTCGAGTTCTTTTATATTATTAAAAACAGTATTTAAATCGCTCTGGCTTGTTATTAACACAACATCGCGAACTGCAATAGCCCTGTCGTGTACACTGCCTCTAAAATTAATAGCGTATCGCTGTTTTACCGAATTTACGTCTGTTATGTGAGTAATATTAGAGTTAATGAGGCTAACACGTGAAATTCCGATAATGGTTAAAATAAGCATCATTGATAAGATCACGCCGAAACCAGTAGCTAAGCGCATATTTATTGTCATGGTTTGTCCCAAATATGAAAAGTACTCGTTTTAAGCTTACCAGTACAATTAAGAAATTTTAGAATAATGAATGCATTATGCACCATGACTACTAGTTTTAGCACAATAATAAGTTTTTTTGTAAAAAATATGTATATAAAATTTATGGTTAAGCTATAAAGCTAAAAAAGAGGCCTAAGGCCTCTTGAGTTTATCTATATTAAATCATTTATTAGTCGTACTTTGCTTCTAGCTCATTAGCTGTATGAAACTTTTCATGGCTTTGTAATTGCTCGTCGTATTTAACGAGGTTTTTAAAGTGCGCTAATTGGCCTGAGTTTTTAACAATTTCAACAATAAACGACATCATAAAATCAGCGCCCGTTAGGGTATCGCCCACTAAATAACGTTTACTTTCAAGGCGGTCGTTAAAGTAGCTAATTACTTTAGCTGTTTCAGCGTCGGCATAGCCTTCTAAAAACTGTGTTTTAGCGCCATCTTTTAGTACAAACATTTTAAGTAAAAGCGGTAAAATTGCTGAACTTTCTGCAAAGTGCAGCCATTGCTGGTAGTCAACATATTCAGCGGTATCTACTTTTGGAGCAAATTTACCGTTGCCGTATTTAGAAATAAGGTAGTCGGTAATAGCGCCTGATTCAGCAATAATTAAACCGCCGTCTTCAATTACCGGCGACTTACCAAGTTGATGAATATGTTTTAATTCGTCAGGGGCTAGGAAGGTGTCTTTATTACGCTGATAAGCCACAATTTCGTAGTCAACATCTAGCTCTTCTAAAAGCCAAATTATACGTTTAGAACGGGATTTATTTAAATGGTGTAGTTTAATCATGTCAGTCCTTTTATGGCTTGTAAGGGCTTGGCCTTACAAGCCGTTTAAAATTAAAGTGGGTTATTAATTTTAACCACTGTTTTACCAAAGTTTTTGCCGCAAATCATATCGTTGAACGCGTCTACTGTATTTTCGATGCCTTCTACCATGTGCTCACGGTATTGAATTTTTCCGTCTTGTAGCCATTTTTGCATGTCTTGTGCAAACTCGTCGTAACGGTCACCGTAATCATCAAAAATGATAAAACCTTGCATTTTAATACGCTTAGTAAGCAATTGACCCATTAGCATACCTAAGCGGTCTGGGCCTTCTGGCAAGCTAGTAGCGTTGTATTGCGATACTAAACCACACAGTGGTACGCGCGCTGCGGTATTTAATAGTGGCAGTACGGCGTCGAATACTTTTCCGCCCACATTTTCGTAGTAAACATCAATGCCTTTATCGCAGGCTTTTTCTAGCTGCTCCGCAAAGTCATCAGCTTTGTGATCGATACAGGCATCAAACCCTAGTTTTTCAACTGCGTGTGCACATTTTTCGCTACCACCAGCAACACCCACTACTTTACAGCCTTTAATTTTAGCTATTTGACCAACGGTTGCGCCTACAGGGCCTGTTGCTGCTGCAACAACTACGGTTTCGCCTTCTTTAGGCTGGCCAATATCAAGTAAACCCATGTAAGCAGTAAAGCCAGGCATACCCATAATACCTAATGCGTATGAAGGGTTTGCAGGTTCTTTACCTAACTGCATTAAGCCTTCGCCGTCGGTAATGGCGTAGTCTTGCCAACCTGTGTAGGCAAGTACCCATTCGCCGATCCTAAACTTATCGTTTTTAGACTCCTCTACTTGGCACACGGTTGCGCCAACCATTACATCGCCAATATTAACTGGGTCTGCGTACGACTTAGCATCGCTCATACGACCACGCATATACGGGTCTAGTGATAGGTAAATAGTGCGTAGTAAAACTTCGCCGTCTTTTAATGCAGGAAGCTCTACTGTTTTTAATTTAAAGTTTTCATCTGTTGGAGCGCCATTAGGGCGTGATTCAAGAGTAAGTTGGCGACTAGTTGTAGACATAAAAGATCTCCTATTAAAGTGAATTTACTTAGCGAATGTTTATGCGTTAAATTAATATCTAACCTAAACAATAATGCGTGCTAAGCAGTGTAAATATATATTTTTACCTCAATAGATGAGCTTTGGGCGAGGTACTGGTAATTCAAGCTTTGCAGAGTATTTATTCTAAATGGTTTATTTTAGCTTACTAAATATATGATTGTTGTAAAACACCCCGTTTTTATAAATGGCCTGTTTAAGCACAGCCTCTTGTTCAAAGCCGCTCTTAGTAAGTGCCTTCATAGAGCCAGTATTACCAGCAAACACAGCGCCAAAAATTCTATTTAGGTTAGATTGCGCAAACGCTTCTTCGCAGATAAGTTCAATAGCGCGAGTAATAATGCCTTGCCCCCAATAGGTTTTATTTAGCCAATAACCAATTTCGCCACTGTGGCTGTATTCAAATTCGCCGGAAGTTATGCCAATACAGCCCGCAAATTCCCCATTTACAACAATGGCCTTAATAATACCGTTTTTTGAGCCTTGGTTTATCCACCAATCAGCATCGGCTTGAGTATACGGGAACGGAATTTTTGACGATAAGTAACGAGTCACCTGTTCATCATTTAAGGTGTTAATAATAAAAGGCGCGTCTTGGGCTTTAAAATCTCTGAGGGTGATCATTGGATTCCGTCCACAAATGATTTTTATATAAAAGAGGTATTGAAATTGCTCTATAGGTAATTATTAAGATTTTTCTTTAAAATACTTCAACAAAGTTGATATGGGTATAAAGCCATGTAGCTTAGTTGATTGGTCGTGTTTTGCAGATCCTCTGGATGCTATGCCAATAACTTTTTGATCTTTATCTAATACTGGTCCGCCACTATTCCCATGAATTATAGGAATATCCAAAAGCCATATTTTTTGGTCATATAATATTTTCGACTGTATAATTTTTCCAGTATTTATATAGGGGTTTCATCTGGTGAGTATTGAGGAAAGCCTAACACTGTAACTTCTGAACCAATATCTAGTGAGCTATCATCACCAACGTCGAGCCTTTTGATACCATTAAAATCTTTTGTTGGTTTTAATATTGCCAAATCTCTAGATTTACAAGATTTTTTAAAAGTAACATTTTTCTTATTTGTTTGCTCAAAATGCCTAAAAACTCCAGAAGCTCAGGGTTGTCTTCATCAATACCTTCCACGACATGTTCGTTTGTTATCATCCCTATATCTTTTAATAAAAAAGCTGTCCCTTGCGAAGCATCAAGCATATTTTCAATGATGAATATGGAATCACACACTTTATCTAAGGGGGTTTTAATTAAGTCTGAATTAGGTTTACCAGTTAATACAGAATAGTCATAAGCAATTTTTCTATAAATAATGTCTTCTGAGCCGCGTACCATTTTTATAAAATTAATACGCCCTTTGACTATTTTCTGAAAAAATACCCCCTCTTTTTTATCTATTTTTCTTTTGTGCTTTTCAAATAAGGTTTTCTTATGATATTTGTCTAAATAGTGGAATTCGGCATTCTCTAACCCAAAAGTTTTCCAAGCATAAAGCATTGATCGAGTTTGTTTAATAAAACTTCTGGGAACATTCATTCTTTCATTAACTGTGATCCCTGTAACTTCTTGCCTTTGGCATTTTGAAGAAATGCGTGTTTTAGAGTCATTAATAGTAAATCCATTTTTTGATATAATTTCCTTGAGGTCATGGCCAATAGTGATGTCTAAATCACTCGATACCTTGACTATAGATCTGGGTAGTTTTCTTCTTTTTGGGTGAATGAAAACGTCAAATCATCCGCATAGCGTGTATATGTACACCTATTATTCGATGCTAAATACTGAATTTCTTTATCTAACCGGTAAGCTATCATATTTGAAATAATAGGAGATGTTGGTGCGCCTTGGGGTAACTTTCCTTGATAACAACATAAATGAGATAACACTGTCGCAACAGGCTTCGATAAAACTAAGGGGTAAGAACAAAACAGATTTCTTACTCGTCCAAAATGGATTGAATCAAAAAATTTTCAAGGTCTAAATTCAATACATATTTTTTATCTACATGTTTAGCTGCATTGCTTACAATACTGCGATTTTTAATGAAGCCGTGAGTCGAGTTTCTAGGAGAAAAATAGTTACCTAATTCAATGTTGATCAATTCTTGGATACTTTTTAAAGATTTCCTCGGTGCTTTTATTATGCGCTTATGACCGTTTTTTTGGAATTTTAAAGCTATAATAAAGATGATTAATTGATGGGTATACTAGTTCATCTAATTGACTGTAAGAAGTAAACCCAAGAAACCTAGCTAAACCTTCAACACATTTACATTCTTTCAAACATGTTGGTGTCTTGATTATTAGTGAAGTAGAAAAATTCAGCATTGGTAACTCATAAAATATTCATCCATAAAAAAGCGAGGCGACTTTGTTTTCTCTTATACATTGATACACCAAGGAGCAGAGCATCAGAAACGGATATAAATGAAACATGCCAATGACCGCCGCAGATTAACAGCAGAAAGTTAAACTCTCGCCTCGCATAATAAAACTACACCATGAATCAGTTACTTGTAAAGTATTAGTTATTTTAAACTGGATTTCTATCAGTTTAATTTACTCAAGTGTTTGTTGTGAGAGTTATGTCTATTACTTTGTTTTAAAGTCCTCTAATATAAGCAAAATATTACACCTATTTTAGATGCCATTATGCACCCTCACATTAAAGCGCTTTATAACAGCGCCCAAAAACCAAGCCGTTTAATTATTGGTTTAATGAGCGGAACCTCGTTGGACGGGCTTGATGTTGCACTGTGTAAAGTAACGGGCGCAGGCTTAAATACACACATTGAGGTTTTAAATTTTACCACCGTTGACTACAACGACGATTATAAAACTAAAATAAAGCAGGTATTTGCTAAGCGAGAATGCGATTTAGAGCTTGTTACTTTATTGCACCCGTGGGTAGGTAAACTCCATGGCGATATGGTTAACCAGTGCTTACATACTTGGCAAATAAAACCAGCAAATATTGATGTAATAGCGAGCCACGGGCAAACCATTTACCACTGTCCGCAGTCGCAACATAATCACAAAAGCTTTAATAACGGCACCTTACAAATTGGCGATAGCGACCAAATAGCCGTTACTACGGGTATTACAACCATTGGGGATTTTAGGCAAAAACACATAGCCGCAGGAGGCGAGGGCGCACCACTGGCTGTGTATGGCGATTATTTATATTTTTCGAGCGCTATTGAAAGTCGGGTTTTGCTAAATATGGGCGGCATAGCTAACTTAACGTTTTTACCCAAAAATGGTGATGCAAACGGTGTGTTTAGCTCCGATATTGGCCCCGGTAATACCATTATGGATGCCTACGTACAGCAGCATTTTATAGGACTACATTATGACGATGGCGCAAAAATAGCAAAAGCAGGCAAGGTAAATACGCCATTATTGAATGCATTATGTAATAACGCGTTTTTTAAACTCCCAATGCCTAAAACCACAGGGCCTGAGGTATTTAACTTAGCGTATTTAAACGCCGCACAGCAACTTACAAATACTCACCATTTAAGCTATGAAGATATAATGGCCACCTTAAATACCTTTACTGCAACCGTTATAGCAAATGCATTAAACGAGTGTGCAGAGCGCGCACAAAATTGTGTGGTGTATGCAAGTGGTGGCGGTATTCATAATCCGTTACTAATGGCGCAACTTACAGCGCTTTGTCCACGTATTAAGGCTTTTAAAAATACTGACGATTTAGGTATAAATCCCGACGCAAAAGAGGCCGTGTTATTTGCTATTTTAGCAAACGAATGCCTAGCAGGAGAGCAGCAACACCTAAGTAATACTGCACAAGGTATCGCGGGAGTCACTATGGGTAAAGTAAGTTTTGCAGACTAATAACTTATAAATCTGCAAAGAGTGCAGCCAGCACTAAAACAGCGATAAAAACGTAGATCCCATACTCGCAAAATAGCTACGAATACCTTGTGGTTTAGTCCGTTCTACATTAACAAAGGGTGCGCAGTAACCTTGTTCAAATGCGTTAATATGCATATCGAATTGTAGGCTGTTTTTTAAAGTTGCGTGTTTACCGTGCAGCATCATTTGCATTACAAAGTATTGGCTTTGTGTAATTTGGCTCAAAGTAAGGTTTACGTAATCACGTTCAAGATCTGCATTAGTGAGTGTGTGCTCACTAAAGTACTGTGCACCACGCGCACTTGGATGTGTTGCGCTAAGCGAAATTATATCGCCCTCATTGACTGCATCAGGCAATACACATTGCAGTGTAATATTATGCGCAGCATTGGCTGTAAGCGATAATTTTTCGTATTCCATGGTGTGGCTCATAGCCGCAGACATCGGATCTTCAAATGATTGCAGTGCAAATGTTAGTTGCACTAAAGGTGTACTCATCTTACTTAATCTTCTAGAGTGTATTCATTTATCGGATAAAGATTATCGCGGATCAAAGTTACAGAATTATGACTAATTGCATTGATTAGTACAATTATTGAGTGGTTTGATCAAAAAGGATCGGTCCTTTTTTACTCGATTTTGAAATCATTTCTCAATCAGAAATTATAAGGTATGAAGTTAATATTTGACGTGTAGATTCGCCTTGTTTTCACTGGAAGTCTCTGGTGAGAGAGAAATAAATTTAAATATAATCATGTCTCAATGTGTTAGTAAACCTCTTAACTAGAGTTCAGTTAGATACACAGTCTGTTTTTTACAAAGTAGAATATTTGGATATAGTTTCGAAATTAGAATACTCTGATAACTTACATATAATTAGAGCTTTTGAGAAGTATTGGCTATGATTCCAAGTAACTACATCAAAACATTTTAGTAGCCTTGACGGTCGATTTTTGATGTTGAGTGACCATGCGAGGTCGTAATGATCTAAGGCCAAATATAAGGTAATTATTTAGAAAGAAGTGTTTTATTTTTAACCATATAAATAGGTGTTATTGTATGTCGTCAACAGTGTTATCTGATTCCTTTCGAGGCATTGTCTATTTTACCGCAGCGGCCAAAAATGAAAGCTTTACCGCAGCAGCTGAAGAGTTAGGTATTTCCAAATCAGCATTAGGTAAAAGCATTGCTAAATTAGAAAATCATTTAAACACCAAGCTTTTTCATCGCACAACTAGGAAACTGAGTTTAACTACTGAAGGAGAGGCGTATTTAGCAAGCTGTCAATTGGCATTAGATACCCTTCAGTCAGCAGAGTTAGCGTTACAATCAAAATTATCCCAACCTTCAGGTCGAGTACGAATCGATGTGCCAGCTGCGTTTGGTCGCTCTTTTGTGTTACCTGTTTTATTGAAGCTTGCTGAGCAACATGCACAATTAAAACTAACAGTAACTTTTAATGATAAAATTATTGATCCTCTCGATGCTGGCTTTGATTTAGCTATTCGATTTGGTGCCATTAAAGATAGTGGTGATTTAGTTGCTAGAAAACTGACTTCTCAACATTTGATTTTAACCGCTTCTCCTGCTTATTTAGCACGTTTAGGTACCCCAACGAGTCTTGCTGAGTTAACAAGCCATCAGTGCATAGTGGCTTGGCGAGGCGGTAGTTCACTACATTGGTTAATTAAAAATACCGATGGTGATGATATGCGCTTTCATCCTAAGCCCTTTCATCAAATTAGTGATGGTGATGCTATGGTCGATGCTTGTATTGCTGGCGCGGGAATCATTCAGTTCCCTAAGTCTTTGCTTCAGCCTTGGCTAGATGAAGGTAAGCTAGTACCAATTTTGCCAGAGTTAAATCCTGCTTCAACTGAGTTACATATTATTTGGCCAAAAACAAAACATCTCCTGCCCAGTGTCAGGTTTATTATTGACGAATTTGTACGCTTATCAGATGAAGGTAATTTTAATTAATTGTAGAAATTAATGCTACTTAGAGTCTCCTTTTTACGTATTTATCTACTTATGCGTCTTTGTTATGCTGTTTTCGTCATATCGTTGACGAGTTAACACCTATCTAATTAAAGGAGATACCTAATGCCAGTAGTTAATATTCAAATGTTTGAAGGTCGTGATCATGCTAAACAAGCGATAGCAAAAGAAGTGACAGCATCAATAGCTAAACACGCTGATGTTGATCCGCAATATGTTTACGTTATTTTTAATGATGTAAAAACAGAAGATTGGGCTATTTCAGGAGAAATTTTTGCTGAAACGCTAAAAAAATCATCATAGGTATACAGATATAAATAAGCCATTGATGGAGTTAGAACTATAATCAATGGCTCTCTTCTATACTTTTTTACAAATACCTTTCATTATTGCTTATGCTGAAGATACACAGAAATTGTTTTAATAGAGTCGCAAATTAAAAGCAGCTAGTTTAAACGCTAACGGCGTTGAATTTACTTGCAATAGGCCAGCTATTGACGCGTAAATTCGCCTTGTTTCACTGAAAACCTCTGGCTAGAGAAAATAAATTTAAATATCACCATGATTGAATACGTTAGTAAATCTCTTAACCAGGGGGCAGGTTAAATATTTTTATTTAGAACAATTATGTATACGTGTTTTTGCTAGTTTTAGCGCAATTCTCTTGTCGATAAATAGCCCTCATATATAAGCTGGTTATTTATAAAAAGAGTAATATTCACAAGTGTATAATTTTATATTAGTGCTTTTCTTGTATTATTATCGAGAAAACCCATCCACTAATACATGGTATTTAGCGCCAAATACGTCCAGTCTCTCACGTAAATTGTTATCTGGAACACCGTAAACATTTAATGCATAAATATCAACCAAGGATAAAAAGCTTTCGCGAATGGCGCAAAACTTTCATCAATATGACTGATGATTGACGCTATATTTTTATATCTCTCAACGATGTGAATTTTTTTCCCATCTTCACTGATATTATATGTGTACGTTAAAGTGCCAGGCTCCTTTTTACAACATCCACAATTTTATAAATGAGTTCTTTGAACTCTATTAATTTACCTTCTTTCACATCAAGAAAAAAATTGCACGTTATTTCATTTTTCATAAATACTCTCCATAGAGTTAAATTTTATACAGCCTGAAGGAAGAAAATAGTTATTTTCAAGTACAACTATTTAAAAATCATTATAAATGCAGTCTAAAAGTGGATAAATAGGCTCATTTTCGACTCAGAGTGGAATTTTAATCAACAATTATAAAAATATGATCTTGTGATTTAATCTGCTCATTGTTGAGCTCAAATTTAAGCGTTCAAATAACCTAAAGCTTTTAACCAAACGACCGATAAATTACTTAATAGAGTTTAGCGATTAGGGATAATCATGGTTAATAATGTATTTGGCAGTTTGGCTAATTTAAACACTTTGCTTGCCCAATCAGTTAATAACACTAACCAAACCTCTGTGACTCCTGCGCTACACACCAGCGGCGATCTTCAAGCTATTAATGATTTGCAAACTAACGCGCCAAAAATATCCGATGGGTTATTAAGCCAGTTAAATAATGAAACTCTTGATGAAGCACTAGCCAGTAATCAAAAGGTAAGTGACGTTTTACAACAGCAACTTACCTCTTTATTTACAATTTCAAGCACACCTAGCGCGCTTAAATATAAACTCTCCGATGAAGAACTTGCCCTGCGCACCGTAATAAGCTCTCAGCATGAGGGGTTATTAAAAAACGAAAACAGCACTCAATTAATTGAGAGACTAAATACGTCAGTTAAAAATATTCAGGGCGCGTATGCTAATACCAGTGATATTTTATCGAGTTTAGGTCAGCTAGGGCATGAGCAAAAAACTTTTTAGCCTCAAGCCAGCAACGTGTTGAGCGCTCACTTAATCCATACATGGAAAGCCTCAATCGCGCAAAATATGAGGATGACGATAACTACCTGTTTGAGCTTTCGGTAAAAACTAAAGAGGGTGATGTTATAAACATTACCTTTAACTCATCACAAGGTTATGACGAAGAAACAGGTGAAGCGATAGATGGTTTTGGCATAAGTTACGAAGTTAATGGCAATTTATCAGAGGCTGAACATGGCGCTTTAACGCAGGTTATGGCGGGTGTTGGCGAAATGGCCGATGAATTTTTTAAAGTGAGTGAAAATTCATTCAACCCTCTTATAGTCCCAAATCAAACAGACATGAGCTTAGATTTTTTAGCGGGCTTTAATAGTGAGCAGTTAACCGGTTTTAATGTGTCGTTTTCAACAACGCAAAATGATGCGCTTGATACAGGCGAAAACACGCTTGATTTAAGTTACTCCATTGATGAAACGAAAAATCAGCAAGCGCTTGTGTTTAAGGCTGAGAGTGGGAAAAACGAAATCGACTTTGCACTCGATATGTCTACCATTGGCGCTAAAGATACGCAGCAAATGCAGCAGTATTTAGCGTCGCTCGATCAAAGCCTAGAAGATAGCCGAGTAAACAGTACTGAAGATGATAAAACATCGGCATTTGGTAAAAGTGGCGATGAGGCAATGCAACAAGGTTTTGCATTGTTTAAAGGCGCTTTTGCGAGTATGTCATCAGCGGCTGAGCGTTATAGCAATTTGGAGTCACTTGCAGAACAGCACTTTAATGACGGGCGCGCTATGGTTGCTGATTTGGTTGATAACATGATTACAAACGATGCCCGTTACCAAGGGCTTGGTAATAAGGCGCCAAATACATTAGGCACGGGTATTTCTAAGCTCGCTGATTTTGATGCTACGTTTTCTTATGCGTTTGATAACGGCGACTATCAACCTAAAAGTACAATTGAGCTAAGCCAAGCGACAGAACAAGCCCAATTAGGGGATCTTAGCGGTGTAACGCAAAGTAAAAATGTAAGTAGCCACTTTGATTATCAATATAGTCGCCCTGATTATTACGACAAAGAAGAGAGTTATAACGTAAACACCGCCGTTAAAAATAAAGAACTTGTGGGGCTCGATCAGTCTCACGAGGTTGATGTTGATACAAAAATGTTTGAGTTTAATCCGCAAACAAATCAATACGAGCTGCAAGTGGCGATGCAAGAGCAAACCGTTACTAAAAGCGACATTCGCTTAATTGACAATATTTGGCTTGAAGAAAGCGAAAACAGCTACAACATGAATAAAAAAGAGCGTGTTGAGAGCGACGAAAAGCAAGACGAGTTTAAAAAAACAAGCAGCCATTCTCATAATAAACTAGTTACCTTAATTGGTGACTTAGATAAGCTAGCTGAGAATAAAAACGTAAGGCGAGAATATTTAACTAACTTATCGCAAGTTAACTTTTTTATGGATAAAAAGTAACGGTTTTGAGTTGTTCACTCCACACTCAATATTGGGTATAGTCGTCTAATACCTAAATTAATACCTAAAGTAAGAGTAACCTTATGTTTAAACAATTAATTTTACTGTGCGCTTTAAGCATGCCGCTTGTAAGCTGCGCTGCTACGGCGCCATTTTCGGGCGAGATAAGTACGCAAGCACTGCTAAGCGACTACGATAAATTTAACGAACAATACAAAGTGTTTACGCCAACGGCGCAAGATATAGCGCTAATGCAAAAATTAGCAGGTAAAGAGCTTATTGTATTGTTCGGCACGTGGTGCCACGACAGTGAGCGCGAAGTACCGCGTTTAGTTAAGTTGCTTGATGAATCTAAAGTGCAACTTGCCGATATTAAATTTGTTGCCGTGGGTTACAACAAGCAAGACGATGCAGGCATTGCACAAGCTAACGACTTGCAATACACACCTACCTTTATTGTCAAACAAAATGGCAAAGAGTTAGTACGTGTAGTTGAAAAGCCAACGGGTACGTTAGCGCACAGGGCGGGATCACACTTTGTAAATAAACAAATTTTATGATCTAATACCATAAATTTAATCACCTTAAACTTATTATGTCACTCTTCTCCCATTTAGAACTCGTCAAAGATAATCGTTCACATATAAATCAACACCATAACTTAGTTGATGTGCTTTTTCTTATTATTACTGCCGTTACATCAGGGTGTGAAAACTGGCAAGATATTGAAGTCTATGGCGAAAGTAAGCTTAATTGGTTAAGAGGATTTCGTTCTTTCAAAAATGGCATACCCACTCGACATAGTATTGCTCGGATTTTTAGAACCGTTGATACTGACTCATTACTACTCGCGATGTATAGCTGGGTCAATCAAAACCGCGTTAAATCAGCGCATCCTGTCATTGCCTTCGATGGCAAAACTATTCGCGGAGCAAGTAAACACATTGCTGATAAATTACACCTCGTCTCAGCATTTGATTGTGAGGCAGGTCTCACATTATTCCACCAAACAGTTGGCAGTAAGACGAATGAAATACCGGCAGTTCGGGATTTATTGAAAATACTCGATATCAATAACACCGTCATTACACTTGATGCTTTGCACTGCCAAAAAGAAACGCTAAAACAGCTAATTAGCAGACATGCAGATTATCTAGTGCAAGCAAAGGGTAATCAAAAGAAACTTTATAGCGCGATTCAAGATGCATTTACACACCAGTATGAATCTGAAAACTCAGAGATACTTAGTCATGTAACACAAGATGCAGGGCATGGGCGAAAAGAAGTACGCACGATAGATTGTCTTGATGCGCGTTTATTACCGAGTGAAATTAAAGAGAGCTGGCCATCAGTTAGGACAATCGTTGCGGTGCAGCGAGAGCGAACGAAGGGTAATAGAACGAGTATTGACACACATTACTACCTAACATCGTTGACAGACAATATATTGATAAGTAAAGCAATAAGACAACATTGGCTGATAGAAAATCAGCAACACTGGATACTGGATGTCGTATTTAAAGAAGATGCCTGTCAAATAAATGAGCCATTAAGTGCGCAACATATGGCACTATTTAGACGCGTCGTTAGGAACATGATAAAGCAGCATACGAAAAGCAAGGGGTCAATAAGAAGTAAGTGTGTAAGAGCTTGTTATGATGATGCTTTTAGAGAAGAACTTCTTTTTGGTTAACATTTTTAACAAAGTATGCTCGCGCCCTGCGTTAGCGCAAGACTTAACGCAGGGCTTGTAAATAGAGCTATTTATATTAGAGCTTGTCGGTTTAGCTAATCTGTTTATAAGTTAGATGGTGAGCTGCAATAAATAGTTTATTAATACATTAATGTGTAGGTGGTGCACTTCCAATTAGAATCTAGGAGATTTTTTGTCTGTTCAATTAGAGTGGCTGTCCTGTTTAAATAATTTGAGCCCGTATATAAGCTAGCATCTAAATTTATTTTAACTTTTTCTTTTTGACATTTACGGGGAGTCCATATAAGACCCTAGATAGAGGCTGAACAATATTAGGATGATCTCCAGTTAAACCTGCTTAGTGGCGGTCTAGTTTTGTTAGTTCAATAAGCGATTATGCAACATAAACTGCGTGTTGTGTAAATACTAAAGTGTTAACTGTCCAAGGAGGCTACATGATCGAAGCAACTTGCCATTGTGGAAATATAGCAATAACCACAAAAAAATTACCGAAATCAGTAACCAGTTGTAATTGTTCCATATGTTATCGTATTGCAGCTTTGTGGGTATATTACACAGCGAATCAAGTAGTAATAAAACAAGAATCAAATAATGCTGTATATCTATGGGGTAATAAACTACGTTCGTATCACTCGTGCTCGTTTTGTGGTTGCACCACTCATTACACTCAAAAACGAGATAATGGTACAAATAGAGTTGCAATAAATGCCAGAATGGTAAACTCAGATATTATTAAAGCAGTAAATATCAGATATTTTGATGGTGCGAATACATTTAAATATGTCGAGCAATAAAGCACTCAACAAGAGGCTAAGCTTACCAATAATCGCATATACGCGACTTACAAATCGCGTGTACACTTATTGATATAAACATTATTCACTAAACAGGCTTTTTTCGAATGCTTGTGCGGCATGTGAAGACGGTCTGTCTTTATAATGCAGTTGGTATAGCGGCCGAGAGAGTTGCTCGTTATTTTTTTGGCTCAGGCGTGTTAATTTACCTAGCTGCACTAAATCCTCAGTAACTACGTTTGGCAATAAAGCGACCCCCATACCTTGAGCAACAGCCCTTGCTATTGCCTCGTTGCTGCCCAATTGCATACTGCGCTCTGCTATTACGCCATGTTGGGCTAATAACTTAACCGACATTTCTAAAGTGCCCGAGCCCGGCTCACGTAATAACCAAAACTGTTTGTTTAACCATGCTTTTAAGTTTTTAGCGGGCTTAAAGTTACTGGGTATAACGATACTCATTAAATCGTTTTGCCAGTGCTTACTTATAATATGCGGCTCGGTTGGTGTGCCTTCAACCAGTGCTAAATCGATAGTGCATTCTAGTAAGGCAAGCTCAATTTGCGCGGTATTGGCAACTTGTACTTCTACTTTTATATCTGGGTACTGCGCGCAAAACTTAGCTAAATAAGGCGGTAACCAATAACTGGCAATGGTGGTACTGGTGCCAATAACAAGTGTGCCGCGCTTAAGGCCTGTGCGCGATTTAATATCTTCAATGGCTGCTTTTTCAATAGCAAAAATACTACGCGCATGTTCAAAAAGTGCTTGTCCACCTTCACTTAAGGTGAGCTTTTTACCCTTAGATGCACGTTCAATAAGTAGAATGTTTAACTGATGCTCTAGCTCTTTTAGCGCCTTAGAAACAGCGGGCTGGCTTATAAAAAGCGCTTCGGCTGCGCCTGAAAAGCTACCCAATTTAGCCACTGTATAAAACACCCTAAGTGCATGTAAGTTCATTGAACACCTTAAACTGTATAACCTTAGGTTATCAAATCATGATTTTAATATATTGGAGTTATATTTTGAGCTTTTTTACAATTAAGTCAACACATCAACATGGTTTAAGTGAGGGAATATTATGCTTAGCGCTATTAAAAATAGTTTTCAGCCTTTGGGTATTAATACTAAGCAATACGGCGATACGCGCTGGTGGATTGGCATGTTACTGGTTATTGTACTTGCGGGTGTTGCTATTGCGCTGAGTAAATTACCAATAATGCAAACTGCGCAATTTAGCTCACTCACTATTGGTATTGTGGTTGGTATTATTGTGGGCAACAGTGTGTTTTCGCGTATAGCTACGCGTACCGATGTAGGTGTTGATTACGCTAAAAGTATTTTACTCAAAGCGGGTATTATTTTATTTGGTTTTAGAATTACTTTTGCGCAAGTAGCGGGCGTGGGCTGGGAAGGCTTATTAACCGATGTTGTAATGCTGTTAGGCACATTTATTTTGGCAGTGCAGCTAGGTAAGCGCGTATTTAAGCTTGATGAACAAACAACCATATTAATTGGCGCGGGTAGTTCTATTTGTGGTGCCGCTGCGGTTATGGCAACTGAGCCGGTTATAAAAGCGCAGGCGCATAAAGTATCGGTAGCGGTGGCAACGGTTGTGGTGTTTGGCACGTTAAGCATGTTTGCCTACCCAATTATGTTTGATTACATGGGGCTGAGTGAGCACGCATATGGTATTTTTGTTGGTTCAACCATTCATGAAGTAGCACAAGTGGTTGCAGCGGGCACAGCTGTAAGCGCCAATGCTGCTGATACCGCCGTTATAGAAAAAATGCTAAGGGTGATGATGCTTGCGCCATTTTTAGTGGGCTTATCGTTTTGGCAAAGTAAAAAGCATGCTAAAACAAACAATAACGTGCATGGCGGCGAGCAAAAAGCAGGTATTACGATCCCTTGGTTTGCGGTGTTATTTATTGTGGCAAGTGGTGTGCATTCACTCTCTATTATTCCTCAAGTGGCTACAAGCGCAGTTGTTTGGTTTGATAATATATTACTCACGATTGCGATGGTGGCTTTAGGCTTACGCACACATGTTGGCGCTATTCGCCAAGCGGGTATTAAACCGCTGTTACTGGCGCTGTGTTTATTTTTGTTTTTAACATTGGGTGGTTACGCTATTAATATAGGCATTGCTGAGCTGTTTTAAACGTTACTTGGTAAAAGTTGATTGGCGGCTTAAATTGGCCAATCAACTTCGTTTAAAGTATCTAGCTGTGTGCAGGTATTTTCATTGCCTTGCCATTTACTAGTGTAAACAGCGTGCGGGTCAAACTGTAACGTTTGTTTTTCAATATTGAAGTGCCTACCACCACGCGGATCTACGCCTACACCTGCTATATATTGCCAATTACCCCAATTAGCGGCTACATCGTAATCAATCAGTTGCTGTTCAAAATAAGCTGCCCCATAGCGCCAATCGAGGCCAAGCTCGTTCACTAAGCAGCTTGCTGCAATTTGCCTTGCTCTATTTGATATATAACCCGTAGCGTTAAGCTCATTCATAATGGCATTGACTAATGGGTAGGGTGTTGAGCCATTACACCACGTAGCAAAGCGGTTTGGCATAAATGTAGTAAGGGGTTTTGTTTGCTTTTGGCCTTTAAAATTAAATAGGCTTTTACCTGCCTTAAGTGCATGCCATTTAAAATATTCTCGCCATAGCAATTCAAATTTAATCCAGTAGGTAGACTCGTTTGTTATTTGGTTATGTTCGTACGCCTCAACGGCGTTATAAACTTGCCGCGCACTTACACACCCAAAAGCAAGCCAGGTACTAAATTTTGTGGTGTTATTAAAGCCATCAAGCTCGTTTCGAGTGATTTTATAAGTACTTGGCAGCAAGCCTGAAAAGTATTGCTCTAAGTGTGTTTGCGCACTTTTAAGCCCGCCATGCATTACACCATTATTTGCTATACGCTCTAAAGGTTTTTTAGCGCACAAGGTTATTGGCTGAGGGAGCAAACCGTTTGGTAATGTTGAAAGTGAAATGGGGCTAGTGGCGGCCTCTACCTTTTTACGAAACGGGGTGAAGTGTTTAGGTAATTCGTTTAAATCAAAGGGTAGGTCACTTTGCTTATAGAGCGTGTCTTGCTGCGACCCTGTAAATTTAGTATTAGGGCAATGTGCTTTGAGTAAGTTTATTTGGCGTTGCTCGTACAGGCCAAATTGCTCGCTGTATACCACTTCATCTATATTTTGCTCATTTATACGCGCTTTTAAAAGCGATACGGGTTCGCCTTCAAGCACATGCAGGGTTTGCCCGCGCTCAATAAGTGTTTGTTGTAGTTCGTACAAGCTTTGCATTAAAAACTGATGTTTGTGCACGCCATATGGCTTTTGTTGGTAGTTATTATTTTTAAACCAGTGCGGGTTTATAACAAATACAATATCAAGCGCGCATTGCTCAGTAGCAAGTTCGCTTAAAATAGGGTTGTCGTCTATTCGTAAATCGTTTTGTAGCCAATATAAAATACGTTTGCTCATAGGTTTGCTCAGGTTTTTAAACTCTAAAGCTCTACGAAGCAAAAGCGGGTAGGGATTAGTTTTGAGCTGTTTAAGAGGGTTTTAAAAAGAGGCGGCAAATAATACCGCCTCCTTTAATGTTAAATAGCTGATTTTTGCTCTGCTATCCAATCGTTTATTACGTCTTCAAGTACAGCCATAGGGAGTGAACCTTGACCTATAACGGTGTCGTGAAAGCTGCGAATATCAAACTTAGCACCGAGTTCTTTTTCGGCTTTTGCGCGCAGTTCGCGTATTTTTATTTCGCCCATTTTGTACGAAAGCGCTTGGCCTGGCCATGAAATATAACGATCTATTTGATCCTCCACCGCACTTTGTGGCAAAGCAGTGTGATCTGCCAAGTAGTCAATAGCCTTTTGGCGGCTCCAACCAAACGCATGAATACCGGTATCAACAACAAGCCTCACAGCACGCCACATTTCGTAGCCTAAACGACCAAAGTCGCTGTAGGGGCTTTGATAAAAGCCGGCTTCTTTACCTAAGCGTTCGGTGTATAGTGCCCAGCCTTCGCCAAATGCAGAGTGGCTAAGTGTGCGTCTAAACTGGGGTACATTTAACTCCATTGCAATGGCGTTTTGTAAATGGTGCCCTGGTATTGCCTCGTGAAGGCTTAGTGCTTCTAAATTATACAAAGGCTGTAGCTTAGGTGTTGAGGCCAAAAAGTAAGTGCCAGGGGAGCGGTTATCAGCAGGTGGCATATAAAACGCACCACGACTCGCTGAGCCTTTAATAGTAAAGGTGTTACGCGGTAAATTATTAAAGTAGGTTGGTAACTTGCCATACATTTTTTGCGTTATAAAAGCGGTTTTTTCTAGCAAGTCTTGCGCGTCTGTTGCGTAAAATTGCTCATCGGTTGCTAAAAATTCTAAAAAATCGCTGTATGTGCCATCAAAACCTACTTTATCAATAATGCTTTGCATCTGCGCTTTAATACGCGCCACTTCTTTTAAGCCAAGCTCATGAATTTTCTTTGGTGTGGCATTGGTTGTGGTGTAGTAATTAACTGCATATTTGTAATACTCAAGCCCGCCTTTAACGCTTGCAATACCCGGCTGGGCTCTACAGTTAGGCATGTAATCGTTTTCAAAAAAGTCGTAAAAATACTGATAAGCAGGGACTACTTTTGAGCTGATTAAGGCCTTTGCTTTATTTTGGTATGTGGCTTTTTGCTCTGCTGTAAACGTGTTTGGTATACGTGTAAAGGGCTCGTAAAGGGCACTGTTTTCAGGTTGCTTAACAATATGCGCGCTAATGCTTTGGTTGTAATTTTCAAAGGTTTTGCAGTAATGAGTAAAGCCTGTTTTTATACCTTCTTTCATTAAATCAATATTTTGCTGATTAAATCGAGGGTAGTCGGCAAGGCTGATTAAAAATGCGTTGTAATCGTCGGGTGTTAAAAATGCCATGTTAGCCGGTGCTTCGGCAAAATAAGTATGCCAGCCACTTAAAAAATTAACCGGAAAATACTTATCTTGATAAAGGTAGCTTTGCTGCTCTGTTTCTCGCTCATATTTAAATAAGCGGTAGTTCATTAGCTGCTTGTTGTTGAGCGTTTTTGGGTCAATGCTGGCTAAGCTTTTTAGTACGCTGTTGTTATAAGCTTGGCGCTTTGCAATGGCTTGCTCGCTCCAATTTGGCAATGTACCGTTTGGCTTCCAGCCATCTGGATCGGTACGAAAAAATATTTTTTCGGTTTTGGCGTTTTGCCAGTGGTTATCAATAATGGTTTTTAAATCAGTGTTACTGTCGGCTAAGCTTGGTAGCGATGCAACCGCTAAGCATATAACTAAAAGAGTTTTTTTAAACATAGTCATCCGTTATTGGCGAGTTAGTTATTATTTATCGCGCTTTTTTATTTTAATTTGTGCTCAATATAGTACCAAGTTAACTTAATCAATGCGCTTACTTTTATAACCAGTACCTCTAGGTTTTACTTTTGATTGAACAAATTTCACTGCGTAACTGATTGGCGTACTAGTTTATTGTTTTATCAGCGTTTAGAATGATTAAAACTTATTATAAAAAATGACCGTCATGTTTAATAAAGTAATTACCTTAATTGATGAAGCTAATAACCAAGACCCAAATAGTGAACAGCACAATGGACAAAGCTTTCCTAAAGAAAGTTTATACGCCTTGCGCATGAGCGAAATGTTAACTCGTTTTAAACCAGATGCCGATGAACTCATGCAAATTGCAGTGCGCGGGCAGCATATACAACGCTGGAAGTCGCCACGTAGTGACTTTGAAATGAATAAGCAGGGCTATCATCAATGGCGCAGTGCACTTTATATATTTCATGCTAGCAGTGTTGTTGCGCTCATGAAGCAAGCTGGTTACGATGAAGCTGAGCAAAACCGAGTGTACGATGCGGTCGCTAAAAAGAATATTAAACGTAATCCAGACAGCCAGCTTGTTGAAAATGTGGCTAGTTTGGTGTTTATTGAACATTATATGCTTGGATTTGCCAATGCAAAACCAGATTACAATGAGGAAAAGTGGATTGGTATAATTCGTCGTACTTGGCAAAAAATGTCAGATGAAGCGCATGAGTTTGTACTTGCAGGTAATATTACATTACCCGCACCACTTGTTGGGCTTATTCACAAAGCACTTGAGTAAAGTAGTATAAGTTAAGTATTAAAATAAAAAGGAGTTTTAAATGCATTGCCCACGTACAAATGCATCTCTCGAGCAGTTATTAATTGGCGGTATTACTGTTTACACTTCAGCGCAAGGCGGCGTATTTTTTGATAACAGCCAAATTTTTAAATTTAGCTCGCCAGAGCTAAAGCATGGTCAGGTGTTGCTAAAGCATTTGAGTGAACATAGCGAGAGTGAATACGATGTATCACTACGAATTAATTGCCCAAAGTGCAAAAAAATTGTAATGATGCGCAGGTATTTTTCGCCAGTAAAGGCCGTTGAAATAGATGAATGCCCAGGCTGTGCAGGAATATGGCTTGATAGTGGCGAGCTGGCAAAAATACACGAAAACCACTTAACACCCAAAGAGCGTAAGCTATTAGCTCATGAAATGGCAACCAATCATGGGTTTATAACTATTAAATCACCTACTTCTAGGTTTACGCCAACTAATAAAAATAAAAGTGCGCATGAAACCACCGTTGAGAACTTGGTTCGCTTAGCTTTACTTAGTTTGTGACTGTTAAAAACATATTAAAACAAAAACGGCGTACTAAAAAGTACGCCGTTTTTATTACAATAAACTAATTTTTAACGAATTTATTTATTACGATTTTCTTTAGCAAATGCACGTATTTTACGCTTTTGCGACAGTGTTACTTTATTAACACGACCAGCAAATGGGTTTTCACCTTCTCTAAATTCAATTTTGATTGGGGTGCCCATAATTTTAAGCGCTTTACGGTAGTAGTTCATCAGGTAGCGTTTATAACTATCTGGTAAATCTTTAACTTGGTTACCGTGAATAACAATACGTGGTGGGTTATAACCACCGGCATGCGCATATTTGAGCTTAACACGACGACCACGAACAAGTGGCGGCTGGTGATCGGCTTGAGCCATGTCCATAATACGACGCAACATTGCAGTACTTATACGTTTAGTTGCAGACTCATACGCTTCGTCAACAGATTCGAATAAATGACCAACACCTGTACCGTGTAGTGCAGATATAAAGTGTAGGCGTGCAAAGTCAATAAAGCCTAAACGGCGATCGAGCTCTGATTTAATACGATCTTTAACATAATCGTCTAAGCCATCCCATTTGTTCACTGCAATTACCAATGAACGACCTGAGTTAAGAGCAAAGCCTAATAAGCTTAAATCTTGATCTGAAATACCATCGCGAGCATCAACAATCAATAACACAACGTTACAATCTTCGATTGCTTGAAGCGTTTTAATTACAGAGAACTTCTCAACTACGTCGCTTACTTTTTTACGTTTGCGAACACCGGCTGTGTCAATTAACACATATTCTTTTTCATTTCGCGTCATCGGAATGTAGATAGAGTCACGTGTTGTACCTGGCATATCGTATACAATTACGCGTTCTTCACCGAGTATGCGGTTAGTAAGTGTAGACTTACCAACATTAGGGCGACCAATAATGGCAAGCTTTACAGGTTTGTCTGCAAATGCCTGGTGATCGGTGTCGCTGTCTTCATCTTCTTCGTAAAGATTAATAAGCTCTTCGTCATCGCCTGTTACATCTTCGTCTTGTGCAGCTAATTCAGCAATAAGCGGCTGAAGTGTTTGCTCAAGTAATAACGTAATACCACGACCATGAGATGCCGCAATATGATGAATCTCACCTAATGATAATTGGTAAAATTCAGCACAGTTTGAATCTGCATCAATACCATCGGTTTTGTTGGCAACAACAAAACACTTTTTATCTTGCTTGCGTAAGTGATTAGCAATTGCTTGGTCAGCTACGGTCATACCTACACGAGCATCTACTAAAAACAGAACAATGTCGGCTTCTTCAATGGCTAGCAGAGATTGATCTGCCATTTCGATTTCGATGCCTTCTTCTGAGCCATCAATACCACCCGTATCTACCACGATAAATTCATAGCCATCATAACTAGCTTGGCCATATTTTCTATCTCGTGTTAAACCAGGGAAATCGGCTACGAGCGCATCACGAGTACGTGTTAAACGGTTAAATAATGTGGACTTGCCCACATTGGGTCGCCCAACTAGAGCGATCACGGGAAGCATAAACTACCTCTTTAAAAAACAACAAAAGGCTTCGCAGTGCGAAGCCTTACAAAAAATAATTAACTATTAGCAGGTTATACTAATAGTAGTAAGTTAGTTCGGTATTTTAACCGCACTAACTTCACCATCACGGGTGTATAAAATCAGTTTATCGTCGGCAACAACAGGCTCAATAAAAAATCCTGAACTGTCAAAGTCTTCACGAGATACTAGCTCGCCAGTTTCTTTATTTAACCAATGCAGGTTACCTTCTTGGTCGCCTATAGCTAAATGGCTACCCGCAACTGTAGGGCCTGTTAAGTACCAACCACGTAGAGCGGGTTGGCTCCAACGTTCAATACCTGAATCTTTATCCAATGCGTAAATAACACCATCGCTATCTACTACATAAATACTTTGTGCGTCCATTGCAATATCGCGGTAGCTACTGTATTCACGTTTCCAGACAATATTACCTGAGCGAATATCAATAGCGGCTAAGTTACCATTATAAGCAATAGCATATGCGTATGGGCCGCTAATAAGTGGTTGAGTATCTACGTCAACTAGGCGTTCAAACTCTGATGCACCTTTAGCTACCGCTATTTCTGCGCTCCATGCTGAGTAACCACTTTCTGAAATCAAAACGTTTAACTTGCCTGTTTCAAGGCCAACTAATACACCACCGTTAGCAACGGTTGGCGAGCTTTGTCCGCGCAATGTTAGCGGCGGTACTTCTTGTTCAAAGCTCCAACGCTGCTCACCTGTATCTGGGTGTAACGCTAATAATTTACCAGACGCTAAATTAACAAAAACTAAGCCATCGCCAGCAGTTGGTTTTGATAGCGATTCACCAGGTACATTTTTACGCCAAACTTCTTCACCGGTTTCGCGATCTAGGGCAATAATAAAGCCATGTTCAGAGCCAATATAAATCTTACCATAAGCTTGTAAAATACCGCCTGATAATTTTGCTGTACCGTTGTCACTCCATGGCCAAAATGATAAATCCTGACGCACGTCAGTTTCCCATTTTGTGTCGCCATTCGTAAGCGAAAGTGCTTCAACTTGGCCTTCACGGCTAGCAACGTATACAGTATCTTTATAAATAGCAGGCGTTAGTCGAGAGAAATAATGCTCTACACCGTCACCAACTGATTCTTGCCAAACAACGTCAGTTTCAAACTGGTTTACAATTTCAGGAAGTACTAGTTCGTCTTCATCATCACTTGATGAACAACCCATCAGTGTTGCCATACATAGGGCAAGGGTTGCAGTCGTTAATTTTCTCATGCCTAAAACCTTAAGCCGCTGGGCTAGTTACTGCTAGGTCATCTAACTTAACTTGTAATAGTGGGTTACTGGTTAATCCACCTGCATCTACAGCTGCTTGATAAGCAGTGCGAGCATGATCTTTATTACCTTGCTGAGCGTAAATATCGCCTTTAAGCTCGGCAACGTTTGCGTTAAATGCTTCTGGTAATGGTGCATTTAATGTATTTAATGCATCGTCATATTTAGTTTGTGCAATTTGAATGCGGGCTAAGCGTGTAATAGCAATTGCTTTTAGTTCTGTATTTTGCACATTAGATACGATCCAACTCAGTTTTTCGCTTGCTACATCTAACTTTTGCGCATCTACAGCATCTTTAGCAGCAACAAATGCGGCTAATGTTGCATAGTTTGTGTCTTTATTTTCGCTGATAAACGTATCTGCTGAAGATAATACATCATCACCTTCAACAAGCTTAGTGAAAGAGTTTGATGCTTTCTCAGCTGTTGTGATTTGGTTTTGGTTATACGCTTTCCAGCCATACAAACCACCCAAGCCAACAATTATACCTAGTGCAAGTGAAACGCCGTTTTCACGGAAAAAACGTTTAATGGCTTCTGCTTGTTCTTCTTCTGTTGAATGTATATCCATGTTTACCTCTAATGTCAGCTTAGCCGTTAATAAGCTCAGCTAATAGCGTTTTAGCTTGTTCTAATTCTAATGTGACTTGTTCTTTACGTTCACGTAAGTACTTTATAGTCACAACGCCTTTTTCTAATTCATCTTCACCGATAATAACAGCAACAAGTGCATCGCTTTTATCAGCACGTTTTAATTGTTTTTTAAAGTTACCGCCGCCAGCATGTACCATAACACGTAAACCGGCTACGTCACGACGTAGTTCAGAGGCTATAATAGGTGCTTGAATACTTGCTTTGTCGCCCATCGCTGCTAAATATACATCAGCATTGCGACGAATGTCACCCACACACTCAATAGCCTGTAGCAATAATACTAAACGTTCTAGGCCCATTGCAAAACCAACCGCTGGGGTTGCTTTACCACCTAGTTGCTCAACTAAACCATCGTAACGACCGCCTGCACAAACAGTGCCTTGTGCGCCTAAACTGTCGGTTACCCATTCAAATACGGTACGGTTGTAGTAGTCTAAACCACGTACTAATTTTTCATTAACCGTGTATGAGACGCCTGCAGCGTCTAAACGTTCACATAAATTTTCAAAATGTTCTTTTGATTCAACATCTAGGTGCTCAGATAATCTAGGTGCGTCGGTTAATATGGCTTGTACATCTGGGTTTTTGCTATCAAGTACGCGTAATGGGTTTGAATACATACGACGTTTTGAATCTTCATCCAGCACATCTATGTGTTGTTCAAGGTAAGCTACTAATGCATCACGGTAATCGGCGCGCGCTTCGTTAGATCCTAATGAGTTAAGCTCTAAGCGTACGTGCTCAGTAATACCAAATGCTTCCCATAGTTGCGCTGTTAATAAAATAACTTCGGCATCTATATCGGCTGTGGCAATACCAAATGTTTCTAAACCAAATTGGTGAAACTGGCGGTAACGACCTTTTTGCGGACGTTCATGGCGAAACATTGGTCCCATATACCAAAGACGCTGCTCTTGGTTATATAACAATCCATTTTCGTTACCTGCGCGCACACATACAGCGGTGCCTTCAGGGCGCAGTGTTAATAAGTCACCATTGCGATCTGCAAAGGTGTACATTTCTTTTTCTACTATATCGGTTACTTCACCAATAGAGCGTTTAAATAAGTCGGTTGATTCTACAATAGGAAAACGAATTTCTTGATAACCGAACGATGCTACTGTCTCGCGTAAAATGCTTTCTACTTTCTGCCAAACTTGTGTGTCGCCTGGCAGACAATCGTTCATACCGCGAACTGCCTGAATTTGTTTTGCCACTGATAAATCCTAAATGCTGTTTATGTGTAATAAAAAATGCTTACACAACAAGAATGCTAAAAATTGACCTGACATTATAGCGTTTTAGCTATAAAGGTAAACTGCAAACAGCGTTGTCTGCCGCTAAATACGGTATTTATTCGACTATTTTTATGTCGATAGGTGTTTGGTTTTGCTTTTGGGCTATAAAGTCACGTACATAACCTTCGAGTTGTTCAACAATATTATTGTTATCGATACGTGCTTTTTGACGCTCGCCATTAATATATAAGCCAGAGCGACGGTTTGCACCAGCAAGACCTATATCACTAACGAGTGCTTCACCTGGGCCATTTACAACACAACCAATTACCGAAACCGATACAGGCTCAATAATATCCTCTAAACGCTCTTCAAGCTGGTTCATGGTGCTAACTACATCAAACTCTTGGCGTGAGCAGCTAGGGCAGGCAATAAAGTTAATACCGCGAGAGCGTATACGCAGCGATTTTAAAATATCAAAGCCGACTTTGATTTCTTGTACTGGGTCGGCTGCAAGTGATACTCGTAGTGTGTCGCCAATGCCTTCAGCAAGTAGCATACCTAAACCTACTGCGGATTTAACCGAGCCTGAGCGCATTCCGCCCGCTTCGGTAATACCTAAATGCAGTGGTTGGTCTATTTCTTTAGCAAGTAAGCGATAAGCGCCTACCGCTAAAAATACATCTGATGCTTTTACTGATATTTTAAATTGGTCAAAATCAAGACGGCGTAATATATCTACATGGCGCATTGCTGATTCTAATAAGGCTTCAGGTGTAGGCTCGCCGTATTTTTCTTGTAAGTCGCGCTCAAGTGAGCCGCCATTTACACCAATACGAATAGGAATGTTATGCTCGCTAGCTGAATCGACCACGGCTCTAATACGTTCTTCGCTGCCTATATTACCTGGGTTTATTCGTAGGCAATCCACGCCGTATTTTGCCACTTTTAAGGCTATACGGTAATCAAAGTGAATATCGGCTACTAAAGGGATAGTGACTTGTTCTTTAATACTTTTAAATGCATCTGCTGCATCCATTGTTGGCACTGACACACGCACAATGTCGGCACCGGCATCTTGTATTGCCTGAATTTGTGCCACGGTTGCATCTACGTCCATGGTATCGGTATTGGTCATTGATTGCACTGCAATCGGTGCACCATCACCAATAGGTACATTACCTACATTGATACGAGTTGATTTTCTGCGTTTAATTGGAGATTCTGAAAACATAGCGACTACTCTGCTAGTGGTAATTTAAATTTAGCTAAACGATTTTTAGGAAAAGCCGAAATGTCGATAGGCTCACCATCCAAGGTAATACTTACAACGTCATGCTTACCTAGTACAACAGAAAAAGGAGGAGTACCGCTAACCGTCATCTGGTAGCCTGCTTTTTTAACACCAAAAGCGACTTTTTCACCCTCACCGTCATAAACTTCAACCCAGCTTTCATCGTTAAAGTTCATCACGATTGTACTTATACCTGGTGTTTTATCCAGGTCAGTAGTTACTGTTTCTACGGGTTGTTCTACTGAATCATTTAATGTTTCGCTTTGCGATTGTACCGTTTTATTAGTATCTGCTTGTTGTTCTTGTTCAAAAAAAGGAGATTGTGCTGCTTGTCGCTCACTCATAATTGAGTTCTCAACATTAATATTACTTGTTTGTTCTTCAATTGGCGTGGCATTTTGCCAAAACCAAAGTGCAGACGAACCAATGACGATCGCTAAAATAATATAACTCACGAACATTAATCGGCTGTCATTGGCTTCTTTCTCCGTTCGGCGTGAAAAGCTTTGCATGTTCGCGGGTTTAGCCGGCTCAGGTGGGGCTGGCATCATAGCTAGAATAGGCGTGCAATCAACTTTTAATTCTCGGCAATAGTTTTTAATATAACCTTTTACAAACGTAATAGGACCGAGTAATTGAAATTCATCGTTTTCAAGACGCTTTATTTGTAGTTCAGATAGTTTTAACGGCTTAGCAATTGCTTCAATGCTCACATTCGCTTGCTCACGATGTGCTTTTAGTATTTGACCAACCGTTGGTTGTTCGCTCTGTGTTTGCGTATTGTCTTCATTCATAATGTGTATGAGTCTGGATCCACTAGTAAAAGTCTATGCCCTGGCGTAAGTGCTATGTCAGGACTTAATTTATTCCATCGCATTAATTGATCAATTAATACACGCCGCTGGGTAGCTATTTCGTAAAGGGTGTCGCCAGCTTTAATTTCGTAATAAACATTAGGATCGTTTAGGTAAATTTTACTTCCATTCATTACCCGATCCGACTCTTTTAAACCATTCCATTGTAGAAGTTTTTGTAGTTTAACATTGTATCGCACCGAAATGCTAAATAGGTTTTCACCGAATTGAATTACATGAAATGGGATGCTTAAAGTTGGTACTTTAGGGTTAAGCATTGGTGGTTCAATGTGTTCACTTGCCTCATAACTCTTAAACTGTATGTCATTATTATTTTGGCGGCTACTTTCAGCAAACACGTTAGTATCTTTCGTTGCAGTGTAAAAAACAACATCAGAATCATTCTGTTCTATAGGAGCCTTTATTACAGGGGAGTTTGCTGCGAATTAAAATTTGCATCTTTAGGGGCGCCAAAAGAAATTATTTTAATGCTGTCATTTGGTTTAGTTAATGTTTTTTCGGCTTGTTTTTGTGATTTAGGTACTTGTGGAGCGGCGACCGTTTTTTGCATCGTATTAGTTGAATTATGACCAGTTGTTAAAGCAAGCATGATAGCCGATGTATCGGTTTTAGTACTTGAACTAGTTACTGTTGGTGTCGTTTCTTTTTCTGAAATAGATGATGGGGGCGCGCTTGTATAAGTATTTCCTTTATTAATTGGATTAACAGTACTTGCAATAACTGAACTTGCATTATCCATTTGAGTTTGGGGTGCTAAACTTATGCGTTTGTTATCGTTGGTAACTAAGCTTGTTGAATTATCTCTAGCAATGTGTTTTTTCCGGGTGATTTTTATTTTTGGTTTAACACTAATTTGTCCACCATTACTTGTTTCTTGTAATTCATCAAGTTTAGCTTTTCGGTATTTTTCTCTTAAAATTTCAAATTCGCTTAACCGTACTTTTTGCTCTCGAATTACGTATGCTTCATTACTCGTTGGGTAGGTCTGTGAAATAGTGGTCGCAATTTTTTCTGCATCTTCTATTTTACCCATTCGATTTTTTATTAAATAGTTAAGCATTAAAGCCCGAGATGAAACTTTGCCTGTATCGTCATAACGCTTTAAAAGCTCACTTGCTTTGTGTAAATCACTTTTAGCATAAAACAGTGCAGCTAAACTGATTAAAGTAGACGTTCTTTGCGAGCTGTGGTTCATAGCTTGTTTAAAATAACTTTCAGCATTATCAAAATCGTTAAACTCAATGGCACATAAAGCTAAATTTTCGTAGCTTTCTGCAACACGAATGTAGCTAGGGATTTCTATTGCTTTTAAAAATTGATCAGTGGCTCGGTCGTATTCATTTATGCCACATAAAAATACACCGTAGTTATTTAAGGTATTTGGATCGTCTGGTTTTATGGCGAGTGCTTTTTGGTAGGCTTTATCGGCCAGTGTATTTTCACCAACTTGTTGATAGTAATAAGCTAGAGAGTAATGAACCTCTGGTAAATTTGGTGCAAATTCGGCTGCACGCTCTAGATTATATTTAGCCTGAGAATTATTGCCTGTATTTAGGTATTGTAATGCTAGAGCAATACGCGTTCGCGCTGCGCCTATATTATTAATTTTATTTTCGACGACGGGTTTGTCACTGCCGTTATAACTATTTTCGGTTACACACCCGCTTAGAGCGAGTGCCGATATAGTTAAAGCAAGTAAAGATCGCATTACCTTATCTCTGTATTTTAATCCATATCTTCTATCTTACCTAAAAGCCTTTATGTTGCATCATATATTTAAAAATAAACGAATTAATATAAAGGCTTTAAGTATTTTACTAAAAGTTATGCTTGATGAATGTTTACACTAATCGCATTATCATCACGCATTTTCTTTTTAGCTAAGCGCTTAGTACGATCCACTACATCACCCACTAGTTGTCCACAAGCTGCATCAATATCGTCCCCTCGAGTACGACGAACAATACAGGTAACGCCAGCTGCTTGTAATACCTTTGAAAAGCGATCAATACGGCTGTTACTTGAGCGAGTGTACTCATTACCTGGGAACGGGTTAAACGGAATAAGGTTTACTTTAGATGGTGTGCCTTTTAACGTTTGCACGAGTGCATGCGCCTGATCGGTGCTGTCGTTAATACCGTTAAGCATAACGTATTCAACGGTTACGTCTTTATTAGCTTTAGAGCCGTCGATATAACGACGACACGCGGCTAAAAATTCTTCAATTGGGTACTTTTTATTAACGGGCACTAAAATGTCACGCAGTGCGTTATCTGGTGCATGCAATGAAATAGCCAGTGCTACGTCAATTTTCTCTTTTAGTAAATCAAGTGCAGGTACAACGCCTGACGTACTTAATGTTACGCGGCGCTTAGATAAACCAAAGCCCCAATCGTCCATCATTAGTTCCATTGCTGGCACTACGTTTTTAAGATTAAGTAAAGGCTCGCCCATACCCATCATCACAACGTTAGTTACAGGGCGCTTTTCGCTATGACCATCAAGGCCAATATCTTTAGCTACACGCCAAACTTGGCCAATGATTTCAGATACTTTTAAGTTACGGTTAAAGCCTTGTTGCGCAGTAGAACAAAAAGTACATTCAAGCGCACAACCCACCTGTGATGATACACATAAAGTAGCGCGTTCTTTTTCAGGGATCCAAACAGCTTCTACTTCTTGGCCGCCTTCAAGAATAAGTGCGTACTTAATAGTACCGTCGCTTGCTTGTTGGCGAACTGTTATTTCTGGCGCTACAATTTCGCACTCAGCTTTAAGCTTTTCTTTAAGCTTTTTATTTACGTTGGTCATTTCGTCGAAGTTATCTACGCCAAAATGATAAATCCATTTCATCACCTGGTCACTACGAAACGGTTTTTCACCGAACGATGCAAATAGCTCGCGCATTGCATCTCGGTTTAAATCTAATAAGTTAATCTTTTTTTGCTCGGTCATGAAACAACCTCAATCGGTGACGGTGGAGATAAAATTTACGAGGACGAATTGTACACAATTCACTCACTTTAATCATTAAGTAAAACATTATTAGTTTACTGATTAATACTTTACGTAATGACTAAAAAAGGGCCCGAAAGCCCTTTTCAATATGTTAACGAATTCGAATTAACGAGTACGTGAACAAAGCTCTTCGTCAGCGAAGAAGTACGCGATTTCGCGAGCAGCAGATTCAACAGCATCAGAACCGTGAACAGCATTTTCGTCGATGCTATCAGCGTAGTCTGCACGTAAAGTACCAGCTAGTGCTTCAGCAGGGTTAGTAGCACCCATGATTTCACGGTTTTTAAGAACAGCGTTTTCGCCTTCAAGAACGGTAACCATTACTGGACCAGATGTCATGAAAGATACTAAAGCACCGAAGAAAGGACGTTCGCTATGTTCTGCGTAGAAACCTTCAGCTTTCTCTTGTGAAAGGTGAACCATTTTAGCTGCAACGATTTTAAGGCCAGCAGATTCGAGAACGGTTGTAGATAGCGCCAATGTGGTTTTTAGCAACTGCATCAGGTTTTACGATTGAGAAAGTACGCTCTAAAGCCATCTTTATGCTCCAATAATTTTAAGTAAAAGTGTGAATATTAACGGTCGCGAATTATACGCGTTTTAAGTGAAAAATCCTAATTTTATTAAAAACCAGTTTGATTGCAGTTTTGTGATCTTGATCAAAAGCACAATGCTTGGCGGATTTATAATGCCGCGCTCGTAAATTAATTAATCATGCAACCGACTTATACTCGGTTCGATGTATGGAGCGCACATGTCACCCATTATTTCTTCAACGCCTTTTACTCCTGAACTATTATGCCCTGCAGGCACTTTAAAAAACATGCGCTACGCGTTTGCTTATGGCGCAGATGCGGTTTATGCGGGGCAACCCCGCTATAGTTTGCGTGTGCGCAATAATGAGTTTGACCTAGACACGCTGCAAATTGGTATTAGTGAAGCACATTCGCAAAATAAAAAATTTTATGTGGTGTCTAATATTGCGCCGCATAACGCGAAAGTTAAATCGTATCTACGTGATATAGAGCCAGTTATAGCAATGAAACCCGATGCGCTGATTATGTCAGATCCTGGTTTGATCATGCTGGTTCGTGAAAAATGGCCGGCGATGCCTATTCACTTATCGGTGCAAGCAAACGCCGTTAACTTTGCAAGTGTGCAGTTTTGGGCGAAGCAGGGCATTGAGCGGGTTATTTTATCTCGCGAGCTCTCGCTTGAAGAAATAAAAGAAATACGCACACTTTGCCCAAATACTGAGCTTGAAGTATTTGTACATGGCGCACTGTGTATGGCGTATTCAGGGCGTTGTTTGCTCTCTGGTTATATAAACAAACGCGATCCAAACCAAGGTACATGTACTAATGCATGCAGATGGGATTATGATGTTAAGCCAGGTGTTGAAAATGAAACCGGTGAAATGGTGCATAAAATTGACCCAAAACAGGTGATTCCTACATTGGGAGAAGGGACGCCGAGTAACGATGTATTCATGTTAGAAGAGCAAGGCCGCCCTGGCGAATACATGCCTGCGTTTGAGGATGAACACGGCACGTATATTATGAACTCAAAAGATTTACGCGCTGTGCAATACGTAGAGCAGCTCACAAAAATGGGTGTACATAGTTTAAAAATAGAAGGGCGTACTAAGTCATTTTATTATGTGGCGCGCACAGCACAAGTTTATCGCAAAGCAATAGACGATGCGGCTTCGGGTAAACCATTTGATACTAACTTATTTAAAACACTCGAAAACCTTGCGCACCGTGGTTACACCGAAGGCTTTTTAAAACGTCACGCCCATCAAGATTACCAAAATTACGAGTATGGTCACTCTGTATCAACTAAGCAGCAATTTGTGGGTGAAGTACTTGGGCGCTGCGAAAATGGCTTAGTTGAAATAGACGTTAAAAATAAATTTTGCACAGGCCACTCTTTAGAGCTAATGACGCCAAAGGGAAATATTAGTTTTGTGCTTGAATACATGGAAAACAAAAAAGGCGAAAGTATTAGCGATGCTAAAGGCTCTGGTCACACTGTAAAAATACCGCTAGATGAGGGCGTTAACTTAGCGCACGCTATTTTAATGCGTAACCTAGATGAAAACCAAGATACCCGCAATCCGTTTAAACAAGCAGTTTAAGGGGTATAAGTAACACCAAAAATCGGTATTTTGGTGTTACTTCATAATCTATTTTAACTACCCGTTAAATGCTTATTCATGGCGTACGTATTATTAAGCTGTTGCTCTATTAAGCTAATCGTTTTTTATTTACGTCGAGTGTTTTAGCGGTGTCTTTAAAGTTTAAAATAATCTCCGCTATTTCAGATATTATAACTTGTACTTGTTTCCAGTTTGCATAACCTGCTGCAGAGGCCAGCTTTTGAATCGCTTTTAGTGGCGGGTTTTTTCCAAATCCAGCAAACGAAGTAGCATGCTCGTTAAAAGGGTGAGGACTAAAAGTGACATCATAAAAAGGCGCTAAATCCCACTCACCAGAATCTTCTTGTAAAAAAGCCCATTTTTTACTGTGGTCGTCTTGGTTACAGCTAAATAAATTAAACATAGCCCGACGAAATTGTAATTGCCCCGCAGCAGGTGATTTGCATAAAACACGGCTCGCTTTAATTAAATCCTCATAATCTAATGTAAGTGTACGAAAATCAGCATCTAGCAAGCCACATGCACTATGCATATGTTTGCAGCCCATTTTATCACCCGTTAATTTAAACCTATCGAATCGCTTTAAGGCAAGCCATTGCTTTGCACCGGTCCCTTCTGGGGCGGGTACCAGTAATCGTTGAGGTGGGTTTAATCCCGCTTGTTCAGCTAAATCCAAATACACAGCTTCACATAACCCTTTCTCATGTCCTAAAGCGAGGTTTTTGGATGTGAATTTGATTAACCAAGCATCATCGCCTGTTTTAGGTTTTGTCCTACATTCTTGTATATTATTGTCAGGAAAATAAATTTGAGCTTTAGGGTGTGCACCGCCGGAGCTGCCAGCAGCCACTAACGCAGAAAGTACTTTTTCTGTCTGCCCGTCAAATATTGTTTGGGCTTGTTGACCCAATGTAGCAAGACCAGCGTCATCGTCATTTGTGCCATCATAATGAGTTTCAGGTGTAAACGATAATGCCCCATAGCTAAATGGCCAACAAAAGATAGCGGTCCATTTGGGTCACAAAGTTAGGCATTATATTATTTTGTCTGAATACACGGTCCTGTAGTAGTAACCCCCACTCATCAGGTAAACAATCAGAAAAGACCCCATGCAATCCATTATGTGGGCTTTTGGGTGCTAACTGAACATCTCTATTGAAGGCGAGTGAGAATGGCGAAAGATTACCATATGTGTCTAAATAACTTTGGTCGAACTGAAAGTAAACACCTTGCCTATTTTGAGCAAGTACACCCACCATTAACTCTGTTGAGTCTGACAGTGTACGTTTTACTTCTAGCTTTTCTATGGGTTTAATAAAGGCCATTGTTTAATTCCTGATCAATAGGCGTTGGCGCATTCTTGCCTTGAGTTGGCGCTTTTGTTAAGTCATATAAACGAGTTAAATCGTCGAGTGTTTGCCACAAAAGCAATAGCTGCCTAAACGAAATAAGTCCTGTAACCTCAAACTTTTTTATTGTAGAAGCCGGTACTGTGCTTTTTTAGCTAACGCCTCGCGTGACATTTTTGCTTTTTTGCGACGTTCTTTTAGGTGCTCAGCAAAAGCCAGCTGCACATCACCTTCGCTTAATAATTAATAACAGAACCTCGCGAACTTGATTGGGCATTACTGTGTCCAAAATTGCTTTTTTATGAGCGTAATGGATATTATAGTGTCCATTTTTAGTTATAAAGTTAATGATTGAATGCGAGTTACCCAATGTAATTTTTATTGATTGAGATCAACAAGAAAACGCAGAATAAAATGCATAATTTACGGCTGCAAATTTATGCTAGAAGTACTAGAGGTTAGAGAATGGCTTTACTAATTAACAGCAAATGTATTAACTGCGACATGTGCGATCCAGAATGCCCTAACGAAGCCATTTACATGGGCGCTAAAATTTACCAAATAGCCCCCGCAAAATGCACTGAATGCGTAGGCCATTACGACAAACCAACCTGTGTCAGCGTATGCCCAATTGACTGCATAAAGCCCGATCCTAATCATCGAGAAAATATAGACGAACTGGCTGAAAAATATGTCAGGCTAACGAGTTAGTTTGTTAATTGGCTTTTATGTGTAATGGGTTACAAAGCGAAAGTTGCGACACTGTCGCAATAATCAAACTGCTCGCATATTACGTATTATGACTAGGGCGTGTTGATCTTTGGTGGGTGAGTTTGCAGCTGTATGTTTGGTTTTTAGGCAAGGCAGAGCCTATGTAGTGTGGTTATTCCCCATAAATAGGCGATAACGCAGCATAAATACCAAACATGCGCTGCCCTTTGGGTTCTTTCTAGGGACGATAAACTCTTTGTTGCTCGGTTTTTACTTAGCCCACTAGGTTACAAACCTCGCGCCGCGATTTAATCGCCCCTAGATTGAACAAATTTCAATCCACAAAGATCAACACGCCCTAATAAATATCCCCTCATATATTTTTAATTAAGTCTCAATAATTCGCGCTATTTACGGTATGATAACTCAATAATTTGTATTGATATTCTGGTCTGAGATAGTTATGGAAACCGCACCTAAAAAAACCGCCATAAAGCCCGCTACTAAAAAAGTTGCTAAAAAAACCACAAAACAAGCACAAGTCGGGTTTGAAGAATCGCTTTGGGATGCCGCCAATAAACTGCGAGGCAGTGTTGAATCAGCCGAATATAAGCACATTGTTTTAAGCTTAATCTTTCTTAAATTTATCAGTGACAAGTTTGAAGTACGTCAAAAAGCCATTATTGCTGAGCACGGCGATGAATACATCGACATGGTCGACTTTTACGCGATGTATAACGTGTTTTATCTTCCAGAAAACGCCCGCTGGTCATACATTCAAACCAACGCAAAGCAAGGCGATATTGCTGTTAAAATAGATACCGCCCTGCACGGCGTTGAAAAAAACAATAAATCACTCGCGGGCGCATTGCCCGATAACTACTTTTCACGCTTAGGGCTTGATGCCAGTAAGCTCTCAGCGTTAATCGACACCATTAATAATATCGACACCATTGCCAACCAAAACGAAAAAACAGAAGAAGATTTAGTTGGCCGTGTGTACGAATACTTTTTAGGGAAATTTGCTGCATCTGAAGGTAAAGGCGGGGGCGAGTTCTATACCCCAAAATCAATCGTTACCCTTATCGCCGATATGATTGAACCGTTCGAAGGTAAAATTTACGATCCCTGTTGTGGCTCGGGCGGTATGTTTGTGCAATCGCTAAAATTTATTAATAGCCATAACGGCAATCAAAAAAATGTGTCTATTTATGGGCAAGAGTACACCAACACTACTTATAAACTAGCCAAAATGAACCTCGCCGTGCGCGGTATATCGGGCAATTTAGGCGATGTAGCCGGCGACACTTTTTTTAAAGACCAACACCCCGACCTAAAAGCCGATTACATTATGGCAAACCCGCCGTTTAACCAAAAACAGTGGCGCGCCGATAACGAATTAGTTGACGATGCCCGCTGGGCCGGTTACCCAACACCGCCTACTGGTAATGCCAACTATGCGTGGATAATGCATATGATCTCAAAACTCAGCGAACATGGCACCGCAGGCTTTGTGCTGGCTAACGGCTCAATGAGTTCAAACACCAGTGGCGAGGGTGATATTCGCCAAAAAATAATCGAAAACGATTTAGTCGATTGCATGATAGCCCTACCAGGGCAGTTGTTTTACACCACGCAAATTCCGGTGTGTTTATGGTTTATAAGTAAAGATAAAAAAGGCAATAACGAAAAAGGCCTACTAAAACGCCGCGACCGCCAAGGCGAAACGCTATTTATAGACGCCCGCGAAATGGGCTCTATGGTTAACCGTACCTTAAAAGAACTCACCAACGACGACATAGCTAAAATAACCCAAACCTACCATATTTGGCGCGGCGAAGAGCTAACCACTGAAAGTGCGAAGCCAGAAAGCGCACAAAAAGAGCAAAGCGCAAATAAAGAGCAAGAACAAGAGTACAAAGATGTAGCCGGTTACTGTAAATCAGCCGCCCTTGCCGATATAAAAGCGAACGACTACGTACTTACTCCTGGGCGCTATGTAGGCGCTGCCGATATTGTAGATGACGGCATCCCGTTTGAGACTAAAATGAGCGAACTTAGCCAAACCCTTTATAGCCAAATGAGCCAAAGCGATGCGCTAGACAACGCTATTCGACAAAACTTAGAGGCGCTGGGTTATGGAAAATAGTAACGCATTAAATAACCCCGCCATATTAATAGAAATTAAACAGGTTATCGAGCAAGCGCGTAAACAGGTTAAACAAACCGTTAATCACGCTATAGTGAACGCCTATTGGCAAATTGGACGGTTAATTATTGAACAAGAGCAGCAAGGAGCGACACGAGCTGAATATGGAAAAACACAACTTGCGTTGCTCTCAACACAATTAACCGCACAATTTGGTAAGGGATATTCAACTCGAAACTTACGCAATATGCGCAGTTTTTACTTAGCCTTTTCAAAATGGCAGACAGTGTCTGCCAAATTGAGTTGGTCGCATTATTCAACGCTTATCCGCATTGAAAATGAAAATGCCCGCTTATGGTATATGCATGAGGCCAGTCAACAAAACTGGAGTGTACGCGCCTTAGATCGCCAAATTGGTACGCTTTACTACGAGCGTTTACTCTCAAGTAAAAATAAACAACCCGTTGAGCAAGGTATTATAAATAACCTACAACAGTTTTTATTAGGGCTTGGTAAAGCGACCCTCAGAATCGTGGAAACGCATAATTATAGAGAGCGATGTAATGGAAAATAAACACCCTTTATTGCTTGATATAGAAAAAGGTGAAAGCAAAAATTTAGAATTTAAAGTGCAATTACCAACCAGTAAAGAGTGGGTTAAAAGCATTATCTCTTTTGCCAACTCTGCGGGTGGAAAGCTGGTTATAGGCGTTTCTGATAATAGAACTCTAATAGGTTTGCAACATTTTGATCTATTTGAATTAATGGATAAAATTAGTTCAACAATGCATGAACTAGTTGCGCCTACGCTATTACCTAATATTTATATAGAGAATATTAACGGGGTTGAGTTATTAGTAATAGAAGTGCAGCGCGGAGCATTACTCCCTTATTATTTAAAGAGTAAAGGCAAAGAGCTGGGTTGTTATCAACGTATTGGTGCGACTAATCGCATAGTCAGTCAGGCGCAAGTGATAGAGCTTGAACGCCAGCGTAACCATATTAGCTTTGACTCACTTATTAACTATGAAGTGGATTTATCAACCCTTGATTTAACGCCACTTCAACAACGTTTTGCAGCACATGGTAAACCATTAACGCCAGAAAAATTATTAAGTTTAAAGCTGGTCAAAAACGATAATAATATGCTTTACCCCACACATGGCTTGCTAATTTTACTGGGCTTTTATGAGCATGTAGAAATAAAATGTAGCCGATTTAAAGGCACTACCATGTCTATCTTTTTAGATAAAAAAGAGTACACGGGTGATCTTTTTCAGCAAATAGAAAACGCAGAACTATTTATAAAAAATCATCTTCATTTACGCGCAGAGGTACTGGGGCTGCAGCGTACTGATACCTTTGAGATCCCCTTTCCAGCAATTCGAGAGGCATTACTCAATGCAGTAATGCATCGAGATTACAGCAATTTTGGACGAGATATAAAAATAGGTATTTACGATGATATTCTTAATATTGTATCGCCAGGCGGTTTACCACATGGGCTAACTATTCATGATGCGTTAAAAGGGCGTTCTGAAATCCGTAATACGGTGATTGCGAGGGTATTTAAGGAACTCGATTTAGTTGAGCAATGGGGCAGCGGTATACAAAGAATAAAAGAGTATTGCATCAAGGCAAACATCGGTTTACCTGTATTCTCTGAGTCAGGTGATTTTACCGATTGGGAGTTTCCAAGAAAAATACGCCACAGTAATGAAGCAGTAGTAACGACTGATGGAATAAATGATGGAATAAATGATGGAATAAATGATGGAATAAATGATGGAATAAATGATGGAATAAATGATGGAATAAACCATCAAACTATTATTCCCAAAAATATTCAGCCATTGTTAACGTGCATTAAGCACTCGCCTTCATTGTCTACAAAAGTATTTGCTAAGCAGCTTAAAGTAGGCACTGCAACGGTTGAACGTCATATTAAGTGGTTAAAAGACCATAACGTAATCAAGCGGATCGGCGCAAACAAAGACGGATATTGGCAGGTGTTAAACAATGAAAAATAATAAATATAAACAACTCGCACTTAGCCAACGCTTTTATAGCGAAATGAAGCAAAGCGATGAGCTTGATAAAGCGATTTGTAAAAATTTGGAGGCGTTGGGTTATGGCCGATAAGCAAAAGTTATTATGGGAATCATCTGGAGGTATAATCCCTGAGGGTTGGAGTCTAGTTTCTTTAAGTAGTCTTCTGCAAAACCCAAAGTCTATGTCTGTTGGGGTGATGTACCCAGGGAAACACTATGATGATGGGATACCACTGATAAGAGTCAGTGATGTAAAAAATGGAGGAGTAGCATCAAAACCAGATTTTTGTATTTCGGCGGATGTTGACGAAGAGTACAAAAGAACTCGTCTATCTGGTGAGGAGCTTCTTATTACATTGGTAGGAAATCCCGGAGATTGCGTTATTGCAACTCAAGAAATGTCAGGCTGGAATGCAGCAAGAGCGATTGCTGTACTTAGATTAGAAGATCCAGCATTACGACAATGGGTGCGTATAGTTTTGCTAAGTGGCCCTTCCAAACACATTATTGACTCAAGACTAAACACGACTGTTCAGAAGACCCTAAACTTGAAAGATATACGCGAGTTACCTATTCCAATGCCTCCTGCAAGTTTAAGAGAGCGCCTCTGTTCAATATCTAAAAAGTTTGAGGAAAAAAGTTTGATTAATCATCAAACCAACCAAACCCTAGAACAAATGGCGCAGGCGTTGTTTAAAAGCTGGTTTGTTGATTTTGATCCTGTGTTCGACAATCTCCTTGCCAGCGCTGATTTTAACTTAGAAAACCTTGAAACTAGTCTGCCTGACGAGTTAATACAAAAAGCACAGCGCCGCTTAGCGGCACTGAACAGCTTACACAATGCGACACAATGCAAAGCCTCACTCATTGCGCTCGCTCACGAATTACAAGCACAGTTACCGACAAAAGAAGCAACACAATCAGCAGAGCAAGTATCAGAAAAAGCCGCTGAAACACCCGTTAAACCAAACTTTAGCGCCAATCCTAAAATATTAGAGCAACACGCCAGCACCCACGCCCACTTCCCCAATGAGTTCGAACACAACGAACAACTAGGCTGGATACCAAAAGGCTGGAAGCAAAAATATCTAAGTGATTTACTTGAAGTTAAATATGGTAAAGATCACAAAAAATTAGATGATGGAAAGTATCCTGTTTACGGCTCGGGCGGACTTATGCGTTATGCAGAAAGTTTTTTGTATGAGGGGGAGTCTGTACTTATCCCTAGGAAAGGCACTTTGAGTAATATTATGCATATAAATGGCTCATTTTGGACTGTTGATACTATGTTTTACACGATCCCTAAAGTACCAAAGGTTGCAAAGTTTATGTTTTACCACTTGAAAGCTTTAGACTTTGCAGCAATGAATGTAGGGTCAGCTGTACCAAGCATGACAACTAAAGTACTTAATAGCTTAGAGCTACTTTTTCCTTCAGTAGAAGTTCTTTATAGGTTTGACAGAGTAATCGAGGATTATTTTAACAAGATAAATTTCAACAAATTAAATATCAACCAACTTGAAAGTTTAAGAAATACGTTACTCCCCAAACTCATCTCTGGTGAATTACAAATACCCGATGTAGCTACCGACGATGAAACAGTAGATTAATACATAGGCTAAGCACTTAACCATTTAAAATAATAAGAATAAGGTTGTTTGATGAAATTGACTGAAGCCAAATTAGAACAAGCGGTAGTTGAGTTATTAGCCGAACAAGGCTACCCGCATTTATTGGGCGGTCAGCTCAACCGCAGTAATAGTGATGTATTAATTAAAGAAGACTTACGTGCTTTGCCAATTAACACAATGAGTGAATAAGAATTAGTATGTTTGATTTAAATAAAATAAAGCAACGCGTGGCCAGCAAAACTTACGATTTGGGTTATGGTTTGTACGCATCAAATAATGTCAGTAAGTTACTTATTGTGGGTGATCAAGCAATGGCGAGCGTGGCGGGGCAGTATAAATACAAAGTCACCTTAGAAAATAGTGAAAGCGGACAATGTATGGCAAGCTGTACGTGCCCCGCAGCCGATTATCAAGAGGTATGTAAACATGCCATTGCCGTGGCGCTCAAAGTTAATAGTTTATCTGCTACTGAATTAGCCAATGCAAACGCCGATGCTACAACACAAGGCAACGAACGCGGGGCATTAATGGCGTGGTTTTTAGATAAACCGGCTAAGGAACTTACCGATATAATCATGGGTTTTTTAGATGAGTCAGAGCATGAATACGATAAATGGGTATTTATGATGTCAAACGACAAGCAAGCTATGAGTACAGGTGAGCTAAGCAAACTTATTACTAAAGCCTTGCCTAAAAAATCAGTATGGGGCTGGAATGAAGTACGTAGCTATTTTGCTAACGCAGACTCACTGTTTGAAATGATATTTCCTGCAATAGAAAAACTGCCCGTTGATCAGCAATGGCAGTTGAATTTTAAAGCCTTGGTGCGTTTGAACACCGTACTTGAAGACATTGATGACTCCGGCGGCTTTCGCTTTGATATAGAGGGGCAGCTTAACCAAAATTTGAGCGAGCTTTTTAATCAACAGCCTTGGCCTGATGAGCAAAAAGCACAGTGGATTTTTGAACACTTTGAAGATTACAAATACGATGTATTCCCGAGTGTACCGCATGACTTTGATATAACAGCCAGTGTAAATACCTTGTTTTTAGGGCTGTGTACAACGGCAATAGAAGAGCGACTTCACGCAGGCGTTGACTTTGATGATTGGAGGCAAAAAAACGCACTTACACGCCTTACATCCGTGTTAATAAAACAAGCGCAAGCGCAGGATGATTGGCAAACGCAACTGCGTTTAATTAAACTAACAGCCGCTGACTCGTCGGATTATTTAAAAATAAGTGCGCTTTGCAAAGACCGTAATGAGCTGTTAGATGCCGAATACTATTTAAAGCAAGCGTATCAACGGGCAAGTAATCCACATGAAGTGCTTGCATGTAAACGTGATGAGATAAACATTCGCCTTGAGTTATCAGAATTTAAAGCGGCATGGGCAATCGCGTGGCAGTTATTTGTAGATAACCCGAGTTTTAATGGCTTTAAAGGTTTACACACATTACAACAAAAAACCGGCATAATTGATGCGCAGTTTACGCAAAAGGTAGAGCAGCTCTTGCTTTCTTTGTCAGAACAAGCGGCTAAATCAAACCAAGGGGCTTCTCGTTTTTCTAATTACCCGTGCGAGTTACTGGATTTTTATATTGATCAAAATGACATTGAAAAAGCACGTTCATGGGCTGCAAAACATGAGGTTAAGTCGAGTCAATTGATAACGTTGGCTGGTTTAATTATGGCGCAATATCCACAAGAGTCGATTGACTTGTATCACAAATCACTTAGCAACATAATTGGACAAACCAATAATGACGCTTACCGTGAAGCAACTAATTTATTAATTAAAATAGAAAAAAGCTTAAAAGATAAAAATGCCGACTGCACGCTATTATATGAAATGATTACTACATTGGCTAAGAAGTTTAAGCAAAAACGCAATATGATGAAGTTGTTGCGAGAATACTTCCCGCATTGTAGCTAAGAATAAAAGTTTAAAAAATAATAACTAACATGAATAAACCAGCGGACGGTGCTAAATAGATGAAATTTACTGAAGCCAAATTAGAACAAGCGGTGGTTGAGTTATTAGCCGAACAAGGCTACCCGCATTTATTGGGCAGTGAGCTCACTCGCAACTATAGCGACGTATTAATTAAAGAAGACCTCCGTGCTTTTTTAACCACGCGTTACGCTAAAAATAATATTACTACCGGTGAAGTAGACTCGATTATTGCAAAGCTTGAAAAACTCCCAGCCAGTGATTTATACGAGAGCAATAAAACCTTTTGTAACTGGCTAAGTGATGGCTTTTTACATAAAAGAGACATGTTAAGTGGTCAAACTAGTGATGCGGCGAAGAGCCAGTCTCAAAAAGATTTATATATTCAATTACTCGATTACGACAACGTTGAGCAAGGCATTAAAAGCAGCTTAATAGCAGGCAGTGCTATTGCTGCTTTCGATAAAGTAAGTGAAGCGAGTGTGAATTACCTGCAAGACGACAACATTTATCGGTTTGTTACCCAGTTAGAAATACAAAGCCCCACAAGCTACGACAATATTGAACTGCGCATTCCCGATGGCATTTTATATGTGAATGGTTTGCCGCTGGTGGTGTTTGAATTTAAAAGCGCGATACGCGAGCAAGCCCCTATTTTTGAAGCGTTTGAGCAACTAACGGTGCGCTACAAACGCGCTATTCCTCAATTATTTGTGTTTAATACCTTGTGCGTTATAAGCGATGGCGTGAATAATAAAATGGGTAACTTATTTGCGCCGTATCAGTTTTTTTACTCGTGGGGCAAAGTAACGGGGCACGAGCTAACAGCGCAAGAGGGCATAAATTCATTACATACTTTATTACAGGGCTTGTTTGATAAAGCGCGTTTGCGCGATGTAATGCGCAACTTTGTATTCTTCCCTGATTCTGATAATAAAAGCGCGGGCAAAAAAGAGAAAAAAATTGTGCCGCGTTACCCGCAATATTATGCCGCTAATAAGCTGTTCGAAAATATAAAGCTGCATTTAAAGCCAAAAGGCGATGGTAAAGGCGGTACGTACTTTGGCGCAACGGGTTGCGGTAAAAGTTACACCATGCAATTTTTAACACGCTTGTTAATGAAAAGCGTTGAACTTAAAAGCCCGACCATTATTTTAATTACCGACCGAACCGATTTAGACGATCAACTCTCGCAGCAGTTTGGTAATGCTAAAACCTACATTGGTGATGACACGGTAAAAACAGTGACCAGCCGTACTCACTTGCGTGAGCTATTAAAAGGCCGTAACAGCGGCGGTGTATTTTTAACTACCATTCATAAGTTCACCGAAGACACTGCGCTATTAACCGATCGCACTAATGTTATTTGTATTTCAGATGAGGCGCATCGTAGCCAAGTTAATCTCGATCAAAAAATTACTATTACCGACAAAGGCCCTAATGCCGGAGTGAGAAAAACCTTTGGTTTTGCAAAATACCTGCATGACTCATTGCCAAACGCCACTTATGTTGGCTTTACGGGTACGCCAGTAGACGCGACTTTAGATGTGTTTGGTGAAGTGGTTGACTCGTATACTATGACCGAATCGGTTAAAGATGAAATAACCGTACGCATTGTTTACGAAGGGCGCGCCGCCAAGGTGTGTTTAAACAACAGCAAGCTGGCAGAAATAGAGGCCTATTACAAAGAATGCGCCGATGCAGGCAGTAATGAGCTGCAAATAGAAGACAGTAAAAAAGCCACTGCGAACATGAATAGCATTTTAGGCGACCCAGACCGTATTAAAGTGTTAGCAAAAGATTTTGTGCAGCACTACGAAAAACGTGTTGAAGAATGCTCAACGGTTGCAGGTAAGGCAATGTTTGTGTGTAGCTCGCGTGGTATTGCTTATCAGTTGTATCAAGAATTAGAAGAATTACGCCCAGATTGGTTTGAGGTTGTAGACTCTTTAAACGAGCAGGACAACGCGCAAAACTTATCGGATACAGAGCGAAAGCGTGCTATTAGCGAAGGCCGTATTGCAGCCCCTTCTGAAAAAGTAAAAATGGTAATGACCCGTGGCAAAGACGACGTCGCACGCTTATATAATTTACTGGGCAGTAAAGACGAGCGTAAAGAGCTTGATAAGCAATTTAAAAACAAACATTCAAACTTTAAAATAGCCATAGTGGTCGATATGTGGCTAACCGGTTTTGATGTGCCATTTTTAGACACCATGTACATAGATAAACCACTGCAAAAGCACAGCTTAATACAAACTATTTCGCGGGTTAATCGCCAGTTTGAAGGTAAAAATAAAGGCTTGGTAGTCGATTACATTGGTATTAAATCTGAAATGAATAAAGCGTTAGCGCAGTATTCAAAAACAGACGAAACCAACTTTGAAGACATTACCGCCTCGGTTATCGAAGTAAAAAACCACTTAGCGTTACTTGCTCAGTTATTTCATAAATTTGACAGCAGCGCGTACTTTACCGGCGAAGCCGTTGCACAGTTAAATTGTTTAAACTACGCAGCCGAGTTTGCGCTAATTACCGAACAGCGCCGAAAACGCTTTATGGATCTAGTTAAGCGTTTAAAAGCCGCTTACGATATATGTTGTGGTAGTGAAAAAATTAACGAAAATGAGCGTAATCATATTCACTTTTATCTCGCTATTCGCTCTATTATTTACAAGCTAACCAAAGGCGAAGCGCCCGACACCGCGCAAATGAACGCCAAAGTGCGCGAAATGATAGCCGAAGCCCTACAAAGCGACGGCGTAGAAGAAGTGTTTAAACTCGGCAATGAAGACGGTGGCGAAATTGATATTTTTAATGACGACTACATCGCCAAAATAGAAAAAATAAAACTTCCCAATACCAAAATAAAAATACTGCAACAAATGTTAGCTAAAGCCATAGGCGAGCTTAAAAAAGTAAACCAAACCCAAGGTATCGACTTTACTAAACGCTTTGAATCGCTGGTACAGCGCTATAACGAGCGAAAAGATGATGACATACTGGTAAGTAGCGTACTCGATGACTTTTCAGAAAGTATGGTTGATATGATTTACAGCGTACGCGACGAAATGAACGCCGGCGACGAGCTAGGCATTGATATTGAAGAAAAAGGCTTTTACGACGCATTAAAAATGCTCGCAATTAAATATGATTTTGACTATCCCGAAGATAAGTTAATTGAGCTCGCCCAAGCGGTAAAAGTGATAGTGGACGACAAAGTTAAATTTGTTGATTGGAACCACCGCGAAGATATTAAATCATCCCTAAGAGTAGAGCTTATTTTAATACTGGCTAAATTTAAGTACCCACCAATAAGCCACGACGAAGTGTACAAAGAAATATTCGAACAAGCACAAAATGTAAAAGCGAATAAAGAGAAGTAAAACATAAAGCGGGCGATGTTCAATAGCTAAGCGAATAATTGGTAGTGTTTAAAAGTTGGTATCTGTTCAGTAAACTTGTGAAAAGAAAATTCAATTGAATTTCATAGATACAGCTTAAGCTACTTAATTAGCTTAAGCTCAATGATCAATACATTATAATGTCAGCTTTGTTATTGCGCTATTTTAGTGGCGCTATAGTAAAACACTTATTTAATGCAGTAGTGATAACCGCACAGTTAACATAGCTCTGCAGTGTTATTTATAGAGGTGTCTTTAAATTCCCTAGGATTTGTGTACAAATTGGTTGTTTAATGGGCGAAAAAGGCGATGTAGCCCTTTATTTGTATAGCTTTTATACTAAATTCATTTGATTGTAAAAAAGCTGAAATAAAACATTGACCCTCGCTCGAATCTCCCTATAATGCGACCCCACTGAGACGGGAAACGCCAACGCATAGCGAGGCACGAACTACTCAGAGAGTTAAATAAAACTTCGGTTTTAAATCTTCTAAAAAGAAAGTTTAAAACAAAGTATTGACTCGAAAAATAAAGGGTGTATTATTCGCACCCCTTGAGGCGTTAAAGCGACTCAAAACGTTCTTTAACAATATAAAGCAATCATCTGTGTGGGCACTCGTACAGATTGAGTTCTAACAGCCAAACTACTTACTCTTTATGGGTAATTAGCGAGGCAAAAAAATTAGAGTCTCAATTGAAGCTGAGTGACCATATGTTATTAAAAGATTCAGCCTTGAGCTGTTTTGATTTCACTTTTTTAAAAGTGAAAATAATAACGCACAGTCAATTCGTTTTTGGCAACAAAAACAAAAATTCAGAATTCATTGAGCTGTCGAAAGACATAAAACTTTTTAATTGAAGAGTTTGATCATGGCTCAGATTGAACGCTGGCGGCAGGCCTAACACATGCAAGTCGAGCGGTAACAGAGAGTAGCTTGCTACTTTGCTGACGAGCGGCGGACGGGTGAGTAATGCTTGGGAACATGCCTTGAGGTGGGGGACAACAGTTGGAAACGACTGCTAATACCGCATAACGTCTACGGACCAAAGGGGGCTTCGGCTCTCGCCTTTAGATTGGCCCAAGTGGGATTAGCTAGTTGGTGAGGTAATGGCTCACCAAGGCGACGATCCCTAGCTGGTTTGAGAGGATGATCAGCCACACTGGGACTGAGACACGGCCCAGACTCCTACGGGAGGCAGCAGTGGGGAATATTGCACAATGGGCGCAAGCCTGATGCAGCCATGCCGCGTGTGTGAAGAAGGCCTTCGGGTTGTAAAGCACTTTCAGTCAGGAGGAAAGGTTAGTAGTTAATACCTGCTAGCTGTGACGTTACTGACAGAAGAAGCACCGGCTAACTCCGTGCCAGCAGCCGCGGTAATACGGAGGGTGCGAGCGTTAATCGGAATTACTGGGCGTAAAGCGTACGCAGGCGGTTTGTTAAGCGAGATGTGAAAGCCCCGGGCTCAACCTGGGAACTGCATTTCGAACTGGCAAACTAGAGTGTGATAGAGGGTGGTAGAATTTCAGGTGTAGCGGTGAAATGCGTAGAGATCTGAAGGAATACCGATGGCGAAGGCAGCCACCTGGGTCAACACTGACGCTCATGTACGAAAGCGTGGGGAGCAAACGGGATTAGATACCCCGGTAGTCCACGCCGTAAACGATGTCTACTAGAAGCTCGGAGCCTCGGTTCTGTTTTTCAAAGCTAACGCATTAAGTAGACCGCCTGGGGAGTACGGCCGCAAGGTTAAAACTCAAATGAATTGACGGGGGCCCGCACAAGCGGTGGAGCATGTGGTTTAATTCGATGCAACGCGAAGAACCTTACCTACACTTGACATACAGAGAACTTACTAGAGATAGTTTGGTGCCTTCGGGAACTCTGATACAGGTGCTGCATGGCTGTCGTCAGCTCGTGTTGTGAGATGTTGGGTTAAGTCCCGCAACGAGCGCAACCCCTATCCTTAGTTGCTAGCAGGTAATGCTGAGAACTCTAAGGAGACTGCCGGTGATAAACCGGAGGAAGGTGGGGACGACGTCAAGTCATCATGGCCCTTACGTGTAGGGCTACACACGTGCTACAATGGCGCATACAGAGTGCTGCGAACCTGCGAAGGTAAGCGAATCACTTAAAGTGCGTCGTAGTCCGGATTGGAGTCTGCAACTCGACTCCATGAAGTCGGAATCGCTAGTAATCGCGTATCAGAATGACGCGGTGAATACGTTCCCGGGCCTTGTACACACCGCCCGTCACACCATGGGAGTGGGTTGCTCCAGAAGTAGATAGTCTAACCCTCGGGAGGACGTTTACCACGGAGTGATTCATGACTGGGGTGAAGTCGTAACAAGGTAGCCCTAGGGGAACCTGGGGCTGGATCACCTCCTTATACGATTTAGAACTTATTTGTTCGTAGTGTCCACACAGATGATTGTTAATTAGTGCTTGTCCCTTTGGGATAACTAATTAATATGCTCTTTAAAAATTTGGAAAAGCTGATAATAAAATTCTGATGAATACATTGTATTTATCAAGAGTTTTCAAAAGTAAAAAAACAATGGTAGCAGTACCATTGAGTGCCATTTAGTTAACTCTTATGAGTTGATTGATTGGTATCTACTTTAGTATTCAATATTGACTTCTGGCGAAGTTAAACTGTCACAAAAAAAGACCCGTTTGGGTTGTATGGTTAAGTGACTAAGCGTACACGGTGGATGCCTTGGCAGTTGGAGGCGATGAAGGACGTATTAACTTGCGATAAGCCTAGTCAAGCTAGTAAAAAGCGCTTGAGACTAGGATTTCCGAATGGGGAAACCCACCTGCTTGCAGGTATCGTTAACTGAATACATAGGTTAACGAGGCGAACGCGGAGAACTGAAACATCTAAGTACCCGTAGGAAAAGAAATCAACCGAGATTCCGAAAGTAGCGGCGAGCGAAATCGGAACAGCCCTTAAGCTTATTATGTGTTAATGGAAGGCTCTGGAAAGTGCCACGATACAGGGTGATAGTCCCGTACATGAAAAGACATTTTAAGTGAAATCGAGTAGGTCGGAGCACGTGAAACTTTGACTGAATATAGGTGGACCATCATCTAAGGCTAAATACTCCCAACTGACCGATAGTGAACCAGTACCGTGAGGGAAAGGCGAAAAGAACCCCTGTGAGGGGAGTGAAATAGAACCTGAAACCGTGTACGTACAAGCAGTAGGAGCCCACTTGTTGGGTGACTGCGTACCTTTTGTATAATGGGTCAGCGACTTATATTTTGTAGCGAGGTTAACCGAATAGGGTAGCCGTAGGGAAACCGAGTCTTAACTGGGCGAATAGTTGCAAGGTATAGACCCGAAACCCGGTGATCTAGCCATGGGCAGGTTGAAGGTTGAGTAACATCAACTGGAGGACCGAACCCACTAACGTTGAAAAGTTAGGGGATGACCTGTGGCTAGGAGTGAAAGGCTAATCAAACCGGGAGATAGCTGGTTCTCCCCGAAATCTATTTAGGTAGAGCCTCGGACGAATACTTACGGGGGTAGAGCACTGTTAAGGCTAGGGGGTCATCCCGACTTACCAACCCTTTGCAAACTCCGAATACCGTAAAGTAATATCCGGGAGACACACGGCGGGTGCTAACGTCCGTCGTGAAGAGGGAAACAACCCAGACCGCCAGCTAAGGTCCCAAAGTCATAGTTAAGTGGGAAACGATGTGGAAAGGCCCAGACAGCCAGGAGGTTGGCTTAGAAGCAGCCATCCTTTAAAGAAAGCGTAATAGCTCACTGGTCGAGTCGGTCTGCGCGGAAGATGTAACGGGGCTAAACTATGCACCGAAGCTGCGGATTCAGAATTTATTCTGAGTGGTAGGGGAGCGTTCTGTAAGCGGTTGAAGGTGTACCGGGAGGTATGCTGGACGTATCAGAAGTGCGAATGCTGACATGAGTAACGATAATGGGAGTGAAAAACTCCCACGCCGGAAGACCAAGGGTTCCTATCCCATGTTAATCAGGGTAGGGTAAGTCGACCCCTAAGGCGAGGCCGAAAGGCGTAGTCGATGGGAAACAGATTAATATTTCTGTACTCGATATAATTGCGATGGGGGGACGGAGCAGGCTAAGCAAGCATAGCGTTGGTAGTCTATGTGAAAGTGAGTAGGGCGTTTGTTTAGGTAAATCCGGACGAACACTAAACCTGAGACACGAGACGAGTCACTACGGTGATGAAGTTGCTGATGCCATACTTCCAGGAAAAGCCTCTAAGCTTCAGATTATATGGAATCGTACCCCAAACCGACACAGGTGGTCAGGTAGAGAATACTAAGGCGCTTGAGAGAACTCGGGTGAAGGAACTAGGCAAAATCGTACCGTAACTTCGGGAGAAGGTACGCTCCTATCTGTGATGAGACTTGCTCTCTAAGCGGACGGGAGCCGCAGTGACCAGGTGGCTGGGACTGTTTATTAAAAACACAGCACTGTGCAAAATCGCAAGATGACGTATACGGTGTGACACCTGCCCGGTGCCGGAAGGTTAATTGATGGGGTTATCCTTAGGGAGAAGCTCTTGATCGAAGCCCCGGTAAACGGCGGCCGTAACTATAACGGTCCTAAGGTAGCGAAATTCCTTGTCGGGTAAGTTCCGACCTGCACGAATGGTGTAACCATGGCCACGCTGTCTCCACCCGAGACTCAGTGAAATTGAAATCGCAGTGAAGATGCTGTGTACCCGCGGCTAGACGGAAAGACCCCGTGAACCTTTACTACAGCTTGGCACTGAACATTGAACCTACATGTGTAGGATAGGTGGGAGACTTTGAAGATGAGACGCTAGTTTTGTTGGAGTCAACCTTGAAATACCACCCTTGTAGTTTTGATGTTCTAACGTTGGCCCCTGAATCGGGGTTACGGACAGTGCCTGGTGGGTAGTTTGACTGGGGCGGTCTCCTCCTAAAGAGTAACGGAGGAGCACGAAGGTTGGCTAAGTACGGTCGGACATCGTACGGTTAGTGTAATGGTAGAAGCCAGCTTAACTGCGAGACAGACACGTCGAGCAGGTACGAAAGTAGGTCATAGTGATCCGGTGGTTCTGAATGGAAGGGCCATCGCTCAACGGATAAAAGGTACTCCGGGGATAACAGGCTGATACCGCCCAAGAGTTCATATCGACGGCGGTGTTTGGCACCTCGATGTCGGCTCATCACATCCTGGGGCTGAAGTCGGTCCCAAGGGTATGGCTGTTCGCCATTTAAAGTGGTACGCGAGCTGGGTTTAGAACGTCGTGAGACAGTTCGGTCCCTATCTGCCGTGGGCGTTTGAGAATTGAGAGGGGTTGCTCCTAGTACGAGAGGACCGGAGTGAACGAACCGCTGGTGTTCGGGTTGTCATGCCAATGGCATTGCCCGGTAGCTACGTTCGGAACTGATAAGCGCTGAAAGCATCTAAGCGCGAAGCAGGCCTCGAGATGAGTTCTCACTAGACTTTTAAAGTCTCTGAAGGGCCGTTGAAGACTACAACGTTGATAGGCAAGATGTGGAAGTGGTGTGAGCCATTAAGCTAACTTGTACTAATTACCCGTGAGGCTTAACCATACAACGCCAAACGCGTTTTATGTGATAGTGAAACACGCGAAGAAGTTAATATGACTAAAGTAGATATTACTTAGAAAGACTTAAAAAATATTATCAGATATTTTCCAAATTCAAGAGGTGACTCTTAGCGCGTAGCGTTAAAGTTTAGGCACCTTGCGCAAAGAAAATGGTAGCACTACGTGCTTGTCATTAATTCTTTGCACCATATTTGCTTGGTGACAATAGCGTTTTGGACCCACCTGACTCCATGCCGAACTCAGTAGTGAAACGAAACAGCGCCGATGATAGTGTAGCATTTGCTATGTGAAAGTAGGACATTACCAGGCTTCAAATTGTAGAGAGCCCGACTAGAAATAGTCGGGTTTTTTTACGTCTGCAGAAAAGTAAAATACGCGTAATTAATATACACTCACATCAACACCTATCACGTAGGTCGGGCGAGCGTAGCGACTCCCGACACAAAGAGAGTGTAGCATTTCACTGTGGCTCTCCACCGCTGTGGGCACTACGACATCCTACTGCGTAGCGCACCGACTTCAAATTAAAGAAACCCGTTACAGAAATGTGACGGTTTTTTTGCTGTTTGGGATTTAATAAATAGCCAAGAGCCCATGCCGAACTCAGTAGTGAAACGAAACAGCTCGAAAGCGAGCCCTGCGGAAGGCCGCCCCGACACAACGATAGTGTAGCATTTCACTGTGGCCCTCCACCGCTGTGGGCACCACGACATTCTACTGCGTAGCGCACCGACTTCAAATTGTAGAGAGCCTGAATTTAACGATTCGGGCTTTTTTACTTCTGCAGAAAAGTGGATGGATAATACATGGTATCATTGGTAAACTTACTCTAATCTTTTATGCCCATTTAGCTGACTTTGCTTGTTAATTAACAGTATGAACACTAAAGTTAATTTATAGTATTAGCTAAAAAATAATGTGTGTGAGCTCCCTCAATGAACTATCAACCCTTTATAGATGACTCAGTATCCTTAATAGAGTTTACACGTATTTACCTCGCTATTTTCTATACATTTGTTGCGGGATTTTATACTTATAGAATTATTTATAAGAATCGAATCACACCCTCTGGCGTTATTTTTCCTGGTCAGCAGTATTGCTCTAGTTGGTGGAACCATATGGCGTTTAAATTTTTCAGGGCTGCTATTTGGTTTGTGTGTGTTGTGAGAGTTTTTATTCCTGAATTAGATAATTACTTAGTATTATTTGAACCTTTAAACGGTTGGCCTGGGGTCATGTTTGGCAATGTATTACTGAGTGCTGGGTTTATATTAAGTATGTTTGTACATTTTGATATGGCATCACTTTGGCGCTCAGGAATAGATCCTAATGGGCCAAAGGAGCTAAAAACCACTGGACTCTATGACTATTCTCGCAACCCTATGTATTTAGGTGTTGCAGCGGCTCAAATTGGTTTCTTTTTAGCATTGCCGTGTGTATTTAGTCTGGTATGTTTGATTGTAGGGGTTACCGCTTTATATAGACAAACTTTAGTAGAAGAAGAGCATCTATCGCAATCTTTTTCAGAGCAGTATCAGTATTATAAAAAACGCGTACCTCGCTGGTTGTAATAAAGACACTACCCACATACGAGCTGGTATTTAATTTTAAAGTAATACTTTAGATTTTACGTACTTTTCAATAAAGCTTTGTTTAGTGATTGGTTTTGAAAATACATAACCTTGAATATAATCACATGCTAACTGTTTTAATAGTAAGTACTGATGTTGGGTTTCTACCCCTTCAGCGACAACCTTTACACCTAAATTATGTGCCATTGTTATTATTGCCTTTATAAGCGCTATGCTGTTTTCATTGGTTTCTATATCTCTAATAAAAGAGTGATCAATTTTTAGGATATCGATATCTAAGCGTTGAAGATAGGCAAGTGATGAATAACCGACACCAAAATCATCTATTGCTATATCAATATTTTTTGCGTTAAGTCGCTTTAATTGACTCTGTATTAAAGAATCAGGATCCATTAGAGTGTTCTCTGTAACTTCTATGAGAATAGTATGGGCGGGGAGTTTGTATTGCTCACTTGCTTCTAGCCATTCATTTACCCAATTACCAGCACGATCAATCTCAAGTGGTGACGTATTTACGCTAATTTGTATAGGTGTTTCACAAAGTAGATTAAATTGAACAGTATCTTTAATTGCTTGTAGTTTTACCCACTGGCCAATATCGCTTATTAAGCCATTCTTTTCAGCGATTGGTATAAATTCATTTGGGCCAATTAGACCTCGCTCAGGGTGATTCCAGCGTATTAACGCTTCGGCTTTGGGTACTGATGTACCATTGATAGAAAAAATGGGTTGATAATAAAGCTCAAATTGACTTTTTTTAAGGGCAGTATGTATTTGTTCTATTAAACGGCGCTTTTCGATTGCTTGTTCTTCCATAGCATAAGTGAAAAATTCGTAGCGGTTTCTACCTTTATGTTTAGATAAATACATTGCTTGATCAGCTCGCTTTACTAAGTCTTCTACTGTTACCCCATCCGTTGGATAAAAAGTTAAACCTAAACTTGCAGTCACATACACCTTTTCTTTTTTAGATGAATACACTGCATTAAGCTACTTTTTACTGCATTTGCAACCTTACTTGCGCTCGCTTGATTGTCTACTCCTTCTAGAATAAGAGTAAATTCATCACCGCCTAGTCTTGCTACAGTATCGTTAGCTGTTATGCAGTTTTGTAATCTAACTGCGACTTGATGTAACAGTAAATCGCCATAGTCATGCCCGAGACTGTCGTTTATTTCTTTGAAGCCATCTAAATCAATAAAAATAAGGGCAAAAGTTATATTTTTTTGCTAATTAAACTTTGTAGTTTTTCGTAAAAGTAACGTCTGTTAGGTAGGTCTGTAAGGCCATCTTCATATGCATATTGGTGTAATTGGAAATTTGCATTTTCAAGTTCTTTAGTACGAAGCCGAACTTGATTTTCAAGTGAACCTTCTCGCTGTTCAATCGTGTGTAACATATCGTTGAAACAGGAAGTAAGTTCGCCTACCTCATCTTGCGAGAGCTGTTTTGCACGTAAGCTATAGTCATTCGATTTTGTTATTTGGTTAGCTGTTTGTGCCAAATATAATATAGGGTTTAAAAACCGACGTCTGAGTAATAAGGATAATAGTAAGCTCACAATAAATGTAAATATCATCAAAATAATAAGAAATTTACTATAAAATGCCACTCTATCATTAATGTAGCTATCATTAGCCCTAATTTTTAGCTCACCATAGCAATGAGAATCTAGCTCTAAAACGGTACTTATTTCTATACTATGTTGTGCTGTTTTAGACAGAGAATTGGCGATAGCAAGTGGTTTACCATCTGAGTTACTCACAATCACAGATACTATATCTGAGCGAATAAGCAGTGGGTTAATAAGTTCTTGTATTGCCTCTGCATCGTCAAACATAAGCGCTGTCGTTATATTAGGGGACAACATTTTAGAAAGAGATACTAAACTTTTTACTTGCTCTTCTTTCGCGCTACTTATTTCATAGGCACTAAATACGGTTGTGACTGTTGCGGTTGATACGAGGGCGACACACATTAAAATGACTAAAAGTTTTTTGCTCATTGTGTTTAATAAAAATAGTTTTTTCATTGCATTATCTATCAACAACGCGAGCAAGGCGTAATACTTTTGAACTCATCGTAATACCTACTTCTTTAAGCTTTTTAGGCGCTATTTCGAAACGAATTTTACCACTTGAAAGAAAAAACCTAATGTGTCCGCCATTTTTAATAAAACCTTCAGTTTCACCTATAACCATAATATTGTCATAAGGAAAAACCTTTAGGTTTTCCCAATTAGCGACTGTATTGACGGTTATAAAAAGCATATCACACGATACGTTCGATATATCGTTGAGAGCAATATGTTTATTCTTTAAAGGTAATTCTTTTACTATTCGTTCTTTTAAAACAATGTTTGCTAACTCAATAAAGTGTTTATCAGGGCTGCATAGAGTAAAAAAATTGTCTTTTTGAGGAAGCGAGTGCCATTGAGAAAATCTGGCAAAATTATATAAGAAGCCTGCTTTAAGCATGTATTCTTTTTCCATTGCATTACAATTCGCACTAAATAAAAATACAAATATAATTAAGGTACGATGGATTAAACTTTTTGACTTGAGCATGTTATAAACTTAAAACGTAGTCATAATTGTGAATGTAAAAGATTCATCAATATAATTGGGTATAGTATAGGTTTCGCGTGTATTACCATATTCGATGTGAGAACTAGCTAATAAATTTTTACCTGAAAGCGCTGTTGACCACTGTTGATTTATCTGCCAATTCCAAGTCAAATCTAATGCTGCGTAGTTATCTGTGTTATACGCATTAGAATTTTCTACTCGTAATGTAGAAAACAGAGAGTGTCCGTTAAATAGAGTGTAACTTGCTTTTGCAAATAGCTGCCTATTTGTTGAATCAAACCCAACCACAGGCCGTGTATCATAAGGTAAACTATATTTAAAGTCTGTATAACTGTACCCAAGTTCTGCGCTGAGGGTATCCATAGGTTGCCACGATAAAACAATATCAAAACCTTTTGCTGTTGTTTTTCCAACAGAGATTAAATCAAGGTTGATTTGAGTTGTTGTAAGCGCTTGAGCTGCTTGTGGGATCTCTCCCGATCGAAACAGAGCGAGAGCAGGCAAGAATTGTTCAAAATGGGTATTTAAGTTAATAACCGCTACGTTTTTACCGTGCGTGTTATAAGCGGAAAAGTCTATTGACCAATCGTTATCGGAAAATCGGTAACCTAGTTCGTGAGAGATATAATTCTCAGATTTCACTTTATCGTTACCATTTAAAAAAGTGGCGATTCGATATTCATCTATAGCTACCAGCCCTGTACTTGTGCCAAGTACATCAATAACTTTGGTTCCATTAAGTTTAAAGTTATCGTTAAACTCAATAAGCGTGGGGATTCGTACACTTCTGGATATAGCGCTCCAAACAAGATGATTCTCGATTGGTTTGTAAACTAACCTTGCTGAAGGTTGGTTTTCCCACCCTGTTAGATCATTATGATCTAATTTAGTGCCAATTATAAAATCGAGAGTATCAGGGGTAAAGTTATATTGAGCTTGAATAAGCCCACCATACTGCTGAAGGTTATCCAAATCTTTATCGCTATCTAAAAAGACACTTTGTGCAAATGAAATGGTGTTATAGCGGTAGTTTAATCCCCAATCAAACTGTAGTGACTGGTAAATAAAATTCATTTGGTAGTCAATATCTATCGATTCGAAATGCTCTTTTATGTAGGCTTGAGATCCATTTTGTTTGAGCCATGATACCTGTAACATCTGATTGGCATTGCCTGATATTCTGTGTTCTAAACGGGCCATCATACGTGAGTCGATACGTTTTAAATCATCAGAAAATGCAATGTTTTCATTTGTAGCATCAACTACACCTCGGTAGTTTTGGCCTAATTTTGAATGCGTAACATCGCCTTGAAATAAACCCGACAATTCATCATTAGGTGTATAGTCAGCACGTATACCAAAAGAATATTGTTTCGTAGTATCATTTGGTTTGAGTCTAGCTCCTTTTTTAGATGCATTTGCATGTTTTGCATGGCCATAAATTCGATAACTGCCTTTATTACCAATATCGTTTCCATAACGAAAATTTGTATCGACATTTATTTGATTGCCGGTGGTTGCTGTTGCTAATGTGTCACGAGTATCAATACTATTTTTAGTAATAATATTGATAACACCATTATTTGCGTTACTTCCCCATAAAAGCCCACCTTGCCCTCGAATGACTTCTATGCGTTCAATATCGTACAAAGGAACATTGAGTGTTTCCCAATAAACAGCCGCAAATTTTGGTGTATATAAACTTTGGCCATCGATCATGACTAATAACTTGCTAGAAAAGCGAGAAGCAACGCCTCTCGAAGAGATAGCCCACTGGTTATTATCGAGTTGTCTAACAATAAGCCCAGGAACCATTTTTAGTGCTTCAGGTACAGACATAGCACCAGAGTTAGTAATTTGCTCTTTACTTAAAACATAAATAGAGGAGGCTGTATCAAATGCTGATTGAGTTCTTTTCATTGCTGAAGTGACTTGAACATCCATTCCCATTAGGGCATCAAGGTCAAGGTTTTCGTAATCAAATTGCTCAGCCATTAGTAAGGGAGAAATAAAGGTTAATGGCCATAAAAAGCGTTGTGATATTTTCAATGAGGTGTCTCCTACACAATCCAAATTCAAAAACAATCGTTGTTTTTGTAAAGCATCTGTTATCACATGATATTAACATAAATTAATGATGTGAAAGCACTTTATATTATTAATAAAATTGATTTTGGAATTTGTTTAGTTCGCTCAAAATAATAAACGTCTTGGGCCAGTTGACCTTTCAGAATTAAAATTCATTCTATCTCGGGGCTATTTTATCTGGTTACTAAATTGGAAAAAGCAAAATACAGATCCTATATTTTAACTCTGTTTCATAGGTAATCATCAAGTATAAGTAGTTTTGAGCTGTCATGGTTTAGCAATGCGTTATAGGCTTAATTATTACTCGCTATTTATATAGATGGCACATTATTAAAATGAGAGTGAATATATCGTTTCTTTAAAGCTATTTTTTGCTTTTGTTGTAGGGGTGTCGAATACTGGATTTAGCTTCATTAAACCTAGAGGCAAGCAGGTATGATAAAAAGTGGGTTAGTGGATTTACAAGAAGTACTTGATTTAATGCTTGATGCTGTTTGTGTTGTAGATAAGCAAGGTACATTTGTTTTTGTTAGCGCCGCGTTTGAGCGAATTTTTGGTTATTCAGCCAATGAAGTTGTTGGTAAAAAAATGATTAATTATGTCTATTCTGGAGATCATCAAAAAACGCACGATGCAATTGCTTCGCTTTTATCAGGAGAGTTAATAAACCCTCGTTTTGAAAATCTTTGGCTCAGAAAAAATGGACAATTAGTCCACATACTATGGTCTGTTCGCTGGTCTGAAGAACATCAAGTAAGAATTGCAGTGGCTCACGATATTACCGAGCGAAAAGAGATGGAAGAGCAGCTTTATTACATGGCAGGGCATGATGCATTAACGGGTTTACCAAACCGTTCGTTATTAATGGATCGATTGCAAAAAGTAATTGTAAAAGCTCACCGAGATAATTTATTTTTTTCACTACTGTTTATTGATATAAATGGCTTTAAAGCTGTAAATGATACTTATGGTCATAACGTTGGTGATAAGTTGTTGCATAGCATTGCACAGAGGCTGTCGAATGTAATGAGGGAATATGACACTGTAGGGCGTTTAGGTGGGGATGAGTTTTTAATTATTTTAGATAATTTAAAGTCACCAACCGAAAGTGTTGTTATTAGGCGTAAAATTTTAGCTCAATTTAAGGCTGAATTTCAATTGGATGAATTAAGTCTCAATATCTATCCTAGTATTGGTATTGCCAATTACCCTAATGATGGACAAACTGATCATCAACTCATTAAGTATGCCGATCAAGCTATGTACAAAATTAAAGGCGCAAATGTTGCTAAAGTTATGTAGTCATTTTTATTAATTTAATGTCTATGCTGAACTACTTTTTTTAATATCTTGTTGCCAATTGAGTGCTAAAAAATCAATAAATGTACGTACTAACGTTTGCTGATAACTTCGTGATAGGTACACCGCCCATAGGCTATGGCCAGGTGAATAATAATGCGGCAAGACTTCTACTAGCTCGCCATTTTTTAAGTGTTTATTTGCTAAATCGCAAGGAATATTAGCAATTCCCATCCCCCTAATTGCCGCTTTAACTAAAATGCCCATTTCGTTTGATTGCAAATTCCCCTTAATTGCAACTTTTTGATCATTTGTTGCCGATATTATTCGCCATTTTGTCGCACTACTGTGCACTAGGCAATTATGATTTAGTAAGTCCTGAGGTTTAATTAAGGGGGCGACTCAGCTAAGTAGTTTGCCGAGGCACATAACACACCATCAATATGCATTAGTTTACGGGCAATATGTTGATCTTCAGGTTGTTCAATATAGCGCAGTGCCACATCAACACGTTCGTCTACCAACTGTGATAAGTTATCCGAAAGTACAAGCTGAACATTTGTTTTGGGGTGTAGTCGTAAAAATTGCTCCACTCTTTCAAATAATAAATTTTGACCCAGCCCAATGGGCGATGCAATTCTGATTGTACCAACTAGTTCATTATTATGGCTATGAGCACGACTTTTTAAATCAGAGACTGTACTGAGTATTTGTTGGCAGTAAATTAATGCTTCTTCACCTTGAATAGTTAAACTTACTTTACGTGTTGTGCGATGAAATAATCTCAACGATAACCACTGTTCTATTTCTTGTACGTGACGAGTAATTTGTAAGCGGCTTAGATTTAAGTGCTCAGCAGATTTAGTAAAGCTGCCACAGCGGGCAACTTCTACAAAGCTTGTAATTGCAGTAATTTTATCCATTAGTAACTTATTATGAACTAATATGTATCTTAACAGTGTGTTTATCACTTAAAAGCGTGCAAGTAAACTAACTTCATTAACTCAATAATAGGATACAGATAATGAAAGTAGCAGTTTTAGGCGCAACAGGCTGGATTGGCAGCACAATCGTACAACAAGCAACTAAGCGCGGTTTAGAAGTGGTCAGCATTGTACGTGACGCAGCGAAAATAACAGATAATACAACTGTCGTTCGCGTATTTGATTTACAAAGCCAAGATAATATTGCTTCAGTACTTAAAGGTATAGATGTACTTATTGCTTCAGTGGGGGGACGTGCAGTAGGTAATCATGAATTAGTTGCACAAACCGCAGAGCGTTTATTAACAGCTTTAAATGGAACAAGCACACGTTTGATTTGGGTAGGTGGTGCGGGTAGCTTAGAGGTTGCACCTGGGGTAACACTTGTATCAACACCTGAATTCCCTGCAGATTACAAAGATGAAGCACTCGCACAAGGTGAAGCATTAAATGTATTTAAAACGACGACTAGTTCTGCTTCGTGGACTTTTGTAAGCCCTGCTGCAGTAATTTATCCTGCTGAAAGTGAAGGTCCTTATCGTATTGGCGGAGATCAGTTTTTTACAAATGAAGCTGGTGAAAGCAAAATATCAGTCACTGATTATGCAATAGCATTAGTTGACGAAGCACAAAAAGCTGCACACTTAAACCAACGTATCAGTGTTGCTTATTAACTTATATTAAGTTTAAAGCATTTGATTATTTAGATGCTAAGCGCTGGCTCTAAGGGCAAAATAATTTAATCTGAGAGTATTAATCCTTATTAAATTATTTGTCTTATGAGCCTTCTTTTTTCGCTTGCGTTAGCAAGTCTTCCTGCTTTACCTGAGCCTGTTGCAAATAATGCTGTGGCTAAAGTTATTATTAAAAATCAGCCTTATTTTTTAAGTTTTATGGGATTAGGCCGCGATAAACAGTACTCGTCAGTGCATAACAAAGTGTGGGCGCTTAAAGTTGGCGATTCACAGTGGCAATCTAAAACTGGTGTGCCTTCAAGCTTGCCATTAAAAGGGCGCTTAGCAAGTACCGCAGTCGGTTTAGGTGAATACGCCTATGTGTTTGGCGGCTATACAGTTGCAGAGGATCATACTGAAGTTTCAAGCCCCGACGTATATAGGTACGACGTAATAAAAGATACCTACACTCATCTTGCAAGCATGCCAGTACCCGTAGACGATAGCGTAGCGCTGAGCTACAAAGCGCGTTACATTTATTTAATTAGCGGTTGGCATAACGACGGCAACGTAAATTTAGTACAAGTATACGACACGCAAAATAATACATGGGAGCAAGCCTCACCATTTTTAGGTGATCCCGTATTTGGTCAAGCGGCAGCAATTAGCGGCAATACAATTGTTGTGTGTGATGGTGTTAAAACACAAGCTAACCCTGATTCGCGTCGCTCGTTTGCAGGTGTAGCACAGTGCTTAAAAGGCACAATAGATTCAACTAATCCACAAAAAATAGACTGGCGCACATTGCCACATCCAACAGGCACTGCTCACTACCGAATGGCAGCCACCAGCTATAATGGCAATATTTATATGATGGCAGGCTCTAATAACCCATATAACTACAGCGCAATAGGTTACGACGGCAAACCTGCACCTGCAAGTGACCATGTTTGGCGCTTTAGTATCAAAAAACGAATGGCAGATTTTATCCCCAGTTGAAGTAAAGAGCATGGATCATCGTGGTTTACTTGAGCACAGTGGGGTTTTATATCGAATTGGTGGTATAGATAACAGTCAGCAAGTAAGCGCTAACGTACTCGGTTACGAGGTTGAAAAGTGAACACTCTTTACATCACAGGAGCTGGAGTAAGCGCAGCCAGCGGTATTCCAACCTTTAGAGGGGAGGATGGTTACTGGACCATCGGCAGTAAAAATTATACGCCTATGGAAATGGCAACGCGCGCAATGTATCAAAACGCACCGAAAGAGTTTTTAGCGTGGTATTACCATCGCTTTGCAACGTATCGCAATCATGGTCCAAACGACGTACACTATTGGCTGAGTGATAAAAACCTAATTACTCAAAATATAGATGGGCTTGATGGCAAAGCAGGTAATAAAAATTACATTGCTATTCATGGCCGGCTCGATCAAATGACGCTATTTCACCATCAAGGCGATGATGTAACCCCGTTTGCCGCTTCGTGGGAAAAGGTAGATGAAAGCTGCCTGCACGACTCCTTATTTGAAGTGTTTAATATTAAAAACCGATCACCTGAGCTTAATTATTCTTTTAAACCCTTTGTTTTATTGTTTGATGAGTACTACACCGAGCTTTATAGAATTAGCGAAGCGCAAAAACGCATGAGTAATGCCGATAAAATTGTATTTATGGGGACTTCGTTTAGCGTTAATATTACGCAAATGGCGATAGAAATAGCGCGTGATTACAACATTCCCATTGAAGTTGTAGACCCCGAGCCGGCACACATTTTACACCCTAATGTGAGTTATAAAAAAATGACTGCGCTTGAGTATATTCAAAATAACTAAATTAAGTTGGTGATTATGTGTGATAAATACGCTATTTATATTTATTTTACAATTTTATAAAGTATTTCTCCTTCGCTTGTACATTGTTGATCTATAATCTTAACTTATAAATTAATCGTCATACTGTAAACATAACAACACTGAAGAGATGTAAATGAGTGATTTAACAGCAATAGCAAACTTATCAATATTATTAGTAGAGCCTTCAGATGTTCAACAAAAGCTTATTATAAAATCACTGACTCAGTGTGGTGTAAAGCAGGTTGAAAAAGCAACATCGCAAGAACAAGCGCTAACAATGCTTAATAGTTACCAGCCTGATTTAGTTATTAGTAGTATGTACTTTTCAGACGGTACCGCTGACTCCTTACTACAAAAAATCAGATCAAATCCACTAACAGAAAACCAAGCATTTATGTTGGTGTCGAGTGAGCGTAACAAAAAGTACTTAGAGCAGTTAAGGCAGTCGGGTGTATTAGCTATTTTGCCTAAACCATTTAGTGCTGAAGCTATCACGCGCGCACTTAAAGCTACTTTAGATATTATTAGTGAAGAAGAAGTTGAGCTTGAACACTTTGATATTACTTTATTACGTGTACTTGTAGTTGATGACAGTCGCTTTGCGCGTAAACACATTATTCGCGTACTCGCGGGGATGGGGATCCCAGCACCAGTAGAAGCTGAAGATGGCAAACAAGCCATCGAACAATTAAATACACAGTCATTCGATTTGATTGTTACTGATTATAATATGCCTGAAATGGATGGAAAAGAGCTAACCGAAACCGTCAGAGGGTCAAACACCTACTCACATATCCCTATTTTAATGGTGAGTTCAGAAGCAAACGACACTCACTTAGCCAATATTGCTCAAGCTGGCGTTGATGCCATTTGTGATAAACCATTTGAGCCTGCAACAGTTAGAGATTTACTGTTTAAAATAATGTCTTAACTTATAAACTTAAGGCTAGCAGTAAAAATGCATTAGCCTGAGCAGATGAAACTAAAGCAGCGCTTGTTAAGAGTCGCTGCTTTTTTATTATTGGCTAGGTACGTTATAAAGCCCAAACGCCACAAAACATAATATAACTGCAATTGTGGTATCAAATATTCGCCATCTTAATGATGAGCTTAATATACTTTTAAGTTTAGGTGCAAAAAGCACTAAAGTGCTGAACCAAATTATTGACCCAACACAAGCACCAAGTGCAAAATGCATTGGGTTTGGTTGTAAAGCGCCAATATTGCCAAGTAATAACACGGTATCTAAATACACATGTGGATTTAGCAAACTGATTGCAAAGGCCGAAAGGGCAGTACTCCACCAGCTTACTTTTTCTACTTGGCTTATTTTTAAACCCGAAGTCCCTTTAATCGCTCGCATTGCAGATCCATACGCTAAGTACAATAGCATCGCAATACCGCCCCATGTTAACCAAGGCAGTAATCCTGGTAATAACTGCTGTAATTCATTTGCTGCAAATACACCTATTAAAATAAGAGTCGCGTCGCAAATAATGCATACCGTGGCTAAAACAAACCGATTAGCGCCAGCCATGCATTGGCTTAAAATCCAAATATTTTGCGCGCCAATGGCAATAATTAAACTTAGCCCCAGCATCACACCCGATAAAAACGACATACTTTAAATCCACTCAATCATTCAATGCCTTGCAGAGTAGGGGGTACTCTGTTACAAATCCAATGAATATATTTAGGGTTATATGCGTAAAACTCATGATTGATTATCAACTACTCAATGCACTGTCAGCGGTTATTAGTGAAGGCGGGTTTGAAAAAGCCTCTAAAAAGCTATTTATTACGCAATCGGCAGTAAGTCGGCGTATTCATCAACTCGAAGCCAAACTTGGAGAGCCTGTAATTATTAGAACGCAGCCACCGCGCCCAACCGCTCTTGGCAAGCGTTTACTTAATCATTTACAACAAGTCCTGCAGCTAGAAGTTGCTTTAAACGTAGATGCACTTAACGAGCACTCCAGCTTAAACACACCTCTTAGTGTAAAGTTGGCTGCCAATGCTGACTCACTAGCTACATGGTTGCCAGAAGCCCTTGCCATACTAGATACAGAATCTGATTGTAAATTTAGATTTGAAGTGATCTCAGAGGATCAATCCATCGCCCATAAAAGAATGAAAGACGGCGAGGTAATGGTATGTATTAGCTCATCTTCTGAGCCTGTAAATGGCGGGTTAGCGAGCCCATTAGGTGCTATACGTTACAAGGCAATTGCGAGTCCTCACTTTATTAAACAGCATAACCTCACTTCGCTTACGCAATTGGCGCAGGTACCTTGTTTAGTTTTTAGTGAATATGACAAGCTACAGCACCAGTTTTTAGCCGATATTAACGGCTCAACGCCAGAGTATATACATATATATCCCTCATCAGAAGGGTTTAAACAAGCCATGATAGCAGGCCTAGGCTATGGCTTATTGCCGACTTTGCAGCTTGGTGATTCCCTGCAAAAAGGGGAGTTAGTTGACTTATTTCCAGAGTATTATATTGATACGCCCTTGTACTGGCATTATTGGCAAAGTGAAAGCCCGCAACTTAAAGCACTGCGTAAGTTTGCAATGCAAGTTGCGGCTAACCGATTAGAACCAATTTAAAGGTGTTTATAACTTCCCTAATCTATAAATGAGTAATGCCGTTTTTTTAATGTTTTTATCAAGGCTGGTTAAATCGGCTGTTTCGTTTTTAGTGTGCGCACCGCTGCCCATCAAGCCTAAACCATCAAGTGCCATATCAACATGATTTGCCGCAAACGAAATATCAGCCGCACCCGCATTGCGAGGATTGGCGGCTACTACTTTGTTAAAGCCTAAGTCGTGGCTTGCGTCGCTGTATAATTCTAATAGCATTTTATTGCCATCAGTTAATGCCATTGGCGGGTAACCATCTTCAAAAATAAGTTCAGCTTTACTACCGTTTAAACTGTTGCTAGCAATGAGTAGCATTGATCTTTTTGCGTTTTCTACCTGTTTTGGTGAAAGTGCGCGTAAATCACCTGCTACATGCACGGTTTGTGCTATTACATTACTTTTACCAAACGCCGTTGCTGACGAATTAGCACTGTCGTAGTCGGCATTTGTACCACCTACAATAAGCCCAGGATTAAATGTTAAATTAGGTTGCGTGGCAAGTTGCTCCCTAAAATCATTTAAAATACGCGATGCCTCGTAAATAGCGCCATAACCAACGCTTTCGCTAAATATTTGCGACGAATGTGCAGCATTTGCCGTTACGTTTAGCGTCCAGCCGGTATAACCACGGCGCGCCGCCATCGCTGTTTTAATATTGTTGTCGCCATTTTCATAGCCAAGCGCTACGTCAGCCCAAATTGCGGCATCAACAATAGCTTGTTTAGATAAGCTAAGCGGGCGACCGCTGCTTTCTTCATCGCCTGTAAGTAATACTTTTATGCTTACATTTTCGAGCAAATTAAGGGATTGTAAGCTTTTAAGTGCGGTAATTATTATCGTGTTACCGCCTTTCATATCGGCAACGCCTGGGCCACTGGCTGTATTGGCATCAAGCTTTTTATAAGTGGTAAAGTTATCGTTTTTGGCAAATACCGTATCTAGATGGCCGATCATCAGTATTTTTATTGCATTGGGATCATTGCTCTCATGGGTTGCTAATACGTGGCCTGCGCGGTTAAACGCACTGCCATCCAGCCATTCTACTTTAAAACCAATGGCTTTTAGTTGCTCGCTCGCAATAGCGCCCACCTTTTTTACACCTTCAATATTAAGCGAACCGCTATTAATATTTACGGCTTGCTCTATTTCTTTAAGTGCTTGGGGAATATTTTTATCGACCTGTTTTACTATTTCACGCTCGTTTTTATCAAGCGCTGCATGGCTTGTAAGCGATAGGGTACTCGCAAGGGTAAAAATAAGTGCTTGGCTAAATTTTAAAAATGACATAACAGTATAATAAGTAAAAAATAAGAATATTTAATATGAAGTAAAATTAATAAGGATTCAATAGAAGTAGATTGTGATTTTTAACTAATTTTATAAGCAATAACGAGTTACGAGTTTAAGGGTGAACGCGTTATTAGTTTAAACACAGGTATTTAAAATATAACCACTTAACTAATAATCAACTTGTGTAACTAAACAGCAATTTGCCTGATATTACTGACCTCCATAATTTGGGGTTTTTGCTGCATTTAGAAAAGTTGAGACGGAACTAGCTGTTTACAAATACTTATTTTATAGCTAGGGTAAAACCATTGTAAAACGACAAATGTCGTAGACTAAATTATTAGCAGGCATCGCATTGTTAAATATTTAAATAGGAGAAATAAAATGGATTTTGAGTGGGATGAGGTGAAAAACGCGACTAATTTGGCAAAGCACAAAATTGACTTTGCTGATGCTATTCATATTTTTCTTGATGAGAAAAGGATAGAACGAGAGGATACTAGACATGATTATAATGAATCGAGATTTCAAACAATTGGAACAACTGAATATGGTATTTTATTCGTAATTTATACAGAAAGAGATTCTGGTGGGACAATTCGCTTAATATCAGCTAGAAAGGCTAATTCTAGAGAAAGAAAGTCTTATGAAAGAGGTTTTCTTAAACCTTATGCAAAGGTGGTTTAAATGACAATCGTTAAAGTAAGTTTTGAGCAGCTTAAAAAGTCAAAAGGTAAAACTAGTAAATCTGAGGTTGAAAAAATCAGTGAGTCTGAAATTTTGGAGTCCGCTCTAAATGATCCAGATTCATCAATTCCAACTGAAGAAGAATTAAAAGAGTTTAAAAAGCCAAAAGAAAGGAAATAATTTTATGAATAAAGTAAAACTGAGCGACGTAAAAAATATGAAAGGTAATACTAATTGGGCACATTTAAAAACATCTAATGATGAGCCTAAATATTCTTTTGATACTCCAGAAATAAAGCAGTATCAGTTAAACGAAATGAAAAGAATCAAAGATAAATAACGGATATGAGCCCTGCTAACGAGCTGTTCAACAGGAAGCTTTGGTCTTGGTTTGGTTATCAACTTAATTGTTCCAATTAGAAGCTCCTGTTAACAAGGGCGTTAGGCTTCCAATCAAGGATGTGGCATATATGGCTAAAAAATTAAAAGATCATGTGGTTGAAGGAAATAATATTCAAATTCGTAAAAATGTAGAGTGTATATGAATAAATTTTTTAGCTTAATTTTACTGTCTCTAGTTTTAACTGGCTGTGCTTCAACTAAGACGATTAAGAATGATTATGCGCTTAACCAAAAATCTGGTAATGGTGTATTAATTTCTTCGGTTAGTTATAAAGGAAGTTATTCTGGCTATTCTGTTTATTACCATGGAATTGACAATCAGATTCGCGGTGAAATTCAATTTGGTGAAGGAGTAGCTTTAATCCCAATACCTCCTAAGGGTGACTTCTCTCATTTAAACCGTAAAGGAGAGGTTTTTGCTATTGAATTACCTGAAGGTGATTATAAAGTATGGCGCTGGGGAGTTCACAGTGGTTATGCACATATAAATCCAGCCAGCCCTATCTCAATCGAGTTTAAAATAGAGTCAGGTAAAGCAACATATTTAGGTAACTTTGACTTCATTCAAACGGATAGTATGGGGCTCACGGTTACAGGGGTACAGGTCAACTACAGTGATCAGTCGCAAATAGACCTTGATATAGTTTCTAAAAAGCATCCAAATATTAAAGCTTCAAGCATAGTTAAAGGAGTTGAGGACAATGCAAAATATCAAGGAATTGGAGGTAGTGACCAAACTAACTGGGATATTCCAGTGGTGATCATGTAAATGGCAATTAGGATGATACCCATCCTAATTATTACGAAAAAAGCCAACAAAAACAGTGTGAAGAGTGAGTTTTTATAAATAATGGCAAACGATTCGGCTGTATTGAACCGGCTTTCCTTTAAATAAAAAGCGGAATATCACAGTGAATAAATTGACCTTACGGGGTCAAACAAAAGTGAATGCGCAATGGCAACTGTATTGCCTTGTTCATAATATAGAAAAGCTGCAAAACACGATGCATTAAGAAGGGTAAGCCCTCTTACTCTAAATAAAAGCCACTCAAGTACCCGTAATCCCGTCCAAAACGCCAATTAAAACAACACCAAATTCCCGCTTTATATTCTGCATAAAATACAGTAATCGATTGAACCAAAATAGAAACTCAGCTATGGTTTGTTTATCAATAAAAACAAATAAAAAACGAGTTAATCTACAGGCTCGTTAGGTATTACATGAAGTTTGGAGTCACGCTACTATTTTTAATGTTTTCCTCGCATTCGTATGCGTGTTTTAGTGGTGTTGGTTATGAGGAAAATTGGAACGATTCAATTAATTTACTTTTTATATCTCTTGTCGTTAGTATTATTGCAACGATTATTAGGTATTTTCAAAAAGTTAAACGGTTGCATATTCCAATCACAATACTCGTGCTTGCATGTATTCCTTCGGGGTTAGAAATTTTGCGTTATGGTAATGGGGATTGTGGTTCTAGTTTAATGCAAGTTGCTATCTGGCCAGTTTATACAATGCCTATTGTTTTACTCTACGAGGCTGTAAAGTTACTAAAATTAAGGTTTTGTGTAGGTAACAAATAGCGTTGACACCCATCCTAACTGTTACGGAAATTGTCAATTAGATCATGATGGCAAGTGGGTTTTATAAATAATGAATCACGTAAAAACTGAGCTACATTAGCAAGATGAAAGTAAAAAGAGAAAGTCAGTAGGTCGATGGCAATTGTACTGCTTTGTTTATTATATAGAAGGGCTGTGTACACGATGCATTGAGAAGGGAAAGCCCTTTTAACCTAAATAAAAGCCACTTAAACACCCGTAGTCCTTTCTAAAATACTAATTAAAACGATATCAAAAAACTTCTTTGTATGCTGCGTAAAAGTACAGTAATTGATTGAACCGAAATAGGAACTCAGCTATGGTTTATCCATCAATAAAAATAAATTAAAACGAGTTATTCTACAGTCTCGTTAGGCACACAAGGAGGTTTCGTGAATCTTAATCAAGTTACATTGCCAGTTAAACACATGGATAAAGCGACTGAGTTTTATTTAAAACTAGGTTTTACCCAAATTGTCGATACTCCCCATTATGCCCGTTTTGAATGTCCTGACGGAAACTCAACCTTTTCACTTTTATTAGAAACTGGTAGTTTTTTTAAATGGCGTAGTAATCTATTTTGAGCATGAAAAACTTGATCAGTGGGTATCTGATTTAAAATCTATTGGCATCGAGTTTTATCAAGAGCCAACAGATCAAAGTTATCTGTGGCGTGAAGCAATATTGCACGATCCATCAGGTAATAAAATCAAACTGTATTGGGCGGGGAAAAACAGGCTTAATCCACCATGGCGAGTAGATAAGCGCGCCTAGTAAGTAATTTAAATATAATAAAAAAAGCTGGTTAGGTTTTACCTCGTTTCATGTTCCAACCAACTATTTTTGTCCGATCAAGTGGACGTTAAGACTGTGGAATTACTCTTTTTTAAGAAAAACAGCCTGTTTATGGGTTCCAAATAATACCTAATGCTTTAATAGCGCTTAGAGTTAATTACAGGATCTCGTTTTTAATTGAATTTGGCTGTTGGAGTTATTTTACAGTCTCGTTAGTTGCCAAGGATAATAATGAGAACACTTCAGCTTTTAGGTTTTATACTTGCGATTGCAGGGTTTATTTTAGGCTACGTGATGCTAGCCTCAATTGATGGTGAAGCATCCGAGGCTTCAGCAGGAGGTGCAGGCATAGGCGTTATGTTTATGGTGTTACCTATTCTTGGTTGGTCTGCGTTAATATTAGTGCCCTCTTCAGTAGCATTGTTCAATCATAAAGTAAGAGAACGCACTTATTTCAGAGGCAATTTTTGGCTAAACCTTTGGAAAGTAAACCTAGTTATTTCTTTTGGATATATTGCCGTTGTTCTATATTTTGCTTACATATGGTTTAAGGGCAGCATTGGCAATTAACAAAGCCTCTAAATGTTCAATACCTTTAATTCATTCTTACCTACTAACATCTAACCCAAACTAAGCACTACAACCATCAGGCTTAACACCATTAGTATTAAACCTAACAGCCCAAACTAAAGAATGTTTAATTAGTTGGCATTAAATAAATCTCGCGCACACTGTTTCGCTGGTTTGCTTCAATAGCAAACAGTACGGCGTCGGCTACATCTTGCGGGTCGAGTTTGTCGGGTTTAGCGTCATCAAAAAATGGGGTGTTTACCATGCCTGGGGCTATGGTTGTGCAGCGGCCGTTCCACTCGCTCATTTCCTCAGCTAAGTTTTGTCCAAAGCCATAAGCAAACCATTTAGTTGCCCCATAAATAGAGCCTCCTAGTGGCTTACGACCAGCAGCTGAGCTGGTTAATATAAAGTGACCTTTGTTTTGGCGTAAATGCGGCAGTGTTAATTTTGCAGTCCACAGCAGCGCTTTAATGTTTATGTCGATCATGGTTGACCATTCATCTGGGTCACCTTTTTCGGTGCCTGCGGTTGAAACGCCCATGCCTGCGTTAGCAAAGGCCACATCTAATCGGCCAAACTTCTTTGGTAACTACGTTTTCAAGCGCGGTAAAGTCGGTTGCATCTGCGGCTACGCCCAGCGCATTATTTGAGCCTAACGACTTTACTAACTCAGTTAACTTATCTTCGCGTCTAGCGGTAAGTATTACTTTATGACCATTATTTACAAGGGTTTTTGCGGTTGCTTCACCAATGCCACTTGAAGCGCCGGTTATGAGTACTATTTTTTCTTTTGCCATAGATAACCTCTTTAATGAACGTTAAAAACTTAAAGTCACCATACCAATAAACGATTAACCTACATTGAATAGTCGCTATAAATTAGCGATAAATAGGTGTGTTTTGTACTTCAATCATCATGGTTTTTAAGCCGTTATTAAAATTGAAATAAGTGATTAAAAAAGATAGGTTTAAATTTTTTATTCTATATACTCGCGCCACTTCTTTTGAAGTCGGTTTTTATTAGATTTAACCATTATTTTGCTGAGTGTCAGCAACATTTATCGGAACAAACATGAAAGATAAACTTTTAGCGTTTTGGCAAAGCCATTCAGAAACAATCATCACTTTAGGGTACAAAGTGATTTTAGCGTTGGTGATTTTAATTGCGAGTGCCTTAATTGCACGCTCGGTTAAAAAAGCGATTAAAAACGCTAAATCGCCATTAAAAAAAGTGGATAGTACGCTGCTTCCTCTTTTATCGAGTATTGCTGGTTATTTAGTTTATATAATTGGCGGGCTATTTATTTTAGATATTTTTGGCGTAAACACGGCCAGTTTAATTGCGCTAATGGGGGCTGCTGGCTTGGCTATTGGTTTAGCGCTTAAAAATACACTGAGTAATATTGCTGCAGGTATTATGCTGCTAATACTCAGACCTTTTAAAATAGGCGATTTTGTTGATGCCAGTGGCACGCTTGGCACTGTGAACGAAATAAACCTGTTTACCACTATTTTTAAAACCACCGACGGCCTTTATATTGCATCGCCTAACGGCAAAGTGTGGGGTGGCAATATTAAAAACTTTACCCGTAATGGTAAAAGACGAATGGACATAGTAGTGGGTATTTCGTATGCCGACTCTATTGATGTTGGCTTAAATGTACTTAAAGAATTAGCCGCATCAGAGAGCCGATTACTCGCAGAGCCTGCACCCAAAGTAATGGTGACATCAATAGGCGAAAGCGCAGTGAACATTCAATTACGTGCGTGGGCTGTTAATGGTGATTATTGGCAAACTGTGTGGGATTTAAATAAACGTGTTAAAGAAGCTATTGAAGGCGCAGGGCTGAGTATTCCGTTTCCGCAGCGTACGCTGCATATATCGGAGTCTATGGCGTCGGCAGTAACTGTTAACAAAGATGCTTAAATATGTATTAACATAAACATAAGCACAAATAAAAATAGCGAGCCTTGGCTCGCTATTTTTGTATTAGCCTTTGTGTTAACTGAGGTATTAACCTTCTAATTGAAAGTCGTACACTGAACCTAAATTTAGTAGCTGTGTAAGTTCATCAAGTGCTTGGTAGCTTTCGGTGAGTAGAGCTGAGTCTGCAAAGTCACTTGCGCCTAATTTGTCGCGGTAGTTACGTTTTGCCCAGTCACACAGTTGTGTGTATTTGGTATCAGTTAAAATAACCTCTGGGTTTACTGCAGCAAGTTCTTGATCGTTAAGAGCTACACGTAAGCGCAAGCAAGCTGGGCCGCCGCCATTTTGCATACTTTGGCGTAAATCAAAAAACTGTACTTGGTTTATTGGGTTATCAGCCATGATCATTTCTTCAATGTAGGCGTTAACCGCGCTGTTGCGTTTACACTCTTGTGGTGCCACTAACAGCATTGAGCCATCTTCAAGGCTCACTAGTTGGCTATTAAATAAGTAGCTACTTACAGCATCGGTAATGCTTACTTTATCGGTTGGTACTTCAATAATATAAAATTCTTTATTGCCCACATACGCTTCGCGAATATCTTGCAGTGCCAGTGTTTGGTTTAAAAATGCTTGCTGGTGGCACAGTAATACGTTGGCGTTACCTACTGCAATTACATCGTTATGAAACACACCTTGGTCTATTACGTCTGGATTTTGCTGTAGTAAAATTTGGCTTGAATCTTTTAAGTTATGTAAACGGCAAATTGCTTCTGAGGCTTCGAGTGTTTGCCTTGCAGGAAATTTAGCTGGTTTTGGTAATTGGCTGTTAAACGCGCTGGCACCAAATACAAACATTTCAAGGCCTTGCTCGCCGTGGCTGTCACAAAAACGAGTATGGTTTGCTGCACCTTCGTCGCCAAAAAAGCCTTGGTCGGGTAAATGGGTATGGTGCGCAAAGTATTTGTCGTTGTTAAACATCGCTTTTAATAAGCGTGTAGTGGTTGCAGGCTCTAATGAACGATGAAACTTATTATTTAAATTAGCTGAAGTAAAATGTACTTTGCCGTCGGTTGTATCAGGAGATGGCGATACCGTAGCGGCATTGGCTGTCCACATTGCTGACGCTGAATAACACGCGCGTAATAAAATAGGATCAGCTTTAAATGCTTTATGAATTACTTGTGCATCATTACCGGTAAAGCCTAAGCGGCGCAGTACGTTTAAGTCGGGGCGCGCATGAGGGGCAAATACACCTTGAGTTAGGCCTTTGTCGTGCATCGCTTTCATTTTTTCAAGGCCTTGAAGCACTGCCTCTTGAGGATTTGAAAAGCTTGCTGCGTTATTTAACGAGGCAACATTACCATACGATAAACCAGCGTAGTTGTGAGTAGGGCCAACTAAGCCATCAAAATTAACTTCCAAAGCGTGCATACACGTTCCAACTAAAAATTTTCAATAGGATGCAACAATACAACGCAATAGGGCTGCTTGCAAAGTTATAAACGCAGTGTTTTTACTAATTTTTTCGACGTTTTTAAATGTGGAGTTTATTACAAGGGGGTTGTTTTTATATTGAACGATTAATTTGAAGTTTAATTAAAATGTACACATAAATTTCATAGTGTGCAAAAGCTTAGCCTAAAGTAAGTTTTTACATTTAAGCTTTATGCCAAGCCTTTACACAATACGATGTTACTTAACATAGACGCGCTCTTTGTCAGCGGTGGTATGGGTATTTGTTGGATCATTAACTTGCCAAACGCTAATGTCTAAACGCCATAAAAGGTAAAGGGTATGGTATAAGTTGAACATGGTTTTTCCTTGGTATTTTCACTGAACACATCAGTTTATAGGAAGAAGTATGCCAACATTAACTTGAATATTTTATGAATAGAAATCAGGTATTTAGTATTTAAGTGTAAATACGTACTAAAGGATTAGCACCAAAGCGGTGAAGTATTTTTAAAATATGCACCAGTGTGGTGTGTTTTTAACAAAAAGCCCTGCAACTATTAGGTCACTTAAATGTGCAAGGCTTTTTTAAAAATGTAGTCACTTGAAAAGTAAATTAGCGGCCTACTTTTCCTTTTACTAAAGGCTCGAACGACATTACTTTAAACTTACCGTGGCTTTGATTTTTGCCATTATTAAGTACAGGCGAATTATGTAAATCGTCAACGGTAAAGTATATTTTATGATCGGCTCCGTAACTAAAGCCATCAGGCCAGCTCAAACGTTCGTCTTTAAATAATACTTCGTAGTCGCCAGTGGGTTTAACTACGCCAATTGCGCCATTGGTTATGTCGGTTACATATATGTTACCGCCGCCATCAACAATAATACCGTCTGAAATTGGCTTAGTGCCGTAACGCGTAACTTTGTCTTCAAGCGCTTTAGCCCAAAGGCTCTCGTTATTTATATCGCTGGTGGCAATGCGGTAAACCGACGTGCCCGACATTGAGCCAAAGTAAAGCCAGTCTTCGTTAGGGTCAAGCGTAATAGGGTTAACACCTAAGCGGGCAGGTTGGCCGCCAAGGCTCATTGTGCGCCCATCAATAACCATATCGATATTTTCGGCGGTGGTGTAATGGCTATTTTGCAACACTCTACGTGCGACACCTGTTTTAAGGTTTACCGTAATAATAGCGGCTTGGCTGCCTTGGGCTGTGTCGGCAATGTATACAACGCTATGCTTATTATCGATGACTAAATCGTTTAAAAATGAGGTGTCGGTAATGGTCGGTTTAGCCAGATAAATAATTTTGTGCAGTTGCTCTTTGTTTGTATCCCAACCTACTAAGCGCCCAGCGTGATCGGGCCCTGAAGTGTCGAGCATCCATAACACGCCATCGCTTGATACGTTTATGCCAAGTACGTCGTAAAAACCTTTACCGTTATTGTACGCGTATGCCCATTCTTCATTAGGGTAGGGCTTAGTTGTACCATCGCTTAAAAGTTCCATAATTTTTTGCTTTTGGCCAAAAAAGCCATGCACAGATAAAAATTTTCTGCCTGATGGGGTAATAGCAATGTTGCCCGGTGGGTGCTGCGCATCAAATGTGGCTACTGTTTTTAAATCAGCATTTTGGCCAGCGGTGTTAGCAGTTACAGCGTTGCTACCTAAAAGTGCCGTGCTACACGCCGCTGCTAATAGTAATTTTTTAATATGAGTCATTTTTAAAACCTTTTAAAACACGTTTATTGTTTAAAAATTAAGAGCCTAATCGGCTAAGTCGTTTACTACTAAATCGAGCAGCTGCATCAACTGCTTCGCTTGCGCTGCATCTACACTATCAAATTTACATAAAATATTTTTAGGAATATCGGCTGCTTTTAACTTGAGCGATTGGCCATGCTGGGTTAGCTGCACTAGGCGTTTGCGTTTGTCGTGCTCATCTTTAATAACAGCCAGTAATGATTTGTCGCTCATTTTTTTGAGTATTTGGGTCATAGCACCGCCGTCTATCGCGGTTTTATCTATTAGCTCTGCAATTGTTATTTCGTCTTGCTCCCACAGCGCCATCATTACTACGTATTGCGGGTAAGTTAAATTTAGCTCGTTTAAAGGCTCGCGATACGCACGCGCAATGCTGTTAGATGCCATGTATAACCGATGGCATAACTGATTTTTTAACTTTAATTGCTCAAACGGCATAACGTTATCCTTTATTTCGATACATGCTATTTTAATTTGCATGCAAAGTATTTGCAATCTCTAATTACTTGTTCTATTATTTTGCACACAAACTAAATTAATTATTAAACTTTGGAGTTCATTATGAATGTATTACAAAACGTAGCTTACACTGCAAAAGCAACTGCAACTGGCGGCCGTGAAGGCGTAGCTAAATCTGATGATGGTCGTTTAGATGTAAATTTATCAACACCTAAAGGTTTAGGCGGAGACGACGGACAAGGCACTAACCCAGAGCAATTATTTGCCGCAGGTTATGCAGCATGTTTTATTGGTGCACTTAAATTTGTAGCAGGTAGTGAAAAAATAGATTTACCAAGCGACACACATATTAATTCACAAGTGTCTATTGGTGCTATTGAAGGCGGTTTTGGTATTGCAGTAAAACTTGCTGTGTCACTAGGTGATATGGATAAAGCTGCAGCGCAAACGCTTGTAGATAAAGCACACCAAGTATGCCCATATTCAAACGCAACACGTGGCAATATTGAAGTAGAGCTTTCAGTTATTTAATAACTAAATAAAGAAAAGTTATAAAAGCACACAACGAGAATTAGTCGTTGTGTGCTTTTTTGCGTTTAAGGCATAAAAATTAAATATACGATAAATCGTATATTCACTATTCCATATATTGTTATTTTGTTTTATTGTGTATGCATAAGCACAGTGAGGACAGTATGGAACAATTCAACCCACTTCAATTTTATAAATGCCTAGCGGACGATACGCGTTTAAAAGCAATGTTGCTTATTAGCGACCAAGAAGAGCTATGTGTATGCGAACTGGTTGCTGCACTTGAGCTAAGCCAACCTAAAGTGTCTCGCCATTTAGCACAGTTAAGACAATGCGGATTATTGAGCGACCGTAAACAAAATCAATGGGTTTATTACAGTATTAATAAAGCCCTGCCAGAGTGGGCTAAAAATGTATTAACGCAAACGCTTACTGCTAACCCTTCATTTTATGAAAACGATTTAACGCGCTTAAATGTTATGGGTAATCGCCCTGAACGTATTACTAGCTGCTGTAACTAACTAATAAATTAACTTATTAAAGGTATTTAATTATGACTATTAAAGTAGGTATTAACGGTTTTGGCCGTATGGGGCGTTTAACTCTGCGTGCAGCAGTTGATTGGCCAGAAATAGAGTTTATTAAAGTAAATGATGTAGCGGGCGATGCTAAAACCCACGCACATTTAATTGAGTTTGACTCAGTACATGGGCGCTTAGCACAACTGGTTTCTAGTGACGATAATAGCTTTAGTGTGGGTAAACACACGATTGCAGTTACCAACAACAAAACCATAAACGAAACTGATTGGTCAGATTGCGATGTAGTTATAGAAGCCAGCGGTAAAATGAAAACCACTGAACTGTTAAATCAATATTTAGCGAAAGGTGTTAAGCGTGTTGTGGTAACCGCGCCTGTAAAAGAAAACGGTATATTAAATGTAGTAATGGGTGTAAACGATGATCTTTATAACCCAAGTGAGCATAAAATTGTTACGGCTGCTTCTTGCACAACTAACTGTTTAGCGCCAATAGTAAAAGTACTGCAAGAAAAAGTGGGCATTAAGCACGGCTCAATGACTACTATTCACGACATTACTAATACTCAAACAATTATTGATGCACCTCATAAAGACTTACGCCGTGCGCGCTCGTGCGGTACTAGTTTAATCCCTACTACAACCGGTAGTGCAACGGCTATTACGCATATTTTCCCCGAGCTTAAAGGTAAATTAAACGGTCATGCTGTGCGTGTACCTCTTACTAACGCGTCAATTACCGATTGTGTTTTTGAGCTAGAGCGAGGTGTTACACAAGATGAAGTAAACACTTGGTTTAAAGACGCTGCAAATAACGAGTTACAAGGTATTTTAGGCTACGAAGAAAGACCGCTTGTATCTATAGATTACAAAACAGATCCGCGCAGCTGCACCATAGATGCGCTTTCAACCATGGTAATTAACAACACTCAACTTAAACTATACGCTTGGTACGATAACGAGTGGGGTTATGCAAACCGTACTGCTGAGCTAATGCTTAAAGTTGCACAAAGTGATTTTGCTTAATCTCGTTTAAAAAGGTTTAACGCTATGCTTGCGCAGTTAGCTAATTTACCAAGTTCTATAAAGCAATATTTAATAATTACTGGTAACTATTGGGCATTTACTTTAACTGATGGTGCGCTACGCATGTTGGTGGTGCTGTATTTTCATCAGTTGGGTTATGGTGCATTTGCGATAGCCATGTTGTTTTTGTTTTATGAAATATTTGGGGTGATCACCAATTTAGTAGGTGGTTGGCTTGGCGCGCATTTAGGGTTGAACAAAACCATGAATGTAGGGCTTGGGCTACAACTTGTCGCCTTAGCCATGCTTTGCGTGCCAGGGGATTGGCTAACCGTTGCCTATGTTATGGCAGCGCAAGCACTGAGTGGCATAGCAAAAGACTTAAATAAAATGAGCGCAAAGAGCGCCATTAAGTATTTAGTACCACAAGACGATGCAGGGCAAAGCCAATTATATAAATGGATTGCCATACTTACCGGCTCTAAAAATGCGTTAAAAGGAGTGGGCTTTTTTTAGGCGGCTTATTACTAACTGTGTTTGGTTTTGTGGGGGCATTAATAAGCCTAATTGCTTTACTCAGTGTTGCGTGGGTTATTAGTTTAATTTTTTTAAAAGGCGAGATTGGTAAAGCTAAAAACAAACCTAAGTTTAAAGAATTATTTTCTAAATCCCGGGCAATCAACTTACTTAGTGCAGCGCGTTTATGCTTGTTTGCGGCGCGCGATGTATGGTTTGTAGTTGCACTACCTGTTTACTTAGCCGCTCAGTTTAACTGGGATCATTGGTGGGTCAGCGGCTTTATGGCTTTGTGGGTAATTGCTTATGGGCTGGTGCAATCGCAAGCACCGCGAATAACTGGGCAAGGTGATTCAACTTCACATTCGGTCAAAAAAGCGTATTGGTGGGTCGTTTTATTAAGTGGTGTAACTGGCATTTTAGCGTTGTTGATGCAATTGGATATAGCGGTACATTTTACGCTTGTAATCGGCTTACTTATTTTTGGTGGAGTATTTGCTGTAAATTCATCGCTGCACAGTTACTTAATAGTAAGTTTTGCTAAAAATGATGGGGTGTCACTCGACGTAGGCTTTTATTATATGGCCAATGCGATAGGGCGTTTGCTTGGTACGGTGCTTTCTGGTTGGGTTTTTCAAGTATATGGGCTTAGTGCGTGTTTATGGGTAAGTGTTTGTTTGTTAATAATGGCGACAATTACGACGGCATACCTGAAAAAGCAGTAAAAACCCAATTAATTGTATTAAATTCAAATTGTTTGATGATATTCATAGCTTCATTTTTTAAAACTACTAAACTATAGCTGTAGATTTAATCAAAAGGTGTATGGAATGCGGGAAATATCGTTAGCAAAAAAGTTACTCTGGCTTACCGTCGGGAGTATATTTATTACAGTATTGGTGCTTTCTAGTGTTTTATGGTGGGAATTATCATCAAGCAATGAGCAGTTAGCGAGCAAATCTGAAGAGTATATCGTTGCTGAGGTTGAAGAAAAACTTAATGCTAATGCTGCAGTATATGGTGAACGAATTGCTGGCTTTGTTAACGAGGCTTACCGAGTTCCGTATTCATTAGCCGCATTACTTGGTGATGCTGCAAAACAAAATACGCTAAGTAGAGATACAGTTGTAAGCATAAACCGCTCTATTTTAGAAAATAATACACTTTTATCTTCTATTTATTCTCAGTTCGAAGCTAATGCTTTTGATGGACAAGATGCTCAATTCCAGCGGGGCTTTAAGCATTCTGTTGATGGTGATGGCACGCTCGAAGTCTATATTACTCGGGACGAGAATGGTACGGTAGAACAGCAAAAAGTGGCTAATGCAGCTGACAAATATATAACAAATTTGAACGAATTTGGACTTCGCGAAGCTGAATGGTACTTATGTGCAAAGGATACGCTCACACCATGTATTATGGAGCCTTACCTTTACGAAATTCCGTCTGGTGATTCGGTAATGTTAACGTCATTAACAGTGCCAATTTTAAAATCTGGGCAGTTTATTGGTTTAGCTGGTGTAGACTTAACACTGCCTACTTTTCAAGTGATGACTGAACAGCTTTCTAAACAACTCTATAACGGTAAAGCAAAAGTAACATTATTGAGTGACATAGGCTTAATTGTTGGCAGTAGCCATTATAAAACTAAACTAGGGCGTCCACTAAAAGAAGCGATTAGCTCGTCGTTGTACAACGATATTGAAAAGTCAAAAGGACAAAGCGGTATTTTTAAGGTTAATAACGAGTACCTTGTTAATTACCCTATCAATATTAAACTTGCCAATAAGCAGTGGTCTTTAATTATTGAAGTACCAACAGAGCTTGCGCTCGCAGGTCCTGAAGCGTTGGCTGAAAACATGCAAGAAACTGCAGCATCGTTAGGGTCTATTATTTTAGTAACCGGTTTAGCTATAGCTGCAATTGCATTTGTTATAATGAAATTAGTGGTTGGCGGCATCGTTGCACCGCTTCGACAAATTCAACAACGTGTTGATAACCTTGCAAGCTCTGAGGGTGATTTAACGCATACATTGCATGTTGATAGCCACGCTGAACTTATTGCATTAGCTGGTGGGTTTAATCGATTTTTAGCAAAACTACGTGATTTAATTTCTGAACTAAAAGCGGTGTCTGAACAAACCAAACAGCAAGGCGAGATAGCGCAACACATTGCCATAGATACAAAGCAAAATGTGCAATCGCAATTTCAAGAAATTGAAAGTGTGGTAACAGCTATGAACGAAATGAGCGCAACAGCACTCGAAGTTGCCAGAGCATCAGAACAGTCAGCGCAGCAGGCAGATGAAATTAATGGCTTAGTGGTTAGTAGTGAGTCGAGTTTGTCGTCAGCGATGAGCCAAGTTAAAACTATGTCTGAAGAAATTAAAGAAGCTAACCAAGCGGTTGAAAAAGTAGCATCGCGTAGTAAAGATATTACGCAAATTTTGGATGTGATCCGTACCATTTCAGAACAAACTAACTTATTGGCACTTAATGCGGCAATTGAAGCTGCGCGTGCTGGTGAACATGGCCGAGGCTTTGCGGTAGTTGCTGATGAGGTAAGAGCGCTTGCGTCTAAAACGCGTTCATCGACTGACGATATCAGTAAATTGATCGATAGTTTGTTACACGAAGTTGGCAATGCCTCAACTGTAATAGAAAAAGGCGTAGTGCGCGCACAAAGTGCTGTTGATGAAACCTCAATTGCATTTGATGCTCTTCACAGTGTAGTGGTTAAAGTTGATGAAATAACTAATCAAATTACACATATTGCCACGGCAGCTGAAGAGCAAAGTTTAGTAACTGAAGAAATAAATCGTAATTTAACACTTATATCAGATGCAGCTTCGCAGCTATCCGATTTATCGGCACAAGCAGGCGATAGCAGTGAAGTACTCAACAAGCTTGTAACGCAACAAGATTCAGAGCTTAATAAGTTAAAAACGTAATATTGAACGTAAAAAAATAAAAAGGCAGCAATTAAATTACTGCCTTTTTTAATTAAAACAAGCGGTTTATAGGTTTTTCATGAGCGCAAACATTTGATTGATCATAGGTTGGGCCAGTAGTTCAACGCCTGGTCGATTAAAATAACCACGTAACCCTGTAAACTGAATCTGAAAAAAACGTGCGTACTCAATAGCTGTTAATTTATCGCTCAACTCATTTTTTGCTATTGCTTGCTCGAAAAGTACAGTGAGATAACCTTCAAACTTAGCCGCTAAATCTAAACTCAATTCATATAAACTACTGTTTTTATCGGCAAACTCATTGTTAGCTTTTACTAACATACAGATTGCACTCGGGCTACAATCTTTGTTTTTAATTACCACATTTTCTACAAATGCACGTAAGCCACCTAAGGTTGTGTCTGACGAAGATAAAAAACCGTCAATTTGGCTTTTCATTTGCACCGTATAGTCTTTTAGTGACTCACTATATAGCCCCTCTTTTGAACCAAATGCAGAATAAATACTGCCTGGTCGCATATTAACGGCTTCTTGTAAGTCTCGCGTTGAGGTTGCATGAAAGCCTTTTTCCCAAAATAATTGGCTGGCAACACGAACAACATTTTCGCGTTCAAATTTAACCTTATTAACCATTTCATTCTCAATTAATTTGAACAGTTGCTCAATTTTAACTTGAACAGTCGCTCAAAATCAAATAGTATGTGTTTCGAAGTTACATAAACCTAATTATTTTTGGAGCTAAACATGGCAGAATTTACTTTATACACGGCAGAAAATGCACCAGAAGAAGCAAAACCACTTTTAGCTGATTCAGTAGCAGCATTTGGTATGCTTCCTAACTTACATGCAGTAATGGCTGAAGCACCAACATTACTTAAAGGTTACCAAGTACTGCATGACTTGTTTCAAAAAACGTCATTTAATGCAGAAGAGCTAACAGTAGTATGGCAATCAATTAACGTAGAGCACGACTGTCATTACTGTGTTCCTGCTCACAGTGGTATTGCAGCGGCAATGAAGGTTGATCAAGGTATTGTTGACGCACTTGTTAACAAAACACCACTTGAAAACCCTAAGCTAGAAACTCTTCGTGAAACTACACTCGCAATGACACGTGAACGTGGCGTGATCAGCGATGAGCAAATCGAAAAATTCTTTGCCGCAGGTTACGCTAAGCAACAACTACTTGAAATTATTGTAGGCTTGTCTCAAAAAGTAATGAGCAACTACACTAATCACCTTGCTGATACACCAGTAGATGATGCATTTAAAAAATACGTAAAATAAATACGGTTTTATAAATGACAATAGGCAGCTTAGGCTGCCTTTTTTGTGTTTATAAATTGCGATTATTTAAACTTAACGGCTTTTGTACTGCGTGTATAAATACGTTGTTCGGGCTTTGTCCACTCACCCTTTTTTAAATAAGAGATTGATACAATGAATTTATCGTCTTTTAAATCACTTGTAGACTTAACCTTAGTCACTCCCTCTTTACTGCCTGTTACTTCTTCGTAGGCTACAAACTGAGTCGGGCTTAATACTGTTATAGTGCCTTTTGTATAAAAACCTGCTGTTGTGAAGTAATAAAAGACGAGTGACTTTTTTTGCTATCATAAAAAATCGTCGATTCGCCGCCATACTCACCCTCATTAATAGAGTGCATAGTACGAATAGCTTTACCGTTTAGCGTACGTTCCCACCTGCCGACATCCTGAACTGGCTTTGCGCCTGAGACTACCTTAAAGTCGGTTTGCCAAGTGCCTAAGTAAGGCTGAAATATTGCTAGCTCTTTATCGAGGGTTAAGTTGTTTTCGTCCGCGTAACTAAAAGTAAATGAACAGAGGAGCAACGCTAAGAATAACGCTTTAAAATGTGTCATAATTTAACTCTTATTTTTAAATTCTGTGCGTTCAGTATAGGTGATAATTAATTGATAAAAAAAGCCTTAATAACAATATCGAGTCTTTTTATTGCTTTAACTTGGCTAGCTTACATGCTTAGCTATATTGCTCTTTATATACCAATTTATCTCAGTATTTTGAGTATGTTAACATTTTTAATGTATGCTTGGGATAAGCGCAAAGCAATACAATCGGCACATAAAAAAGTAAACCGTACGCCTGAGCGCACGTTGCAATTACTTGCTCTGTGTGGTGGTTGGCCAGGTGCATTATTTGCACAACAATTACTACGTCATAAATCTAAAAAACGTCGTTTTATATTTGTGCTGTGGGTATGCATTGCAGTTAATTTAGGTGGGATCGTGTATTTTTGGTTGAATAGGGGGTATTTACTCGTTTGACTAAATAGAAGGTTTGCTGAGCTAACTTAACCTGAACTTTGGTAAATAATATATTACTCAGAGTTCAGGTTACTTAACAGTATAAATGGCTTACTGTTCAGATTGACTTGTTAGTACTTCATCTAATCCAACAGTTAAAATAGTTTTTTTGTCAACAACGACCCATTTTCTGTAGGTTTGGTATCCAGCTCTGCTGACTTCAATATCGTATTTGCCTTCTTTTAGCTCAATGGCATCTTGATAGACCGGGTTTATGTTCATAATACGAACGCGAGCATCTGCGGGAGTCGTAATAACGGTTAATGAAATTGGTGCTACAACTTCTTCAACATCTACTTTGGCTTCGGTAACAACCTCAGTGACGACTTTATCAACTGTTGAGGTGGTTGAACAACCGCTTAGTAATAGGATGGCTGCAAGTGCGCTTAAGTTTTTCATCGATACTCCATTAAGTAATTTAAAAATGTTGAAGGTTACGAAAAATCTTGGAGGAGTGTCTTAAAAGCTCAACTCGTCGTCCTTGACTCTCGTTTAAAAAGCGGTGGATAGTCTAATATGTATCCACCATATATTCAATTATAGTTATTTTCTTATTGCTACGCTCATCATCTAAACAAACTCTGAGTTAGTAGCCTAACTATTTTATTTACAGCATACTGTCTAACGACTGCGTAATGGCCTCACTTCTTTCGACTAATTGCTCCGCAGTTCGGTACATTTTTCGCTTCATTAGAGTATTAGCCATTGTAATATATCGCTTTGACAAATCTTGTTTTAATGTCACTAGAAGAGGGAAATCAGTTGGTAGATCAGCAGACTCTAAATTAATAAGTTCTTCAAACTCTAGTAGCTGCTTGTAATCCTCAATACCTTCCAATTGTTCAGAGTAACGTTGAAATCTTGGTTGATAAAAAACAATAGCATCCGAGAGTGGGTAGGTAATTTGCTCACCTATCGCTAATTTTTTCTGATAAAAGGTCAGTGCATCAATTGCAGATTCTCTTTTGAGTAAATTTGCGAAAAGGAGTTCAGCTTTTTGATTGCTGGTAAATATCGCTTTACCAACATTTAAGAGTGCTTTTTGCGCAATTACGTCATCTTCTTCTACTGCTTTGTCTAACGCTATTTTAAAATTATCAAAATGTAAGGAAGAGGGCTCGTACACGTAGGTATTATCAACTTCTTTTAAGTCTTGAATTAGCTGCGGGATATTATTATTGTCACTTTCGTTATAACGAGACTGTTCTAACAATAAATTAATTCTCGATGTGATATCAAAAATTATTGACTGACGCTCTCTTAGGATGCTCTCTAACTGCACTGAAAGTTTTTCTGAGTCAGGGTAGTAGTCGAGAGCTTTAGAGTAGATTGAAATTGTTTTATCAAAATCTTTAAATTTATTTGAATTATTATTATTAAAGTTATTAGCTCTTTTATCAAAACTGCCTAATATGCTCGTTTGATTTACTCTTAATAGGCCCTGCTTTAATACTTCGTACTGCGGAGGAATTTCAGCTAACTTATCTAAAATATGAGGCCCATTCCAAGACATCCAGGTTTCTACTTGTTGATTAATTGCGTTCGCATTATCAAGTTTTGCCTCTAGTTGTTTTACTTGCACAGTGTTAGCTAATTGATATTGAATAGCTACAATAACTAAAATAACGGATGCAGCGACTAAACCGATCGCTGGCTTTAAATTAGACTTAAGTTTTTTAGAAATAGGTAATAAAGAACTTTGTCGTTGTGACGTTTCTAACGATAGTGCATTATTTATACTTTGCCATAACCAAAGTGGACAATTGCTTGGACGTTTAGCAGTGGTACTCTTTGGTAGTTTATCGGCTGCAACTCGATTAAATGGATGTTTACTACTTAATAGTTCAAACGCAATACATGCGTATGAAAACACGTCATCTTTAACGGTAGCACTGGCACCATTTAGTTGTTCAGGACTTGCGTAGGTCGGTGTATAACCGCCAATATCGCCCAACTCAACATTACTTCTAACGGCATACGCATCTTCAATGTTTTTATGCTTTGCGATACCAAAGTCGAGTACTTTTAAGTCCCCATTACTGTCAAATATGATATTGGATGGTTTGAGGTCATTATGAATCACCCCTCTTGAATGTGCATATATAAGAGCATCAGCAAGCTGTTCTAAAATCACTTTCGCTTTTTTAAATGCCATGCCTGAGGGCTTGTTGCGTTTAATTATTTGTTCTAAAGTTTCTCCCTCAACAAGTTCCATTGTGACGTAATATAAATCGCCATCGGAATCTGCTGAAAACACTTTAACGATGTTAGGGTGGGAGAGCTGTTGTGTTTTTGCTGTTTCGTCTTTTAGAAGAGTAATTGCTTCTTCTGAGTATGAAAACTCTTCTTGCAACACTTTTAAAGCAACAAATGCTTCAGCACGATTTACATTTTCTAAGAAGGTATCACGCGCTCTGTAAATGTAGCACATGCCGCCTTGTCCAATTAGTTCTTCAACCAGGTAGCGATCGGAAATCTTTTTTCCGATGAGGTTAATCTTATTTTTAGCAGAGGTTCTTTTTTGATTAGAATCAAGTGATGCAATTTGAGTTTTGTCACTCGGGTTGTTAATACCGCTCATTATAAATCCTTTTATTGTGTTTATTTAAATAATTACAAAGGTAAGCTTTATACTTATTATCAATTTCCTCTGATATTGTCGTACATTTTTACAAAAAATCTCGACTATAGCAATGTTTCAATTATTGAATATTTATATCTAAATTTTGAAACAGCTAATTTATACGCTATCGGGAATATTTAACAAATGTAACTTTATAAAAATATAAAAAATAAACCCACTTTTGAGCACATACTTAAGTAAAAAAGAGAGTTTAGGGCGTCAATGAATGAGATTAAGTAATCAAGATAAATCAATTGAGGTTTTACTTTTTCATTTTATAGAGAACGGATTTTGGCCGAAATGTAAAAATATTAACGGCCACAATTGTTCAGTATTTCGATTAAGTTAATATTTATTTTTACAGTATTTTATGGCTCAACAAAAGTCAGTCTATATTTATATATTAATTTCAATGTTGACAATAGTTTCTCTTCTACTTTATCCTACCGACAATAAAGATTTAAGGGACTGACTTATCAAATGGAACTGATACTAAACATAACTAGTTATCATAGACTCTCACCTGAAATTGAAGCATCTAAGACTGTAGTAGATAAACTTATCTTTGGTCGCTCTGAGGCTTGTGATTGGCACCTGCCCGATCCTGAAAAAATAATATCAAGTAAACACGGACAAATCGTAAAAGAAGGTGATTCTTTTTATATTTACGATAATTCAACGAATGGCACCTTTATAAACTTTGCTGTAACCCCACTTGGTCAAGGAAATAGGCAGGTTCTTGCTGACAGTGACGTATTAACTATTGGCGACTTTCAAATTGATGTTAAGTTGGTTGATGATCGCGTTTCACCAGTGAGTAATACCGATTTTTCGGCCAGTCAAAACAGTGATAATAATTACCGTGCGGATAGTAAAGATTCATTTTCACAATCGCATCAGTTTTTAGACGAATCTATTTTAGATGAATCAATGCCTGGAGTTTCTATGGTGCAAGAGCCCTTTTTGAACTCAGGTAACCAGATCCCAGAAGATTGGGATGATTTATCACGCCTGATGAACCCAGAACACTCCGATGCATCAAAACATGACTCTGCGAATGTTCAAGAGTTAAAAACGAATTCTCCATTAGTACAATCGGAAAGTCGAAAAATAGCCCCTAAAGAACAAACTGTCGAGACTGCATCACCAAAAATAGCTGCAAAAAACAGTACTGCGTTATCTGATGCATTTTTAACAGGTTTAAATATAAAGCCTGAAGTACAAAATTCGTTAAATACAGAAAAGCATTGGTTTGAAATGGGGCAAGGCCTTAATTTATTACTCAATGGCCTTATGGACTCTTTACGTCAAAGAGCGCATGTAAAAAGTCAATTGAGGTTAAATCATACAATGTTTCAAACTGAACAAAACAACCCTTTAAAATTTTCTGCTAATATAGATGACGTTATTCAGAATTTATTCATAAGGAATAGTGCAAGCTTCCTTTCGTCTAAGGAGTCGATAAATGAAAGCTTTATTGACTCTCGCAGGCACGAACATGCGTTATTAGCCGGTGCAGATGGTGTACTTAAAGGGATATTAGACCAAGTTTCTCCCCAACAGATAAGTCAGCAAGCAAATGATAATTCTAACGTATTAAAAATTATCCCTGGGCAAATTGAATCTAAATGCTGGAAGTTATATCAGAGTTTACATGATGATTTGTCACAAGACGTTAGTTCCAAAGGGGCAATGGCTTTGTCAGATGATTTTTTAAAGGCATACAACGATAGACTTAAAGAAACGCTTTAGAAAGGAAATTAAACAATGTATAAAATTAAGCTCTACTTAATGAGTTTTAGTTTACTATTTTTAGTACTAGGATGTTCTACCGTTAATAAACTTGTTCCGCCTTCAACAGATCTGATTATTAATGTATCTAAGAATGTTAATCCTGATACGTCGGATAGACCTTCACCTGTAGTTATGAAAATATTTGAACTTAGTTCTCGAACTATTTTTGATACACAAGATTTTTTAGCCTTTACGATACGCCTGAAAAATTATTAGGGCCTGATCTGTTAAAAAAAGACGAGCTTGAATTACAGCCAAATACAGTACAAAAATATAAAATGAGTCTCAATCGAAACACTCGTTATGTGGGGGTTGTGGTTGCTTATAGAAACATTGATCAGGCAAGATGGAGAGCTGTAATTGAAGTTGATCCTACCGGTTATGATGATATAAATGTCAATGTAGAAGCTATTGCTACATACATGAGAGAGAAATAAAAAAAGGATTTGTAAAATGGGTGATAACACTCGTGTTGCTTGGACTGAAGGGATGTTTTTAAGGCCGCAACACTTCCAGCAATCAGATAAACATATTGCGAATGTAATCCAACAAGTGTGCAGTGGTAACCTTGCAGATCCTTGGGGAATACTTGAGGTAGCAATTGATACTGAACTGCTAAAATCGGGTCAATTTGCGATTGAATCACTGTCGGCAATTACCCCAGATTTACTACCGATAGATATGCCTCAGTCAACTTCTTTGCCTGAGCCATTAGTGGTCGGCAAAGATATATATGACGAGATAGTTTATCTTGCAATACCGGCATTGAAAAATAGCGGCATAAACTTATCTGCCCCAGAAGAAAATATTGTAACTCGTTATAAATTGAATGATTTATCAGTGAGTGACGATTTAGTGGGGGCGCAATCTCAAGAAGTTATTCAAGTCGCTAAAATATATAGTAAGTTAGTACTTTCCTCTGATGATCACTCTGGTTATATATTGCTGCCTTTAGCAAGAATTCTAGACGTTAGTAGTGAAGGGCAAATAAAGCTAGATAATAAGTATATACCGGCATCTTTAAAAGTAGGGCAATGCAAGCCTCTTTTGGGTCTTGTTCGCGAAATTGGTTCAATGATCAAACAGCGCTCAGAAAGCATCGCCGTTAGATTGTGTCAAGGATATGCAGGAAGTACATCAGTTGCCGACTTTATTATGCTGCAAACATTAAATAAGTATGATGCAGTATTTGACAACTTATTATCAGTCAATAATATCCATCCAAATATCTTGTATATTAGGTTGATTGAGCTTGCCGGAGAGCTGTCGACGTTTAGTACTGTTAATAAACGAGTTCCTAAGCTCCCTAAATACGATCATAAAAACTTGGGTCAAGTGTTTAGCGAAGTCGTTAACTTCCTATATCAGTCGTTGAGTCATGTTATTGAGCAAACAGCAACTGAAATAAAGTTAGAACAAAGCAAATTTGGAATTTCATTTGGTGCATTAAACGATAAGTCGGTGCTAAATTCAGCTCAATTTATTCTAGCAATAAAAGCAAGTGTTCCGCATGAAGAGTTACGTAAAATACTGCCATCACAGATAAAAATAGGCAGTGTAGAAACTATACGTGATCTTGTTAATAACCAAATACCAGGAATAACAATCAGTAGTTTACCTACAGCCCCAAGACAAATCCCATATCATGCAGGTTTCCATTATTTTGAATTAAATAAACAGGGAGAGCATTGGGATAAGTTGCGCTCTAGTGGCGGAATTGCCATTCATTTATCAGGTAGCTACCCAGAACTACAATTAAGCCTTTGGGCAATTAGAACTTAATTTTAAAGGAAGAGTTTCAATGGACGAAACCATTATCAAACCACGCCCTGGTAGATTAGGACGTGATACCTCTAGTAAAGCAAATACTGACAGTGATGCTGATAAAACGGTGATGTCTGTCGAATCGCCATCGACAAAGCTACCAAGTAGCGTCAAAGTGTCTATCTTTAAAAACCCTCTTTTAGAAGCTGCAACTGACTGTTTTTCAATAGTCATATCTATTAGTCAATCAGCCGAAATGACAAATTTAGCAGCTTTAAAACACCGTTGTGTTGAGGCCATAAAGCGGTTTGAAGTTGAAGTTCGCAACCAAAATTTATCTAAAGATATCATCAACAATGCGCGCTACTGCCTATGTGCTATTCTCGATGAATCGGTATTAAATTCAAAATGGAGCTCAATGGAATGGGCCGATGAAAGCTTATTATCTACATTCCATAAAGAAACATTTGGTGGTGAATATTTTTATACATTACTCGATGACGCGCTGTTACAACCTGAAAAAACAAGCAATTTTTAGAGTTACAGTATCATTGTTTAAACCTTGGTTTTAAGGGCAAATATAGATTAGATACTGTTGGTGATAATAAAGTTGAAGAATACCGTTCTCAGATGTACCACCTTTTAAATCAATTAGATGGGCCAATCAATAACAAGTTATCACCTAATTGGAAAGAGCGAGTTGCTGCAGGTGTTGAACTTAGAAATCAAGTACCGCTTTGGGTGATTTTTTCTGTTTTAGGGCTCGTGTTACTTGCCGTTTATTTATTTATCAATATGAAACTCAATGATGATGTTTTTGCTATCAATGAAAAACTTGCCGTTATTCATCCACTCGCAAATGAGCAAACTATCGATAAAAAAGACCAGCAATTATTAGTTTTAGAGCAGCTACTACAAACCGAAATACAGAGGGGATTGTGGTTGTTAAAAAAAGTAATGATCGGATCAGAATTTCCATCAAAAGTGAAAGTTTGTTTAATCAAGGTAATTCACAGTTACTGCCTTCTTTTCAGCCTATTCTTGAGAAACTTGCACTTAGTTTAGAGGGAACAAAAGGCAGAATATTAATTACGGGTCACACAGACGACACGCCTATTAGTACCGACAGATACCCCTCAAATTGGCACCTTTCTTTAGCTAGAGCAACACAAGTTGCTAATTCTATGGCTAAAAGTACTAACCTTAGTGGCCGTTTATGGCCTGAAGGTAAAGGGGCCGCAGAGCCAATCGCCAGCAATTCAGATTCAGCTTCTAGGTCATTGAACCGACGAATTGAAATCGATCTATTATTTTAATGAGGCTGATATGAGTTTCTCGCAAAAATTTAAAAAAATGACATACGCTCTTACATCTCGTACCGCGATGCTAATTATAGGTTTCCTAGCTTTATCATTATTGATTTGGTTTGGTGGTCCTTTAATTGCAGTGGCAGATTACGTCCCTTTAGCAAGTATTGCTGCAAGGTTGCTAACAATATTACTTATATTGTTGCTCTTTTCTGTGACAAAAATTTATCGTCTTGTGCAGCAAAATAAAAGAGATGAAAAAATGGCTGATGAGTTAATCGATAGCGATGACTCAGGCGGCAGTGAAGTAAACGAAGAAATCACGACTCTAAAAACAAGAATGAATGAAGCTATCGACTTGTTAAAAGATGTTAAGTTGTTCAAAGGTAAAAATATTTACCAGTTGCCGTGGTACATAATGATCGGCCCTCCTGGCGCGGGTAAAACAACCGTTATTAATAATTCAGGATTGGATTATCCATTAAAAGATAAACTGGGCGTTGATTTAGTTCATGGCATCGGTGGTACACGAAATTGTGATTGGTGGTTTACTAATAAAGCGGTATTGATCGATACCGCCGGTAGGTATACAACTCAAAATAGTCATGCAAAACATGACTCACGAGCATGGGAAGGGTTTTTAGGTCTATTGCGAAAGTATCGTCCACTTAGGCCAATTAATGGTGTGATGATCAGCATGGGTATATCTGAGTTGATGAGTCAGACTAAAACTGAGCGTAACTTGCATGCACGTGCAATAAAGCAACGGCTACAAGAGCTTCAAAATCAGCTTGGGATGACATTTCCTGTCTATGTTATTTTTTCTAAGGTTGATTTAATTGAAGGATTCAGAGAGTTTTTTGGCGAATTAACGGAAGAAGAATGTGAACAAGTATGGGGAGTTACCTTTGAGCTTGATCTTGCTAAAGACACCCAGGTAGAAGCGTTTAATAAAGAATTTCATACTTTAATTTCTAAATTAACAGAAATGCTTAATCGCAGATTGATAAATGAAAGAAACGAAGCGATTAGAGCTAAAATATTCGAATTCCCTAGGCAGCTAAGAGTACTTCAAGGTGTCGCTGATGGCTTTTTAAAAGAAATATTTACACCTAATGCATATGAAGAGCTGCCCATGTTTAGGGGCGTTTACTTAACGAGCGCAACTCAAGAAGGAACGCCTTCTAGCTTTTTGAATGATGTTAACTCAGGTAAAACAGATTATATAAATCAATCAAAAAGCTTTTTATAAAAAATGTTTTAGAAAGCGTGATTTTTCCAGAGCAAAATTTAGCAAGTACAAATAAACATCACGACAAACAAAATAAATGGCTACGCGTTGCTAGTATCTCATTAGCTGTTATTGCGCTATTTGGCTTTTCAATTTCTTGGTACTTTAGTTTTGCATGGAATAGTAATTTAATTGCAGAAACTGAAGAGGCTATTTCGACATATCAAGAGCTTGATTCAGCGTCATTTGATCGAAATAACTTAGTGGTTTTAAATGATAGGTTAAACGCGCTGAGAAATTTACCAGCAAGTGCGCCATTTTTAATGGACTCGGAAGAGTCACCATCATTTGGTTTTAATAAATTAAATGAAATTAAAGCATCTTCTGTTAATGCTTACGATCGCTCTTTACAAACTTATTTAGAACCATTTATCAGCAATACCCTTATAAAAGAAATGGCAGCCCATCCAGAGCACCTTAGTTATTTATATGAGACTTTGAAGTGTTATTTAATGCTATTTCAACCAGAGTATTTTGAAAGTGAAGACATTACAGCATGGTTTGATGCTTACTTAGAAAGAAACCTTCCGGGTGATAAGAGTATTCAAATTAGAGATGAATTAATGGGTCATATTTCAGCTTTGTTGAACAAAGGTATTAATCAAACTGATGTTGATAACCAAGCTGTACGTACTGCACGCGCTGAATTAACTAAGTTGCCTATAGCAGAAAGAGCGTATCAACGTCTGCAAGCTGACTTCCTTAATAGTAGTATTCCGCCATTTAGATTAACCGATATTATTAGTTTTGAAAGTGCGCAAAAATTTACGTTTCGTAATAATGGTGAGCTAACTAGAAATATCCCTGGGTTGTACACATTTAATGGATTTCACGGTATTTTTAATGTTGAAAAAAGTAAAATGTTAGGTAATTTAATGGCCAGTAGTTGGGTGTATGGTGAAGAAGCATCAGGCACTTACGATATTTCAAAAGATGAAATAGAAAAGAAATTAGAGCAGCGTTATTTTCAAGACTATATTCATTATTGGCAGTCGTTCTTAGATGACTTAAGTCTTAATCAATATAGCTCACCGGCAGAGGGCGTTAATATTACGGATGTATTAGCGGGTTCAGAAGCGCCAATTAAAAATATTATTACTGCAGTTCAAAAGAATGTTCAGCTGACAAAACTACCGGTATCGGAAAATCAAAAAGCAGCAGGTAAACTGGCTGCTAATGCTGCTGAAATTGCAATGCAAACGAAAGCAAATAGGATCAAGCGATTTTTACCTGACGAAGCGCCTAAGTTCGACATAAAGTTGCCAGGTTACCAAGTCGAAGAAGCATTTGAAGATGTGATAAACATTGATTCTCAACAGCTCGATAATATTCAGAAAAATCTGCGAGAGCTTAATATTTATTTAACCAAGCTCGATCGAGGCGATCAGCTTAAATATTCAATAAAAGATCAAATTAGTGGTAAGAGTAAACCAAGCTTTATACGTCAATTAGAGTTTCAAAGTCGAGATTTACCTTATCCATTTAATAGCTGGTTATTAGATATAAGCAGAGACACTAGTAATATCACCAAAAATAGTGCAAACAGGCACCTGAACGAAATTTGGAAAAGCAAAGTTTTAAGAGAATACAATGCTGCGATTGTGGGAAGGTACCCTTTCTCTCCACAGGCAGATAAAGAAGTAAATATGAAAGACTTTGCTCGCTTTTTTGGACCAGGTGGAACCATTGATAGCTTTTTCAATAGCTATGTTGCGCCTAGCGTTGATATAAGCTCAAGTCCATGGAAGTTTGAAAAAGACATTGGTATTAGCAGTGAAACATTAAAAATGTTTGAACATGCTTATCAAATCCAAACCGCTTTTTTTGATGGTGGAAGTAATACCCCTAGAATAGAATTTGGTTTACGAACATTTAAACTGGATAAAACAGTGTCTAGCCTTATGATAGAAATTGATGGACAGTCAATGACTTACCGACATGGTCCATTAAAAGTAACAAATTTTATTTGGCCTGGAGCATCTGGTCAAAGTAAAACAAGAGTGGTGTTTACGCCTCCAAATGGTGGCCGCTCAATTAACACAACTTATCAGGGTGAATGGTCACTTTATAGAATGCTTGATGAGCTTAGCGAAAAAAGAAGCCAAACTCGTAACGATCTAGAGCTGCACTTTTCAATTATGGGAAATAATGCAAAAGTCGAATTGTTGCCTAAATCAATCAGACATCCATTTTGGAATACAAGCGTAGAGAAGTTTTCATGTCCGACACGATTATAAATATAGGTTATCTTGGTAAAGTGCCCTCTTTAGGCGACTTTGTTCAAGATAACGTTTCTAAGGCATTTTCTGAGCATTGGGAGCAATGGTTACAAGCAGCCATTGCTGTTAGTAAGGAGCAGCTAGGAGAAGCATGGCAGGATAATTACTTGGTAGCGCCTGTCTGGCACTTTGCCTTGAGCCCTAATATAGTTGGCGACAACGGGGTTATGGGAACCATAATACCGAGTATGGATGCGGTTGGAAGGCATTATCCTTTTACTCTATTGAGTGAGACGCAAAGTGACCCTATCGCTATATTAAACTCAGGTGTGTTTTCTTTAGAGTATGAAGATGTGGTTTTAAAAGTATTAGAGGGCTCGGTTGATCTTTTTCGTGGAGAAAAGAGGTCACCCAAACGCTTAATATAATGACGGCTGAAAAAAGCAGGTCAGCTATTCTCACTCACCCGATAAAAACAAAGCGGGTGAGGCGTTTGAATTTTCAGGTACTGAGCTGTCAGATAATGTTTTAGAAGATGCAATGCATGCCATATTACATAAGAAACATGGTGATTATAGCGTTTGGTGGACACATGGTTCATTTAACATCAAACCAATGGTGCTTATTACATCTGCACTACCTCCTGTAAATCAAGTTGCAGCCATGTTAGATGGTAGGTGGAAACATTGGGAATGGAATTATACGCAGGTAAAAAATAGTGATTAGTAAATTTTGTACAAGTTATGCCATTACCCACCGAGGTGTTGTTAGGCAACTAAATGAAGATGCCCATGTAGAAATTAATAGTCATAACCTGTGGGTTGTTGCTGATGGCATGGGAGGCCATGAAGCCGGTGAAGTCGCAAGCCAGTTAGTTGTTGATGTTATTAGGACAAAAGTTCAAGAGCTTGAATTAGATGTTTTAAGTATTTCTCATATTGTGGGGGCGATTGAAGAAGCAAATAGACAGCTCAGTGAATACAGTGCTTCTTATCTAGATAATAAAACGGCGGGTAGTACGGTTACTGCGTTATTTTTAAAAGATGGGAACTACCATATTTTATGGGCTGGTGATAGCCGAGCCTACTTATTACGTGATGGTGAGCTTCAGCAGATATCAAGAGATCATAGCCAAGTAAATGACTTGATTGATGAAGGGGTTATTTCTGTTGAAGAAGCGAAAAATCATCCTCTATCTAATGTAATAACACGCGCAGTTGGTGTTATGGAAAATGTAAAAGTGGATGTTATTAAAGATAAAATAAGAACCGGTGATATATTTTTACTTTGTTCTGATGGGCTAACTGGAGAATTATCTGATGACGATATATGCATGTCTTTAGAACCAAATAGTATTATTGATTCGGGTATGGCATTAATGCACTCTTCTTTAGTTCGAGGTGCAAGAGATAATGTGACATGTATTTTAATTAAATATGATGAAACAAAAGATAATCAAGATATTAATGCTATTAATAATATGGATGAGGCGACGATTCCTTTATTTACTAAATAACATATTGATTATTTTAAATAAGATTGTTTTAAATTATTTAAATGATGTTATTTGAAAGTATACTAAAAATTGATTGTTTATATATTGGCAATAATGAATTTTTAAACACAATTTTAACTAAGCTTGTATTTTAATATAAAGAATGTAATATAAAATCCGCTCCGCTTTATTGGAGTTTTATGGATAATTATTAGGACAATGGAATGTTTTTATTAGATGAATATATCTCCCCTATTTCAGACACTGAGATTGCAGGTATTGATCCCCGCTCAGATGTCTCTCCTACGTCTACATATTATGCTTTAAAAGATTTGAGAAATCAGCTCAGAGCGGCTGAAAGAAATGCATTGGTTGATGAGCAAGGTATCTCCTCTTTGTCGCGAGACTGGTTACCTCTCCTTGAGCAATGTAGCAAAGCAATAAAAACCGAAAGCAAAGATATTGAATATTTGGCATGGCTAATTGAAGCAATGTGTCGTATTTACGGCTTTAAAGGCTTGGCGTTTGGCTTTAAAGTTGCTCATAACCTAATTGAAAATCACTTTGACGATTTATACCCTACACTCGACTCAGATGATGAAATTTGGGATAAAGTATCAGCACTAGTGGGGTTAAATGGCTCTGCGGGTGAAGGTACGTTGATCATACCAATAAAGAGTATTTACTTAACTGATAGTGTAAGTATGAATTCTTATTCTTTTTGGGAATATCAACAAGGATATGATGTTTCTCGTTTGAGTGATGATAAAAGAGAAAAAAATTACTCAAGGTGCAGTTGACTTCGAATTAATAGAAAAAAGTGCGGCAGAAACCAGTACTGATTTTTTTGTCTCTCTAAAGTTAGATATTGAAGAAGCGATTGAGCAATTTTCCACGCTTAGTGAAGTAATGGACAGAGTGACAGGTCAACCACAGCCGACTTCTAATATAAAACAGGCACTTGAAGTGAGTTTGGCGGCACTAAAACACGTTGCTGCAGATAAGCTTGAAGCGGCAGAACAAGCGCTAGCTGAAAAGAATGCTAGTGAAAATGTTGAGCTAGAAACTGAGAACGATGCGGGAGTCGAAGGCGTAGTTGAAAAAGCGAATAGCAATGAGATTAATTCTAGAGAAAATGCAATAAGTAAACTAAAAGAAATAGCCACATTCTTTAGAAAAACAGAGCCTCACTCGCCGATGTCGTACACGATAGAACAAGTAATTCGATGGAGCGAATTATCGCTACCTGAGTTATTAAATGAACTAATTACAGATAGTGATGCTAGGACTGGGTACTTTAAGTTGTCTGGCATTAAAATCAGCGAAACTGAAACATAAGTAAAAGGAGTTCTCAATGAGTATCCATGATAAATTAAAACGAGTTCGTAAGCCTAGAGTACATATCACTTATGATGTGGAAACTGAAGGCGCAGCGGTTAAAAAAGAATTACCATTTGTTGTTGGTGTGATGGGGGACTTTTCAGGAGATAATGCTGATGCCTTAAAGCCACTTAAAGACAGACGATTTATACAAATAGATCGCGACAACTTTAATGATGTTTTAAAGCGTATGAGTCCTTCTCTGAATTTATTAGTCGACAATACATTAAATGATGAAGGTTCTCAGTTTGAAGTTAAGCTTAACTTTAAATCGATTGATGACTTTGAGCCAGCAGCTGTTGTAAATCAGGTTGAACCATTACGTAAATTAATGGAAACACGTAATAAACTACGCGACCTAATGACTAAAATTGACCGCTCAGAAGAACTTGAAAATGTATTAGAAGAAGTACTTAGTAATACCGCAAGTTTAGACTCTATCGCTAAAGAGCTTAAATTAGAGGAGACTGAAAAATGAGTACAGAGCAACTAAGTACAGAATTAGAGTCAACGACTGAAGTGAGTTCATCTTTACTTGAACAAGCTATTGGTGCAACTAAGCAAACAGATGCGAGTCGCGCAGAAGAGTTACTTAAAACACTGACTGAAGAAGCCTTGAAAGGGACAGTCCAGTGGAATAAAAACATGACTGTGACGTTTAATGAAGCAATTCAATTAATCGATCAAAAAATATCAAAGCAGCTAAGTGTTGTTATGCACAGTGATGAATTTCAAAAGCTTGAAGGTTCATGGCGTGGATTACATCACCTAGTGATGAACTCAGAAACAAGTGGCACACTTAAAATCCGTGTTTTAAATATGAAGAAAAAAGAACTTCATAAAGATTTAAGTAAAGCGGTTGAATTTGATCAAAGCCAGACGTTTAAGAAAATATACGAAGCTGAATTTGGCACACCAGGTGGTGAACCTTACGGCACAATCGTTGGCGATTTCGAATTTACTAATCATCCTGAAGATGTTGAAGCACTTAGTTTAATGTCTAATGTTGCAGCTGCAGGCTTCTGTCCATTTATTGCGGCATCGTCGCCATCATTATTTGGTTTCGATAACTGGGAAGAATTGACAAAACCTCGCGATTTAGAAAAAGTCTTTGAATCATTAGAGTATACAAAATGGCGCTCATTTAGAGACAGTGACGATTCACGTTTTGTATCTTTAACAATGCCTCGTTTCTTATCTCGCCTGCCGTACGGTGCTGCTTCGAAGCCAGTGGAAGAGTTTAACTACGAAGAGTTTGAAGTTGAGCCTAAAGATGGTCGTTCGGTCAGTACTGAAAATAAAGACTATTGCTGGAGCAACGCAGCGTACGCTATGGCAACAAATATGACAAAAGCTTTTGCTCAATACGGCTTTTGTACTGCTATTCGTGGTGCTGAAGGTGGCGGTAAAGTAGAAGGCCTACCAACACATATTTTCACTAGTGATGACGGCGACCCAGATCTAAAATGTCCGACTGAAATTGGTATAACAGATCGTCGCGAAGCAGAGCTAAGCAAATTAGGATTTTTACCACTTTGTCATTATAAAAATACTGATTATGCTGTGTTTTTTGGTGGTCAAAGTTGTCAAAAACCACAAATTTACTCTACACCAGATGCGACTGCTAATGCTGCAATTTCAGCTCGATTACCATACTTAATGGCGACGTCTCGTTTTGCGCATTACTTAAAAGTGATGGCTCGTGACAAAATTGGTAGCTTTATGGAAGCAGAAGACGTTGAATCTTGGTTAAATCGTTGGATACTATCTTACGTTAATGCGACAGAAGGCGGTGGTCAAGATATTAGAGCACGTTACCCTTTAGCTGATGCAAAAGTATCGGTTAAAGAAATTCCAGGTCAACCTGGTGCTTACAATGCTGTTGCCTGGTTAAAACCTTGGTTACAAATGGAAGAGCTTACTTCTTCTTTACGCCTTGTAGCTAAAATTCCTGAGATTGGTTAACTAACCTCTCTCTAGCGTTAAGGATAATGCATTAGAATGAATCACGAAGAGTTTTCATTTATAAATCAAGACTTCACTTTTCAACAAAAGTCGCAGTCTCGAATAAGTGATAATGAAGCTTTGCTTGATAGGTTTTTAAACGAAAAAACCTAGATAAAGCATTATTATTATGGCTTGAAGGCTCTTCTGATTCACCTATTTCATGGAATAAGGAGTCTTTAGGTCCCTATCTACAACGTATTATAGTTGAGCTTGATCAGCTTATATCTAAACAACTAAATATAATTATTCACGATAAACGGTTTCAAAAATTAGAAGCTAGCTGGCGTAATATGTGGTGGCTTTTATTGCAGAGCGAGCAATACGATAAAGAAAACAAAGTAAAAGTAAAAGTATTAAACTGTAATTGGATGACCTTATCTAAGGATGTAAATAAAGCAATTGATTTTGATCAAAGCATGTTTTTCCAATTATTATATCAAAGCGAGTTTGATAGTGCCGGGGGAGAACCTTTTGGGGTTGTTATTGGCGATTACGAAATAACAAATACCTTTTCTGAAGGAACGACTTACAACGATATTGATACAATAAAAGAGATATCAAGAACGGCGGCTGCCGCTTTTTCTCCTTTCATCTGTTGTGCTTCACCCAATTTATTTGGCGCTGATAGTTTTTCTGACTTAGGTTATTACTCCGATCTTTTTAATCATTTTGAACAGCCTGAATATGCAAAGTGGCAGAGCTTTAGAAAGATGGAAGAGTCGCGATTTATCGGCTTTACATTACCGCATGTCCTCGTTAGGCCACCTTATAGTAATGACGGCAAACGCCATCAAGATTTTTATTTTAAAGAGCAAATTGTTGACCCTGAAACAGATATGCTTTGGGGAAATGCTTCTTTCCAGTTCGTATCAACAATAATAAGAGCTTACTGTGAGAGTGGCTGGTTTGGTCATATTCGTGGCATTGAACCAGGGAAAGTTTCAAAAGGGTTAGTGACAGGGCTAGCACGAGACAATTTTGCTAATGATACATATCAAAAAGAGGCTAAACCGCCTTTGAATTTATTGGTAACAAGTAAGTTTGAGAAACAGTTTTCTGAGCTTGGTTTTATTCCTGCTTCATCGGTTACAAATACAGAACACATTGTTTTTTATAGTAATGCGTCTGTTCAAAAAGCAAAAAATTATGACTCAAGTGCTGCAAATATAAATGCGCGTTTATCTTCAATGCTGCAGTATATATTGTGTGTTTCTCGTTTTGCGCACTATTTAAAATTATTAGCACGTGATCGCGTAGGCTCATACAGTACTGCGCAAGCATGTGAAAGAGATTTACAGGCTTGGGTAAATAACTATACCACAGCATCAGATTCAGCTTCTGAGCAAATCAGAAGCAAATACCCATTAAGTAATGCAAAGATAAAAGTTAGTGAAAATAAGGCTAATCCAGGGCATTACTTTTCTGTTTTGCAGTTACAACCACACTTTCAATTAGATCAAATGGTTTCTAGCATTAAATTAATAACTGAGCTTAGTCCTCACCATAAAATAAAGGAATAGTAATGAAAAAAATACATAGCTTAATTCGTGAGGGGAAACTCACTGATGCATTGTCATGCTGCGCAACTGAGTTGCAAGATGAACCTTTAAACTTTGATATTAGAAGTATTTACGCAGAGCTACTTTGTATTAATGGTGAACTTGAAAAAGCAGATAAACAATTAGATTTTATGGTTCAAAAGAACCCAGAATTTGCCGTTGGTGCGGTCAACCTTCGTCACTTAATTCGTGCGCAGCAGTCGAGAGTTGATTTTTATCAAGGCAATGGAATTCCTAAACTGTTTCATGATGCAGATGAACTCGACACTTTATTTTTAAAAATGCATGTTGCTTTACTCGAAAATGAAGTTAATGAAGCCGCTGAGTTAGCCCTAAAAATGGAAGCGCTTAGAGCTACAATATCACAAGATGATTCAACTGGAATTCGAGATCTTGATGATACCTTGGGCCCATATTTAGAAGTGTTAGGTACAAATGGCGAGTTTTATTTAGCCAATTTTAATGAAATAGAAACATTAAGAGTACAGCCTAACGAATCACTACTTGAAAGTATTTGGTTACGAGTGGAAATAACAATTAAAGATGGCCCATCAGGTACAGCTCATTTACCGCTTGTTTATGCAAATTCAAACAGCGACATTGAAAAATTAGGGCAAGTGTCTGATTGGGAAGAACTTAAAGACGAGTTTATTATCGGTAAAGGAATGAAAATGCTATTTGTTAATGATGAGGCAATCACTATTCCTAACTTAAAAATAAACGCACTCGAAACAGCCTAATTTATATTTGAATAATCATGATTGAACATAAGCAACAGCTTCAAGCATCAATTATCGATAAACTTATCGATGATGAGCCCGACTTTCAAGATGCACCTTCTCGCACCGAAGGAATAACGATTAGTGAACTCAGAAAAAATGTGCGAAGAGACATAGAAGCGTTGCTTAATGCGCGAATTCAATGGCATACATGGCCATCACAATATGATGAATTAACAACATCTTGCTTATCATATGGGCTTCCTGACTTTTCGAGTATGTCAGTAAGCTCTCATGAAGGACGAACATTATTGTGTGAGACGGTCAGAGATACGATTTTAAAATTTGAACCACGATTTCTTGAGGTTGAGGTGTTTACTGATGAAGAAGTGCCAATTAATAGAGTACTCAATTTGCGAATAAATGCGCTTTTGTATGCTGATCCCGAGCCTGAATTCATTAGTTTTGATTCTGAAGTTGAGCCAGTTAACTTAGGCATGAAAATTATTGAGGCATCTTTATGAACGATGAATTATTAAAGTATTATAATCGTGAATTAGCATTTGTGCGCCATTTAGGTAAAGACTTTGCTGATAAATATCCTAAGGTTGCGGGGCGATTAAAGCTTAGTGAAGATCATATTGAAGACCCTCATGTATCGAGACTAATAGAATCCTTTGCTTTTTTAACCGCCAATATTAGACAAAAGTTAGACGATAGTTTCCCTGAACTAACGGATGCCTTACTGGGTCAGATGCTGCCAGATTATCAAGCACCAATACCATCAATGTCGATAGTTAAGTTAGAAGCCGAAAACCTATCTACCACGGGTATTGTGATACCTAGAGCGAGTGAAGTAGAAACAAATGTTGAATCTATGAAGCAATGTAAGTTTCAAACCTGTTATGAAACTTACTTATGGCCTGTAGAAATAACAAGCGCTCAGTTTGACAACAGCCCATTTGTTGCGCCTAAACCGAGGTGGCATGAAAAAGCAAAATCAATATTTAAACTTGAGTTAACTGGTGAATACAAAGGTGTGTCGCTGGCAGAAACAGGACTTGAGAGACTACGTATATTCATCAATGGTCAATGGCACCATACGTTAAAAGTGTATGAATTACTTTTTAAGCATTGTATTGGAGTTGCGATTGATAATGGCGAAGAAGGGATTAAGTACGTATCAAAAGATCAACTTAAAGCTGTTGGTTTCGACGCAAACGAAGCCGTTGTTCCTTATTCACAGCGCTCTTCTTCCGGTTATCGTTTATTAGTTGAAAATTTTACTTTCCCAGAGAAGTTTAGATTTTTTGAGTTACAAGGAATTAAGTCGTCACTGCCTAAAAAGTCTAATCAATGTACTTTGTATTTTTACTTAGATACAGAATCAGCTGAGCTTGAAAAACAAGTTGATAAAAATATGTTTTTACTTGGTTGTACGCCAATTATTAATCTATTTGAGCAAGAGCTAGAGCCAATACGACCAGAAATAAGTGAATACGAGTATAAATTAACACCCCGCTATATGGACTCAGAAATATCTGAGGTGATTGGCCTTTGTGAAGTAATTGCTTTTGATCATAAAGGGAATAAGCAGATTGTATCCCCTTTTTACGGACAAACGCACCCTAAATACCAGGGGCATGAAGACTTGTTCTGGCACATACGAAGAGAAACTGCATCTTGGGCCGGTGGTTATGTTGAATCAGGAACTGAGACATTTTTATCACTTGTAGATGCGACGTTTGAAAACAGTGCAATGGAATACGGTGAGGGAAATACTGTATTAACTGTTCGTGCAAATTGCAGTAACCGAAATTTACCTGCAAGTATGCCTTTTGGCGATGATGAGCTTGGGCTACTTATGCCTGAACGTGGTGATGTAATTAAAAAAATCCGCTGTTTAATTCCTTTTACGCATGCAGTTAGGCCAATTTTAGCTGACGCAACAAGGTGGCAATTAGTTAATCATTTAACACTAGATGCTTTTAGTGGTGATGATGCATGTGTCAAATTAAAAGAAGTCCTTCGTCTTTATGATTTTAGAGCTTCACCGCAGACAAAAGGCATGATTGACAATATCTACAGAGTATTAGTTACCTCTTCAACTGCACGAGTAGTACAAAGTGGCAGGGTGAGTTTTGCAACGGGTAGTGATATTGAAATTACCTTTGCTAATGATGACTTTTCTGGCAGCGGCATGTTTTTCTTTGCCTCTATTTTAGACCATTTTTTTGCACAATTTGCTGCAATTAACAGCTTTACGCGTGTTAGCCTCAGATTAAAAGAGCAAGAACAAATATATTATCAGTGGCCAGCTAGAGTGGGTGATAGTCCTCTTTTATGATTAAGCATATTATTTCTCAAGCATCGCAAATAGACTTTTATAAAGCCGTTTTCATAATAGAAAACCAGCTTAAAAAGGATGGCTTAGAGCACCGTCACGTAGGCTACGATAGTAACCCAAAGCACGAGCTTATTAAATTTACGGCAACTCAAAAGTTTGGTTACCCAGGTAACGCGATTACAAAATTAGAGGAAACAAGTTTTGAAGATGGCCTCCATAAAGTAAATATGCAGGTATCTTTTATGGGCTTAACAGGTTGCTCAGGTGCGCTACCACAATTTTACAGTGAATTGGTTATGCAACGCCTGAGATATAAAGACACCACTATGCGTGATTTTTACGACATGTTTAATCATCGCCTAATTTCTTTGTATTACAGAGCTTGGAAAAAATATAAACCATCACTGAATCATATAAATAAAGATAAGAATAAAGACCCATACACACAAATTTTAGGTTTGTTAAGTGGAGGTTACAACGAACATCAACTTCATTTTTCTGGTTTATATAGCCGAAAGATAAGAAATGCATCGGATCTAAAAAGCATTCTTACTTCTTATTTAGGGTGTGATGTTGCGATTAAACAAATGATTGGCCAGTGGCATGATCTTAAGCCTCAAGAGCAAACACGCCTAGCTAGTCAGGCACTCTTTGAAGGGCAACATGCACGCTTAGGTGTTGACACTGTGATTGGTAAGCAAATATGGGATGTTTCATCAAGCATTGAAATTCATATTTCTTCAGATGACCCCTCGAAAGCTAAATCGTTATTACCTAAAGGGTCTTTGTTTGAGCTTAGCAATAAAATTATAAAAGATTATGTCGGAAATTCAGTTCAATTTCGGTTAATTATTGAATCTGATTTTCATGAGTTAGAGGCGGTATCGCTTTCTAAAAATAATTGTCAACTAGGCGCTAATAGTTTTTTAGGCGCCGGTAAAAACACATTTAAAAATAAACCTACTAAGTTATCGTTTAAAGGATAATTAAAATTAAAAGGAATAGTGTATGTCTTCGATGACACTGAATAAGCTCGTTGAAAAATTGAGTCCCGACTGTAGAAAGAGCCTAGAAGCTGCTGTTGCAATTTGTAATAGCCGTAGTCATTTTACTGTTGAATTAGAGCATTGGTTACTTGCTATGATTGAACAAAAATTAGATGACGTTAGGCTTATATTTGGCTCATTCGATATTGATATTGATAGAGTTCAACAAGACTTAAATCAGTCGCTTGAATCATTAAAAACAGGTAGTGAGTCTTCACCTAGTTTATCCGTTCATGTGACTAGCTTATTAAAGCAATCGTGGTTAAGCACAAGTATAGAATTTACAGATAACCAAATTCGCAGTGCTTATGTTCTTTATACACTCACTAAAGACGATACACTTTCGAGCTTAGTGACTCGTTGCAGTAAGTTATTTAATAAAATTGAACCTGGGCAACTCTTGCATGCCTGGCCAGAAATAGTTGCCCAATCAGAAGAGCGAAACCATTCGGTACAAAGTGCAACTGCACAAACAAACTTAAGTTCTAAAACCCCTAGCCTTGACCAGTTTACTGTTGATTTAACGGCGCAAGCACTGGAAGGAAAAATTGATCCTATTTTAGGAAGAGATTTTGAAATTCGTCAAATGGTCGATATTTTAACAAGGCGTAGACAGAATAACCCTATTCTTACCGGTGAGGCCGGTGTTGGTAAAACGGCTGTTGTAGAGGGACTTGCACTTAGAATCGCACAAAAAGATGTACCCGCAGTGTTACAGAATGTGAAAATTCATAGCTTAGACTTAGCTTTGCTTCAAGCTGGGGCTGGTATGAAAGGTGAATTTGAAAATCGCTTAAAATCTTTAATTAATGAAGTGAAAAATGCGATTAATCCAGTAATTCTTTTTATTGATGAAGCGCACACTATGATAGGGAGTGGTGGTACCGCTGGTCAAAATGATGCTGCAAATTTATTAAAACCAGCACTCGCTCGAGGTGAATTACGTACAATCGCTGCGACAACATGGGCTGAGTATAAAAAGTTTTTTGAAAAAGATGCCGCATTAACTCGTCGTTTTCAGGTTGTTAAAGTTGAAGAGCCAACACCAGAAAAAGCAGTGGCTATGTTACGCGGATTAGTGCCTGTAATGGAACGCCATCACAAAGTATTTATTTCTGAGCAAGCATTAGAGAGCGCTGTTCACTTATCTCATCGCTATATAACAGCAAGACAATTGCCAGATAAAGCGGTTGCATTGCTCGACACTGCTTGTGCGCGTGTTGCCATGAGCCAAGCATCGACCCCCAGTAATATAGAGCAACTTGTCAATAGATTAAGTGAGATTGAAACGCAAGTACAGATGCTAAACCGCGAACAAAAAACGGGGTTAGATCACTCAGAACAATTAGATACGCTAAAAGCTGAGTTAGTTGATATTGAAAAGCAACTTGAGCCATTAAATGAGCAATTTAAATTAGAAAAAGAGATTGTTACAGATCTCAACAAAGCACTCGAATCAATAAACTCCGAAGAGGATGAATCTTCAGCACAGATGCTTGAAAGGTTAAAAGAAAGTAAACATAAACTTGCCTCATACGAGCATAACATGGTGCATTGGCAAGTGGATGAAGAGTTGATTGCACAGGTTATCTCTGATTGGACGGGAATACCCGTAGGGAAAATGCATGAAGATGAAATTCATGGCATTTTAAACCTAGCAAGCCAAATGAAAGAGCGTGTAGTAGGACAAGATCATGCACTTGATTTAATCGCTAAGGTTGTACAAACGTCTCGTGCTCAACTAGCCGATGAAAGTCGACCAAATGGTATTTTCATGCTCGCTGGCCCAAGTGGTGTTGGTAAAACAGAAACAGCCTTATCACTTGCCCAAGAAGTGTATGGCAGCGAAGAAAATGTCACCATTATTAATATGTCTGAATTTAAAGAAGAGCATAAGGTGTCTTTATTGCTCGGCTCACCTCCTGGTTATGTCGGATATGGCGAAGGCGGTATTTTAACCGAAGCAGTAAGAAGGAAGCCCTACAGTGTTGTGCTGTTAGATGAAATGGAAAAAGCGCACCCAGGTGTTCAAGATATTTTTTATCAAGTGTTTGATAAAGGTACAATTAAAGATGGTGAAGGGCGTGACATCGATTTTAAAAATACAATTATTATTATGACTTCAAATGTGGGCACAGATACCACAATGAGCTTATTTGAAGATGAAGAGAGTAAACCAAGTATAAAAGGTTTATTAAAAGCATTACAAGACGATTTATTAGGTTCATTTAAACCTGCATTTTTAGGACGGATTAACGTAATTCCTTATATTCCATTGAGTGATAATATACTGACTGAAATCGCAGGGATTCAAATAGATAAAATAATTAAAAGAGTTAAAAAGAATTATGACGCAAAACTCACTTATAAAAGTGATGTTGTTGAGTATATTATTGCTAATTGTCAAAATGCAGGGTCGGGTGCAAGGAATATACATACGATTTTGCAAAATAAAGTATTACCTTTATTATCTGAAGTTTTATTATCTAGTATGGTAGATGGCAACAAAGTTAGTAGTATATTGTTGTTAATTAAAGATAATGAATTTGAAATTGAATTAAATTAAATTTATTTTTAATATAACTGAGTAATAAGGTTGTTTCTTTAGTTTTAGGGCATTATAATTTTGGTGTCTTAGGTAACTACATGGAATTTTTGAGACATTGTCTTCATCTAGGGAAAGGAATTCTGAAGACCTTTTCATTGCTGTTATAAAGATAATGATTTCAAAGGAATTTTGGGAAACCAAAGTAAATAATCCAGTATTAATGGATAACATTGTTTAATTAAAAGGAGCATTATCAAATGCAAGCAAATACATATTTAAAATACGGTTCAATCAAAGGCGAAACTACTGCTGAGTCTTTCAAAGATTTAATTACAGTTTTATCACTTGATTGGAACGTAAGCCGTGAAATTAGCTCAGCCACTGGTACAGCGATGGATCGTGAATCTAGCTCTACTCGTTTAGGCGATGTAACAATTACTAAACTTCAAGATAAAGCGTCTCCTGACCTTTTCAAAGAAGCAACTATTGGTAAAGGTTTACCAGCTATTTTCCATATCACTAAACAAGGTGATAAAGTTGAAGAAATCATGAAAATCGAACTAACAGATGCAATGATTTCTAGCTATTCAGTATCAGTACAGAACGATCGTCCAATTGAAACAATCACTATCAGCTACACTGAAATGATGATGACTGTTACACCGACAGACGACAAAAATAACATTACTGCGCCACTTGTATATGGTTACAGCGGTGTTAAAGGTCAACAAATGTAATATTTGTTGTCTAATAATGGCTCTGGGCTTTGCTCAGAGCTTTTTTTGATCTCTAGGATGGGAAAAGCAAGGAATGCAAAAAGCAACACAAGATAAAAACGTAATTCAAATTAGCACCCCTGCTGGTAAAGACGCCCTCTATTTAACTCGTTTTGTCGCCCAAGAGGCAATGTCTGACTTATTTGTTATGTCAGCTAATATGTATACGATTGGCAAGCAAATAGCACATGAAGACTTAGTTGGTAAGCCTGTTTCTATAAAAGTAAAAAATGCTGAGGGTGGCGGCGAACGTTATTACCATGGCATAGTCAGTCATCTTGTTTCAAATGGCAGTCGTACAGCGGATGTCGATGAACAAAAAAATTATATTGACTATCAAGCGACAATAGTTCCTTTTGCGGCGTCAATGCGCAACCGTAAAAATAGTCGTATTTTTCAAAAGAAAACAATTAAAGATATTTTTACAGATTTGTTTGGCCAACACGGTGTTGCCTTTTCAGACAAAACAAGCAAAACCTACCCTAAATACGAATATTGTGTTCAATATCAAGAATCAGATTTTGATTTTATACAACGCTTACTTCAACATGAAGGCATTTTTTACTTCTTTGAACACTCAAACAGCAATCATACACTTGTATTAGCTGACGATGTTACAGCCTACGAAGTGTGTGGAGAGGCAAAGGTAGTTTATTCAACCGGACACCTTAGCGAGTCGCATGTATCACGCTGGCAAGGTGGTTTAAGCATTGCCCCTGGTAGCTTTAAACGTGTTGGGTACGATTTTAAGCAACCCTCAAGATACCCTGATGGAGAGCAAGCAAATCCTGAGTTGCCAACACAATCGGTATCAGAAATATTCGAATATACAGGTGAGTCTGAATGTCACCCTCGTGCAGCAAGTATGGCATCGGTACAGTTAGAGTCATTGCAAAGAGACATGAAATTATCAAGCGGTAAAAGTGATTGTCGTTCTTTTACCGTGGGTAAATTATTTGGTTTTAAAAAACATGAAGATCCTAGATTAGAAGGTAAAACCTTTGTTATAACGTCAATGATGACGTCAATAACGGTGCCTAATCAATCAGGTGGTCAGCAAAGCGCGGCAGACGAGGTTTACTCAAATCACTTTGAATGTGTACCAAAAGAAATACCATACAGAGCACAAATTAATAAAAAGAAGCCTGTAATCAATGGTGTGCAAACGGCAATAGTGACTGGCGACAGTGCTGACGAAATAATGATTGATCAATTTGGTCGCGTTAAAGTGCAGTTTGACTGGGACCGAGAAGGCAAAAAAGATTCGAAAAGTTCATGTTGGATACGTGTTGCTCAAAATTGGGCTGGTAAAAAGTGGGGCGCCTTTTTCTTTCCTCGTGTAGGGCAAGAAGTACTTGTTGATTTTATAAATGGTGACCCAGATCAACCTATTATTAGCGGCGCAATTTATAACGCTGATTTAATGCCTCCGTATGCATTACCCGCTGAAAAAACACAAAGTGGGATTAAAACACGATCAACAAAAGAAGGTGGCGCTGATAACTTCAATGAGCTGCGTTTTGAAGATAAAAAAGGCAGTGAGCTTTTATACATACAAGCTGAAAAAGATAAACAACTATATGTTAAAAACGATCAAAATGATAAAACCGATAACGACCATAATGTTGAAATTGGTAACGATCGAAAAGTAGATATAGCTAACAATGACAGCTTAAAAGTAGCTAAAAACCATATTGCTGATATAGGTGAGAATGATACTTTAAAAGTAGGAAAAAAATTAAATATCGAAGCCGGTGATGAAATTATTATTAAAACAGGATCTGCTCAGATTAAAATGAGTAGCAGTGGTAATATAACTATTGAAGGCACTAATATAAATATTAAAGGTAGTAATATAAAAGTGGATGGCAGTGCCATTACTTTATCTGCCGGTTTAATTAAATTAAATTAATGCAATTATGGAAATAATAAATAGTTTTCAAACAGGTTTGAGAAATGGCATTAATAACAATGGGCATGTTGTATATTGTCGTTATGGGTTGCCTCATTTGATTTGTTTACCAGTTAATAGGCCTGATGATCCATTGCTAAATCCTGCATTAAGTCATTTAAAGGCAATGGATGGCTACTATGCACAACAGTTTTTTGTATACTTACATACCTCGTTAAATAGTGAGGATGTTGTATCAGGGTTATATCAGTATGTAATGCAAAGCCCTGTGGCGCTTTCGGATTATACTAAAAGTGAACTAATTGATGAATTATCTCGCTTAGTTGCACATAATAAATTATTAATTATTCCTTTATACGAATAACAGAATTACTTAAAAATCAGTAATAAGACAAGGAGTCTAAATGGGTAAGCCAGCAGCTACAATTGGTCATATGCATGTGTGTCCTAAAACTACCGGCACAGTTCCGCATGTTGGTGGTCCTGTTGTTCTAGGCTCTAGCAATGTATTAATTGGAAGTATGCCCGCAGCTCGCAAAGGCGACATGATGGTATGTATTGGTCCACCCGATAGCATTAAGTCAGGATCTGGCTCAGTTAAAATTAATGGAAAACCAGCCGCAAGAATGGGTGATGATAGCTCCCATGGTGGAAAAATTGTTGTTGGTAATCCGACTGTATTAATAGGTGGCTAACGTTGCTATCTAATTACTTAAGTAACTATGAAGCTCAATTGCTGGTAATTAGTAATGCGCAGCTTTGCCCGTTTACTTCTGTAGGGCATGTTAAAACACTCAAAAAAAGGCTACTAGAGTTATGTTGGTTAAATGCTAAACGTAATAACTTAAGCCAAGTATTTGTTAAGCCAAATTTAGAGCAGCTAATTGTATTTCAGGAAAGTGGACAGACCCATAATTCTATTTCTCAAGCTTGTATAGAAATAATGGCAAACCTTCCTCAAACCGTAAATATTAAGTTTATCAACTGTGTGCTTAACGAGCCTGAGTTACACGCGGTTGCAAAGTTAATTATACGTAAAGTTTTATTACAGCAACACAGCCTCAACCTTGTGCCTTTAATTGATATAAGCACTTTGTTTTTAGCTTATAGCACTGAGGATAAAATTTCAGACCAAGCTTTGAGTGCAATTGAAGAGATTTTATTCGTCACAAGTAAATCGAATACCAAAGAACTAATAAATATTTTTGATAATTTAACCAAAAATGGACTTGTTAACTCACCGTTAATGTCTCTTTTTTTACTATCGCTAAGTCTTGAACAAGTTAATGCTGTTAGTAACTATGCAAGTAACATTGTATCTGTTGATCATACTTTGCAAGTATTACTACAAAGTGGGTTTGTAAAGCTTATCCCGCTTGCTAATACGGTGCTGCATCAAGTAAAAAAGCCAGAGCACATAGTTGCCTTGATTAAACGTATTCTTGGTGAAAAATTAGATGTACTCGTAAACTTTGAAACACAAATGCAAGCGAGAAATGGTAATGAACAAGCCTGTTTAGATTTTCAGCGGCAGTTACAGGCTAACTGGCCAAGCTATGAAAGCCAGATGTCTTCGCTGAGGTTACTTGCAGGCAGAACATTAAATGAGCCATTAAATGCGATAGAGATGTCAGCAATGGATTGTCAAAGCCAAGCGGTATTTAATCTATATACTTATTATCAGTCTGTTGCCGCTAGAAAAGAAAACTCAGGAACATTGTTATGAGTGCTTTTAGCGTATCAATAGATTATTTATCAATGCCTGCGACGACAAGTGTAGATGAATTACTATATGGTGATGTGACTGCCGCCCTAGAAGGGAAAAAATGGCAGTCGTGGGATGTATGTATTTACGATTGCATCGTAAAATCGAAAGAGCTAATTAATAAAGTAGAAGACTTTAATACGCCGCTTGTTTGGCTTTTGCCTGCATTATCTTATCAAAGTGAGCTTAAGCAATTACTTGAAAGCAGTTTAAAGCAGTTATACCCAGATCATGTTGAACACTTATTATTTTATGGTGTAACGAGTGCACATGTCGCAGTTGCTTTAACTAAAAAAATCATTGGAAAAAGTAAATATAATTGCGCTTGATGCAACTTTTAAAGCTGATGCATCAGGGCAATACAGCTACCAAGGTGTTGGCGGAGTATTTGCAACACTTGAGGCAAAAAAACTGGGTGGTCGCAAGTAAACTACGAAATAACACCCTCAATTGATTTTGTTAAACATAATCAATTAAACGGTATGTTTACTCGAGTGGCTGAGCAAGCTCAGCAGTCTATTGATATTATTTTTGCGCCAGGAAATGGCATTAACCACGACAGTGAAGTGTGGTTAAACGATTTACAGCTGCTCAGTGCGTTAATTAATGAGCAGACACATTATGAGCTGCCTAATTATAAGTTAGGCCAAATTGGTGCGCTGGAAGGCGTTGTTAATTTATATCAATTAGCAACGAGTCCCGTTATTGAAAATCATTGCAAACACGCTCTTATGATTTCGCAAGAACAAGCAAAGCACCAAGCAGTAGCATCATACTTATGGATAAGTGAGGAAGCACACAACTAATGCAAAGTAATACAGTTGTTTTACAAGGAAAAAGTTACCCTATTTGCCTCGTTGCTGGTAAAGGTCAAACGCCATCTGGTTATGCTCCTGTAGTAGCTAACACGCCTGAAAGTGCTAAAAAGCAAATTGCTCAAGTTGGCAGTACATTAACAAGCGATGCAACTAAACGTCTCGACGTAATTAACTTGCTCAACACTGCCGGTGTGAAATGTCCTCGTAGTGCCACAGCACGTGAAACTGCCAGTGTACTTTCGCAAGCGTTAGTTGCAGGTACTGTGAGTTGCTATCACCAAAAAGCAAAGTCGGCTATTCAAGTCAGCGATAATACAAATGCTGGCTCAGCAGGTAAAAAATCAGCTAAAAAGGGCGAGTCACCCGCGTCAGGAAAAAGTGCCGCGCAAGCACCGGTAACAAATACGGGGGGCAAGCGATTCGACGCCAAGTGAAACACCCATTACTGAGCAAGAATGCCGTTCAGATCCGGTTTCAATGCTATCGGGTGAAGAAATACTGCCGCTAATTGATTTTACTTTAGCAGGCAGTCGCCAATTAATATGGCGACGTTTGTACCGCTCATCCCATGCCGATGTGTGCAGTGTTATGGGAAATGGTTGGCGCCACGATTTTATGGCAAGCCTTACAGAGCATTACCTGCCGCCACCAAAAGTAGGCCCTAAGCAAAAAGGGACTTACTGGTTAGAGTACCAAGATGAGCACGGCGCTAAACACCGCTTTGAAAAAGTAAAGCCTGGGCAATCGAGCTATCAGTTAAGCAGTAACCTTGCGCTACATTATCAAACTAATGGTAAGCAAGTCCTCGTTACGCCAGACGATCAACACTTGACCTTTAAAGCCGGTGAAAATTCATGGTTACTTGAAAAAATAATCAATGAAAAAGGCCAAAGTATTGGTTTTTATTACGATGCTAAAGAGCGCATAAATCGTATAGAAGTAAACAAAGCACGTGGCTGTATTATTAGTTACAACCAACAGGGTTTACTAAGTAAAATTGCGGCTTACCACACAGATAAAAATAATAAACAGCAGCTTATATACCCTGTACTTGCAAGCTATGAATATGACGAAAACAACAACCTTATTCAAGCAACTAATCAGCAAAACGAAACTGAGCGTTACGCCTACAACGCCGCTAATTTATTAACAAAGCGTACCCGAGCCAGTGGCTTTAGCCACCATTTTGAGTGGGATAGCTACTCACCCAGCGCTAAATGTATAAAACAGTGGGGCGATAACAATACCTATACTTACCAGTTTGAATATAACTTAGAGGCTGGTGAAACAACCTGTATAGATTCTCGCGGCCACAAAGAGCACTTTGTACATAACGCACAAGGTAAGCTGGTAAAACATACCGACCCTAACGGCAACGTATGGCAATATACATACAATGCGCAAGGGCAAAAGCTCAGTGAAATAAAGCCCGATAGCAGCACAACGCGCTATAGCTATACACCTTTCGGCCAATTAGAAACACTAACGCAGCCAGATGGTAGCCAAACCCATTTTGCTTACAACCAACTTGGGCAACGTGTATTAACTACCTTACCTGATGGCCAAACCATTACGCGTAAATACAGTGTGGCTGGCTTATTACAAAGCGAAACCTTTGGCGATGGCCGCACCACATTATACAGCTACGATAAGCTCGGCCAGTTAACCCAGCATATTAATAAAAATGGCCAAATCACCAAGTTTATTTGGAACGAACAAGGCGAGCTATTAGCAAAACACCTTAACGATGAGCTAATACGTTACAGTTACGACAATTTAGGTCGCGTAAATGCCACACTTAATAACGCAGGTTTACTCACTCAATATAAGTACAATGAGCACGGCCAGCTTACACAAACCATTGCCTTTGATGAAAAAGAGCCTGAAAATAAACAGCATCAATATTTTAGTTACGACGAAGCAGGGCGGTTAATTAGCTCGCAAAACAGCAAAGGCGACACCACAGAGCAACACTTTGAAGGGCTAAGCCAACCGCATTGTGTTATTCAGCCCGATGGCAGCGCACTGCATTTAACGTACGACAAAGAGCGAAACTTAACAGCCATCGAGCGAAGCGACGGCCACGTATACCGCATAAGTTACGACGCGAACGAAAACCCAACACAAATAACCGGGTTTGATGGCACGCTACAGCAATATAAATACGATGCCTGTAACCGCTTAACCTCAGTAACGCAAAGCAACAAACGCCACGTAAAAATAGATCGCGATAAATTAGGCCGCGTGAGTGCGCAGCATGCAAGTTTGGCAACCGATACTCACATCGTTAATAACGCCAATTACTACAGCTATAACCTGCAAGGTAAAATTACCCGTGCGCATAATGCACAATCAACTTTAAAGCAGCAGTTTGATAAAGGCGGGCGGTTACTGCGTGCTGAGCAAGTACATAATCAGCAACAAGCGCACACCTTAAAATACAGCTACGACGAATACGGCAGAAGGCAAACGCTTACACTGCCAGATTCAACAACGCTTAAATACAGCTACAACCAGTTTGGCCAGCTAAGCGCTATTAACTTATTGCAAACCAACAGCAAAGTGATTGAACTTGCAAAGCAACTTGTAACATTAAGCTACGACAGCCAAGGTAATATAAAAACCCAGCAGTTTGGTAACAGCATTACCCTGACTCAGCAGTTTGATGCATTCAACCGTTTAACGCAGCAACAGCTTACACACCCAGCGCAAGCATTATTTGACACCTGTACGTACAATTACGACAGCGTAAACCAGCTCATTGCTCGTGATAACGAAGGCGTAAGCAGCCAAAACATCAATTTTGAATACAACAGCTTGGGGCAGTTAATACAACAAACTTTAGCAAGCTCACGTGCTGATACAACTACGCATTATAAGTGGGATAGTTTTGGTAACCCGCAAAGTCAGACTGTTCAATCAAACACAAGCGATGCAGACCTTAGAGATACAGGCGAGCAGGGTATAGAACATGATGCAGCCAGTAATGAGCATATAGCCAGCTCTTCTATTGATTTAACACGCGCCACGCATAGCGAATACAATGAGTTAGCGCTAAATAGTAGTGAAAATAGTAGTGAAAATAGTAGTAAAAACAGTAGCAACGCTGACTCAGTAGCAAATAATGAAAGTACTAACAACACTACAATAAACAGTGCCACCGACGCCGACCGCCTAACACAATTTGGCGACAGCGACTTTTACTACGATGAATTTGGTAACCAAATACGCGAAACCGGCAAAGGGATCAAAACCCGCCGTGAATACAACGCGTTTAACCAGTTAAGCTGTTTTAACAATAACGGCACGCTCACGCAATACGACTACGACCCTCTCGGGCGCCGTATCGCCAAGCACACCGAGCAGGGCAAAATTGACTACATTTGGGATAACGACCAGCTAATTGGCGAATACCAACACGGTGAATATACCTGGTATATCAACCTACCAAATCAATTTCACCCAATAGCATTGATTAAAAAAGGCGAGGTGTACTACTACCACCTAGACCAACTTAATACCCCACGTTTTGTTACCAATAACAAAGCAGAAGTCGTGTGGGAAAACCAAGCCGATGTGTATGGTTATGAGGAGCCAGAAGCCGAGCCTGACTTTAATAAAGAAAGCAGCTTCACTCAGCCAATCCGCTTTCAGGGGCAGTATTTAGACGAGGAAAGTGGCCTACATTACAACCGCTATCGCTATTACAGCCCTAAACAACAACGGTTTATAAACCAAGATCCGATTGGCCTTGTGGGTGGAATTAACCATTACCAATATGCACCGAATCCAGTTAATTGGGTGGATCCGTTTGGATTGAGTTGTAAGGAGGGAACTCCTGACTTTTATGTTGGTTTATCTGGCCCTAGTTCAACTATACCTAGTACTGGGTATAGATATATGAGATACAAGGATGATGATGGTAAGGTGAATAAGTTTGCCCCGATGACAATTGAAAGCCTTTCTGCACCAACTACTTATTTTGGATTTGTGAAATACAATAGTGGTTTAGAGGCTCGTGAGGCGTTTCAGATAAAAGGATCTGAATTTGGTTCTGACGACAATGGAGAGGGCTCTTGGAGTGATGCTCGTTTAAGAGGTGAGTTTGATACCCTACAATTATTCGAAAATGGGGAAGTACAAGCAAGAGTTCCAAACTGGAAGGGTGATCAAGACAAAACGAAGCAAGAGCCGTTTGCCGAGGCATATCCACAATATGGTGCAGGTGGAGCTGTGCAGTTACAAGCAGATGGACGGAAAGTAAATTTCGATAACGTTAAAATAATTAAAGAGAAACCATAATGAAAAATAAATATTACATTATTTCTTGTGTGGATGAGAGAGAAGTAAAAAGTGCCAATAATAGTGATTGGCCCAAATTGATTGCTTATTCGTTTGAGAGTCACAGGGTTTTATTACAAGAGGGCTGTGGTCATGGTTTGATGGGGGGCGATGAGTATAAATAGCCTTATCCTAGATGATTGGATTGAGATATTCCAAGTTACTAATTCAAAATGGTTCTTTGATAAAATTGAGTCTGGAGAAGTAAGTAAATTAAGTTCAGAAAATCAATTTATTAAGCTCTTAAATGATAATAAAATTAGTATAAAAATAATTGAATATTAGATAAATTATTTTTACAAATAGTAAATAGAAATGAGTATAACTTTTTTCGTTGCTAAGTAGTTTTTTATGTTTGGTTTTAATGAAGAGGGTTTTTTAATAAGACAGACTCCGTAATTAAAAATATTATTTCATTGACGCTAAAAAACAACCCCAACAAGCAATTTAAAGAAAAGTGGGGTGGTGAATATGTATGTCCAGATGATGGTAAAAATGAATAAAATGGCTAAATTAAAAAAAGAGCGAAGTGACTTAGAAAGTATGCTTTTAGCAAAACCCAACAGTAAAGCAGCCTATGAAGCATTAGAGGCTCTGAGGCCTTTTTTAATAAAATTGATTGTATGAAGAGCTACTATCCTTTAGGTAGAATCAGATTGGTCTATCTATTTTTAGAAAGTGATTTAGGTGATGATAAAGACCTATTTAATAGCTATGGTCGATTTGCAAATCTTATTGAAGGTATAGAAGTTTAGTTTAAGTATTTGTAAACATTCTTAGAAGAAAAATAACCAGACACGCATCTTAAAGATAAATCGCTCTTTAACAACATGGAAGTTATAAAGGCTTGGGCATTTTTGCTTAAGTTCTCTATGGCCATGCAGCCAAGGTAATATTAAAACCCAGCAGTTTGGTAACAGCATTACCCTTACCCAACAGTTTGATGTATTCAACCGCTTAACACAGCAACAGCTTACACACCCAGCACAAGCACTATTCGATACCTGTACGTACAACTACGACAGCGTAAACCAGCTGATTGCCCGTAAAAACGAAGGCGTAAGCAGCCACAATATCAATTTTGAATACAACAGCTTGGGGCAGTTAATACAACAAACACTGGCAAGCTCACGTACTGATACAACCACACACTACCAGTGGGATAGCTTTGGTAACCCGCAAAGTCAGACTGTTCAATCAAACACAAACGATGCGGGCATTAGCGGTACAGACACTAGTGATACAGGCGAGCAGGGTATAGAACATGATGCAGCCAGTAACGAGTATACTAATGCCAGCTCTTCTATTAATTTAACACGCGCCACCCATAGCGAATACAATGAGTTAGCACCAAATAGTAGTGAAAGTAGTAGCAAAAATAGTAGCAACGCTGACTCAGTAGTAAACAATGAAAGCACTAACAACACTATAATAAACAGTGCCACCAACGCCGACCGCCTAACACACTTTGGCGACAGCGACTTTTACTACGACGAGTTTGGTAACCAAATACGCGAAACCGGCAAAGGCATTAAAACCCGCCGCGAATACAACGCGTTTAACCAGTTAAGCTGTTTTAACAACAACGGCACGCTCACGCAATACGACTACGACCCATTAGGTCGTCGTATCGCCAAGCACACCGAGCACGGTAAAATTGACTACATTTGGGATAACGACCAGTTAATCGGCGAATGCCAGCACGGTGAATATACCTGGTATATCAACCTGCCAAATCAATTTCACCCAGTAGCGCTTATTAAAAAAGGCGAGGTGTACTACTACCACCTAGATCAACTGAATACCCCACGTTTTGTAACAAACAACAAAGCAGAAGTCGTATGGGAAAATAAAGCCGATGTATATGGTTATGAAGAGCTAAAAGCTGAGTCTGACACTAATAAAGAAAATAGTTTCACTCAGCCAATTTGTTTTCAAGGGCAATATTTAGATGAGGAGAGCGGCTTACATTATAACCGCTACCGCTACTACAGCCCCAAACAACAGCGCTTTATAAACCAAGACCCGATAGGGTTAGTGGGTGGGATAAATCACTATCAATATGCGCCAAACCCTGTGAATTGGGTAGATCCGTTTGGGTTGAGTTGTAAAGAGGGTTATGCAATTGTGAGGCAGTTTGTAAATGGGCATCAAGAGGGGCATTTTACAATAGAAGTTTTTCATGATGACCTAAGTTACGCAACACATCAGGTTATAACTGCTGAAGATTGGAGCGAAACAACTATTATCCGAGCAGGCTCCTTTAATGGAAAGGGGGAGCTAGCTCATGAGGCTAGAATACCGCTGCCAGATGCTGAAGCTGCAATTTTAGTTCAGAAAAATATGATAAGACAAGAGTTGGGAGCCTATCATGTATATACAAATAGCTGTTTATCCCATGTTGCTGATATTTTATCTGCTGGGGAAGGTCCTCAGTATGAAAAAACACGAAGAGGTTACTACAAGCTCTTCAAAGATAACGACTTTGGAAGATTATCAACTGATTAGGATTCTTTAATGGCTCTAATTTATTGTAAGAAACATGGTGAAGCAGGTGGAAATCCATACGTTTCGAAACTTTTACAACAAGCTGTATTAGCTGGTGAAAAAATTGATTATGTGAAATTAAAATTAGATTTCTATGATGGTGATGTACTTTTTGACTCTGTAACTTACTTTTTGGCAAAAAGTGAGCTTCCATCTCCTTTTGTTGGTTTAGATGTTGTTAGTTTATATGGTGAGTCTGACGAGCAGTATAGCGACTCACTTTTACTACCATTATTAGAAGGTGGAGGGGTGTGCAATAAATGTTTTAAAGAGTGGTTAATGTTGTAATCTAACACTTAGGGTTAGTGAATTGGTTGACCATAATATTTTAGGCAGGAAAATAACAAAGACACCCACTTTAAATAGTGTTAACGCAAAAAATAATTAAGACACCCACTTTAATTAATGGGTGTTAATTTACTACTAACACGCTGCACTTAAGCAACATAATACTAAAGAAAAGGACTCTTCGATGCCAGCAATGAAATTAATCCAATCCGTAGGGATTGTCGACGCAAATAAGCCAGACGATGTAAAAGCAGTACAAACTGCTTTAAATTCACTTCTTTCCCTTATAGCACCCGCTAGAAAACTTACCGTAGACGGTCGTTTAGGCTCACGTCCTGAGAACTCTAAAACCGTAGCGGCTATTAAGTTGTTTCAAAGCAAAGTGGTAAATATGGTACGTCCAGATGGAAAAATAGATCCAAATGGGCGCACTCATAAAAAAATTAATGAAAAGCTAGCGAGTGCTGCAGCGGTTGCGGTTATACCAATATCTGGCAATTTAAAAACGAAACTAAAACAAAGTATGGTGAAATATGAAGGTAATGTTCCTCATATGTATTTAGATACAAAAGGCTATGTAACCGTTGGCGTAGGTCATTTATTAAAAGATGTTGAGGCTGCAAAAAAAGTTCCTTTCACCGTTCGAGATACGGGAATTATTGCATCAACGAAGCAAATTGAAGATGAATTTAAACTAATTAAATCAAGACCGTTTGGTAAGGATGAAGGCTTTGGTCGTTTCAAACCTTTTACTAAGTTAATAATTACTGAAGCTGTAGCAAACGCTCAAATTGATCAGCATATTAAAACGTTTGAAAGTGAGCTTAAACGTATATATGGCGCATCTGAATTTTCAAGTTACCCAGATGATGTTAAGTTAGCCCTGTTTGATTTAATATTTAATTTAGGGATGACAAAACTTAAAGACACTTTCCCTAATTTTAACAAGCATATGAAAGTCCATGATTTTAAAAAGGCGGCTATTGAATCAAATAGAAAAGATGTATCGGCTGAGCGCAATACTTATGTCCGCAATTTACTGGTGAATGCAAAATGATAAAGAAATTAATTTTACTTGCATGTATTAGTATCTCAAGTACAGCATGTGCAGAAATAGACAAAAACAAAATAACTCCGACATATAGCTCGGAAAATAAAACCAATAGATACTTTACAGAGGCTATGGCATTAGAGCAGCAGGAACAGGTTAAGACTCTAATTTATAAAAAGTGGTATTTTGAAGAAAGTCTTCTTAAAGACGGTAACCCTAATAAAGTAGTTACTAGCTGTAATACTTTATTTAATGCTTTGGATGAAGGTTTTAACGCATTTAGTTATCGAGAGCAGGGCGTTATAAAAGCTATGAATAAAGTGTGTTTAATATGGTCACATATGGGGGAGTTGAACGCTTCTGATGCTAGTTTTTTGACTGATTTTGAACATGGTTCAGCACTACCAAAACAAATGCCTCCAGAGCTCGCTTTAATTATTTCAAATGACGATGAGCGCCGCTTAGCAAGTGCAAGTAGCTGGGAAGAAATGAGCCGTGTTAAAGAAGTGCAGTCATTAAATAAGGACCAAGCTATTTATTACGACAACAGCGGCGGTATTCAAAAGCTAACTGTTATGGCTAAAGGCGATTATAACAACGACGGCATAGAAGATATGGTGTTGTATATGGATAATAGTGTTGAAGAGGGGAGTTACGGCTCTACTTATGGTTATGTGGTAACACGGCTAGCCGCTGATGCGCCATATACGCTAATTAAGCAGTTCTAATTACGTCAAGTTTAAAGTAAATAAGCGATCAGCAGCTAAATAAAATATCCACTTTAAATCGAGGGTGTTTTATTTAATTGCCGCTTTAAATGATTGAAACGAAAAATAACACAAACCTCATTGCAAATAACAAATTACAGTGACCCCATCATGTATTGGTATTTGTTGTTAAGCTTACTTTTCAGGGCTTGAGTAAACTTTGATCTAGCTTCACTGCTCGTAGTTAGAAGACATTTAAATATAGAGTATGGATTTAATTAATCGACTAAGTTTTAAAAAACAAGGATAGGTAATGAATAAAATAAACACGGATGTCAATTATAAAACAATGGCCGGTAATGCGCGCTTAGTTATGCTTGGCGAATCAAGCCATATCACTGCTGGTTATAAGTATGAAGCAATTAAGGCGATCAAACAGTTAAAAGCTGCAGGTTTTACGCATTTTGCAATTGAAATGCTGCCACGTTCAATGCAAGAAAAAATAGAGTTCTATCAACGAACAGGTAAAGGTTTCAAAGAAATTCAGCAATATTTTGATGAAAATTGGGCTTGGGGATATCTAGTTCCTAAAGCTTATGGAGAATTAGCAAAAGCAGCTCGAGATATTGGCTTAAAAATTATAGCCTTAGATATTTCACAAGAAATGATGGAGATCATGGATAAAGAGTGTGTTTATGATCAGTATATAGATAAAAAGTGCTCTAATACACATACTCGTCGCAATGGTATTTGGGCTGACAACATCGTTGAAATCTTAAATGAGTCGGAAAAGCATCGTGTAGTTGCTTTTATGCACCGATGGCATGCTGTACAAGCTGCAGATTATGAGCCTGGTCTTGATACTCTTATGCAAAAAAAGGGGATCAACAGTATTCGATTTATAGATTTTATAGGTGGCATTGCTTGTCTATCTCAAAGGCGTTGTGAAGGTGACTCTACTGAAATAAATACACTCAAGCAGCAATACTTTTATCGTAAAGGCTTCCCTTATAAATCTTCAGTTATAACGTTTCAAGTCCATATTCCTGAGAAAAGAGTTAATGCAGATGGAACACTAAAATGGTAAAAAAATATTTTTAGCTCTTTTTGTTTATAGCACAGTCATTGTTCAAGTTCAGGCCAAATCTTTATCAAAAAATTTATGGCCAGACCTTGATATAAATAATCCCAAGCTATCAAAAAGTACAGCTATGCAGCAATGCCAAAAAAGCTTGATGTACGCGCCTAGGATGCTTGAAAGCTGGTGTGAAAAAGCTTATGAAATGGGAGCCTGGGAAGCATTACTTTATATTGGTTATCATACAGGAGACGGTTCACGTTATGTAAATGAAGTAAAACGTCGCGTGTTGAAAAATGAAAATTTGGCTATTCGCAAGCTTGCGTGGCTTTATGACGGAGGTTTGTTTATTGAGAAAGATTTAAAAGAAGCCGCCCGTTTATATGAGCTTTTTCTGACCCAAGCAAAAGAGCCCTATCCAATTCTGTTAAGGTCGATTCATTACGATTTAGCAAAAATCTATACAAAGCTTGAAGATTGGCCAAATGTTATTATTAATGCACAATATGTGATAGATCAAAAGTTAGGCGATGGCTCTGATACCTTAGCTAAAGCACTAAAAGAAGATGCTGTCGTAGCAATGAACAATTAACTATCAAATCCACAAAGGAAAATTACAGTGACACCTATCCCAATATTGGGGGACTTATAGCTACTATAAAAATTTCATCATATAGGGTATTGACTACTAAATTTATTTTTTAGAGCCCGAGTAAACCTTGAGTTAGCTTCATGGCTTGTAGTTAGCAAACATTTAAATATAGAGTATGAGTGTAATTAACCGACTAAGTTTTAAAATATAAGGAAATACAGTGAATAAGATAAACACGGATGTAAATTATAAAACAATGGCCGGTAATGCGCGCTTAGTGATGCTTGGTGAATCGAGTCATAGCACTGCTGGTTATAAGTATGAAGCAATAAAGGCAATCAAACAGCTAAAAGCTGCTGGTTTCACGCATTTTGCAATCGAAATGTTACCAAGAGCTATGCAGGAAAAAATAGACTTTTATCAGCGCACAGGTAAAGGCTTTAATGTTATACAGCAGTATTTTAATAAGTATTGGACCCATGGCTATTTAACACCTCATGCTTATGGTGAACTTGTTAAGGCTGCGCGCGATATTGGAATGAAAATAGTCGCGCTCGACGTGTTAGTTGAAACAATGGATATAATGGATAGTGTATGCTCTTCAGAGAAGGGTATAGGAGGCGATTGCTTTGATACTCATACTTATAGAAACGCACTTTGGGCAGTTAATTTAGCTACTATATTAAACCGTTCAAGTCAGAATAGGGTTGTTGCTTTTATGCATCGCTCTCATGCTGTACTAAATGCAGCAGACCAGCCTGGTGTTGATGTATTTCTTAAAGATCACAATATTTTCAATGTACGCTTTATCGACTTTATCGGAGGGTTAAGTTGCATAAGTGATAGACGCTGCTCAGGTGACTCTAATCAGGATAAATTCTTAAAAGAACGCTATTTTTATCGAGAAGGCTACCCGTACGAATCATCTGTTAAATCTTTTCAAGTGCATATACCTGAAAAGCGTGTGAATAGTGATGGTTCACTACAATGGTAAAAATAATATCAATAATTATCTTTACTTGGTGTTTTGTATTTCCTTCGGTTTTGAGAGCATCACTTTTTCCTAGTATAGATATTAACTCCCCTAACCTAACTGTAGAGAAAGCCGCTAAGCAATGCGAAAAGAGCTTAATGCATGCACCTGATCAATTAGAAGCATGGTGTGAAAAAGCATATAGTCTTGGTGATTGGGAGGCTTTGTATTACATAGGCGTGCACACTGGAGATGGGTCTCGTTATTTAGAGGAAATTAATTCTCGTATTGCAAATAACGAGTATAGTGCTTTAAAAAACTTGCTTGGATATACCGAAGTGGCCACTTCGTAAAAAAGGATTTAAAAGAATCTGCACGATTATATGAATTATATTTACTCCATGATAATGAAATGAATTTTCAAACTGTTTCGGCACATTTTGAATTATCAACTATTTACCAAAAGCTTGGTATGTGGAATAAAGTGATTTCTCATACAGATTATGTAATAAATTATGCAAATAGGACCGATTGGGAGCATCGCGCTCAATATATACAAAAGCAAGCCAAAGCATCATTAGCTGAAAATGAATCATTAAATGAAAACTGAAATATAAAGGAGCTATTAACGCTTTAATTTAAAGCGCTATAGAAATTACATGGAACAAAAAAACAGAACACACTAACCAACCTCGTTTACGATATATACGAGACCCCCACTTTAATAGAAGAGCATCGACCGCTTATTCAGCCTTTACTTATTGATTTAGTGGCTACAGCGCCAGATGGCTTTGAAGGTATGGCGACGATGATTAATACTCATATTTCAAACGGCTTAAAGTTTAAAAATCCTAAAATACAAAAGTTTGAACTTGAATCTGGGTTATTAAAACTTAAAACTTACTTTCAAAAAATAAACCGTTAACGACTTATTTTTTAACGTTGAGTACTTAAATCAATGGTTGTTATAGGTCGGTATATTCATTCATTAAACAGTATAAAAACATACTTTTAAATCAGAGTTAAATCTACGATTTTGCCCTGATGTATAGCGCAGCACGGATAAAAAACAAACTGGTTGTTTTTTGTTCTAAATGCATGCAGTATAATTGTATTTTATTAGAGTTTTTAGTTTTAATAAGTTTGATTATCGCTTGTTATTTAAAATAAAAAGCACTTAAAGAGTGTAATTAAATAGAAATATATATTACGTAATGTATAGCTAAAACTTGGGAGATAGTTTGCTTTGTTATTATCACGTTTAAAGATTTCTTTACTGGTAGTAGTGTCTATTACCGTTATTTTTTTTACTACAACACAGGCTTTTGCAGATATGTTTGGCTTTTCAAAAAAGCAGGATTTTACTTTATCAGTTCCGATAAGTGGTCAACTGCTAAATGATGGTAAACCACTTGCGAATATTACCATATTTAAGTCATTCACTTTTGGTGATGAGTATTTAGATGAAACGACGTCAGACGAAAATGGTAATTTTTCTTTTCCTGAGCGAGTTATTAAAACCTCTAAGCCAGCGAATATGTTCGATAATGGGTCTCTAATTCAGCACATCTACATAAAAAAAGATAACTCGAAAGATATTGTTTTATGGTTTGCCAGAATTGGTTTACATAAGCAAAGTAAAACTTTGAATGAGTATTTAAATAATCTAGTGTGCGACATTGCAAAAGAGCCTCAAACTTACGATATACCGGTTGTTGAAGATAAAGAACACGTTTTTACAGTTTATACAGCCTGTAAAATTTAGTTTATAAACAATTTAAAAGGATTTAGCATGAATACATTAACACCTGCACAAGCGGTACAACTCGCGTTACTTGCTTATGATGCCAAAGATATCAAAAGTACGGATCTAATTAATAACTCTTTATCTCCGGCTTTACGTGGAAAGTTCGACTTTTCTGTAAGTCCTAGTTCAGTACAAGGTGTGTCAGGCGGCTTTATTTCGCACCTATTTGGATTAAGTTCTGGTTTTGGCCTAGTTGGTCACGGAACGGGGGCTTTTAAAGGGGAGTCTGTAATTGCTATTAGAGGGACCGATACAATACGTGATGGCATAACTGATGCTCATTTTGGTTTAAGCGGTGGTTCAAACGGTAGTATGGTGCATGCGGGGTTTAATAAAACATTTTATACTATGAAGCCTAAGCTACAAGAGTTTGTCACTGCTAATATTAAGAATAAAATGACGGGTGGTGTTCATGTTGTTGGCCATAGTTTAGGTGGTGCTTTAGCTACGTTATCCGCTGATTGGATCAAAGCGGAATATTCATTACCAGTAAAGCTGTATACATTTGGCTCACCGCGAGTAGGGCTTGAAGGTTTTTCAAGGGCAGCGACATCGAGAATTGATAAAATTTACCGTTGTACTCATGGTGCAGACCCAGTTGCTAAAGTCCCTTTATGGCCATTTTCACATGCACCGTATAATGGGCAAGAAATCCGTTTAGATAATGGGCAAGGTCTTAAAGGTGCTGCTCATAAGTTGGACGGAACGCCTGGTTATATTAATACGGCAAACAGCAGTGATTGGAATAACTTAACCGTAAAAGCTAATCATTTTCTAAGCACACCAGTGCGTTTAAAGTTTGAAGATAGAAACCAAGCTTCATTTAATGCGCATTGGTCTGATAAATTAAGTGCGGCATTAATCACCTTGTTAAAAGATGCGGGCTATTACAGCGCTGTCGCTGCACAAGCAGCTATTGGAACCGGATTAACGTTTTACGATATGCTTGCTCGTACTATCGATAAAATAGCAAAGGCGTCTGCATCATTTGCAGTACAAACGCTAGGCTTGTTAGGGCATATGTTAGTGTTTGCCGGTAAAGTTATTAATAAAGCTGTAGAGCTTACTTACAGCTTTATTAAATGGGTGTTTGATTCTACGTTAGGTGCTTTATACCGAGCTGCTAGAGATGGCTTAAATGGTTTAGGTTAAAAGAGATAATTTAGTTAACGCTGAAAATAGCTGCTCGAGATTGATTTATTATCCAGAGTTCAGGTTAGTTACTACTCTCTAGGCTTGTTTATCTTTTTGAGTTCAATTTACACCAGTATGTTTTATTTTTAGACAAGGCAGAGCCTATGCAATGTGGTTATTTCCCAAAAATAGGTGATAAAGTAATATAAATGCCAAGCATGCGTTTCCCTTTGGGTTCGTCCTAGGGGGTATTTGCTTACATAAATGCAGGTAAGGGCGTGAACAGGACGCGGAAACTTTGCTCTATTTTTACTTACTCTTTCATGGATGTAAGAATAAGTACGCATGAGCAGTTACCGAGCTCACTCGGTTACAAGCCTCGCGGTGCGATTAAATAGCCTTAGTGGTTTAAAGCACTGACAAATAATTTCAAACGTTCTTACTTTTGCTATACCAACCCGCAAAAATACTTAATCAATTTGAGGGATTAAATCTGACGCTAACTGCGTTAAAAGTTTCTGTCTTGTTATCAACACGATTTTCTTACCTCAAAATAGATCACTTAATTAGGAGAATTGGTATAATCAACTTTATCTAACAATACAGCACCGCTTTGTTGCTCTCCTAAATGGTCATCCTTATTGTAAATAGGGCAGTTTTTAAGTGATAAGCAGCCACAACCAATACAGCCATCTACTTTGTCACGTAAACGCTGCATATAAGCAATGCGATCGTCGAGCTGTGCTTGCCAATGCTTAGAAAGCGCTGACCAGTCTTGCTTGGTCGGGGTTCTGTTGTCTGGCAGTGTGGCTAGCGTGTTTTTAATTTCCTCTAGCGTAATTCCCATTGTTTGCGCTGCTTTTATAACCGCCACACGGCGAAGTACATCGGGTTTATATCTACGCTGATTACCACTATTTCGCCAGCTTCTTATTAAATACTTAGTTTCGTAAAAATGTAGGGTTGATACTTTTACACCACTTCTTTTTGCCACATAGCCGACGGTTAGGTTAGCTTCTGTTAATTTTTTTGTTCTGTGCTCATTTTAAATCCATATATTGACCTCAATAATGGTTGAGGTTTTAAGCTGCTCCCAACATAAAAAAGGAGCGAGTTAAATGCAATATAAAATTAAAAAAAATTCAGTAATAATTTATTCAAGTGCACGTAGAGAAGGAAATACATCAGCACATGCTAATAGTTATGCAGAGCAAAATGATATTCGCGTTATTTGTCTTGATGACTATAAAATACCGCCATACTGCTATAGTAAGAACTATAAAAATGATGATTTTTATACTGTTTTTGAGTCGTTACTCGATTATGAACATTGGATTTTTGCATCCCCCGTGTATTGGTATAACACCACGGTACAAATGAAATCGTTTATCGATCGGATCACAGATTACATGGACGACGAAAACTTAAAGCCTAAGTTACGCGCGTTACGTACAAAAGAGTTCTCGTTGCTATCAAATGCCTCTTCTTTTGAAGCCCCTGATGCCTTTGTACAGATGTTTAAGCAAACCTTTGGTTATTTAGGTATGCGCTTTGTAAGCCATAGCCATAAAAATACGCAATCGGCAGCATAATAAACAACCTATTCCTCGACGGGGTGTTTATTTTTAGATGTTAACACGCAGGCAATATAGCGGCTGCGTGTTATTACTCCTTTATAGAAATAACATCCCATAAACCAGGGCGGGATCACACTTTGTAAATAAACAAATTTTATGATCTAATACCATAAATTTAATCACCTTAAACTTATTATGTCACTCTTCTCACATTTAGAACTCGTCAAAGATAATCGTTCACATATAAATCAACACCATAACTTAGTTGATGTGCTTTTTCTTATTATTACTGCCGTTACATCAGGGTGTGAAAACTGGCAAGATATTGAAGTCTATGGCGAAAGTAAGCTTAATTGGTTAAGAGGATTTCGTTCTTTCAAAAATGGCATACCCACTCGACATAGTATTGCTCGGATTTTTAGAACCGTTGATACTGACTCATTACTACTCGCGATGTATAGCTGGGTCAATCAAAACCGCGTTAAATCAGCGCATCCTGTCATTGCCTTCGATGGCAAAACTATTCGCGGAGCAAGTAAACACATTGCTGATAAATTACACCTCGTCTCAGCATTTGATTGTGAGGCAGGTCTCACATTATTCCACCAAACAGTTGGCAGTAAGACGAATGAAATACCGGCAGTTCGGGATTTATTGAAAATACTCGATATCAATAACACCGTCATTACACTTGATGCTTTGCACTGCCAAAAAGAAACGCTAAAACAGCTAATTAGCAGACATGCAGATTATCTAGTGCAAGCAAAGGGTAATCAAAAGAAACTTTATAGCGCGATTCAAGATGCATTTACACACCAGTATGAATCTGAAAACTCAGAGATACTTAGTCATGTAACACAAGATGCAGGGCATGGGCGAAAAGAAGTACGCACGATAGATTGTCTTGATGCGCGTTTATTACCGAGTGAAATTAAAGAGAGCTGGCCATCAGTTAGGACAATCGTTGCGGTGCAGCGAGAGCGAACGAAGGGTAATAGAACGAGTATTGACACACATTACTACCTAACATCGTTGACAGACAATATATTGATAAGTAAAGCAATAAGACAACATTGGCTGATAGAAAATCAGCAACACTGGATACTGGATGTCGTATTTAAAGAAGATGCCTGTCAAATAAATGAGCCATTAAGTGCGCAACATATGGCACTATTTAGACGCGTCGTTAGGAACATGATAAAGCAGCATACGAAAAGCAAGGGGTCAATAAGAAGTAAGTGTGTAAGAGCTTGTTATGATGATGCTTTTAGAGAAGAACTTCTTTTTGGTTAACATTTTTAACAAAGTATGCTCGCGCCCTGTCCCATAAACGCTGTTCGAGCAGAGCGAAGGTGTTGCACTTCTTTCATTTATTGATTACAAGTTTTGCATCGTAATTAAACAGTCTTTAATTTGAACGAACTTCATCCAAAAAGATCAACACGCCCTGCTTTTGGTAGTATATTAAATAGGCTTGATTACTTAAAAACACAGGATTTATGAAATATTTACTATTACTTTTACTTATTAGTCCGCTTTCACAAGCTAATGAACTCCCGATCAAAGGGTTTGGCAGCTTCTATAATGTACCAAAACACGAGCCAATTAGTGCTTCTACCTCGTTTAGAATAGCTTTTGATGTTAGCGAGGGAGCCAAAGAAGGCGCGCAAAATAATTCAATAAATTCGTTAGCGCGTTTTATTAACATGCATGTAGCGCATGGTGTAAAGCCTGAAAATATACAACTCGCTTTAGTTGTGCACGGTAGCGCAAGTGTTGACATGTTAGCTAATAGCGAATATAAAAAGCGGTTTAATATTGATAATAAAAACCGGTACTTAATTGAACAATTACTCGTAAATAATACACAGGTTTTTGTGTGTGGTCAGTCAGCTACACATTTTAAAGTTACTCCTGAACAGCTTATTCCAGGCGTTAAAATGTCACTTTCTGCGATGACTGCTCATGCCCAACTACAACAGCAAGGCTATACGTTGAATCCATTTTAATGATAAAAAACATTTTATGCTTTGGCGACTCTAATACTTGGGGTTTAAACCCCGTTACAGGAGGGCGTTTTGACGAAAGTATTCGTTGGACATCACAATTAGCCACAAAATTAGGGTCAGGCTTTAATATTATTGAAGCAGGGCAACCCAATCGTACCTTAGTAAACCATCCGCCGTATAACGGTTCACTTTCGGGTGTTAGTTATTTAAAACCTTATTTGGAAGAGTATGCGCTCGATGTAATTATTATTGCACTTGGGACAAACGATCTGAAAAAGCGTTTTAATTTAGCTCCAGAATGCATTGCTCTGGGGCTAAATAATTTAATTAATGATATTTTTGATTTTTATAGTTTAAATAATCAACATGATGAAAAGCCAAAAATAATTATTTTGAGCCCGGCCTATGTACGTTGTAGAGGCCCTTACAAGCATGTTTATGAAGGTGCGGAGTGCAAAAACGTTGCGCTAAAAGAGCAATTCAAAAATATTGCACAAAATAAAAAAATTATATTTATTGATCTTCAATCTTTAGTGCACGTATCAACAGAAGATGGAATTCATATTTGTGAGAGTCAGCATCAAGTAATAGCCAAAACGCTTTACGACGTTGTGAAAAAGTAAACTTGGTTAAGCCATTTATTTATTTTTTAAGTCATTATGTATTTATAAAATGTGTATTTAAAGCACACACTATATTAGTAAGGATACGATGAAAAAAGGCCATAAGAAATCAATAATAGCACTGCTAACTGGCATCTCGGTTTTTGTGACAGGGAGCTTGATACTACTTTATTTTGCAGGCCAAAAGCTAGCAGCTACAATAAGTGAAGACGCTACACACCTAGTTAAGCATATCGATACCGCAGTACAAGAACGGCGCAGAATTCTTACTCCATTAAATAACCTCGGTTTTAAACAATGTGACCAAGCAACGTTGCTTGAGATGCGTCGTGCTTTATTTGATGCAAAATATGTAATAGATATAGGTTTTTTTAAGAACGATCAGCTTGTATGTACTACAGGAGCTGGGTTGTTAGATAAAGTTATTAATGATAAAAGCCCAGATTATATTATTGTAGATGAAAATATTCGAGTACGCTTTGAACCTCAATTGTATTTATTGTTGTTTAGTGACCGCCCAATGGAAGTTATTATAGTGCGTCAAGGTGACTACAATCTAATAATAGATACTAAAGTATTCAATGATGACGTAATTAGCTCACCCATGTGGGAAGTTGTTTATAAACACAAGCGTTCTATTAATCATTTGGCGGGGCAAAGTGGTGTTTACGATACGTTAGTCAATAATGTTTATCTTCCTTATGAAAGGCAGCTGATATGCAGTGAACAAAATAGCAATTACTGCGTTGCACTTCATATGCCTTGGAATAAATTTTTTGCTAAAAATCACTTTTTACTAATTATATCCCTCATTTTAACCTGTTTGGCTGGAGTATCGAGTGCATTACTTGTTGATAATCTGATTGCCGATCGTCGTTCTACATTTAATCGTATTCGTTTAGGCTTAAATAAAAACTCTTTTTATTGGACCTACCAACCTATTATTTGTTTGCAAACAGGCACAGTAATAGGTTGTGAAGTACTTGCTCGTTTTAAAGATAAATATGGAACACTCTACCCAGATCAGTTTATTCCGCTACTCAGAAAAAATAATTTAACTTGGAAATTCACTGAAGCAATGATTGCAACGGTGCTCAAGGAACTTACAGCTATTGATATTTTACCTGAGGGTTTTAAAGTATCGCTTAATATATTTCCATGTGATGTAGAGCAAGGAAATGTATCATCTTTAACGCAAGTTTCTGAACTTACTAATTCTCGATTTATTATTTGCCTTGAAATTACCGAAGATGAATACCTTGATACCAGTATTGCTCATGCGCATTTTAGAACATTGGTTAAATCGGGTTTTAACTTGTCATTAGACGATTTTGGTACGGGTTATTCTAATTTAAAAAATTTACAAAATTTGAGCTTTCATCAGTTAAAAATAGACCGTACATTTGTGCAAGATATAGCAACTGAGGGTCTAAAGGCTTCTATGATCCCGAACATTATGGAGCTTGTGACAAAGTTTAATTATACCTGTGTTGCTGAGGGCATCGAAACTAATGAGCAAGAAGCTATTTTAAAAACTGCGGGAGTGCATTACGGGCAAGGTTGGAAGTACGGCCGACCAATGAAGGTTAATAAGTTTCATGAATATATGGCAAAACAGAGTGTTTGAATTTAGATATTTGTAATTTTTAAAACATATAAACAAACGTTATTATAAAACTAAAATGTTAGGAACTTAATCATAATGAAATCAATACTAAGTGTTTTTATTTTTATATTACTGAGCGCATGTACATCGCAGTACCCAAATCAGCAAGTTACAGGTAAGCAGTTTCCCAATATTAGCGGTGAAAGCTTAGAGCAAAACATAGTGACTATACCCCGCGACTTTAACGCAGATAAAACACTGCTGCTTATTGGTTACAAGCAAGACAGCCAGTTTGATATAGACCGTTGGTTAATTGGTTTAGATATGGCCGGTGTAACGCTTCCAACTTACGAACTACCAACCATTGCAGGTATGGCACCACGTATGTTTAGCACATTTATCGACAGCGGTATGCGCAAAGGCATACCTAAAGAATTATGGGGTGGGGTAATTACTATTTATAAAGATGGTGAAGCGGTACAAAAGTTTACAGGTAATCAAAGCCCAAATAACTCACGTGTGGTACTTATAAATAGCAGCGGCGAAATTCTATATTTTTATGACCGAGGTTTTTCGGTTGATGCGTTAAATAAATTAAAAGCGAGTATTGAGTAATTCACTTTAGCCTTTAAATTTATTTGCTTAGGTTAATTAAAGTGAAAGGGAGCGAATGCCAGGGCAAGATCACGAACTTTACCTTGACTTAAAAGTATGATCTTATACTCCTTTTTTAAGGAGCATCCCCATGTCTAACATTCAGCTATTTAAATATTTCGAATCAATCGACGACCCTCGCCAACAAGGTAAAGTTGTTCATAAACTATTTGATATCATATTCTTAGCTGTTAGCGCTGTTGTTTCAGGCTGTCAGGGCTGGGAAGAGATTGAAGATTTTGGTCATGATAGACTAGATTGGCTCAGAAAATATGTTCTTCTTGAACAAGGGATCCCTCGCCATGACACAATTGCTCGTGTAATGAGCCGTATTGACATGACGCAATTCCAAGATTCCTTTTCTTCTTGGATGAAAGCCTGCTCCAAATTAACTCAAGGCGGTGTAGTTGCTATTGACGGTAAACGATTGAAAGGTTCATTTAATCAGTCAGATAGACGCGATGCGCTTTATATGATCAGTGCATTTGCATGCGAAAATGGTGTTGTTTTGGCACAATGCCCTGTTGATAAAAAGTCGAATGAAATAAAAGCGTTGCCAGAGCTGCTTGAATTATTAGAGATAAAAGGCTGCTTAGTAACGATTGACGCTATGGGGTGTCAAAAATCAATTGCAAAAAAAATAGTTGGTAAAGAAGCCGATTACTTACTTGCGGTAAAAGCAAACCATAAAAGGCTACTGTCACAAATAGAAGATGTGTTATTACCTGAGGTAGCACGACAAGCATCTGATGGGCTCTTGTTTAACGAAGCCGATTATCAAAAAAATAGAGAAGAATTTAGGTGCTGTGCAGTGAGCCATAACGTGAGCGGTTTATCAGAAACGATACACTGGGAAGGTGTAAAAACAGTGGGTGTTATTGTTTCTTATAGAAAAGAAAAAGGTAAATTAAGCAATGAGTTATGCTATAGATACTATATTAGTTCAGCGAATTTAACAGCGGAAGAACTCGCGAGAGGAGCACGACAACATTGGCAAATAGAAAATGGATTACATTGGCGTTTAGATGTAGGATTTAAAGAAGATGAGTGTCGAATTAGGCGCGAAGGTGCAGCACCTGTATTTGCGGGGCTGAGACACATCGCATTTAATCAGCTAAAAGCAGAAAAAGCTTTAGTAAAGGCATGCCCGCAAAACAGAAAAAAGCTATGCGCAGTACAGCCTACCTTGAAAAGGTACTGAACGCATAGACTTTTTTCATGCTTTTGCCCTGGAGCGAATGCTCCCTTTATATTGTATTTTATTTAAAACGCGTAACTTACACTAAAGCGCGTTGTGCGAGGCATAATGTAACGACCATTTGGTGCATCAGCATTACGTGGATCACCTTCTGTAATGCCTTGCTCATCTGTTAAGTTATCTATTGCTACTTGAAGCTTAATGCCTTCCATTGGTTCTAATATTAAACCTAAATCAACTTTTTCGTAGCCATCGAGTGTTACAGTGTTTTCGTTATTGCCAAAGCGATCATCAACCGCTGAAAGTGTACCGTATAAAGTTGCATACATACCTTGTAGCTCAAAGTCGTAACTTGGCGTTACACGTACTTGCCATTTTGGTTGGCGCTGGGATTGGTTGCCATCGTTTGTTGGACTTTGCGTAATTTCAGCATCTTGCAATGTGGTGTTTAAATTAACAGAAAAACCAGACTCATGATTAAAGTTATAATCGAGCTCTATACCGTACGCTTCATTTGTTAAAATTTCTGCTGGTACACCTGGGCGACGTACAAAAGTGTCGCCTTTTACTTCGTTTACAAATACGGTTGCATAAAAGTCGGTTGATTCAGTAATTAATTTATAACCTAGTTCACCTTGAGTAATTTCTTTAATAAGCTTTTCGCCACCTTGGTAAGCATCAAAGTTATCTCTAAAGTCATCAAAATACGGCATTTTATAACCACGATTAACACGAGCAAATACACCCATATCATTGTTAATTGAGTAGTTTAAACCTGTAGTCCACGATGTTTTACTTTCATCATAGCTAACGGCTTTAGTAATAATGCCGTCAAGGCCTTCATCTACACTGTATTGTACTTCGTGGTTTTCTTGACGTACGCCAACATCCAGTGTGAATGCATCAGCAAATTTGTATTCACCAGTAACATAAAACGCGTTAGTTCGGGCATCACCTGTTGAGCTAATATCGTAGTTAAAATCACAGCCATCGGTGCTTTGGTTACATTCAATACCGGTTAATGCTTCGCCACCTGATTCAAGTACATGGTATGCAGTGTTACCTAAGCTCCACCAATCTTTTGCCGAAGTACTTGCAGTGTAATATCCAAAGGTTGTTGATAGGTCGCCAAATTTCTTCGAAAAAGCTAAATCATTAGTAAATGAGCTGATTTCTTTAAGTACTACCCATCGACCAAGTTGTTGGACTGGGGTATCGCTTGCGTATTCAGTGTTTGTAACTGCTCCAAATGCAGTTTGGCCGTTATCAGCAACTGCTCCAACCGTTGTTGCTGAGCCACTAGGTACTAAACCGTAGGTATTTGCATCGCCTTTAGTAATGTTAAAGCGATCTGAAAAATGCCAACCACCTTTTAGCTCTAGCTTAATACTACCGCCCGAAACATGGCCGTCCCAGCCTCGGCCATCACCTAAGTCAATATCGTGTGCTTGCGAATCTGGCCCTGTAAATATTGTTGCTTGGCGATTTAGCGTGCCTAGTTGTGTGTATTGTGCGTCAATACCATCAACATTGAGTGGTGTTGGTAAGTACCACGCGCCGTGGTCGTCAGTTTGGCGGGTATAAAAGTTAAGCTCGCCGTTATCTAAGTTTTTAGTGATGTTAATTGTAAATTGGCTGCCTTTTTCTGACGTAAAGCCCGCATCACGAATACCTGGTGAACTTTTTACATACCCGCCAACCATAAAGTATAAATCGTCAGTAATTTCACCACTCATTACAGCATCAATGCGCTGTAAGTCGTAATCAGAAGTTGTGTATTTAAATAAGCCTTCTGTTTCTTCGCCACCACGTTTTAACCTAAAGTTGGTTGTTAGCCCAGGTTGTCCGTTAGATAAAACAGGGTTTGGGCCTCCACGTAGTGCTTCTACAGTTTCAATGGTTTCATCAACACGAAACATTGATGAATTTTCTAAAAACGATAAGGTTGATGCTGGGTAAATTGGTGAACCTTCAACACTTAGCGTTAAAAATGGGGCATCTCCACCGCCAGGAAAACCACGAACAAATACATTCGCACCTGACTCACCACCTGAGCTTTCTACCCAAACTCCAGGTATTGCTTTAAATAAGTCAGCGGTGCTTTTTGGAGACAATTTAATAATTTGTTCACTATCGATATTAGTTACCGCATAGCTGGCATCTATTTTTCTTATTCCAACACCTGTGGGTGTTCCTGATACTACAATACGCTCAACTTTTTGTTTTTCTTGTGTTTGCTCTGCAGCAAATGCGCATTGAGTGCTAAGCGCTAAAGTAATGGCACACGCTAGTGTACTTTTTGCTTTACTGATTTTCATGTGTGTGATCCCGTTTTTCGTGTATTAAACAGTGTATTTCTGCAGTCTTTTTACTAAAAATCATTGTAAATAGGCTGTGTATATTGAAACCTTAGAGATAAATGCAAACGTTTGCAATATTTATTTGTAAATTATTTATGAATTTATATAGTTTATTTATTGAGCTTATTTATATGTTAAACACTTTTTGGGTCGTTGTTCGCGCCAGCAAAAAATAATAATGCTATATTGTCAGCGAGTTAGATAATTGTATTGATCAGTGGTAAGCGACTATTTAGGAAGATCATGAATAACAAAAAAATTAAATTAACTGATTTAGCGAAACTAGCAGGCGTGTCTACCTCTACAGTTTCGCGTGCGCTTAATGATAACCCGCTAATTAAACAAGAAACGCGCGATAAACTTCAGCGCTTAGCTAAAGAGCATAATTTTAGTCTTAATACGGCTGCAAGTCGGTTGCGGACACAAAAAACCAATGTAGTTGCGGTTATAATTAACCTTGACGAACAAACAGAGCAGTCGATTAGCGATCCGTTTTTACTTAAAGTAGTGAGCGAAATTAATCTTGCACTTAATCAGCAAGGGTTAGAGCTTTTACTATCTAATTCAATCATGGCGCAAGACGATTGGGCTAATTATTTTATTAATAGCCGCCGTGCAGACGGTATTATTGTTGTAGGTCAAGGTAAAAACCAAACCAATATAGAAAATGCAGCTAACGCAGGTATTCCACTGGTGGTATGGGGAGATCCTAAAACACCTAGCAACTACCCCATTGTAGGAAGTGACAATTACTTGGGAGGCTTGCAAGCAACAACGCATTTAATAGAGCACGGAGCTAAAAACATCGTATTTTTAGGCGATCCAGAACATGGTGAAATTAGTGAGCGTCATAGAGGGTACTCTGCCGCATTAGCATCTCATAAATTAGAGCAACATGTTGTATCTATTGATATAACAAGTAGCTCAGCGTATCAATCAATCAACCAATTACTGCGTGAAAAAGGCCTTTATTTTGATGCTATAGTTGCATGTAGTGATATGGTTGCCTTAGGTGCCATGAAAGCCTTAAAAGAGCGTTATGTAAGCATTCCTAATGATGTCGCTCTAGTAGGTTTTGATGATATTGCTATGGCCGACATTAGCCACCCTTCATTATCAACTATCCGACAAAACACACAGTACGCAGCCACGCTATTAGTTCAAAAGTTGATGCAGCAACTAGCTGGTGAAAAAGTTGAATCACAAGTAATTGATATTGAACTGATTACCCGCCAATCAAGTAAACGATAGTTTATAAATCATGTTGAGTTAATGTTAAATTTAAAATGCAAACGATTGCATTGGTGGCTATTCTAAACTAAACTCAAACCTCACTGATATAAACACACACTGTGTATGCACTTGTTATAGGCATACAATAAAGGTCGTTATAGCGTTTAAATAACGCTTTAAAGCGAGGGTAATTATGAGTAAAACAAAAGTCACACTGGCAATTGCAGCAAGTTACTTTATTTTCGCTATTTTGTTAAATAGCGTGGGCACCGTTATTTTGCAGGCAATAAATACCCTTGGGGTAAGTAAAACAGAAGCTTCAGTGCTTGAGGGGTTTAAAGATTTATCCATTGCGATAATGTCATTTGTAGTGGCTTCGTTTATTCCTCGCCTAGGCTATAAACTGGCCATGCTTGGGGCACTTACTGTTGTTGCCCTTGCTTGTGTAAGTACGGCTTTAATTAGTGACTTTTATGCGTTTAAAATTTTATTTGCCGCCATTGGTTGTGGCTTTGCTGTGGTTAAAGTGTCGGTTTACTCTATTATCGGCCAAGTGACAGATGATGCAAATAGCCACTCTTCATTGTTAAACACCATTGAAGGCATTTTCATGGTTGGTGTGTTAAGTGGCTATTGGATTTTTACTGCTTTTATAGATCCAAACGATTCAACCGCGTGGCTCAACGTTTATTACTTACTGGCAGCGCTAACCCTAATTGTTATAGCGAGCGTAATTGCTGCGCCTATAAAGCCCGCCATTATAAGTAAAACTAAACGCTCCGGTTGGTTCGATTTTATCGCCATGCTTAAGCTAACATATCAACCGTTGGTACTCATATTTATAATTAGCGCTTTTTTATACGTATTAATTGAGCAGGGCGTAGGTACTTGGCTACCCACATTCAATAATGAAGTTTTAAAACTCCCTGTGGCTATTAGTATCCAGCTGGCCAGTATTTTTGCTGCGGCACTTGCATTTGGGCGCTTAGTGGCAGGGCAAGTACTTAAACACATTCACTGGTTTGTTGTATTGAGCAGTTGTTTAATTGCGATGGCTGGCCTCATACTTATTACCCTACCGCTTACTGAGAATGTTACTGAAAATACAGTAATTAGTTTATTTGATGCACCACTTGCTGCATTTATTTTACCGTTAATTGGTTTTTTCATGGCGCCTATTTATCCGGTACTTAACTCAGTTATGCTCAGCGCTCTTGAAAAACATCGCCATGCAGCTATGACTGGTTTAATTGTAGTTTTTTCAGCACTTGGTGGCACAACAGGCTCAATAATAACTGGTTATGTGTTTGAGCACTTTAGTGGCCAGCATGCGTTTTACCTTTCTTTGGTTCCCATTAGTTTGATTTTTATTAGCGTGATTTTTTTCAAAAAGCGAACCGACGCTATCTCACAACACGCAACGACAGCTTAACAGTAAGGAAAGTTATGAGTTTTTTTGACAGCCAATTATTTAAAGATGTTCAAATGCAGCATGTATTTAGCGACTGTAAAACATTCGCAGATGCAATTGCGCGTGTTAATTGGCAAAGTGCATGTAAAAGCTATGAACAATTAGCGCCTTTAACTAATACGCAGCTTAGTGAGTTTGTAAACGCACACTTTATTACTTCCCCAGTGCTAGCAATGGGCACTGAGGCTGATACGTCATCGGTTAAACATTATATAGACTCGTTATGGAATGGCCTTAGAAGAGAGGCTGATACCCCAAAGCAAGATTCATTACTAGCACTAAAGCACAGCTATATTGTGCCTGGCGGGCGCTTTCAAGAGATTTACTATTGGGATAGTTATTTTACAGCATTGGGTTTAATCGATGCAGATAAAGGTGATGTAGTTGAAGATATGCTACTTAACTTTGTCGATTTAATTAACGATTATGGTTGTATTCCAAATGGTAACCGTCACTATTATTTATCACGCTCGCAGCCACCTGTTTTAGCACTCATGGTCGAATTATTATGGGAACATACGCATAGTAAATCACTCAATACGCAATGGCTTGCTATGTGTGTTGCAGCACTTGAAAAAGAATATATATTTTGGATGCAAGGCGCTCAGTTGCTTTCGACTCATGTATTGAGCTCAAAGCGGGTAGTAAGAATGCCTTGTGGTGGTATTTTAAATCGTTATTGGGACGATGTAAGTGAGCCAAGAGCAGAGTCATTGCGTGAAGATTTAGCGCTAGCGGAAGGGTTGGCGAAGGAGAAAAAATCTGATTTTTATCGTAATATTCGCGCCGCATGTGAGTCGGGTTGGGACTTTAGTTCTCGTTGGCTTGGTGAATCTAATTTACTAAGCTCTATTCAAACAACTGATATTGTTCCTATAGATTTAAACTGCCTTATGTATAACTTAGAGAATCAGTTAAGCAAATTCTTTCAATTGCTCGGCAATAGTGAACAAGCAGAGCATTACCAATTACTTGCTAGCAATCGCAAGGCGCTTATTAATGCTTACCTTTGGAATGAAGCAACCGGTTTTTTTGTTGATTATAACTGCCGTACAACGACTCAATCTCCAATACTTAGTGCAGCGGCAACTACTGCTTTATTTGTTAATTTAGCCAGTAATGAGCAAGCAACTAAGGTAGCTACAAGATTAGCCAATGAATTTTTAAAAGAGGGTGGCATTGTTACAACTATTACTCAAACGGCTCAGCAGTGGGATAGTCCAAATGGTTGGGCTCCACTACAATGGTTTGCGGTAAAAGGGCTTAATAACTACGGTATAACACAATTGAGTACACATATAATGCAAAATTGGGTAAATATGGTTGAGCAAAACTTTGCAGCAAATAGGTGCTTACTCGAAAAATACAATGTGTGCACACCAGCGGTTTTAGCCGGTGGTGGTGAATATCAAGTACAGCAGGGTTTTGGTTGGACTAATGGTGTAACGGCAAGATTTTATACGTTATTAAATAATCCAGAGTTTTAAATAATTGGGTTACTTATAATTTTTTAATACCATTATCGGATTGTATGTTACCTATAACTTAGGTAATGTTGCATAAACGTTTCATGGATGAAATTTATGTCACATAAAAATCGCGTATTTGTAAGAACAACTTTTCAGTCATCTTTCCACTCTCATAGTTACACCGCTATATTAAGAACACTACAAGCGCTGTTTACCGATATAAAAATGGATGACACAGTACCTCAGCTAGAAGAACGATCGCACTATGATTTGTTTTTGATTGATGGCACTAAAAATAATTGGCAAGACCTTATTCCCACCGATTTAATTTGCTTAGCGAAGCACTGTAACGTTGTTGTCTTTAATGTTGAGCGAGAAACGGTATGTGAAAAGAACTTACTTCTCAATCATTTCAATGGCGTATTTTATAAATCGGATCCTCCAGAAGTTATTTTTAAAGGATTAGTTAAAATAAATGCTGGTGAACTCTGGTTTGCACGAAAAATTATTTCAATCGCATTCAATGATATTTTGGCTGTAGCATCATCATTTAACAGTTTGTACGATGGTATAGAAATAAAAAAAGATGATTATGATCATTTAACTAAACGAGAAAAATCGGTTATTTATCTCATAGCGCAAGGTGCCAGTAATAATGCTATTGCCGATAAACTTAATATAAGTGACCACACAGTAAAAACCCATTTATACAGTGCGTTTAAAAAAACTAGTTCGCGTAATCGAGTAGAGCTAGCTAATTGGGCGCAACGTTATATTTCTGTTTTACTGCCAATGGCTAAATAACCTTTTCAGGATTAAATTTTTGTATAAATAAGGCGACTTAAAAGTAGCCTTATTTATCTTAATTATTAACTTACTTTTTTGGCCCATAACCCTTTATCAATGCCCTTTGTTATTAGGTCTGTAAGTGCTTTTTCTATTGCTTGGGTAACACAAATACTCATAGGTTCGTTATCACTAAAGCCAGCTTCTGCTTCAGCTAATCGTTTGTAACTTACGTACCTAAAAAATCCGGCACGCATTTCTTGGCTCAGTACTTTTTTGCTGGTTGCTACCGATAGTAATACTTGCCCTGTTCGTACATCAACAGCACGTAAGTATATTGAAATAGCATCTTCACGGTAAAGCTCTGATGCGCCTATTCCAAAGTATTCCATACCTAAACCACCTGTTTTTACATTGGTGTCGTAGCTAATAATACCGCCTTCTAAAATTATTTTGGCGGTTGTTAATGGGGGTAAATCTGGTTGATTTGGATTATCTGATTGAGCCGCCCGAATGATTTTTCGCTCTGTTAGTATATTTTGCAGACCCTCACGTTCAACCGGTGTAAACCAATCCGACTCATGTAAGGCTTGTATTAGTATTGAATTAGCCCCCTGAGTTACAGCGGTAGAAAATGAACTCACATTTGTTTGCGGTTTATATTGGCCTGTTTGATCTCTAAATGAATAAACTGAAACAGGAATACTACCCATGGGTTTGGGTAGGTTTTTTAAATCAGAAAAAATTTCTGTTGGTTCTAAGCTCATTGCTTGCTGCTGCTGTGGTGGTATTAAATTTCCCAAACTTGCGCAGCCCGTTACGCTAAGAACTACAATTGTTATAAGTAGTTTATACATTATCCAAACCTCGGTACTTCAATGATCACCACGGTGTCATCAATTATATTTGTTATTCTTACGGTAATGCTATCTGTGGTACTGGTTATAACTTCTATTTGGTAATCGCCACTCATAAATATGGAATCTTGATTGAAAATACTGTCGTCTATGTTTTCACCAAACGCCATATCTGTTATTTCTCTTACCATTCGATTTAAGTAAGTGCGTTCTAAAGAATCTTGAAATTGCTCGGTGTAACTTTTTTCTATTACTGGCGCTTTATGTTTATTTTGAGCTTGTGCTTTGCTAAGTAGCATATTCGCATTGAGAGGATTACCGCCAAAGCTTGGGTTAATTGGGGTATAAATTATTTCAGTCGCGGCGGCTGAAAAGCTTAATGTTGTTATTATAAATATTATTATTCTCATTTTACCATCCATTTATGGCCATATCGGGAGACGACACTGCCATATTTTCACGAGCCATTGCATCAATTACGGTATACACGGCTTGTTCAACACGTTCATCTAATGGCTCTAACCTTCGGCCTAAGTATGTTGCATACACCAGTCTATTGTTCATTATTAAAGAAAGTTTAGTGCCTGCTTTTGGGATTACTGTTTCTTTAATTTCAATATTAAACCCTGTAGTTGAGGGTAAATCTCGCCAGTAATTTGAGAACTCGTAATAAAATTGATGACCAAAGCGACTAATGCTTCTATCGAGTAATAAACCGTCTATTTCCAACTCATCAGCTGCATAACCTGCAGTGCTAAAAGATAATGAAATTACGAATAAGAAACCAGCGAAGCTATTTTTTTATTGTTCATAATTAAAAGGGAGAGTTACTCTCCCCAACCTTTGCAATTACATTTGTGTAATTGTTGCCGTATTACCATCACCCATTTGAGTAACAGATACTGTACTGTTAAAGCCAATGACAGCGCCTTCAACAATATTATCGTTACCCAACTGAGTTACGCTAAATGATACGTTTTCACCGCCAACTAAAAAGGCTGATTGCTCTGTTCCGCCAACCCAGTTATTTTCACCTTGTTGTGAAATATCAATGCTGTGGTCATTGCCTTCAACCATTAAATCAATAACATTCATTTCGCCAGTTTGAGCAATATCAATTTGACTACCGTTACTGTCTAAAATGCCAGCAAGTGTTAGCATTGTTTCATTTAGAGCACCATCTTGAACAATATCAATATCGTTATCGTTTGAAGTAAGTGAAGTGTCTGGGTAGGATGACTCCACAACAGCGGTATTATCTTGGCCTGTTTGTGTTAGATTTATGTCGTTATCAGAGCCATTGAAGTTAACTAAATGTGCTGAGTTAAATTCACCTACCTGATCAATCGTAAATTCATTATCAGAACCTAACACGCCCATGTAAGCGTCATTGAACAAACCATTTTGATTACTTGTTAGCTCATTATTATCACCAATAAGTTCAGCGGTAGCAGTGTTGTATGTATCTACTTGAGTAATGGTTACTTCATTGTTTTGACCTTCAAATAACGCTGAGTCTGCGGTGTTGTTACTGCCTTCTTGGTCAATGTCTATTTCGTTATCATTACCCACAACCGCTGCAAATGTTACAGCATTTGTATTGCCATCTTGTTCAATGGAAAACTCGTTAGCGTCGCCAGAAATAGCACTGAGTGTTACCGCATTACGATCACCATCTTGCTCAATATCAAGCTCGTTGTCGTTACCTTGTAAAGAACTGACTTTAAAGGTGTTCCAGTAACCTGCTTGCTCTAAATCGAGTGTATTTTGATCGCCAGTGAGCATTGTTATTTCAGCTTCATGCCATTCACCCGTTTGCAGCGAAGTTATTTCGTTGCCATTACCTTGCATATCCATGTTGTAGAACCAATGACCGCCAGTGCCTTGTTCTACTTCAATCAAGTTGTCATCACCAGTTACTGTATTTATAGCTTCGTTATTGACCAAAACACCTTGGCCAACCTGTGTTACAAGTAAGAGGTTATTATTACCAGTAACTTCGGTTATTAATCCATTCGCAGTACCATCTTGAGCGTATGCTTGTGAGTTGCTATCACCAATTGTAGTTACTTCAGCATAGTTACCAAACTGTGCTTGGGTTACTTCTGTATCGTTATTATTGCCTGTTGTTGTGACAAGCATGGTATTGCTATCGCCATTTTGTATTAACAATGCCGTATTATTATTCAATGTTTGAGCAAGTGTCATTGAATTAGCTGTACTTGCAATAGATACCTTGGTGTTAAGTTCAGAGCTAGATACTGATTTATTACCTGTTTCAGCATATGAGGCAAAGCTAGTACTCATTGCAATTGCAACCGCGCAGCTTAGAATTGATTTGTTCAACTTCATTATTTTTCTCCTTGAAATGATAAAATCAAACACCTTAAATGTTATAGGTTTTAATAAGGTATTTGCTGTCTCAGCATGCCGTGCCGATATAATGTTTTGTGATCCGCTTTAGTTACTTATGTAAGTGAGTGAAGCGAAATATATGATTATTGAGTAAGAACGAGTCTTGTCATAAAGCTAACACTGACAAAGTTTAAGCTTAAATTCATAATCAAGTACTAACTGTATTCCTCAATATGAATTTCTTAAATCATCATTTTTTACCAATTTTTTTATTTTATATTTCAAATGGTTAAGCTTATAACCTTGCTTTTTTAGATTTTATTCGAAAAAAGCAGTAAAAAAACATGACCCTATATTGGGTAGAGATAAGTGTAATAAATTCATTATAATGACTGTATTAGGTGTTTTTTTTGCCAATTCTAGTTAAAAATAATGGTTTTTTGTTATTTTTAATCTTTATTACTTGTTTAATTTGGTGTTTGGTTGTTTGCTTATATCTTGCCATGTGATCCCTTGTACTTGAAGTAGTGAAAAACTTGCTTAGTGTTTCTAAGCCTTCCCTACTATGGATAGAACAATGAAAACAAAATTATCTATTATTACGCTCGCGCTACTACCTTGTTTAGCTTCTGCAAAGTTACCTGATGCAGGTGTACTGCAACAAGTTACTGCAAGTAGTGACTCTATAATTGTTAAATATAAAAAAATACAACGCCACAAATGCGTAAACAAGTACGCGCTATGGTTAAAGCTAAAATATCGGATTTAAATAATGATGAGGTTGATGATAACTTTACGTCATTATTTTCGGGCCGTTTAGCTAAGTTTAAAGTCTCTGGTATGAGTACCAAAGAAGCTATTGAGCGTTTGAAGTCAAATCAAGCTATTGAATATGTAGAGCCAGATTACCGAGTGAGTATTGCTACAAGCTCTCCTAATGATCCTCGTTTTGATGAACTATGGGGTTTAAATAATGAGGGCCAAACAGGTGGTGTTACAGATGCCGATATTGATGCACCTGAAGCGTGGGACATTTCTATCGGTAGCCGCGATGTTGTAGTGGGTGTTATTGATACAGGTGTTGATTATAGTCATCCCGATTTAGTTGATAACGCATGGGTTAATACGGGCGAAATTGCTGGTGATGGTATTGATAATGACGGCAATGGTTATATTGATGACATTCATGGTATTAACGCGATTACAGATGCTGGCGACCCAATGGATGACCAAGGACATGGTTCTCATGTGTCAGGCACAATCGGTGCAAGCGGTAACAATTCAACGGGTATTGTAGGTGTAAACCAAGAAGTATCTATTGTTGGTTGTAAGTTTTTAGATGCGGCTGGTAATGGCTCAACATCAGATGCAATTAAGTGTATTGACTATATGGTTAACCTTAAAAATTCAGGTGTTAATTTACGTGTTCTAAACAATAGTTGGGGTGGTGGTGGTTTTAGCCAAGCTTTAGCTGATGCAATTACAGTAAGTGAGCAAGCTGACATTTTATTTGTTGCCGCTGCCGGTAATGATGCAGTTGATAATGATGCAAACCCGCATTACCCATCAAGCTATGAACACGAGAGTGTTTTTTCTATTGCGAGCACTGATAGCAGCGATAATTTATCTGACTTCTCACAATGGGGTTTAACCAGTGTTGATATGGGGGCACCTGGTAGTGCTATTTTATCAACAGTCCCTGGTAACGGTTATGCTACTTACTCAGGGACTTCAATGGCAACACCTCATGTTGCAGGTGTTGCTGCACTTGTGTTGTCAATCAACCCAGATTTAACAACCACAGAACTTAAACAGTTATTGATGAGCAGTGGTGATGTAAATACTGCATTACAAGGTAAAACGGTTGCTGGCACTCGACTCAATGCAAACCAAGCATTACTTGATGCAGACCCAACCCCGAGTTTTATAATGTCTGTGACACCTGTATCACAGCAAAAAACAGTAGGCGAAACTGCATCGTATACATTTGAAATAGGTTCTATTGCACAGTGGGATGGTGAAGTAACACTTGATTTAACATCTAGTCTTGGTGGTGCATATTTATCTGCATTAACAGCACGTCCAGGCGAAACAGTACAGCTTAGTGTTGAGACCGATGAAAATACGCCATGGGGTGATTATGAGTTTACTGTTACAGCAACATCAGATGATATTGTTAAAGAAAAAACAGTAAGTTTAATGTTACAACCTGCTGGTTTAAATGACTTTACGTATAGTAATGAAGAAAATCTACCGATCCCTGATAACGATCCATTAGGCGTTAATTCGGTTATCACAGTTGCTGATGATTTAACTATTTTTGGTACTTCAGCAGATGTAAATATCATACATACGTGGTCTGGCGATTTAGTACTTACACTTATTTCACCGCAAGGCTCTGAAGTCACTCTACAAAGTAATCAAGGTGGTAGCGAAGACGATATTGTTAAAACGTTTACATCAAGTGTATTTAATGGCGAAGTAGGAACCGGTGATTGGACGTTAAATGTTGTCGATACGGCAGGTATAGATACAGGTAATATTAATAGTTGGTCACTTACGTTCAGTGCTATTGGTGAAGTAGGTGCACAACCACCTGTTGCTAGTTTCACTGTTGATACACAAGGGTTAACCGCTGCATTTGTAGACACAAGCAGTGATGCTAATAATGATATAACACAGTGGAGCTGGAACTTTGGTGATGGTGCAACATCAACTGACTCAAGACCAGTACATGCCTATGCCCAATCAGGTAGTTACGATGTAGAGTTAACGGTTACAGATAGTGAAGGTAATACTGATTCATTTACTCAAACGGTTGTTGTAAGTGACGTGACCCTTGAGCTGAACTTAAAACGCGCTAACAAAACACGTTTAGGTACGATGCGTGTAGAACTTAGCTGGGAAGAAGTGGGTGCAGAGTCATTAAGCGTTTACCGTAATGGCGAGTTAGTTGATACCGTTTCAGATAACGGTCGTTACCGTGATTACGTGCGTGGAGCTACGTTACCATCGTACGATTACCAATTATGTGTAACAGAAAATGTGTGTTCGAATATCATCACCGTTTCTTTTGAATAAACTTTACTACATCTAAAGTAATTTAAGCCCAGCAAAGCTGGGCTTTTTTATGTTTACGATGAGGGTAATAAGTAATTAGAGTTTATTTTGAATGGATTAGAGCGACGATTTTTTATACGGATGGGTTTTAAGCCAGTGCTCGGCTACTTGCTCACGCGTGGCAAACCAAACCTGATCATGCGATCGGGCATATTCTAAAAACCGTGCTAATGCTTTTATTCTTCCTGGTCTGCCAATTAAGCGGCAATGCAAACCTATCGACATCATTTTAGGGGCGTTTTCACCTTCTGGATCGCCTTCCTCGTATAGTGTATCGAATGCATCTTTTAAATAATTATAAAATTGATCGCCTGCGTTAAAACCCTGCACGGCGGCAAAGCGCATGTCGTTTACATCAAGCGTGTAGGGCACTATTAACTGTGGTTTACCTTCTTTAATACTGTAAAAAGGTAGGTCGTCGCTGTAATCGTCGGCATCATATAAAAAATTACCATTTTCAACTACAAGTGCTGCGGTATTTGGGCTAGTTCGGCCGGTATACCAGCCTTTGGGCTTTTTACCTGTGAGCTTTTTAATTACATCAATGGCTTGTTGCATATGCTCGCGCTCGGTTTGTTTATCTATATTTTGATAATTAATCCAGCGCAGGCCATGGCTTGCAATCTCGTGGCCCGCTTTAACAAAGGCTTTAGCTACATCGGGGTGGCGCTCAAGGGCCATCGCCACTGCAAAAATGGTGACCGGTATATCGTATTTTTTAAATAAACGCAGTAGCCTCCACACGCCCGCGCGTGAGCCATATTCGTAAATAGACTCCATGCTTATATGGCGGTCTTCAACATGCGGGGCAGTGACTATTTCTGATAAAAACGTTTCAGCGGCTGCATCACCATGCAGCACGCAGTTTTCGCCGCCTTCTTCGTAATTTAATACAACTTGCACGGCAATACGTGCTTTATTGGGCCAATTTGCATGGGGTACATCAGGGCCATAACCAATTAAATCGCGCGGGTAGTTTTTAAATTGCTCACTCATTTTATTGCTCCTTTTTAAGTGCTGTGAGCCAAGACCCGAGCGTTTCGCGCTCTGTGTCTGTCATCTTGGTCATATTAGCTAATGGCATGTCTTTGGTAATAACCGCGCGGGTATGAATAAGCGTGCTGGCCTTTTTTACATCACTAATAGAGTCGAGTTTAAAGCCAAGCGGTGCTGTTTGAAAAAGCTTTGATGTAGGTGTTTCGCTGTGGCACCCAGTACAGTGTTTACTGATTATATCCCACGCTTGTGCGTCGGTAATACTTGCTTGTAAAGGCGCGCTTTCGCCTGCATTTGTTGGTGTACTGGGCCAAGGTGCTATGGCGAGCATAAGGGCAAAAAAGGCGGCAATACCACTTACAAGTACCGAGGGTTTATTAATGCCTTGGTGCTTTAAGTTAAAGTAATGGCGTATCCACATACCAATACCAAACAGCACAATTAAAATAAGCCAGCCAAAGTTGTGGCTATACGTGTAAGGAAAGTGATTGCTAAGCATAATAAATACCACAGGTAACGTGGCGTAGTTATTATGAATAGAACACAGCTTTGCCTTTAAACCTGGCGCTGAATCAGGGATTATACCCGCTTCTACTTCACTCACCATATAGCGTTGGCCTGGCATAATAATATGATACACATTACCCACCATACACGTGCCAATAAGTGCACCTACATGAATATAAACAGCGCGGTCGCTAAATAATTGATCAACCCCAAAAGTCCACAGAGCTAATAAACCAATAACGACAGCAATAAACACTTTGCCGTTTTCAACCAGTGGGCTTTTACACAATAAACGATAAACACCATAGCCTAAGCCAATAAAACCAAGTGATGCGCCAATAGCGGCAAATTTACTTAGCTCACTTTTACTGTTATCAATTAAGTAAACATCGGCGCCAACATAATAAAGTAAGCTAAATAACAATATACCGGTGATCCACGTTGTGTAGGCTTCCCACTTAAACCAATGCAGGGTGTGAGGCATTTGTTCAGGGCCATTTTGATACTTAGCCACTTCGTAAAAGCCACCACCATGCACGGCCCATAAATCGCCTTTTATGCCTTTATCTATTTTCCACTGCGGTGGTGTTTGTAGGTTGTTATCAAGCCATGCAAAATAAAATGAAGCGCCAATCCATGCTATACCAGCAATAACATGAAAATAACGCAGTACTAAATGAGCAAGCTCAAATAAATAGTTTTCCATAACGGTTAAGCCTCTTCTAATACCGGTGAGCGGGTGTCTGAAAATTGATTGTTATCATCGCGCTTATACACACTTTTACCCATAATGTAGGTTTGCTCAACGCAGCGGTCGTCGCCTAACATCATCATTGCAAATAGTTTTTCATGCAGGGTTTTGGCATGTTGTATTCTAAATTTTAAAAATGAAGTTGCTGAACAATCCATCACAATAAAATCGGCCTCACAACCGGCTTCAAAATTACCAATTGTCCCTTCTAAATCAAGTGCTCTGGCACCGCCGAGAGTTGCTAAATACAGGCCTTTAAATGCTGAAAAACGTTGGCCTTGTAATTGCTGAATTTTGTACGCTTCGTTACCTGTTTGTAACATAGAAAAGCTTGTTCCTGCGCCTACATCGGTACCCATGCCTACGTTTATGCCATGCTCTTCACAGGCTTTTAAATTTAAAAGTCCTGATCCTAAAAATAGGTTTGAGGTAGGGCAGTGCGATATTGCCGCATTGTTATCTGCAAGGCAGCAAAGCTCGCGCTCAGATAAATGAATACTATGGGCAAATACTGAGCGTTTACGTACCATTTTTGCTTGCTCGTACACGCCTAAGTAATCATCAAACTCTGGGAATAACTCTTTTACCCATTCGCACTCGTCTTTGTTTTCAGATAAGTGTGTATGCAGGTAGGTGTCTGGGTATTCTTCAAGCAACTGAGTACATTTTTGAAGTTGCTCAGGGGTTGATGTAGGAGCAAAACGCGGTGTAACTGCGTAGCTTAACCTATCAACATTGTGCCATTTTTCGATGAGTGCTTTAGATTCGTCATAACTTGTTTGCGCGCAATCAGATAAGTCGTCTGGGCAGTTACGATCCATCATTACTTTACCGGCAATCATGCGTAAATTGCGTTTTTGTGATTCTTTAAAAAACGCATCAACCGATTGCGGATGCACTGTGCCAAATACAAGGGCAGTGGTTGTGCCATTGCGCAGCAGCTCGTCTAAAAAGCGGTTAGATATCTCTTTTGAATAATGCTTACACGTGAACTTTTTCTCTGTCGGAAACGCGTATTCGGTGAGCCAACTTAGCAGTTGCTCGCCGTACGCACCCACCATTTCGGTTTGTGGTAAGTGTATGTGGGTGTCAATCATACCAGGCATAACGAGTTTGCCATCGTGGCGGATAACACGCGCTGATTTATCAATTGCTGGCAGTATGTCTTGCTCGTAACCAAGTTTAACTACTTTGCCGTGCTTAATAACTAATGCGCCTTTTTCAAAAAAACGGTGAGCGTTTTCGCCAGCAATGGCAGGGTCGTCAACAAAGTCGAGTATATCGGCACAAACTACTGTTAAGTCATTATTGTTTTGTGTGCTCATAGTTAGCTACCTCTGTATGTAGAGTAGCCAAACGGGCTAAGCAACAATGGGATATGATGATGTTTAGTATCTTGTAATCTAAACGTTATTTGCGCCTCTGGGTAAAACGCAGGGGTAGGTTGATTTTGGTAGTAGCTATCTAAATCAAATACTAGCTTATAGGTTGCAAATTCTACTTCTGTATTTAGCCAGTCGGTAATTCGCCCATCGGTATCGGTTGTGCCTTGGGTTAGTTGTACCCATTCGTTATTTGTAAGTTTAAATAGCTTAACAGCAACGTTTGCTGCTGGTTTTCCGGTGCTGGTATCGAGTATATGGGTGGTAATAGGGCTTTTGTTCATAGCAGTGACTCCAATCTTATTTTTGTTATTTTGGCTTGTTCGCCCGCCGCTATAGCAAGCTCTGTGCTGCGGGTGTTGTGTATGCGCTGCTCTATGAGTTCGAGCATTTGTTCGGCCGTTTTACCGGTGGCGCACACAATAAAAATAAAGCCAAACTTGTTCAGGTACTCTTTATTAAGGGCAATCATTTTGATAAGTACGGCTTCGTTTGCTTTGCTCATACCTGATTGCTCATGCCCCGCTTTTTGTGCGGTAGCAGCGTATTTTTTGCTAAGGGTTGATAAGTCGCCTATTTGCGGGTGGCCTTCAAAGGCAGCTAAATAGTCGCTTTCGCCAAGGCTATCCCATGTGCTTTGTGCGCATTCAAACAGCTGTTGAGCACTTTTAAATGGCATTGCTTTTACCATGCCAGTCACCCAGTTAGGGGCCGCGCAGCAATGCTCAAGTGCTTGTTTTGCTTGTGCATCATTTAGCGTATTTATTTGTAAACTGCTCATGCGTCTACTTCCTCCTGCGTGCTGCTAATTAAGGCATTTTTTAGTGTACGCCATTGCAAGCCTTGGCGTTTTGGCGCTTGGGTTTGCATAGCCTGATAAAGGCCAATTAGCTGCCCACTAATCGAAATAGCCACTTCCATTGGCAATTTGCCCGTAATGTTTTTAAGCCCAACAGGGCAGGTCATTTGCTGTATTTGATCGGCTGTAAAATCGCGATGGGCTAGGCGTTGCTTAAAACGTTTTGCTTTAGTGTCAGAGCCAATAACGCCCAGCCAATTGGCATCAGCGCGTTTAATAATGGCTTGGGTGAGTGCAAAGTCGAGCTGGTGGTTATGGGTAAGTATTAAGTAGTTATTAGCTTTAGGCGCACGTTTTACTTGTTCTGTTGGCTCTTCATCAATCACTTTTACTACATTAGTTGGAATAGCTTGTGGGAATACATCTGCGCGGCTATCTATCCAGCGTATGCGCATAGGCAGCTGTGCCAATATACCAACAAGCGCCTGTGCTACATGGCCTGCTCCATAAATGTCGAGGGTAAAGCGCTCGCATTGCATGCATTCAAGCATAACGGTGGCAGCGCCGCCGCAGCACTGGCCTAAATTTGCACCTAGGTTAAATTGCTCTATTACTTGGGCGGCTTCGCCTTTGGCAAGTAGTTCGCGGGCTTTTTCTATTACTACATATTCAAGGTGACCACCGCCAAGAGTGTCGTAAATATGCTCACCGCTTATTACCATTTTTGAGCCTGTGCCGCGTGGGGTTGAGCCATTAGTGCCAAGCACCGTGGCAATTACATAGTTAGTGCCGCTTTGTTCATGCTCGTTTATAGCCTGCGCCCAATTTTGTGTATGAAAACCCTGAAACGACTCATTTAAATTAGTCATGTTGATGCTCCTTAAACCAGCTAGCGGTTTGCTCAATTGCACTCAATACTCGCTCTGGGGTTGCAGGTGTATCCAGTGGGGCGGTGTATTTGTAATCAGCCACACTGCTTATTGCATTACGAATAGCGCTCCATACACTAAAGGCCAACATAAATGGCGGCTCGCCTACGGCTTTTGATCTCAAACACGGTGGTTTCTGGATTTGCTGAGTTATAAAGATTGACGTTAAATTCGGCAGGGGTATCGCCAATGGCTGGTATTTTGTAGTTGGCTGGGCCAAAGCTTGCAAGCTGGCCTTTATCATTCCATTGTAAGTCTTCGGTTGTTAGCCAGCCCATACCTTGCACAAAGGCGCCTTCAATTTGGCCTATATCAAGAGCTGGATTAATTGAACTGCCTACATCGTGCAGTATATCAACGCGGGTTACCGTGTTTTCGCCAGTTAGGGTATCTACTTCTACTTCGCTGAGTGCTACGCCGTGAGCGTAGTAAAAAAATGGGCGGCCTTCACCTTTGGCTCTATCGTAATGAATTTTTGGTGTGGCGTAATAACCGGTAGATGAAAGCGATATACGATTCATGTAAGCAAGATTTGCAAGTTCGCTAAAGCTAATTTCCCCTTTACTAAAAGTAATGAGGTTATCTTTAAATACAACAGTGTTGCTGTCTACTTCAAAGTGCTCGGTAATAAAATTTATTAAGCGCTCTTTTATTGTGTTTACTGCATTTAGCGCCGCCATACCGTTTAAGTCGGTACCGCTTGAGGCCGCTGTTGGTGAAGTGTTTGGTACCTTGTCGGTACGCGTAGCACTAATACTTACCGCGTTAAAATCGACCCCAAAGCCATGAGCTACAATTTGCGCAATTTTGGTGTTTAGCCCCTGGCCCATTTCGGTGCCGCCATGGTTTAAATGTATTGAGCCATCGCTGTATACATGCACTAATGCACCAGCTTGATTTAAGTGTTGTACCGTAAACGAAATACCGTATTTTACCGGCGTCATTGCAAGGCCTTTTTTGATAATAGGTGACGATGCGTTGAATGCTTTAATAGCATTTTTACGTGCCCAGTAGTCACCTGACTCTTCAAGCTGGTTTATCATATCTTTTAAAATATGTTGCTCTACGGTTTGATGATACGGCGTGGTATCGCGGCCTTTTCTGTATAAATTGAGTTTTCGGATCTCAAGCGGATCTTTACCTAATTTGGCTGCTATATCGTCCATTATTAGCTCGCCCATAATCATTCCTTGCGGGCCACCAAATCCTCTAAATGCGGTATGGCTTACGGTATTCACTTTACAGCGATTACCCTTAATTGTGGCGGCTGGGTAGTAGTAGGCGTTATCGGCATGAAACATGGCGCGGTCTACAATTGCATCAGATAAATCTGGCGAGTAGCCACAAAACCCATTTACGGTAATGTCGGCACCTTCTATTAAACCATTTTCGTCAAAACCAACATGGTATTGATTATAAAAAGGGTGGCGCTTACCGGTTAATTTAAAATCGTCGCTACGGGCTAGGCGCATTTTTACTGCGCAACCAAGGTGGTAAACCGCAAGGGCTGCAAGGCATGCCCATGGTGCGCCTTGAGTTTCTTTACCGCCAAAAGCACCGCCCATACGGCGGGTTTCTACGTTTACAAAGCTAAATGGCTTTTTTAAAATTTTAGCAACTAAGTGCTGAACCTCAGTAGGGTGCTGAGTTGAGCATTGAACATGAATCCCCCCGTCGTTATCTGGCTGAGCGAGTGCTATTTGCCCCTCAAGGTAAAAGTGTTCTTGCCCGCCTATGTTTATTTCGCCTTTAAGCTGGTGGGCTGCGTTATTAATGGCGTTTTCGCTGTTACCACGGTTAAGTGAATGGGGCGGCCTTACCCAATGCTCTTTGCTAATAGCTTCTTTAATATCGAGTATGGGTGTGGTTTGCTCGCACTCTATAACCACTAAACGTGCCGCGCGACGTGCTATGGTGTAGCTGTCGGCAACGACAATTAATACAGGTTGTCCGTGGTATTGAATTTCATGGTTAGTGAGTAATACGTCACCAGGAAATACTGGGCCAATATCTAATTTACCCGGTACATCTTCGGCCGATAAAATACGTTTAACGCCTTCAACTGCCAGTGCGTGACTTGTATCTATTGATTTAATAAAGCCGCTTGTAACAGGGGCGAGCACTGGGTAAGCATGCAGGCAACCGTATGGCTCAGGGTTATCGTCGGCAAAATTTGCACTGCCACAAACTTGTTTAATAGCGCTTTCGTGATATTTAGACTGTCCAACGCTACCACCTTGCGCTTTTAGTTTATCCATTTCAAAGTGACGCATGTGAGATCCTCGTAATGGCAATGTTGTTATTGTTGCGTGCTTGCGACTCACAAAACTCAATACCAATGCGTTGTAATAAGTTTTTGCTTACCGTAGTGCGATAATGCGCACTGCTTCTTACATCGCTCATAGGTGTAAAGTCATCGTTAATAGCCGTTGCTGCGTCTATAAAGCTACTTACTTGTAACGATTGAGATATCAGCTTTTGCTCAATATGCTGCGCGCGCTTAGGAATAGCTGCCATACCGCCCATAGCGCAGCGGGCTTGAGTAATCATGTTTTGTGAATGCTCTATAGCAAGTACCAAACAAACGGTAGATATATCGTCTTCAAAGCGTTTTGATATTTTATGACATGCCAGTTTTAGTGACTCTGGGCGCTTTGGGATGGTGAACTTACTAATTACTTCATCGCTTTTAAGAACCGTTTTTTTGTAATCAATAAAGTAGTCGGCAACTTTAATAGTGCGCGTGCCTGCGCTGCTTAATAAATCCATTGATGCATTAAGAGCGATTAAAAGGGAGCTGGATCGCCAATAGGAGAGGCATTCCCTATGCTGCCACCCAGTGTGCCGCTGTTACGTACTTGGCTTGATCCTAAGCGTTCAAATAGCTCTTTTGACTCTGGGTAATGGTTATAAAATACTTCAACAAATTGGCTATAAGGAAGTGCTGCACCAATGTGTAACTCACCGTTATTATCTGCCAAGGTGCAAAGATCCTTTACTTGGCTAAGGGAAATAATTACATCCGGTAAGAGCATGTTTTGGCTAAGCTCAATGGCAAAGTCGGTGCCACCAGCAACTAAATGTGCATAAGGATAAAGCGCTTTTAGCTCAACAAGTTGCTGGGCAGTTTGTGGTAAGTAAAATTTGCGAGGACCATTTTTTAAAAATGGAATATCGTCATCATATTGCGTATTAAGTGATGCTTTAAATTGAACGGCCATTGCTGAGTACGGTTCAGCTTTGCGTTCATAGCTATAGGCTTTTTCGGCTGCAAGTAATATAGGGCTATAACCTGTACAACGGCATAAGTTACCGCCAAGTGCATGAATAATCGCTTTTTTACCAGGGTACGTTGGCTCATTAATATAAAGAGCCAACAAACTCATTATTATACCGGGCGTGCAAAAACCACATTGCGAACCATGGCACTCTACCAGTGCACGTTGTACGGGGTGTAAATCGGTTAAGTTTGGGTATAAGCCAGTAGTCACAGCCTCTACTGTTACTATATGTTTTGCATGCGCATTACCTAATAACAATAAACAGCTGTTCATTGTTTTGTATTGCCAACTAGTTTGCCCGTTTGCATTTATACGCTCTTCACCCACTAAAATTGTGCACGCGCCACAGTCGCCAGTTGCACACCCTTCTTTGGTGCCCACTTTCCCTTTTTTGGTGCGTAGCCAGTCCAAAATGGTGAGACTTGGCGAATATTCTTGTACTTCAATTGGCGTGTTATTTAATAAAAATTGAATCACACAGACCCCCTTAATTTTTATAAAGCCCTGATACATAAAGGCTTGGCGTATGTTTTTTCTTGTTGTTTGCGCACGGGTAACAAAAATACTTTTTCATCTTTAGTTAGCTTATTGCAGTTACTATGCCATTGTTGACCGCTTGGTCAGTTGGTGATTCGAAGCGGCAAAATTGTCGAGGTGTAGGTAATAACGGCGTAGCCTTAAAAATAAAGCTAGGTAAAGTGGATGCTTTTAATATGTGGGTCCAAAGGTGAAAATGGTGCTGGTAAAAACACATTAATGAAAATGCTTTATGGTGTGATTAAACCTGACCAAGGGGACATGTTTTTTATAATGAATATAAAAGAACTTGCTGATACGCGCGATTTAGCAGCACGCTTGCGGTTCGAGTTATAACAACGTCAACACGTTATGGTATGTTATTAAAATCACATAAACATTTGAATAACCTAAATTAATTGTGTTAAATTACGATTAAATGAAAATGCGGACTTGATTTAAATGGACTCTCAAATTGATTTTTCTACCTACACTTTAGATGAGCTTTACTCATCAGCGAAAGCTATAGATCGCGAAGCCTACCCAGATCGAGCAAAAGAAATAGACAACTTAATTAAAACGCGAGAAGCGCAGAGCCCATCTGTAAATGTTGTATCAAAAGTAGCAGGAGAAAAAGCAACGCGCTCAGATAGGTTAGTGGCTGCTATTGTTGATGGCGTTTTAGGTGTTGTTTGTTTTGTACCTGTATTCATGCTCGTAGGGTTTGGTAGTTTAAGCCAACCAACACTTACTTTATCTGCAGGTTTGCTAGGTTATGGCATATTAAGCACGTTAGTGCTTCATGGTTACCTCATGTACCAACGCGGACAAACAATTGGTAAATCTTTAATGTCTATCCGTATTGAAAATTTAGATGGTACACAAGCAAGCTTTACTACAATTTACTTTAAACGCATGCTTTGTATGCAACTATTATCACTTGTCCCTTCGGTAGGTCAGTTTATAGCTGGTTTTGTTAATCAATTATTTATATTTGGAAAAGATAAACGCTGTTTACATGATCATTTAGCGGGAACAAAAGTGAGTTATGTAGATTAATCAAGATATTAATTAGGACAACTTTGCCCGGATTTAAGTTTGATTAGCAAAAGTTACAAAATGGCGTATTTCACTAAATTGGTAATATAATTAATAAACCTTACCGATTGTTTTTTGACTAGTAACCAAGGATGATTATGAAAAACAACACACAGCTAATTTTAGCACTAGCGGCTTCTTTAATTTGTTACTCAACATATATATTATTCATTGGGTTTCTTACTGCGGCGAAAAGCAATGAGGTGATAAATGAGAATATTTAGGAAAACAAACGAGTTTGATAAACTGTCGAGGTGTTACGCATGTATTAAATGTGGTACTTGGGTGAGCATAAAAGCCCAAAACTGTATGCAGTGCCAGCATAGTTTTACCAATAATGATAAAAGCTCAATGCAAACACTCTATAATCAAAATAAAGAACAAAACTGGCAACATGCAATATTGCCTATTATTTTTGTAATATTGGTAATAGCTTTATTGTTCATTTAATTTTTGCTTAAAATTTAAAAGTGCTCGACTGCAACTCTGTAACAAAATCCCTCTGTACTTTAACGTGTAAAAACTACCCATAATTAAAATAATTACTCTTGTTAATCCTTCACTAAATATCACATAGCTAACGTTTTTTAATAAATGAACTAAGCTTATAAATTTCAGTCACTTAAATTGTGAGTTTATTTATATTTACTCAGTTTCTTGGCACGTAAGTTGATACAACTCCTAATAAACTTTAAAAAGGAATTACCATGACTGCTGAATACTTTATGGTACTAGGGTTACTCGGTGTTGCATTTTTTGCTGTTGCAGGGGCATTGCTTGGGTATGAAAAAAACATTAGTGGCTTTGGCGTCGTAGTGGTTGCAACTGTTACAGCATTAGGGGGCGGTACCCTCAGAGATATACTTTTAAACAAACCGGTATTTTGGATTGCTACCCCACAGTATTTATATTCGACTTATGGGGCCGTTATAGCTGCGGTTGTATTTATTCGATACTTACCGCGCGTTAATAACTACTACTTTTTATTGGTAGACGCTGTGGGTATGGCGCTATTTAATATTATGGGGATAGAAAAAGCACTCATTAATGGCTCTGGCATGGTGGTCGCAATTACCATGGGCATTACTACAGGTATATTTGGTGGTTTAATACGCGACGTAATTTGCCGTGAGGTGCCAACTGTTATGCGCAGCGAACCTTACGCCTCTGCGTGTTTAGCGGGTGGTGCAGTTTATGCCGCTTTATTTAGCCTTAATGTAGATTACATTTGGTGTATTTTAGGCTCATTTTTCACGACTATCTTTTTAAGATTAGGCTCTTTGCATTGGGGTTGGCATTTAACTATTTTCAGAAAAAAGACTTCAGAGATCAAAGCGACTAATTTTAGCTACGAATAGCCCGCGTTTGCATGTGGTACTCGTAATTATCCTCACCCGTTATAGTAAAACCCAGCCGCTTATAAAGTCCTAATGCTGGGTTGTTTTTAAGCACGGTGAGTTTAATGGGTTTTGACTGCGCATTTGTAATTACTTGTTCAATAACCGCTTTCCCATACCCTTTATTTTGGTGCAATGGATGTATTTGTAATTGCATTATTTCAACGTGTTGAGCGTGCGTTTGGTATTTTAAAGTACCAATTGGTACCTCATTTATAACTATAAGATGGGAGCAGTCATATTGATCATCAAGCCTTAAAACATGCTGTTGATCTGTTAAAAATAACCCGGCATTTTCTAAGTGTTCGACCATAGTCAGCTTTCTGAGGCTTAATAAGTAGTCTCGGTCTGAATATGCTGCCTTTATAAATTTAAAAACCATAGTGCTCCCTTGCAACAGCCTCAATGTTTATATTTGTAGAACGAATCAAAATAAGTGCGCAGTATTAAATGTGCAAGCCAAACTAACAAAGGCAATACTACCAATACCCAAGTGCTTTCCACCAAAGCCCGCCAACAATTCCCCATACACTTAAATTAATAACACTCATTATAAGGCCCATTACCCACCAGTCTTTTAACGATACATAGCCTGAGCCAAACACTATGGGTGATGTGCCTGTTGCGTAATGCGTTAACGACATCATGAGTGATGAAGCGCCAGCTAACAGTAAACCTAAAAATAAAGGCGGAGCGCCAAGCGCCAAACCTGCGGCGTAAAATGCGGCAAACATAGCAGTAATATGTGCTGTGGTACTGGCAAAAAAGTAATGAGCGTAAAAATACACAGCTACCAGTATAATGGCCGATACAATCCAGTCAAAGCCCAGTTGCGCAATGTTGCTCTCAACAAGTGTTGAAAACCACGTTACCAAACCTAGTTTATTTAAAAAAGTGGCCATCATTACTAATGCTGAAAACCAAACAACGGTATCCCACGCAGACTTTTCTTTAAGTACATCGTCCCAGCTTAATACACCAGTGACTAATAAAACCGACAAACCTAAAAAAGCCACTGCGGTTGTATTAACTGCGTAGTCAGCCCCTAAAATCATTGCAGGTACGCCGGCCCATAAAACAAGCAGCATAGCAAAAACACCCACCATTATTTTTTCGCCATAACTCATTGGGCCCATTTCAGTTAATTTAGATTCTGCGTAGGTTTTAGCGTCGGGCGTACTTTTAACTTCAGGTGGGTAAATGGCATAAACAACCAAAGGCACAAGGGCAATACATAGCAAACCAGGAACAAGCGCTGCGAGCGCCCACGTACTCCAAGTAATACTGATATTTGCACCAGTAGCATCTGCAATAAGTTTTACAATTAGCGGGTTTGGCGCAGTCGCTGTAATAAACATAGCTGATGTAATAGGGTTTATATGGTAGCTCACTAAAGCAAGGTAGTGCCCAATTTTACGAGATGTGCCTTCCTCAGGGGATGAGCCAAAGCTTGTTGCTATAGACTTCATTATTGGGTGAATAATAGCGCCGCCTCGCGCGGTATTACTTGGCGTTACAGGTGCTATAACAAGTTCAGAAAGTGCGAGTGCATAGCCAATACCAACTGTTTTTTTACCAAAAAGAGAAATAAAATTATAGCCAATGCGATTTCCCAAACCAGTTTTAGCTAAACCCCGAGAAATAATAATAGCAATACCAATCAACCAAATTAATGAATTAGAAAAGCCACTTAATGCATCTTTAATAGCGCCAGATGGGCTGTCATTAGTTACGCCGGTTAACGCAACAGAAGTAATAGCTAAAATAGCAATGGCGCCGATAGGCATTGCTTTACCAATAATGGCAACTACAGTACCAATAAATAAAGCGAGCAAATGCCATGCGTTTTCAGTTACACCTTGCGGAGGCGGTACAGCAAACCAAAGTAGTAAAACAATGGCTATAGAAATCAGTCCAGAGGTAACTCGAATATCAGTACCCTTCATTAAAAAATGTCCCTAAGTTATAGAAATGCATGCATTCTGTGTATTGAAAAGGCAACGTTATTCTACTTCATTTAATAATAAAAAAATGACGCACATCATATGAATATTAGACTTATTTAATTTTATTAATAAAGAGGAAATAAACTATAAACTAAAGTGATTGATTACATTACCCGATAAGAGCTTACAGTGTGCTTAATCAACTATGATTATTAAGAGTTAGCTTGAATTGTTTTATAGGTTCGTAAGGTCTTTATAAACCTCAACGAATACTTGGAAATACAATGAACTTAAAATTAACCAACAACGTGATTACTTTTTTATTAGCGAGTAGCTTTTTGTTACTTGGCTTATCGTTTGCTTTAGGAGCAAACCCTAATACGTTAACGGCTACGTTTAGTTTTTATGGCGTTGACTCGCTAATGTCTGTATCTGCGTTAGGTTTAATTAGTGGCTCCTTTATGATTGCCTTAGCGTTTGCCACCGTGCTCGCTTGCCTTAAACTAATGAAACCTACACCAGCACTTTTACTTGCAGCAATTATAAGTTTAGTTGCATTACTTACCTTGTTTGCCAGTAACCGTTGGATGGCACAACTTGGTGGCTTTCCAATCATTGGTAGCGGGCAGGGCATAATTAAATACTTTGCTGTAGTGCCTTTGTATGTATTTTTGTTTTATAAAGACAAACTTACCGACAAACAACACGTACTATTAAACTTTATACCGGTTGCTATGGTTTTATTGTGGATTGGCGGCATGAAGTTTTATGAATTTGAAGCAAAAGGCATTGTAAGTTTAGTAGAAACCTCACCGTTTATGTCGTGGTTATACACGGTATTTAGCGTACAAGGCGCGTCTAACGTGATTGGCGGGTTTGATGTATTATTTGCTGTGTTATTGGGCTTAGGGCTATTTTTAAATAATAAAAAGCTAATTATTGTAAGTGGCTTAGCGTGTTTAAGCGTATTTATGATGACCCAAACATTCTTAATTACCGCAACCGGTGCATTTAGTTCATCCACTTTATTGGATCGTTTAGGGCAATTTGTAATTAAAGATTTGTGGTATATAGCCAACCTTGTTGTTATTGCTTTTTTAATGATTTTTAAGCCGACTAAATAAAGAGGACGTTATGATTAGTTGCAGCCAATACGACTACATCGAAATTGCCTGTATGCACCATTTAAGCATTGAGCTTATATTAAAAAATGGTGATGATGTATGTGGCGTGGCAACTGACACAAAACGCAATGCTAATAGAGACGAATGCATAGTTGTTAACGTAAATAGCGAGCTGCAACTCATAGTGCTCACTACAATCAGCGTACTTAAAGCGCGTGAACAAAATCCATACTTTGACCACGTGAACTTTGATGTAAAGTAAGCACCTCACTCATTCGTTTTATCATAAACACCTCAACGAGCCTGTATCCTCAATATGTTAAGGCTCGCTTATCTAACTAATGCTTTAGCTCATACGTGCTAAATACATAAAGCCAAAATTTTCCTATTACTCCTCTTAATTTTTTAATAATGTTTTTTACCGAATAAGGCTAAACGCCAGCTATTAAAGCGTAAAAAAATGCTAAACCAGTATAAGTAAGCCTCAATAAGCCTTAACTAGCGCTTAGTATCCGTACGTTTGTTAATTATGGTTGTAAAGGTAGCTACATAAATAAAGCTAACTTACATAGCCAGCTGTTCAAATAAACAGCTGTTTTAATTTTGTCCAATAACATTATTAAACACCGTTTTGGTGCAAAATAACAAAGGGCTTTTTATAACATGCCTAATTACTTGTTTACATTGAAGTTACTTAGTGGAATTATTGAACAATGTAATATACGCCGTTTTGGGGTGTTATAAACCCCCAGAGTGGTGTTCAATAAGATGTTAGAGCTAAAGGATGAATATGGACGCTAATCTGCTCATTGTAGAACTCGTAGAAATTAAAAATAAAAGAGAGTCTTTGGAAAATGCGAGAGCTACAGGACCTTGCAATTGTGAAATGCACAAAGAAATAAAAACAAGAGAATTTGGTGGTGGTATTCATTATGTTTACCAGTGTAACCAATGTGGTGAACAGCGCGGAGGATCACTAAAAAAATTGATGCTATTAAAATACTTAATGGTAAACAACCTGAAGTATTTGATCCCAATATTGAAGAAGAACGTTCTATCAAAAATAGAATTGCGTACGAAGAGATTTCTTCTTTATGGGATGAAGAGCGAAGAATCACTAACACTATTAATGGCTTTCCAGATTATCAATCAACTTTTTTAGCTGAACAAAAAAAATTTGAAGAGGTTAATGATAAATTAGCTCAATTTATAGAAAACATTAAAGATGAGTTTGGTTCAGAAAAAGCAATTCGAGCTTTGATTAATCAAACAGTTCTTTTAAAAAAAGAAAAATATAATAAATTACGTGAAACAACAGAAAGGTTCACAAGCGAACCAGAGTTAAAAAATTGGTTCAATGAAAAGTTAGCTGCAGACTTTTACATTTATCCAGAAGTTAATGGTATTCATTTATCTGAAAATGTAAATGTTAGAATTGACTATGTCTTATTTCCTAAAGATCATTTAATTGAAGAGGGTTTTGAACCATCTTATTTTGGTATTGAAGTAAAATACTTTAATCAAGAAAATGGCTTTACTCATAAAACAAGTCGCGGACTATGGCAAACGATAAGTTATAACGACTCTAAATTTTATCTGAATAACAAAGAAATAAAATTAAAATATAGTTTAATATTTTCAAATTTATCATTCTCGAAAGAACTCATGTTAATTAAAAATTACGGTCATGAAATGGAGAATGATCAACTTGAATGGCGCGGTATGATTCATGTAGCCAATCACGCTAGAGTTGGCGCATTTGAAATAAAAGGGAATAAAGAAGAATATAAAGGGTGGTCAATAAAATTTGCAGGAGGCACTTATTTTGGCTCAACTGTCTACAACAATGAATCTAAATATAACAAATCAAATGAGGACGTTATTAACAAAGTAAGGGTCGGTAATTTTTAGCTCTAACAACACGCCCTGAGGTGGACAGCAAGCGCTAAAGCTCACTTTCCACCGCAAATTTTAACAGCGGTGAACCCTTACTTTTCAATGCGGTTAAGTAAGTTGATTCATCGTAGGGCGTATGTGTTTTCCAGCACCTAAATAGAATTCGTATCCACTTAAATGCCAACGATCTGATGATGGTATTATGGGGTTTTCCTTTGGCTTCTTGCTGCCGATAATATGCTTTTGCCCAAAATGAATAGCGCACAGATAATCCTGCCCGTTCCACAAATGTTTGCCTTAAAAATTTAGTGCACGAGTGTCGCCAGTGTATCCATTCCTTTTTGCCACTGCGTTCGGTTACTGGAGCAATGCCTGCGTATTTTTGTATGTCAGCGGCGCACTTATAGCGGTCACGATTTGATCCCATAGCGGCTAATAATCGAGGTGCTAATTGTGGCCCCGCCCCAGGTAAACTATCAAAAATAGCGCGATCTGTATGTTGCTTATAAAGTGTTTTAATTTCGTCATCAAATCGTGTTATTGCCAACATCAGCTGTTTAAGTTGCGGAACTAGGCATTCAATAAGCAATAAATTTGGCGTGATCACCGCCATATCTTCGGTGAGTATTTCTGCATCCTTGATTTCTTTTATCCGCTTTTCATTAACGAGTGGATAGCGGGAATTATGTTGATTAAAGAAGTCGAGTAGTGTTTGTTTCCTCGCTTTTTTAGCGTGAGCAAGAGAGGGCCAGCGCAGTAAGAAGTCACAGAATATTTGAGTGTCTTTTTCTTTAAACCAATCAATCACGTGGGGATAATAATTTTTTAGCGTTGTGGCTATTTTATTGGTTAAATTAACACGATCTTGTACTAGTTTACGTCTGTATTCGACAAGCTGCGCAAGACACCTAACGTCCTCTGAATCCGGCCTAATAACCGTTAATTTATCCATGTGAAGTTGTAAAATTTCAACTTGAATAATCGCATCAGTAGGATCATCTTTAGCCCCGCTGTGCGTAAATGCTGCACGGTATTTAGCAACACTTGATGGGTTAATCACAAATAATACAATGTGCTTAAATTTACTGAGTGCATATATAAGTGGGCCTTTTTTTAGCTCACACGCGACGGCAACAGATCTGCCGTTGTAGCGTTGTTTTAACTCAAGCGCCCATGCATTAATTGACTTAGGCTCAGAGGAAATCACACTTAAATGTTGTGTATTTGTGTCACGATTTATTTCACAAATATCGTGTTTACGGTCAGCCCAATCGATCCCGATAAGGGCTGCAAAATCTGAGACGTTAAAGGCTTCCATTTTGGGCCTCCTAGAGGTAAAGTGAAAGAATAAATAGAGGCTAATAGTGTTTCTCGCAGGTCTTATAGATAGTCGGCATTACGACAATCCCTGAGTATGCGTATTGAAACAAATAACTCCTGTTGATCCGAAAGTCTTGTTACAAACATTGATTGTTTCCGCTCAAATATTCGTGATCAACAGAAGCATATTCCATGTATTAATGAGATAGGTAAATACATTAATTAATGGAACGGAGTAACTATAAGGCGCTCAAACGGACAAACAACAGTTGGCTGAACTCGTGCCTCGCACATTATAGCCAACAGCAATTTGCCCCTTAGCTTAGCGTTATATTTTTAAATTTAATGACTAATCCAGAGCATTTAAAGAGGTAGCAATTCATTGTATGAAAAACGAAAAAGCTTATTTAGCCTAACTGAATTTTGGCTATCGATCTTAATTCCGGTTGTTATATCTCTGATTTTAGGGGGAGTAATTCTCTTAAACTCAAACTTAATCCTAGATCTTTCTTACACTGGTTTTAATAAATTTGTAGAAATTTATAAAATACCACTTGGAGTCTTAGCACTGCTGTTTCCACTGGTGGCACTAGTGGCCTCAAATCATCGTTCTAGGCAGTCTGCAGCTCAAATTAAGTTAGGAAAATCTCAGAACATTTTCTCAAACTTCTATAAACACAAAGAATCATTTCATGAAGTGATAGACAGGATGGAAAAGAAGTTTGATATTAGATTCTTCGATCCAGACGTTATTTATACAAGTTTATTTCCAAACAATTCACCAACATCAATAATCTATAGTTTTAACGGAGGTAAGGCTGATTACATTCTAGAAATTAGAGATTCACTACATTCATTGTTGAAAGAATCTTTAAAAATTGGCTCATCTAATTCCGATGGTCTTGATGATTTTGATTTAATAAAGGCGTTTTATGAAGGGCTTCATGGCGTTAGCGAAAGATTGAACTTTAGGGTTAATTCTGGTTTGTTTATATGTTGGTCTCGTAAATATAAATCGCCGGGTGGTGAAATTAAAAATACATCGGTAGTTCTTGAACAAAGAAAAGGGATATATATGGATGAGTTTTATGTACTCGGTCATGTCTCGATATGTGATGAAATAATGAGGAATTTGTCTGAATTCTGTATGGCCGAAAAGTTCGTGGGGGCATACGATCTCATGGGTACTCCTTTGTGGGTTATGTGTGAGGAAGATAAAGTTAAGGGAGTTTTAAGCTCTTGTATAAGTTTTGGTAATTTAGAAAATAAAACTTATGCTAAAGCATAAATAAAATAACCTATATATTGTTTAATTCTGGATAGAGTGAACAAATAAAAATATAACTAGTCGCTCAAGAGGGGAAATCAAAATTTACAGTTGGCTGTTTTCACTCCGTTCAACATTTTAGCCAACAATAAATTTCCCCTTAGCGGGGCGTTAGGAATTTAGTGAGTCAATTATGCTCGTTGACAATATCGAAATAGAAGATATAAACCCAATACCTCCAATTGAAGATAAAGATCAAAAAGAGGTATTTGCATTTTATGGCTTAGCTTCCTATGCAGGTCAATGCTTAGAAAAAGGTATGGTCAACTTTGCTATGGCATACCAATTACTTGATGAATCGGCATTAACAGAACAAGAGTGGTTAGATATATATGATCACTTAAACAAGCAAACCTTTGGTAGGCTACTAAATCAAATTAAATCTGAAATTGAAATCCCTATTAAAATAGAAGAAAGGCTCAACCTATCACTGAAAAAACGTAATTGGCTAGCTCATGATTTCTTCTATGATTATGCTACTCACTTTTATGACCCTACAAGTGATGGCATTGTCGTTATGCTTAAAGAGCTTCAAGATATGATTTATTTATTTCAAGTTACAGACCGATTAATTGACACTATTTACTTAAAAGTATGGGAAAAATTTGGTGTAACAGAAGAATGGATACAAAAAGAGATGGAAGAACAATACAAAGAATACCTATCAGTTAAAAATGCCTAACAAACGCATTAATAATGGACGTCTTTCGCTTGGCTGGCGCTCATTCTTCGCTAATTATAGCCAAGCTAATCCGCCCATTATGCGGGTGTTAGGTGTTTCTCAGGTTTGGAGTTCAAATGGGATTTAAGTTTTGGTTCGTTAGAGCATTAAAAGTATTTCTTGGAGTAGCTGCCTTACTTTTTATAGTTGAGTTGCTTAAACTGCATTCAGTCCAAGAAGCATTAATTTTTGCTTGTACTTGGTCTTCAATCACAACAACAATATTTATATGTTCAAGGCTATATCAATCACGTAAAGGTGTAGAGTGTGCTTTGTGCAATGACATTCCAAACAAAAGTGATAAAAACACCTAATAAGTCGTTAAGCACAGAAGCGTAAACGGTTGCCATCGTTTTTGCAGAAAACAAAAGGCGCAAAAACGCTATCAACCTACGCTCCGGTTAACGAGGCGTTAGCGGTACTCAGAGGTTTTGTGAAATATAAAATTTTAGAGAGTGATAATTCAACTAATACTATTGAGGTTATAAACCTTAATTTTGATGTTGATCTCCTAACAATTACAATATCTATTGACGGTGATAAAATTGATATTATTTTCGAAGAGCCTGCAGGTTTTCGAGTCTTAGATGAAGGTGACTTGTTAGAGTTTTGGCCTGAATGTTCCTTACAAGCAGGGTGGCTCTACGAAATAATTACTGGTGGCTGGTTCGACTTAGAAAGTAAGCGTAATGGTTTTTCATCGTGTGGTAATTCAGAAATAACGGAATATTTAGTGGTTGGTGTAAATTATTGCGTAAATATTCTTGGTTGGGAAAAGCCAAGTATTCAGCAAAGTACGCGCTAACAATACGCCCTGAGGTGGACGGCGAATAAAATCCAGCCATTAATTGCAAATTTCAAAGCGATGAGCCTCTTCGTTTTCCACCACCTAAATACAACCCTTATCCATTTGAATACCAGCGATCTAATAATAAATTACGCTATCCCCGCTTATTTCACTTCAGCGATATCATTAAACGCGCGCAATTTCCCTTAAAACCAATACCCTAAAAAAATAATTATGGGAGGTCCTGTAGTCAAATAACAATATTTTAGTAAACGCTAGTTCATATTACGTCACGTAATATCCATACAGAACTTTAAGTTAAACATACGTTCGTGCAGCGTTCCCATTTTCATTTGACTCAATTTATTGGACATTCTTTTTATGAAATTAAAGTTATTTATCGCAATTATTTTTAGCACTTCGATGTCGTCTTACGCGACAGAAGCAGTAGATCAAACGGAGTTTTCATTCGAAGACTTAAAAGCGCTGGCAAAAGCCTCAGCCAAAAAGCCCTATACAGAAACCAAGGTGCCAGCGCCGGAGTTAATCGATAAAATTACGTATGACGAACATTGGAAAATACGCTTTAAAGAAGATGAAACCTTATACCCAAGTGGAAAAAAGGCACCTGTACAATTATTTTACCCTGGGCGATATTTTCCTGAGCCAGTAAGTATTTACATCAGAGACGATAAAAATCAGGTACAAAATGTACCTTTTAGTAATGATGTTTTTGATATGCCTGATGACAGCCCAGCTCACGATCTCCCAGAGGGGTTTGGATTTGCAGGCTTTAGAATAATGCGCCCAGATATGAAACCAGATTGGATATCTTTTTTAGGTGCGTCTTATTTTCGTACCGACGGGCCAGAGGGGCAATATGGACTGTCGGCTCGAGGTATTGCAATTAATACGGGCATGAATCAACCAGAAGAATTTCCGCGCTTTTCTGCATTTTGGATTGGCCCCGCAGAGAAAAAAGGTGAAAGTGTGTCTGTTTGGGCATTGCTTGAAGGGCCTTCTATCACTGGTGCTTATCGATTTGGTATAAGTAAAGATAACAAAGAAGCCAAAGGCCATATTACCTCTGTAACGGCAAATTTGTATATGCGCGCTGATGTTGAGCGTTTAGGCGTAGCACCGTTAACCAGTATGTATTGGTACTCACAAAAAGATAAAACAGAAGCTAAAGATTGGCGCCCAGAAATTCACGACAGCGATGGCCTGGCGATTCACACAGGATCGGGTCAATACGTTTGGCGCCCATTAAATAACCCTCAGTCGGTGTCGACCAATAGTTTTATTGATGAGAACCCAAAAGGGTTTGGTTTAATCCAAAGAGACCGTGACTTTAATAACTACCAGGACGACGGCGTATTTTACAATAAGCGTTCATCAGCGTGGATTAAACCTACTGGCGATTGGGGCAAAGGCGCAGTTCAGTTAATAGAGATTCCAACAAAAGATGAAACGTTTGACAACATTGTTGCCTACTGGGTGCCTGAAAAAGAGGCGCGCAAAGGTGATGAGTTTACCTTTTCTTATGATATTGAATGGCGTCCACTCGATCCAAAATCAAAAAACCTTGCAAGCGTTGTAAATACTCGACAAGGCTTAGGCGGGATTCCCGGCCAGCCAATCCCTGAAGGTGTTAACAAGATGGTGATTGATTTTGAAGGCCCAGTGTTTAAAGGCTTAGATAACAAAAGTGGTATAAAGCCGATTGTTGAAGCCAGCAACGGTGAAATACTAGAGCCTATTGGGGTTTATCCGGTAGTTGGTACAAACCAATGGCGATTAGCATTTGACTACAAACAAGCTAACAATAATCCGGTGAACATACGCGCGTATTTAGTTGATAAAAATGATGAAGCTATAACTGAGACATGGGTAAGTGATGCAAAGGTAACGATTAAATAAGACCTTAAATAAGCATTAAAGTAAAACGGGTGGCTATATTTTGATTTTCTGTCAATTATAGCCACCATAATGTCTTTTAAAACGCCTATCAAAACACCATTAAAACTCTCTTTTATATCCCACGTAGAATACAGTAAACGATTGAATCAAAATATGAACTCGGCTATGGTTTGTTTATCAATAAAAATAAAAAACGAGTTAACCTGCAGCTTGTTAGCTGTTTCGAGGGATTGTATGTTTTTTTTGAGTAAATTATTTTGTTGGGAGCGAGGCCGACAAAAATCAGGCTACGATAAAATGTTGATTTGTGGTGCTACGTGGCCAATTAAATTTGATACATATTTGCTTAAATTCCCACAAGGAAGTGAAATAGCACCACACACAGACAAAGTTGAATCTGGTAAACACTATCGATTGAATATAGTGCTTAAAAAAGCAGATTTGGGTGGTGAGTTTATTTGTAGTAATCCGATATTTGAAACAAAGCGAATTAAGCTTTTCCGCCCTGATGTAAGTGAGCATCAGGTATCAAAAGTTATAAAAGGTAATAGATATTTACTCAGCATTGGGTGGATAAAAAGGAGCTCTAAATGCTAGATTTAAGACCTAATTGTGAATGTTGTGATAAGAATCTACCTGCAGAGTCCAGTGAGGCTTTTATTTGTTCATTTGAATGCACGTTTTGTTCTGGCTGTGCTCAAACGCTGTTAAATAACGTGTGCCCAAATTGCTCAGGTAATTTGGTTCAGCGACCAATTCGCCCTTTGGCTGCACTAAAAAATTACCCAGCATCGACTAAGCGGGTATTAAAAGAAAGTGTTTGTGCGCCAAACACATAAGAACATAAAGTATAATAATTACATTTTCTGGGTATGGAGATCTGATGAGAAAACCCTTTGAATTTACCGTTAAGTCAATCAAAGTTAAAATAATTAACGCTTGGTTTTGTGGTGTTAAATTATATGTGAATGGTGACTTACGAGATACTGACAAGACTTTGTTCGCTTTTAGGAATAATACTTTACTATCTACAAATTTAGGTGAGTTGGGTGTTCTAGAAATCAAGCCATTATCGGGGCTAATTACCGTTGAAATGGATGCATATTTGGTCAATGGTACAAACATTCAACACGTATATAGCTCACATAAACGCCTTAGCCTAAAAGAGCAAAGGGTAGCTCGATAAAGCTACTTTAAATAACGTATATTCCTGCATTTACCAGCCTTCAGTAATAACCTCCAAATGGCTTTGAGGAGGTTTAAGCCCCTAAGCATACCAAGTTAATATACTTGGTTTACTCGATTCCCTTAAAATCACTCACACTCTTTCACGTAAAGTAAAAGCGCGCTGTACATTACACTGAGTGCTTTTGTTACATCGCTGTCGATAACCGCTTCTGCTGGGTGATGGCTTATACCGCCAGGGCTGCGTATAAACAACATGCCAACGGGGCAAATTGGAGCGATTGCCATTGCATCGTGCCCTGCGCCTGAGGCAAGTGAAGGCGATGCTTGGTTATTGAGTTTACATGCGCTTGAAAACAAATGCTGAATAGTGGTGTCGCACGCTACGGCATCGGCGGCATGCGTCCATTGCCAATCAAGCGTTAAATTGCGTTTGCTTGCTATAGATTGAGCGCTGTTTTGTATGACGCTTAGTAAGTTAGCGAGATCGGTGTCGCTTTGTGCGCGTGCGTCTAGGCTTATGGTTGTTTTGCCTGCAATCACGTTTGTAGCCCCAGGGCGAGACTGTATTTGCCCTACGGTGGCAACTTCGCCATTTTTAGCATTACTTGCTAGTTTTTCAATTTCGGTTACTAATTCAGCGCAGCCTGCTAGTGAATCCTGCCTCAAGTTCATTGGGGTTGTACCCGCATGACCGCTTTGGCCTGTTAGGGTAAGCATGGCGCGCTTTGCTCCTGCGATTGCAGTTACAACGCCTAACGCCTGATTAACCGATTCGAGTACCGGACCTTGTTCAATATGAGTTTCCCAGTAACCTAGTAATTCGTTTTTGTTTAGTGCGGCCTTTGCATAGTCGTTGGGGTTTAAACCAAAGTCGAGCATGGCTTGGCGCATAGTTATGCCGTTTGTGTCTTCAATGTTTAGCCACTGTGGGTCAAATTCGTTAGCGAGGGCTTTTGAGCCAATTAAAGTGGTGGCAAAGCGGGTGCCTTCTTCATCGCAAAAGCCCACTACATCTAAATGAAAGGGCAGGTCGAGCTTTAACTTATGTGCAAGCGCTGCAATTTCTATCCCCAGTAGTACACCTAAAATACCATCAAACGCACCTGCATTTGGAACGGTGTCGAGGTGCGATCCTATAATTAAACGTTTAGCATGTGGGTTTGATGATTTTAGTCGCCCCCAAAGGTTGCCCACTTCGTCTTGCCACGATTGCATGCCTGCCTCAACCATCCACGATGCAGTAACGGCGTTACAGTCTTTGTGCTCTTTTGATAAGTACACGCGGTGAATACCGCCTTGCATTTGCGATAGTGCGCTGAGGGTTTTACAGCGAGATAAAGCGCGTGTTGCGTATTCATCAGCAAGTTCTTTGTCTAATAAAGGGCTGTGTTGTGGGCTTACAATCGTCATGCTAAATCCTTTTTTATTTATAGTGAGCAAGGGCGGCAATGGCGGCTTCGCCTTTAGGGCCTTTGTAACCGTTGGCATGTAAGCAAGCGTCAAGGCTTGCCAATGTTTGTAATACAGCATCTTTACGGGCGTTGTAACCCATGGTACCAATACGCCAAATTTTGCCATGCAGCGGGCCAAACGAGGTGCCAATTTCTATTCCAAAATCGGTTAGCATTTGCCCGCGTACGTGATCGGCATTAATGCCCTCGGGTATATAAACACCCAGTACGTTGTTCATTTTATGTGTTAAATCACCAAATACATTTAAGCCGAGCGCTTCAATGCCTGTTAGCATGGCATCGCCATGTAATTTGTGGCGCGCTACGCAGTTATCCACGCCTTCTTCAATAACAATGCGGGCGCATTCTGAGGCGCAATACAGCATGCTGGTGGCTTCGGTATGATGATTAAGGCGCTCTTCCCCCCAGTAATTCATGATCATGCCTAAATCAAAGTAGTTTGAGCGTACAAAGGGCTCGGTGCCGTCGGTATGATCGGCTGTGCGAATACCTGCTTCTACCTTTTTACGTTTTTGGATCCACTCGGCGCATTTGTCGCTAAGCGTTAATGGCGCAGACCCAGAAGGACCGCCTAAACATTTTTGCAGGCCAACAGAAAGTGCATCGAGTTTCCACTCATCGGCAGGAAGTTCGTTACCCACAATGGAGGCGGTAGCATCACAATAAAATAGTACATCGTGCTTTTGGCAAATATCGCCAATATGCTCAAGAGGTTGGTTCATGGTGGTGGATGTATCGCCTTGTACCATAGCAAGTACATGGGGTTTTACATCAACAATGGCTTTTTCGATTTGTTCTGGCGTAAACACTTCGCCCCACGGTACTTCTATTGTGTGCACCTTTGCGCCAACGCGTTCTGCTATTTCAGCAAGTAGGTGGCCAAAGCGCCCCATAATTGGCACAAGGACTTTATCGCCTGGGCGTAAAATTGAGCATAATACGGCTTCAATCCCTGCGCGCGATGTGCCATCTATTAGCATGGTCCATTCGTTTTTGGTTTTAAAAATTTCGCGGTAACGTGCCATGGTTTCGTTCATAAAACCGGTCATTACTGGGTCGTATTGGCCTATAAGCTGCGCCGACATAGCACGTAAAACACGAGGGTCGGCATTAATTGGGCCTGGTCCCATTAATAAACGCTGTGGTGGGTTTAAGGTTTGAACTTGCGTGTTATTAAACATATTTTAGGCTCCCAGAGTCTGAATAAGCATGCGTATGCCGGTTATCATTAAGACAACGGCAAAGGCGCGTTTTAGTTGTTTTTGATCCAGCTTGCTACCAATTTTTACGCCAATAGGCGCAAATAAAATAGTCAACGGAATAATAAGAAAAAAGGCAGGGAGGTTAACCAACCCCCACGTACCTAGGGGAGCATCGGTTGGCGTTGTGCCAATACTTAATAAGGTAATAACGCCTGGTAGTGCAATCAATAAACCAAAAACGGCCGCAGTACCTACTGCAACATGGGCGCGTACATTAAATGCGTTTAGCATAGGTACGCCAATAGTGCCGCCACCTATGCCAATCATTACCGACAAACCACCTACAATACTTGCCATAACCCCTTGACCAAATTTTCCTGGCAGTTGTTTTACAAGCGCGGGTGCGCCGGCTCTAAATAGCATGTTTAAACTGACTAAAATAGCAATACAGGCAAACATAAGTACCAGTGCATTACCGCGTATTGAGTGCGCTAAGTAGCTGCCTACAACGGCCATAACTAAAATAAATGGTGCCCAGTATTTTATTAGCGAAAGGTCAATATTCCCTTTGCTATGATGCGAGCGAATAGATGAAAGCGAAGTAGGTACTATGGTTGCAAGTGATGTAGCGGTGGCTATCATCATTGCCGACTCTGGGCTTACGCCAAAACCTTGCAGTAAAAAATACAGCACAGGGACGATAACAATACCGCCGCCTACACCAAAAAGTCCTGCTAAAATACCGGCAAAAATACCGGTTGCTATTAAGGCTACTATAATTGGCCATTGATTTATTATTTCTGACATTGTGTTCCTGCTGTAGTTACTGTTGCACGTCCATCTGAACGAGGATCTGTTGCAGCTTCAAGGCTTGTAGGTGTATCTAAAATAGCCCCAGCGTGCCCCATCATTTCGTTATTATTATCAACGCTTACCCAATCGTGGTCACGTTGATTTAATTCATGTTCTATATGAAAAACTAACTCTTTTTCAATTTTTAAATTTGTACTCGTATCGCCCCATGTTCGTCCAAGTAACCAACGAGGGTCGCTAATTGCTTGTTTTATAGATTTATTTCGCCACGCGTAGCCTGCAAAAACAGTGGCTTGAGTTTGTGGCTGCCCTTCACCGCCCATTGTTCCGTAAGCAAGTCGACGACCATCGCTAAACTTTGCCAGTGCTGGGTTAAGTGTATGAGCGGGCTTTTTATTTGGAGCAAGGGCGTTGGTATCTTGATTGTTTAAACTAAAGCTTAAACCACGGTTATTCCACACAAAGCCGCCTTCACTCATTAATATTCCGCTGCCAAATTCCCAGTAAATGCTTTGAATAAAGCTGACTAATTGCCCGTTTTTATCTCTGGCTGCCATCCACACAGTATCGCCAGGCTCTGCGTTAAATGGCCATTTTTTGGCTTTGGCCATATCAATATTGTTAGCAAGTTCGCTTAAGCGATTATCGGTTAGTGCGTTTTTATAATCGTCTCCTAATGCTTCAGGGTCAGCCCAAAGGGTAGGGCGATGGGTAAAGCTTTGTTTAGTTGCCTCAACAATTAAATGTGTCCAGTCGGCATCGGTTTTAGCTAAATGCTTTAACTTATTTACGGCACCAATTATTTGTAGTGAATGCACGCCCTGTGTTGGCGCGGGTAAGTTGTAGCAATCAATACCACTGAGGTTTGCATTTAGCGCAGTAACTACCTCGGCTTTAGTATTTGCAATGTCACCTGCGGTAATTGAGCTGCCTGCTTTTGCTAAGTCGGCGGCAAATGAGTTGGCAAGTGCGCCTTCATAAAATGCGTTTAAACCATGCTTTGCTAGGTATTCAAACGTTGCTGCAAGTTTAGGGTTTTTAAAATGCTGGCCTGCTTGTAAGGGCTTGCCATTGGGTATGTAGAGGTTTTTAAACGCCTCATTGGTATTGTTAGCAGCGGCTAGCTTTTCGCAGCCTGCTTGCAAGCTTTTTGTTACGGTAAAACCCTCGCGAGCAAGTTCAATAGCAGGTGCTAAAATTTTTGACAGTGGTAGTGCCGCATGCTCATCTAGTTCAAGCGCTTTTTGCCAACCGCGTATTGTGCCCGCTTGAGTCAGTGCGCTTAATCCGCCGCGCTCTGGTATTTGCGTGAGCGGGTTATAGGGCGTTGTATTAGTTGCTGCGCGGCCGCAGGCGTCAATAGCAGTGGGCGTTTTTTGATTTGGGTTATCGATAAGCCAAAAGCTGTCGCCACCAATTGAGTTCATATGTGGATATACAACACTAATAGCAGCGGCAGCCGCTACCATAGCCTCGGTAGCTGTACCGCCTTGTTTTAGTATATTTATACCCGCCTCAGTGGCCGAAAAATGAGACGCGGTAAATGCAATGTTGTGTGTGGTCATGCCGGTGTGTCCTGTTTAAAGTGTGCAGCTAGGTGCTTAACGCAAGCAAGTAAGCTTTTATCGTTACCGTGGCTCATCATTAATGAAAAACCATACGGATGATCATTTACTAAATCAGCCAGCGGTAAATGCACTTGCGCTGAGCCACTAAGCCCTGCAATTGCCGAAAGCGTAATAATTTGCATGCGTAAGGCGCTTGTGTCGGCGCCTAATTTAGGTGCAGTTGTGGGGGTGGTTGGCAAAAATAAACAGCTGTTTGTATTTAGGTTTTTAGCTATTAGTGTTTGCCATTGGGTTTGTACTTTTAGTGCTTCTTGTTCTTCTTGAACAGTTAGGGCAAGCGCCATATTAAAACGTGCCGCAATTGCTGGAGCAAACTGGGGAAGTTGCCCCGGCAATTGAAGCCAATCTTTATGCGTTTTTGCGATTGCTCGCCCTTGCAGTACTCTAAAACTATCAGCAAGTTCATTTAATAAGCTGCTGTTAGGTAGTTCAAATTCTTTATGGTGCTTAAAATTAGGCTTGGTTTTTTCAAGCAATTGTTTAAGTGGGGCTTGTAAAACAGGGTCAACGAGTTCAAATAACGGCTCGCAAATAACTAAGGTATCAACGTTATTAATAGCTTGATTTGGTAGCAGTACATTACCTACATCGCTTAATAGCTCGGCGCTTTGGGTAAGCCAACCTATGGTATCAAAAGGCGGAGCCAACGGTATTAGGCCGTCTTTTTCAATCACGTTATGGCTTGGCCTTATGCCATATAAACCACAATAGCTGGCGGGTACTCTAATTGAGCCGCCGGTGTCGGTGCCTAAGCCAATATCAGCTAAGTTAGCAGCAACTGCAGCAGCAGACCCCATACTCGAACCACCGCAAGCATGCCCTTTTAATTTAGGATTTTGCGCAGCGCCATAATGTATATTATTACCCTCTAAGCTATAAGCCAGCTCGTCAGTATGGGTAAAGCCTATAAAGTTACAACCAGCGGTCATGAGCTTATTAACCGAGCTTGCCGTATTTTGAGCCGGTTTAGCTGTTTTAAACCAGTGTGGGTTGCCTGCGCTGTTACGCTCGCCCTTTACTGCAAATACATCTTTTACAGCTAAGCGATTGTTTGCAAGCACTCCAGAGTGGTTTGTTTGCCACAGGGTAGGACCGTGATTGCAAAATATACCTTTGTTGTTTTTTTATCACTCATTTGCAGCTCATTATTATAAAACTGACCAAGTACTTACTTATTAAGTTAAGAGTGATTAAAAAGCGGGCTGGTTATTATTATTATGAATACCAATTTTATTAAAAACATGATCATTTTATTGGATTAAATAGCGCACTCACTGCGTCATTTTCTTCGCGTTATAATAGATCACTAATTTAATGCAATTGCTAAGGCTCCGCTTTTTAATCGGTAGTTTTGATTTTATAGTGCTTAGACTAAGCAAGAGGAATGCCATAAATTAAAATCCTGTCCAACTGGTCAGGTTTTGTTGGGTTGTATGAGATTTGTAAATGTGGTCTGTAGAAATAGTGAGATTAAAATGAGCTAAAACAAACCAACTTGGTGCGCAGATGCACCAAGTTGGTCTCTATTTATATGGTTTTGAGTGCTAAATAAGGGGCGTTTTACTGATGATTAAACCGTTAATATCGGCGTAAACCCAATTGTTAGGTTCAATAGTGGTGCTAAGCATGGTAACAGCTTGGTTTTTATCACCAAAGCCGCGCTTTAAGGTACTACGCGGTGTAGAGCCTAGCGCCATTACAGGTAAGTTCATCGTGGCAAGTATTTCTATATCTCGGCAACAGCCATTTATTATTACGCCTTCCCAGCCATTATTTAGGGCACGCTCAGCCATAATATCGCCTATAAACGCAAAGCGTTTGCTCGCAAACCCGTTTATAACCAATACTTTACCTTCACCATTTTCATGCAATATATCGGCGGCAAAAGAGTTGTCTTCTGGGCAGGTAACGGTAACTACTTTGCCATAAAACGTGGTTTTTTTACCAAAGTGATAAAGGCCGCTGTCTGCTACTTGCACGTTATCGCGATGATCGTCAAATAAATCGGGTGTAGTAAAGGATGTCATGGGTTAAGTCTCACTTTGCTCAGGTATTTTAAGACCAATACCTTTTAAAATTATGTGGGCAATTGATTGCGTAATTTGTGCCACATCGGTTTCGTCGTACTCTAATTTGTTCATTACGAGTAAAACCTCAGCCTGAAAGTCGGCGTAATATTGCGTGGTAGACCAAATAGTAAAGAGCAAATGGTAGGGATCAACCTTATCCATTTTATCAGCGTCCATCCATGCTTGAAGTACATCAACCTTTTGTTTAACCCAAGGGCGGGTATTGGTTCTAAAGTAGTTTTGTAAATAGGGTGCACCGCGCAGTATTTCACTGGCAAATAAGCGAGATTGCATTGGCTGATTTACGGCCAGTATTACTTTGCTTTTAATATAGTTATAAAGCACGGTAGCTGGATCGTCGTTAATTGTGACGTTATCGAGCCCTAAGTTCCAATTAGCTATTATGCGGTCAATCACAGACTCGTACAGACCATCCTTACTTTTAAAGTAATACAAAATATTAGCTTTTGGCACCTGCGCTTCTTTAGCAACCATGCTCATACTTGCTCCGTCGTAACCTAATTGCGAAAACAATTGCTCGGCGGCATCTAAAATTAGTTTTTGGTTTTTCTCGCGTGTGACTTCTTTTTTATTTGGCTTTATTTGTGTGGTCATTATAAAGTTTGCGTGTTTAACGTATTGATTGATTGTAGCTTTACTGACCAAAAGGTCAATTACTAAAAAGGGTGAATGCTAAAAACAAACGAGAGGTTTAAGCTATTAACTTTAGGGTCTGTTGATCTTTGCGGATTAAAATTTGTTCAAACTAGGGGCTATTTAATCGCGGCGCGAGATTTGTAACCTAGTGGGCTAAGTAAAAACCGAGCAACAAAGAGTAAGTAGCCCCTAGGAAGAACCCTTTGGGCAGCGCCTGTTTGGCATTAATGCTACGTTATCGCCCATTAATGGGGAATAACCACACTATATAGGCTCTGCCTTGCCTAAATACCAAACAGACTGCTGCAAATTCAACCTTGAAAGAACAACAGACCCTTATTGTTTAATTAAATAATTACTGTTAGTTTAGTTTCAAATTTACGAGTAGTACTTTTGGATTGGCAAATGGATTTTATAAGCAAAAATAAATACACGCTTTATGGAGTCGCGGCCATATTACTGTGGAGTTGCTTAGTTGCATTACTACGAGATATTTCTGAGTTGTTTAGCCCCATTGGTGGTGCGTCGGCTATGTATTCTGTCAGTGCGATATTTTTAATTTTGGTTATGGGAGTGCCCAAGTTTAGTGGTTTTTCGAAACGTTACTTGGGAGTAGGTACTTTATTATTTGTAGCGTACGAAATTTGCTTGGCGCTTTCTATTGGTATGGCAAATAGCCGTCATCAGGCAATGGAAATGGCGGTTATTAATTATTTATGGCCCACGCTGACTATACTGCTCTCTATTATTATTGGTCGTAAAAAAGTAAGTTTCTGGGTTTACCCAAGCATGATCATTGCTTTTTTAGGCGTTGCTTGGTGTATTACAGGCGATCAAAAAATGTCACTCGATACGCTTGTTACTAACTTTGCTGATAATCCTGCTACTTACTTAATGGCATTAGCTGCAGCGTTTATATGGGCTATTTATTGCGTAGTTACGCAAAAGCTGAGTAATGGTAAAAATGCTATTACGTTATTTTTTACTGTCACGGCAATGAGTTTGTGGGCGCAATATGGTTTTAGTAATGAAGCGCCATTAACGTTTTCACTGGGCTCAAGCATAACGTTGCTATTAGCTGGTGTAGTAGTGGGGAGCGGTTATGCACTGTGGAATCAAGCTATTATTGGCGGTAACTTAATGCTTTTGGGAACACTTTCGTACTTTACACCGGTGTTTTCTACTATTATTTCGGCGTTGTATTTATCTATTACGCTGAGTGCTTCGTTTTGGCAGGGGTTGTACTGGTAACAGTGGGCTCGCTAATTTGCTACTTTGTAACGCGAGAAAAGCCGCAAAGGTTAAGTGTTAAAGTCTAGAGTCGTTGTTAGGGAAAAGCTTAAAGTTATGTTTTAGATAAACATAAAATAAGATCTCAGGTTAAATAATGTCGCGCACTTGTTGTTTAAATGACTTGCCAATTTTAACTGACACGCCTGATGCTAGTTGAACGCTTTCATTACTTAACGCAACAACTTTATTTTTGTTAATCACGTAAGATTTGTGGACTTGAATAAATGAAGTATCAAGTTCCTGCAATATGTATTTGAGAGTACTGCTTGCAAGTAATGATTTTTCACCTTGCCATACTCTTACGTAATTACCATACGCTTCAAACATGTCTATATCGCTTAATTGAATTTTATGTTTTTCACGATCGATTTTAAGCGTAATAGTCAGAGGTGCCTTGGGATTTAGCGTTATGTGTTTTCTTTTTTCCGTACTTTATTGAGTGCTTGTTCAAGGCGTTGCGCAGAGACTGGTTTTAGTAGGTAGTCAGTTACGTCTAGTTCAAAACCGGCTAAAGCATATTCTTGATACGCACTAATAATAATCACTTGTGGTCGATTCGCGAGCACTTTTAGTAATGCAATCCCTGATAGTTCGGGCATGTTTATGTCTAAAAATAACAAATCAATAGATGATGTGGCTAAAGCACATAATGCATCTTTAGCGTTAAGGTATTGTCCGCTTATATTAATATCTTTATGGGCACTTAAATGATGCAGTATAACGTCATGCGCGAGCGGCTCGTCATCAACAATTATTGTGTTTAGCATGCAGCCAGCTCCAATTTAAGTGTGGTTTGCCAAAGGTTTTTATTTTCATTAATAATTAATGTGTGCTTATTTGGATATAAAAGAGTTAGCCTACGGCGTAAATTGTTAAGTCCCATCCCATGCTCTGAATTGTTATTAGGTAGAATAGGGTTAGAGGAAAATAGCGTTAGTATGTTATCGGCCATGGTGATTTTAAACACAACCGTTACTTTTTGTGACGTGGGCTCTACACCATGCTTTATCGCGTTTTCTAAAATCATTATTAACAGTAGCGGCGAAATTAAATAGTGTTGTTGATATTCAGGCCATTGCACATCAAAGTTGCAGCGCTCAGCACTTCGTAAATGCTGCAATGCAATAAAACCTTTTAAGTAATTGATTTCTTCTTCTAAACTCACCTGTGCTTTTTGGCCTTCATAAACACTGTAACGCAGTAAGTTAGCTAATTGCATAACAAGATCCGGTGCATTATCTGCTTTTTTTAATGTCAGTGCGTAAAGGTTGTTTAATGTATTAAATAAAAAATGAGGGTTAATTTGCTGTTGAAGTAGCTTTAGCTCTGTTTTTGTTTGTTGTTGGGCAATGTTGCTAATTTGAACGTGTTGTTGCTGTCGTTCAAACGCTAAAATAATCGGTGTGCTTATAGCCAAAAACAAAAATACGAACTGATAATTTTCAGGGCTGAAAATATTATCATTACCGCCTGGTGTTAAGTTAGCAATGCCTGAGGGTAAATCGTTAATAGGTAACAGTAGCAAGCACGATGTTAATATAGGTGTAAGTACAACGAGGCTTATTAAACTTGCAAACAAAAATATTAATACGCCATGATAGGTTAATACGTAGCGTATTAATAAATATCTATTTAATAAATACACTCCATATACTAATCCGGCACAAACAGTAATTTGCCAAAGGTAACCCAAAAAAGTATCAAACTGTGTGAATACTTTATAAACATCAATAACAGGCTCAATAGGCTGGTTTAACATAGGATCAGTGTGCGTATTGAGTATGCTTGATGTAACTATTGCCCAACCTAAAAGTACTATAAACACGACTGTATCAAGTGAAAACAAGGATTTAAGCCATTTATTACTCAACACATTGTTATTTTTATTAGTGCGTTTAGTAATAAGCCATATACCACTTGCAGATGCGCACAGTGTCCAACATTGTGCATCAAGGTATTGCCATTGCGAAAAGTTAAGAAGTTGGTTATTAAATACTAGCAAGAGAGATGGATAGGCTAAAAAGCCTAACAGCCAAACTATGATTGCGGGTGTAAGTAATAAACGATATGCAAACGCATGGGCAATAAAAAGGGAATACACTGTAAAAAAAGTTGAATATTAATAGTCAGATATTGGCTAGTTGAATCCATATGTGATGACAAAAAGCGTATATGAGAGTCGAGCATAATAGCGGCTATTAGCGGTAAAAAATTATTAGCTGGGTAATGCTAAAGCGTTGCCATATTGGTGTATTGGCTTGCTGCATATGTGACTCCGTTTTTATTATAGTTTCTGAGCGGGTACGCTTAGATAAAATTGTCTTTTTATTTTAAACATTACCTTTGCACAATTCACTACGCTGAGCGCGCTAGTTTATCCATAAAACTGTTTCAATCATAATTTATTTTTAAAATAATTATTTAATTTCATAGGGTTAGTAACCGTTTTAAGCATACTAGGCCGTTTATTTAAATGATGAAAGGTCATATTTAAATGACCAACGTTACTTTTTTATGTTCATCATTTATTTCAATACGTTAACCATTATTTTCTCGCTTGTATTGACTTGCTTTCTTAAGCTGGTGCTATACCAATTAAGGATGAAACTAATGCTTACACTGAAAAATATCAACAAAAAATACGCAGATGGTACGCAGGCTTTGAATGATGTGACGATCACTCTACCCGCCGGTATGGTCGGTCTACTTGGCCCTAATGGAGCGGGTAAATCAACACTTATGCGCACACTCGCGTGTTTACAAAATGCCGACTCCGGACATATTAATTTTAATGGCCTTGATGTGATTAGCCAACCAGATGCGCTTAGATCGCAGCTAGGCTATTTACCACAATATTTTGGCGTGTACCCCAACATGAGTTGTCGGGCGTTACTTGAGCATATTGCCGTATTAAAAGGCATAGATGGTAATGCACGCAAAAACCAAATTAATAGTTTACTTGAACTAACCAATTTGACTCAGTTTGCTAATAAAAAGGTCGTTAATTTTTCGGGAGGAATGAGGCAGCGTTTTGGCGTGGCTCAGGCTTTGTTAGGTAACCCAAAACTAATTATTATGGATGAACCCACTGCTGGGCTTGATCCTGTGGAACGAGAAAGTTTAAATAATTTACTCGTTAGTATTAGTCAAAATAGGTTGGTATTGTTATCGACCCATATTGTTGAAGATGTAGAAAATTTATGTCACTACGTGGCCATTATAGATCAAGGAGTACTCATACAAAGCGGTGACGTAAAAGAGTTACTAGTTCCTTTAGAAGGTAAGATTTGGCAGCTCGAAAGTTTACCTACGGGCATACCAAATCAGCATGTATTAAGTAAGAGCCATCGCTATGGTAGAGCGTCATTTCGTGTCTATGCAGACACAGCGCCTGCACAAAATGCAATAAACTCGCCCGCTACGCTTCAAGACAAGTACTTTTTTGCACTCAATGAAGGAAGTCACACATGTTAATTTTTAATGAGTGGCGATATGCAGTGCGCCAACCACTTGTTTGGCTGTGCATTATTATTCCTTTAATATTTTCGGTTATGTTGTCCTCTGGGCTTGCAGCAGTTGAAGTTGATTCGTTAAAACAATTTAAGTTAAATATTACGATGCTACAAATGATGCAGTTACCTGTGCTTGTAGGAGTATTGGCGCCCGTTATATTTTTACGAGATCAGCACGCGTCTATGCAGGAGCTTATTTATGCTACGCAAACTAGCCTATTTAAGCGCAGTTTAGCAAGAGTATGTTTACTGATTTGCTTGGTTTTTATTATTAGCTTAATCAGTGTTTTAGTAATGATATACATGCATGTAAGGCAATTTGGCTATATACCGAATATGGTTTCTTTTACTGTATTTAATAGCTTTTTAGTGTTGTTACCAAATAGCTGCTTTTTAGTTGTTGTTGCCTTTTTTGTTTGCCATAAATCAACTACTTCATTACCCAATTATGTTGTTTTTGCGGTGTTGTGGATAGGCTACATAATGCTTGCAAGTATTACCGGAAATCCATTACTTGCTGGAAGTAGTATTATAAGCAATCGCTTTTATACATTATTTGTTTGGCTTGACCCTTTTGCATACACAGCCGTAATAAACAGTTTAACCAATTCATTAGGGGCTTCATTTGCTATTAATCGCGTTGTTGTGAGTATGCTTGCTGTTGGTATTTTTTATATTACTTTTAGTAAAAATAAAAAAATACATTATTAAAGAGTAAAAAAGGTAAAAATACTAACGAATGCGTTCGTTACAACACGTTAGAACCCGCTGAATATAAAACAGCGAGAGTCACGCAAAAACCATTTTTGATGATCGCCAGTTTATACAAAATTACGCTGGTTAATTTGGTTTTACACCCTGTTACTTTACTGATTATTTTTGTTTGGCCGGTGATAGTTTTTAATAGTGTTGCCTCGTCGTCTGGTTATGTTGAACCAATGAGTGTTATGAGCACCACAAGCCTTGATGCGATCAGTTATTATGCATTTGATATGCAATTGTTGTTTGGCACTTTATTAATGGCTTTGTGGAGCTGGCAAGTAAGCTGTTTCGCTAAATACTATAATATAGCTGAGCTGATCGCTGCCACACCGCTCAAAACATATTACTTTTTAAACAGTCAGTTATTGGCCCTAGGTACTATGATGTTGTTTTTTTTAACAATGAGCTTATTAGGGGCAAGTGCAGCTCAGTGGTTTTTACACAGTGCATATCAATTTGAAGTACATTTAACCATTTTATTTTTGATGGCAATTGTGCTTGCCATTATCGCGTGTGTATTTTTGTGTGTATTTAATTTGTGTCGTTCGCAGCTTATTGCGGGTTTGCTAATTGCTGTTATTTTACTGATCAAATTTACACCGATAATGACTTATCTTGGTCTTACGCATACATTGTGGAGTGTTGGTTGGACGCCTTTGCAGGCACCTGATAACTTTTGGGGTTATCGTGCAAGTATAAGTAGTTATTGGCCTTATATATCAGTTTGGTTAGTTGCGTGTATAAGCTTAGTTATAATTACGGGGATTTTTAATCACCGAGGTGCCGGTTTGAGCCAAAGAGTAATGGGGGTTAAACATTTTTGGTTACTTATTCCTTTACTTATCACTGTGGCACTATTTACTCAATTACATTTAAGACTGGTTGAGGAGAAGCCTTTAACCAACTCGCATAAACGCGAGGCATTTAAAGCACAATACGAAAAAGCATTCTCACAATGGCGCAATGTAGCACAGCCAAACATTGTGCACATTGATGCTAATGTAGACTTTTATCCGCATCAGCAGCAAGCTCATTTTTCCTTAATATATACCTTAAAAAACACCCATCAAGATCCTATTAAAGAGATATTGGTTGGGCGCTCTGGTTTTTATACATGGGCCGATATTGAAATCGATGGCGCGCAAAGGGCTAAAAGCTTTCCCTTGCTTAATCAAGCTGTGTTTAAGTTTGAGAATGAAATGCAGCCAGGAGAAATACGTAAACTAGTTACACGGTTTGATGTTCATCAAGCTAAGCTTTGGCCAGTGAGAGGCCATCAGATAATAACCCCTGAATTTAGCTATATACGATCAGTGCCTTTATTGCCGACTGTTGGCTATCAAGATAATTATGAATTAACCGATCCTATACTTCGTCAGCAACACGCACTTAAAGTGAAATCGGTGATTAGACCCACGAAGCTATTTGCTAAAACGGCGAAAGCAAGTACTCATTACCAGTGGCTTACTATGTCGAGTAAAGTGAGTACAACAAGTGATTATCAGGTTATAACCCAAGGAGAGGAAATATCACGTACCAGCAAAGATGACCGCGAAATATTTCATTTTGAGACTCGTACACCCATAAATGCAATCCCAGCTTGGGTGACGGTGCCTTATTCCCCTGTTACCAAGCAGCAAAATGGCGTGATGTTAAACGTGTTTGCTAAAGATAAAAACGAGCCAGCACGAGCGGAGTCTATAGCCGTAAACCTCAGTGCAATGGGCGACACAATAAAATGGCTTAATAATATAAGCCCATATAGAGCAAAACAATTGAGCTTAATAGGCTCGCCTAAATTTGGTGGAACAGGTTATGCCCTGCCGCAACTTATACTTATTGAAGACAGTGTTGGTTTTAGAGCAAAGCCAAGTGCTAATGCAGGCTTTGATCAACGCTATCGCCGTGCAGTTCACGAAACTGCGCATCAATGGTTTGGCCATGATATTGGTAATGGAGTATTTTCAGATAGCGCTTTTTTAGTGGAGTCTATGGCAAAGTATATTGAGCTTGTTGTTATAGAGCAGCGTTATGGGAAAGCGACCATGCAAGCGCTGGTTGAGTATGAAACAACACGCTATGAGCAAAGTATGTTGATGAACATAAAGGAGCGATCAGCCTTAGTTGATGCTACACAAAGCTTTGACCAATATTCGCGAGCAACCATTGTCTTTGCTAAGCTACGCGCTGCGATTGGGGATAAACCCATTATTAATGCGCTCAAGTTGGTTTGGAAAAATCATGCTTATCCAAGCAGTCCCGCCAATTCTATGGATTTTATACGAGCATTAAAACATGAAGCTGGGAAAGAACAAGAAAGCTTAATAAACACACTGTTTTTAGAGTAAGTACGTTTAATTTGAACATATATTTAGTAAATCAAAAGCCCTATTATTTTAGGGCTTTTTGTTGCGTGCAGATTATTTTCCATTATTTACCTGTGCTAGTAACTCTATAACTTTTTGTTGACCAAAAGTTTGTGCAAATTGCTCGGCTGTTTGGCCGGCTTTGTTTTGATGCGCGTTGTCGCAATCAAGTGATACGAGTGTTTTAGCAATACTAAATTCACCTCTGAATATAGCAGCCATAAGTGCAGTGTTGCCTCGGTTATCTTCTAGACAGGCATTAGCACCTAAGTGTAAAAGCGTGTTAACCGTGTCTTTATTACCGTGATAAGTGGCAATCATTAACGCGGTGTAGCCTTTATTGTTGTAGCTATCGATAGGAATGCCGGCATCTACAAATTGCTTTATTACGTCGGTGTCGTTGGTACGTGCTGCGGCAAAGTAATAGGCAAATAAGCTGTCGTATTGAGTTTTTGCAGAATGTTGGGTTTCAGATTGCGTACTGGGTGTTTGTGTATCTGATGTATTTTGAGCGTAAACGCTACTGGTAAAGCTCAGAAATAGAGCGACTATAATTAATAAATTACGCATAACAATTGTCTCTTATAAAAGAGGAAGGGGTTTATTCCTTCCTCATGGTTGTGGTTTAAATAGCTATTTAGTTGGGACTAATTGCTTTTAACTAGTTGCTTATAAGTTAGCGGCTAGTTGTTTAACCATTTTAAGGTCGCCGTTTACAGCTTTAGTTAAGCGTGTACCGTACTCACTATCAGCTTTGTAAAAGTGGCTAAGCATTTTGTGTTTAACACTGCTGTTTTGCACTTTGCCTAAATCGCCTGCTAGGTTATTAATTAGGTTTGTACGTTCTTGCTTGCTAAAACCACGGTATATAACACCTGCTTGCGCGAAGTTTTGCTGCTTTTTAATCGCAGCTTGTTGTACAAAGCCTTTTAGCTCTGTGTTACTTCTACGTGCAATTGGGTTTTCAGCTACGTTTTCTTGGCTTGGCTGGTAGTTAACATTGCTTGTAGTGTTACCAATATTCATTGCGCCGTCTTGGTTGTAGTTAACCACTTCAACTTTTGCACGGTTAATTGGCAGTTGCTGGTGGTTAGCACCTAGGCGGTACATTTGTGTATCAGCGTAAGAAAACATACGACCTTGTAATAAACGGTCTTCTGATGGCTCAATACCTGGAATAATGTTTGCCGGTGCCATTGCTACTTGTTCCGTAGATTGGAAGAAGTTAGTTGGCATACGGTTTAGGGTCATTGTTCCTACTTTAGTTTCTTTAATGTCTAACCACATTTTTGTTGCATCTAATGGGTTGTAATCAAAGTCATCAAGCTGCGAGGGATCAAGCGTTTTAATGTATAGATCCCACTTAGGGAAGTTGCCTTTACCAATTTCGCTGTAAAGGTCGCGTGTTAAGTGTTGGAAGTCTTGGCTTTGCACTTTAGCTACTTCTTTTGCGTCAAGGTTATCAATACCTTGTTGGCTTACCCAATGAAACTTAACGTATTTAACATCGCCCGATTTGTTAATCATTTTGTATGCATGTACACCCCAACCGTCCATTTTACGAAGACTTGCTGGTGTACCGTAGTCACTGTAAACCCACGTTAGCATTTGTGTAGAACCTGGTTCATGCGAGAAAAAATCAAAAAAGCGATTAGGATCTTGAATGTTATCAACCGGAGATGGTTTTAAAGAGTGAACCATGTCTGGAAATTTGATTGCATCGCGAATAAAAAACACCGGTAAGTTGTTACCTACTAAATCCCAATTACCTTGGTCTGTGTAAAACTTAGTTGCAAAGCCACGTGGATCGCGCAGTGTTTCTGGGCTGCCTTTTGAGTGAATTACTGAGGAAAAGCGAACAAATACGTCTGTTTCTTTACCTGCTTGTGCAAACGGTGCTGCAATTGTTAAATCATCTAGCTCTTTTGATGCTACAAACACACCGTGTGCGCCAGTACCACGAGCATGCACAACACGCTCTGGAATACGCTCACGTGCAAAGCGTTGCAGTTTTTGAATTAGTTGCACGTCTTCTAGTAATACACTGCCACGTTCGCCAGCAGTCATTGAATTTTGGTTGTCGCCAACAGCTGCGCCGTTATCCTTAGTAAGAGTTGTTGCTGCGCTTGCCGGTAATGCTATTGCAAGTGCCAGTGCAGTGAGTGTTAATTTTGTTTTGTTTATTTGAGTATTCATTGTCGACCTCATCTATTTAAAAGTGCCGGCAGTGGTGCAGGCTGTTAATCTGTTAACGATAGTATTAATTTTATTAACTTCGGTAAAACTGATTAATTAGATTGATGTGATTTGTAAAATAGATGAAATGAATTTGCAGATACACTTTTTACATTAATGTAATTTTTTTACTACGACCTTAGTCGCAATATGCTTTTATAAAATTTATTAAATACAAAGGTGTTTAGTTTTATCTGGCGGTATTTTCACCACGTTGGTGCGTTTTATACTTACAGTGTGTTGACATATTCGCGCAATAAAGGGAATATGCTCAATCTGTGGGCTTATGCTCATTTCTGGATTGTACTAAAAAGTTGCACAATATTAATCGCGCTTAACTCGTTATGCTTAAATTAGCTAAATCAAACAGTTTGAATAAGGTGACAAGATGAATACTAATATTGAGCTAGTGATATTTGATTGTGATGGCGTTGTTATTGATAGCGAAATTTTAAGCGCACACGTACTCATTAATATGCTTGTTGAAAAAGGCGTTGAGATTGACCGCGCTTATGTACAGCAACACTTTTTAGGCTGCAACTTTAAAACAGTAAGCCAAAAAATAGCGGATGCATTTAATGTCACTCTTCCTGAAAGCTTTGAAGGTGACTACCGCGAGGCACTGTTAAACGAATTTGAAACCGGACTAACCACGACTGACGGTATAAAAGACGTACTTAACAATTTAGCTGTGCCTATTTGTATAGCTACTAGCAGCAGCCCAGCACGCACTGCAAAAGCGTTGAGCGTAGTGAGCTTAAGCAAGTACTTTAGCGATACGGTTTTTACCAGCAGCGAAGTTAAGCGTGGCAAACCAGCCCCCGATTTATTTTTACATGCAGCTAAACAAATGGGTGTAAAGCCAGAGCATTGCTTAGTAATTGAAGACAGTAAAGCCGGCGTAAACGCAGGAATTGACGCCAATATGCAAGTACTGCATTACAGCGGTGGGCAACATATGCAAGGCTCTGTTAATCATGTACACGGTGCTTACCCAAATGTTGACCATTTAACGCATTGGCAAGATTTTTTAGTGCATACCCTGAACTTAAAAAGCAGTAAACACGCAGCTTTTTAAATACACAAAGTTTTAAACGCGATTTGCTCGCCTTACTCACTGACAGGCAAGCAAACGCAAAATATAAATGTAGATGGTTTTGCTTTACTAAAAATAAAACAAAACATGGCAAAACATCATGTGTTTATAAGCCAAATTATAAAAGGCAAAGTATTTAGGTACTATACCAATCTGCTTGAATATGGGGTTTATTTAACGATAAGAAAATTGCACTGTAACTAGGCAAAAATTTTTATATCTAGTTGTTCTAAATATAAAATTTTTAACGACGTTATGGGGTAATTTAACTCGTTAAATTATTCAAATAGTTATGCAGATTGGTATCAAATATTTTGCTGTTAACAATAGGAAATACCATGGCAACGAGTCCACACACACAAACATTTAAAGATGTAAACGAAGAGCAACTTCCTGTTGCTAATAATAAGCTTCACGGCTGGAAGCATTTTGCAGGGCTATACGCTGGCGAACATGTTGCGGCTACTGAATTTGTTATTGGTGCAACGTTTGTTGCATTAGGCGCTTCAACCATCGACATTCTACTTGGTTTATTAATAGGTAACCTGTTAGCAATGTGTTCTTGGTGGCTGATTACTGCACCCATTGCAGTAGAAACCCGCTTAAGTTTATATAACTACTTAAACAAAATTGCTGGTAACTCAATGACCAAGCTCTATAACTGGGCTAACGTGGTTATTTTTAGTGTTATATCGGCCGCTATGATCACGGTATCCTCCACCGCCGTGCGGTTTTTGTTTGATATACCTGCGCAACTTGATTGGTATCCAAATAGCTTTTGGTTTGTAGCCATTGTTTTAGCTGTTGGATCTATTGTTGTATTTGTTGCGATGTATGGCTTTTCTACGGTTGCTGACTTTTCAAAGCTGTGTGCGCCGTGGCTATTTGTTATATTTATTGCAGGCTCGTTCGCGTTATTCCCTGAGCTTTCAAATCATGTATTAGGTTCTACCTCTTTAAGTAGCTTTAGCGACTTTATGACCATAGGCGACTCCTCCATATGGACGGGCACCAACGCCGATGGTGAAAAGGGCATTGGCCTATTAGAAGTGATTGGCTTTGCATGGGCTGCTAACTCAATTACTCATTTTGGTTTAATCGACATGGCTATTTTTAGATTTGCTAAACGCAAAAGCTATGGCTTGTTTTCTGGTGTGGGCATGTTTTTTGGTCATTACTTAGCGTGGATCTCTGCCGGTATTATGGGCGCAGGTGTTGCGGTATTACTTAAAACAACTATTTCATCACTTGATCCGGGCGATGTTGCATACCATGCATTAGGTTGGACTGGTTTTGTTATTGTAATTATTGCCGGTTGGACTACAGCTAACGCAAACCTTTACCGTGCAGGCCTTGCAGCACAATCTATATTTGTTAATCAATCACGTGAACGCACCACCGCTATTGTAGGTGTTGTAACCGTAATTATTGCGTGTTTCCCATTTGTATTTTCTCAAATGCTTCCGCTACTTACCTACGCAGGCTTATTAGTTGTACCAGTAGGCGGCATTGTGTTTGCTGAGCATGTGTTATTTCCTAAAATTGGCCTAACACGTTACTGGGCTAAATATAAAAATATTACCCGCAGCGTACCGGCTATAGCATCTTGGGCGTTAGCACTTGTGTTTGGCTTTGGCTTAAACGCAATTGATGTAATGTCGTTTTACTACTTGTTTATTCCTACATGGATTTTCACCATTGTTGTTTACACGCTTTTAGCTAAAAAATACGGCGCTGGTGACGATTACACACAAGAGATTGAAGCAGAAGAGCAAGAGCAACGTGATATTAAAGAATATCAAGCTGCTGAGGCTAAAGACATTCCAAAGCCAGTAATTGACAGCTCTGTATTTACAAAAGTACTTAACGCGGTTTCTACGGTTTCACTGGTTATTATTTTTATATTTGCCAGCCAAGTGATGTTTTTCAGTGAAACTATGAATATGTACAGCGCTAATAAATCGCAGTTCGAAATAGCCTGTTTTATTTGTACTGTTATTTATTTTGTTACTGCGTACTGGTCGTTAAAACGCCATAAAGTACTCAATACAGCATCGTAATTACTTATCGTAATACAGTATCGTAATTTATATTTTATCTTTGTTTAGTAAGGTCGCACCATGACGCAACATCAACACACTGACGCTCTAGTTACAGGGCTAAACCAACAAAGCTTGGCTCAATTACCAAGCCATGTTGATACACCAACCTACGACCGTAGCGCAGTTAAAACCGGTATTGTACATATTGGTGTGGGCGGTTTTCATCGTGCTCACCAAGCAGTGTATGTTAACGAGCTTTTAAAAACTCCGGGCTCTGAGCAATGGGGTATATGTGGTGTTGGCCTTTTAGAGGGTAACCGTGGTCTGCGTGATATTTTAAAGCAGCAAGATTACCTTTATACGCTTACTGTTAGACACCCAGACGGTAAAATAGATAACAAAGTAATTGGCTCAATGATCGACTTTTTGTTTGCTCCAGAGGACAAACAAGCGGTAATTAATAAGTTAGCGCACAGCGATACTAAAATTGTGTCGCTTACTATTACCGAAGGCGGCTACAACTTTAACCCTGCAACGGGCGAGTTTGACACCAGTAATCCAGATATTATTAACGACATTAATAACCCAAACGACCCAATTACAGCGTTTGGCTACATTACTGCTGCGTTAAAATTGCGTAAAGAGCAAGGCCTAGGCGCGTTTACAGTACAGTCGTGCGATAACATTCAGCACAACGGTAACGTAACACGCAAAATGCTTTTAGCCTTTGCTACAGAGCAAGACAAAAACCTAAGTGAGTGGATTGAGCAAAACGTATCGTTTCCAAATGCGATGGTTGACCGTATTACTCCGGTATCTAAAAAGAGTGATATTGATTACGTGGTTGATGCATATGGTGTTAGCGACGAGTGGCCAATTACCTGTGAGTCGTTTACACAATGGGTAATAGAGGACACATTTAGTGACTCTCGCCCAAATTGGGACGTTGTTGGTGCACAGTTTGTTACTGATGTAACGCCTTACGAAACCATGAAAATACGCTTACTTAATGCAGGGCATTCTGTACTTGGTTTATTAGGTTCAATCCATGGCTATGGCACTATTGACGAAACGGTATCGGATGAATTATTTACCACATACCTACGTGCTTTTATGGATAAAGAAGTAACCCCAAATCTTGAACCACTTGAAGGCATTGACCTTGAAAGCTACAAAGATACGTTAATAGAGCGTTTTGCTAATCCTAATATTAAAGACAGCCTAGCGCGTATCTGTAGTGAAAGCTCAGCTAAACTGCCTAAGTTTTTAATTGCCACAATTAACGAAAACCTAGTACAAGGTCGAGATGTATCACTGGCAACGCTTGTTATTGCTACTTGGTGTTTATACAGCGATAAAGGTTTAAGTGAAAACGGCGAGCAGCTTGAAATTCAAGATGCGATGCACAAAGAGCTTAATTCTTACGCGCAAGAGACTCAAACTAGCCCGATTGCATTTTTAAAGTTAACGAGCTTGTTTGGTAAGCTTGAGCATAACGAAACGTTTACTGCTGAATATAAAAAGTCGATTGCTGCGCTGTATGCACCTAATAGTAAAGTTAAAGCCATTATGAAAAACGTACTTGAGCAAAAGAGTAACTAATTATGAGCATTTTAATTAATCATAAATCAGGCGAAAACGTAAGTGTTAGCTGTTTTGGCGAAGTGCTGTGGGATTGTTTTGATTCAGGTAAACGCTTAGGTGGCGCGCCATTTAATATGTGTGTGCGTATTAACTCACTTGGCATTAAAGCCGACATGATCAGCGCTGTTGGTAACGACGAGTTAGGCGCTGAGTTACTAGGCGAAATTACTAGCAAGGGCGTAAGCTGCGAGTACATTGCTATTAACAGTGATAAAAAAACTAGCACGGTTGAGGTAACACTCGACAGTGGTGGCTCTGCAAGTTATGAAATAGTGGCAGATACTGCGTGGGATAATATAGCGCTTACCGATGAGTTACTTAGTAAAGTTAAAAGTAGCGATGTATTTGTATTTGGCAGCCTAATTGGGCGAAGCGAAGCGTCTTTAGCAACGTTAAATCAACTCGTTGATGTAGCAAATTTTAAAGTATTTGACGTAAATCTACGTGCGCCGCATTACAAGTTAGAAACACTTGTAGATTTAATGAATAAAGCAGACTTTATTAAGTTAAACGATGAAGAGCTATACGAAATAGCAAAAGCGATGGGTTGTAAGTTTCATTCGCTTGAACAAAATTTAGCGTTTATAGCACAGCAAACAAATACCGATTACTTATGTGTAACCAAAGGTAGCCACGGTGCTTTATTAACAATCAAAGGCGATAATTTTTATAATTCAGGTTATTTAATTAGCGTAATTGACACTGTTGGCGCAGGGGATTCGTTTTTAGGTTCGTTAATTTATCAGCTTTGTAGCAACGACGACGCGCAATATGCCGTAGACTTTGCATGTGCCGTTGGAGCAATGGTCGCCGAAAGTTCTGGCGCAACACCTACTTTAACGCATCAACAAATTAGTGAGTTTATGAACCCACTTTAAAAACATTGTGTGTGAAAGCGGTTATAACGTAAAAGTTTAACCGCTTTTTTTGTGCCCAAAATAAGACGCGTGTAATAAATATTCAATGTGGAACGTTAAGTGTGCAGGTTGCGTAAATAGTGGCTTATATCGATTATTGTATTAGCTAAACGTCTTATTGTTTGAGGGTTGAAGCTTTGTTATTGTTCGTCGATTATTCACGGATTGAAAAGGCGGGGCGACACACAATGCGCTCTATAATACAAATACAAAAAGAGAAACGTGCTTTATGATCATCTTTTTTATCTGCCTCACTATTTTAATACTGGGCTATAAGTTTTACAGCCCATTTGTTGAAAAACAAGCCGGTTTGGATTCAACTGCTGACACACCACAAAAACGCTTTAGCGAAGGTGTGGATTACGTCGCTATTCACCCTGTAAGAGCATTTTTAATTCAGTTTTTAAACATTGCTGGCGTAGGCCCAATATTTGGCCCAATTTTAGGTGCTTTATACGGACCAGTTGCACTAGTATGGATTGTACTTGGTAATGTTTTAGGTGGCGCTGTACACGACTTCTTCTCAGGTGTAATGAGTATAAAAGAAGACGGTAAAAGCCTACCAGAAATCGCAGGCCATTATTACAACGTCGTATTTAAAGGCTTTATGCTTGTATTTACTGCCATGCTACTGTTTTTTGTAGGTGTAGTATTTATTATGAGCCCTGCAGGTTTGCTAAGTAACCTTGATTTTTTTGAAGGTACAATACTGGCAAACAACACCTTTTGGGTACTTGCTATTTTAGCGTATTACTTTTTAGCGACCTTGCTACCAATTGATAAAATTATCACTAAGTTTTACCCAATTTTTGGTGCGCTAATGATTGTAATGACAGTGGCAATTGCTATTTCATTACTTATTAATGCGCCGCACTTACCGGTACCAAGTGACTTTTTAGCTTACTTTGAAGCTGATCACGCACATGACTTTTTAGAGCCAAATCCAGATGGACTACCAACATGGCCATTGTTATTTATAACAATTACCTGTGGTGCTATTAGTGGTTTTCACTCTACTCAAGCGCCTATTATTGCGCGCTGTTTAACTAACGAAAAATACGTACGTCCAGTTTATTACGGCGCTATGATGTGTGAAGGTATTGTAGGTTGTGTATGGGCACTTGCTGGTATTGCAGCGTTCCCAGAGGGTTACGCAGGCTTAAAAGCATTGCTTGATCAAGGTGGTCCAGGTTTAGTAGTAAACCATGTAGCTAACAGTTACTTAGGCGTATTTGGCGGTATAATGGCAATTATTGCAGTAGCCGTATTCCCAATTACTTCTGGTGATACAGCGTTCCGCTCATTACGTTTAACTGTTGTTGATGCGTTTAATATTCCACAAAGTTTACGTAATCGCTTATTAGTAGCTGTGCCTATACTTGCTATAGCGTACTTTATGACGAAGCTCGATTTCTCATTAATTTGGCGCTACTTTGCATTTTCAAACATGCTGCTTTCTACAAGCGTATTATGGCTTGCCACTAAGTACTTGTTTGACCGTGGCACATTCCATTGGATTGCCAGCGTTCCTGCTGTTATTGCAACAGCGGTAACGGTTTCTTATATTGGCACGGCAGCAATTGGCCTTAACTTATCAAGCGATTTAGGTAAACCTATTGGCGCAGCAGTCGCTGTGATAGGTTTAATTGTTTTAGCAATTGTGCACTCTAAGCATAAAGTTAAACCAACAGCGGTTTAATAATCACATAAGTTATTTAAAGCATTAAAAAAGCGAGCTATTGATTATCAATAGCTCGCTTTTTTTGTGTACTAAATTTAGGTATTACTGAGTTGCAAGTTCAAAGTAACTATTATCGTCGAGCGTTTTGCTTATCATCATAGCGCCCTCAAGCAAGCTCACTGTTTGAATAGCCGCTTTAGTAGGGTTGAGTTCACCATTAGCTAAGTGCGCAGCGCTAAGCCATGTTAGGTTTTGATTAAAAAAGCGTTTTACTTCAAGGCGTACTTTATCTGGAAGGCTATCGCTTTCGGCTCCTAGCAACCCGCATAAACACATTTTTTTATCGGTTACTAATGCACTTCTAAAAAGCTGTATGTACACATCAATAGGATTTTTACCGCTTGCTTTAAGCTCGCTTGGCTCGCCTAACGCAGCTAAAAAAGAATCAGTATATTGATGAGCAAGCTCTGCACCTAAATCGGCCTTAGTTGGAAAGTGATAGTGCACACTGGCGCTTTTAATGCCGACTTCGCAGGCTAGCTCTCTAAAACTAAAATTACTGTACCCGCCAAGGCGCACCTTGTTTTCAGCTGCTTTTAATAAAGCTTCTTTTTTACTCATTTTTAATATTTCCTATCCGTAGCAATACCAATTTTATTAAAACATGATCATTCTATCGCATTAAATAACTTACTAACTGCGTTAAAAATTATTCATTTAGAACAACTGCATGCCATAATTTTCGTCTTTTTCATTGCGCTATATTCTTAGCGCAATAATAGATCACTTATTTAATGCAATTGGTACAGTAAAATTATCGACCAGTAGGTAGTTATTTACAAGTGTTTTTACTTTTAAGCAACCCCCAAATTTTATTATGAATTAAGTTAAATCCCATAAATCAGAATAATTTAAACGTTGACTTAAATTTAGTTTAATATTATAAATTACCTATCGGTAGGTAGTTTGCGCCGTTAATTCACTTCTAAACAATAAAGGTAGAGATTGCTATGAAAATTTATGATGTAGAAAACTTTCCAAATCCACTTCGTGTTCGTATCGCTTTAGCTGAAAAAAATGCCACTGCGAATGTTGAGTTTGTACCTGTTGACTTATTAAATGGTGAACACAGAACAAAAGCCTTTTTAGCTAAAAACCCATTAGCAGGTGTGCCGGTATTAGAGCTAAATGACGGCACGTTTATATCAGAAAGTACCGCTATTACTGAGTATATTGATACCACGTTTGAAGGCCCATCTTTAATGGGTGAAACCGCAAAAGAGCGGGCAGTAATTAACATGATGCAAAAGCGCGCAGAATCTATGGTGCTTGACGCTGTGGCAACTTACTTTCATCATGCAACTGATGGCTTAGGTCCTGAGCTTGAAACATATCAAAATGTGGCTTGGGGTGAAAAACAAGGCGAAAAAGCGCGCCAAGGGTTTAGCTATTTTAATGATGTACTAGCGCAATCGGCATTTGTTGGCGGTGAGCAGTTTAGTATTGCTGATATTACATTGTATGCTGGGCTGGTATTTGCTGGATTTGCACAAATAGCAATCCCGAATGAGTTAACCCATTTAGTTGCATGGCAAGAAAAAGTAGCAAAACGCCCAAGTGTTGCAGCTTAGTTAGATTATTAGTTTAAAATTTAAGTGAAGTTACGCTTAGGAGCCAAATATGAAAATAGCTGCCGATTTTAGTAAACGAGTTGTGGTACATAGCGAATCGCTCCCGTGGGTTGCATCGCCAATGGCGGGTGTTGATAGACGAGCGCTCGATAGAGTGGGCGACGAAGTTGCTCGCGCAACGACCATTGTTCGTTATGCACCTGGCAGTGAATTTTCGCCGCATGTACATACAGGCGGTGAAGAGTTTGTTGTGCTTGAAGGGGTATTTCAAGATGAGCATGGTGACTTTGCGGCAGGTTCTTATATCCGTAATCCACCGCAATCAAAGCACAAACCGGGGTCTGAAAATGGTTGCGTTATATTTGTAAAGTTATGGCAGTTTCAGCCAGATGATCGAACGCACGTGCGTTTGCAAACAAACTTGATGCAAAGTACGGTGCATCCTAGTTTTAAAAATGTTGCCGTAACCCCTTTATACAAAGACGACTTTGAAGACGTAAGCTTGTTGCACTTTAAGCCCAACGCCTGCATGGTTATAAGCGCAAAAGGTGGAGCAGAGTTCTTAGTACTAGAAGGCTCATTTGATGAGCAAGCCGATACTTTTGTAAAAAACAGTTGGTTAAGAGTGCCTATCAATAGCTCCGTTAACGTTAAAGCGGGAAGTAATGGTGCAAAAGTATGGCTTAAAACGGGTCATTTAATTGATGTAGAAAACCAGATATCTCGCGTACAAAATGCGTAATTGAGTCGTTTATTTGAGACTATTTATTGATCTAGTTCAGGACTAATTAATTTTAGAAGGTGTACTTTTACCTCTCAGCCTATTTAAGGAGAGCAGTAATGGTGCACACAACACATGGTTTATCGATTGGTCTTGAACGTGCAGGAAGAGAGTTTTTTAAAACTTAAAGCCGTTGGTACGCTTACTCACGACGACTACAAAATAATTACCCCAATGATAAACTCAGCTCTTGGCGAAGTTAAGCACCCAGTCGTGAACGCCTTAATAGATGGTAGCGAACTTGAAGGTTGGGAGTTACGCGCAGCGTGGGATGACTTAAAATTAGGTGTTAAGCACTCTAAAGAATTTAAAAAAGTAGCTATTTACGGTAATAAAGAGTGGCAAGCTCGAATGGCAAAAATAGGTAACTGGTTTATATCGGGTGAGGTTCAATACTTTGAAAATGCTACCGCAGCCATAGATTGGTTAGACGAATAATAAATCCCTTCTCCCAAAAAATAGCGCTTACAAAGCGCTATTTCAACTCTTAAATAAAGGACTTATAGCGAGCGTCTAATAGTTTTTGCTTATTGTTAGGTATCAATTTTATCAAAATACGTTACTAAGCTATCAATAAATGAACGAAGTGCAAGTGATTGATGTTTCCTGGAGCGGTAAATACCGTATATGCTCAAAGTTTGTGGTTTAAGGTGTGGTAGTAAATGTATTAACTTTCCATTATTTATATATTTCTGCGCAGCAAACTTAGGTTGTAGAGTTATTCCTTGATTATTAAGAGCAGCTTTTAACAGTAAGCTCGAATCATTAGCACTGAAGTTACCAGCAATCGCCACAGATACGGGTTTTTCAGGGTGTGAAAAATGCCACATACTTTTTTCAAACCGTGAATAGTTTAAACAGTTATGGCGACTCAAATCATCCGTAGTTATAGGCTTAGAGTTTTTTTCTAAATATTCTGGGCTTGCACATAATACTGAATGGCATTTCCCAAGTGGGCGAGCAATTATATTAGGATCTAAGTCATTGGTAATTCTAATTGCTAAATCTATTCGCTCTTCTACTAAATTTGTAACGTGATTACTAATTTGTACATCAATACTGACTTCGGGGTGAGCGCGTAAGAATTGTTGGAACATATCTTGTAGTACATCATGTGCTAAAAAAGGCGAGCACGACAACCTAATTTGCCCGTTTAATTTGTTATTACTTTCTATCGGCGCACTAATATTTTGGGCGATGGCAATGAGCTCTCGGCTATGATTAAGTACTTTTTCACCCTCTGCCGTGAGTGTTATTTTTCTTGTTGACCGATGGAGTAGTTGGGTATTTGCCCACTTTTCCATTTGATTCAAATACCGTGTAACCATAGATCTAGACATATCTAAAGCACGGGCAGCACCGGCTAGACTTTTCTGCTCTACAATTTTTATAAATACATCAGCTGCAATAATTCTATCCATTCACTTTGCCTATATGTTCGATTTATGCAACAGATAGTTGCATTCTGTCTAGTTTTTAATTCTTAAATTGCAACATACAATAGCCTCATCTTAACGAAATAACAAACAGGCTACTGAGAATGAAAAAAGTTAAACACGTATTAGCAGCAACAGCTTTATTAGCAAGTACATTAATGCAACCGGTATTAGCGCAAAGTGAATTAGTTGTGGATGTATATAACCCACAAGACAAAAGTATTTTTGCTGTCTCATCAAGCATTATAAGTGGTAATAACGAAGTGTTATTAGTGGATGCCCAATTTCAGCGTAATGATGCACAAGCATTGGTTGAAAAAATAAAAGCGAGCGGTAAAACATTAACAGCTGTTTATATTAGTCACAGCGACCCTGATTTTTACTTTGGTTTAGATGTAATTAAAGCTGCTTTTCCAAAAGCAAAGTTATTAGCGACTAAATCAACAGTAGAGAATATTAAACGCTCAATGCAAGGAAAGTTAAATTATTGGGGGCCTATTTTAAAGAGCAATGCACCTAAAGAACTTATTTTGCCAGAAGTAATACTATCAAATACCCTAACTATAGATGGGAAAGAAATTATTATTAAAAATTTACAGCATGATCCAAAGCATACTTACCTTTGGATCCCTTCTATAAAAACAGTGCTGGGTGGGGTTGTAGTATTTGATCAAATGCATGTGTGGTTGGCTGATTCGAGCACTGCCGCAGAGCGTCAAACTTGGCAGTCAACATTAGATAACATTGAGAATTTAAAACCACAGACTGTTATTCCAGGTCACTTTTTACAGGGCAGTAAACAAGACCTTTCTGGTGTGTCATTCATGAAAGGGTACTTAAATAAAGCGGATAGCGCTGCAAAAAATGCAAAAAACTCAACTGAATTTGTAGAGTTCATGACTCAAGCCTACCCTGATTTAGGTGCAAGAAGCATTTTAGAGTTGGGCTCAAAAGTGGTTATGGGTGAGATGCAATGGCACTAAGCGCCCTTGCGTTAAGCAATTATTTAGATAGGAAATATTAATGAAAAACGTAACGTTACATATAATTGTTGACCCTTTATGTGGTTGGACTTATGGCAGTGTGCCCTTGATCACCGCTGCTGAAAATATTGATGGTTTAATTGTAAAAGTACACAGTGGAGGCATGCTAACAGGTGATAATGTAAAATCAGTGACTCCTGCATGGCGTGAATTTGCACTTAAAAACGACAGTGTCATAGCGAAGAAAACAGGTCAGGTATTTGGTAGTAACTATACCGATGGGCTTTTAAAAACCAACGATATTATACTCAACTCGGCTCCGGCTATTACCGCTATATTGGCAGCGCAAGAGCTTGGTATATCAGGTGGGAAAATGCTTAATAGTATTCAACATGCTTATTATGCTCAGGGTAAAAACATTATGCAGCTGCATGTACTGGCTGATATTGCATTGGAGCTGGGTTTAAACAAGGCCGTATTTGAAACCCACTTTAATGCGCTAGAAGGCGATGCAACAGATCAACACATAGCACAAAGCCGCGGCTTATTACACGATATTCATGGGCAAGGTTTTCCTAGTGCAGCATTTAAATTTGACACAGGTAAGTGGCAAAAAGCTGATATAGCCCATTATTATGGAAAAACTGAGCAGTGGGTTACCTACTTACAGCAATCAGTTGCGCTAGTATAGTGTGATGAAATTTCTAAATAATAAAGCTGTTTATATTACAGCTTTATTGAGCTTCCTTTTTATAATGCAAGGGTGTGTGAAAATGAGCAACATAGACATAATTAAAAGTACGTATGAAGGCAAAACATCACAAGAGAATGGGCAAAATTTAGTTGCTCATGCAAGTGATACTATTACTTGGAAAGAGGCTGACGGTTTTGCCTATGCTGGTACTTACCATGGTATGAATGATATTACTGAACATGTTTTTCAAAAGCTTGCAAGCGAGTGGTATAACTATACGTTTACGCCACAAAACTACTTATCCCAAGATGATACTGTTGTAGTGTATGGCACGTATTCTGGTACTTATATTAAAACGGGTAAAAAAATGCAAGCTAGGGTCGCGCATATTTGGCAGCTTAAAAATCAAAAAATAACGCACTTTGAACAAATAGTGGATAGTAAAATGGTGTTTGATGCTATGCAGTAACTACGCGTTACTGCATATATTTGAACTTAAAAAACATTAGGTCTATTAAATTACATCAGCCAGTACAGGTAATGCCGGAAATGCCCCTTTAGCTAAACAGGCTTTTGAGCCGCATTTTAGGCCAAAGTTGAGGGCGCGTTTTACTATTTTCTCATCATTTATTTTAGTAGTAAGTAATACATCTTCATTGTTATGGTTTAGATAATATAAAACACCAGCAATAAAAGCATCGCCTGCGCTTGTTGTATCAACTGCTGTAATAATTGGTGCCGCTTCACTTAGCGTGAACTCATTATGATAAACCGTAGCAGGCTCAGGACCATCTGTTAAAAATACTACGCTAACACCAACATCTAAAAGTGATTGTAAATAATCCTCGGGTAGCTGCTTTGTTTGTTCTGCTAAAAAGTTTAACTCATCACGAGAGAGTTTAACTATGTCGCAATACTCATAGCAAGCACGTACATTTGCTTCAATATCATCTATGCTTTGCCATAAGCTGTAGCGTAAATTTACATCAAAGCTTACTAATTTATTGTTACTTTTAGCAAGCTGCAAAGCGCTAAATGTAGTTTGCGCAATTGCGTTATTGGTAAGCGTGTTTGAACAAAAGTGTAGGGTACTTAGTTTTTCCCATTGAATTTGCGCCAAGTGATCACTCGTTAAAAGTAAATCGGCCGTATTTTGGCGATAAAAATTAAAACTGCGCTCGCCTGTATCATCAAGGCTAACTATTACCATTGCAGTTTGCGAGCCCATAACTGTAAATAAGTAGTCAGTGCTTACATTGTATTGTGTAAGTGCTTTAGCAAGTTGCTTGGCAAAGTAGTCATCGCCCATGCCACCACAAAAAGCAGCTTTACCACCTAACTTTGCATAGCCTACGGCTACATTAGCAGGTGCGCCGCCTGCAATAGGTAAATAAGCGCTGTTTTGAGAGTCTTGCGGCAGCATATCAATCAGTAGTTCGCCGAGGCTAAGTAGTTGGGTCATATTGTAAATCCTAAAAAACCTAGCAAGGCTAGGTTAAAGTCAGTGGGAGAATTACTAAATAACCTGAACTCTGGATAATAAATCTATCTCGAGCAGCTATTTTCAGCGCTAACTGCGTTGAATTTATATGTAATAGGCTAGCTATTGACGCGTAAATTCGCCTTGTTTTCACAGAAAATATCTGGCTAGAGAAAATAAATTTAAATATCACCATGATTCAATACGTTAGTAAATATCTTAACCAGAGTTCAGGTTAAATAAGTTTGGTTAGTTATAAAGCGCTGAAACAAAAAATCGTTTCAGCGCCTACACACTAGAACTCTATTAGTTAAACGCGTATTTAAGCGTTAAAGATGTTGTACGGCCATTAATAGCACGAGCACGGATAATGTTGTTTTCAGGTACTGAACCTTCCTCCGCTTCTGTAATACCTACTGTATCGAAGAGGTTATTTACATTAAGGGCAATGTTAAGGTTTTCAGATAAGTCATAACTTACAAAGCCATTTACTTGTGTGTAACCGTCAAGTTTAAGGTCGTTATTATCTTGTGCATATGCATCGGTAGTACCAATAAAGCTAAGGCCAGCAGAGCCTTGCTCATAGTTATAACGTGCCATTAATGAATAAATTAAATCAGCTTGACGACGCGGTGTATTACCTACTACCTCAGGAGCAAGTGCGTCTTTGGCTATTTCTGCGTCGGTCCAGGTTAAATTACCACGGAAATCCCATGCATCTATAAAGTAAGTGGATTCTATTTCGATCCCTTTTGCTTCGTATTCACGGTCAAAAAATGTTTGTGATGTTGCTTCAAAGTTTTGCTCTTCAGTTTCGGCAAAAAACGCAGTAGCAAACACTGATAATGAATCAAAGCGCTTTTTAACACCAAACTCAAATTGGTTCACTTCATCAACTGCGTCTTCTTTTGCAACAGAGCCGTCGGCGCGTACTTTACCAAATAAAAGTCGGTCGGCGTTTGCTCGCCCGCCCTTACTTATACGTGCAAACGTGGCAAGGCTTGGGTCAATTTGGTAATTAGCACCAATTGAATAAGACGAATAGTTCCAGTCATAGTTTACTGGACTTGCGTTTGCAGTATCAATTCCAGCAACATTTTGTTCCGGCACAGAGATCACACCGTCGCGGTTCATATCTACTGTTGAAGTCACTGCACCTGCGTATGTTCCGCGAGCTTCACCGCTATCGTAGCGAGCACTTGCATCAATACTGACATCACCTAGCTTAGTCGAAAATGCTACGTAAGGGGCGCGAGTATCATATTCTGTATCGTAATCACGTTGACAACAGTTACCAAATGCACTGTAAGCGTATAAACCGTTTTCAGATAACTCAGTGCCATCGGCACCTGTTACATTTAATAATGCAGCATTGTCACCCTTGAGCTCCATTACGTAAGAGTTCCATAACCACGACATAGCAATGTTTTGCGTAGATGCATAGTAACCAAATGTAAGGCTGGTATCATCGTCGAACGATTTAGTTAATTTAAAGTCATTAACTATAGAGCCGAAGTCATTCATTGTGACATCAAATGTCACCATCTTCATTGCTAAACCATCGTTAAACGCTTCACCGGTGTTCGCGTTACTCAAGGTTGCACCTGCGCCACCAATGCTTTCAGCTATTGATGTTGCACTACCGACTTGTTCTGTGAAAGGTGAATTAAAGTTACCGCTAATTGATGACTTACGGAAACGGTTTTCAATACGCCAATCGTTATCTAGATCAAATACAGCTTCAAAACCAACAGAGTCAACCTTTGGATTCATACCATCACGGATATCGCCGCTGCTAATTTGGTTTTCACCATTTAAGCGTACTGTTTTAGTAAATAACGCTGAGTGAGGGGTGTCTGATTGCGCATCAAAGCCAGCAATAGAGTCACCATTTGAGTACATTGGCATAGGAAGGTAGCCAACACTCTTATCGTCTAAGTGTTTGTAATAAAGGCGAACGTAGCCATTTTCAAAATCTTTTGTAAGGTTAGCTTTAATTTGGCCACCTTTATTAGACGTGTAACCTGTTTCGCGCGGGCCTTCGCCTTGTCGAACAAAACCACCAACATGAAAACGCACGCTATCGGTTAAGTAAGTGCCGTATTCAAAGTCTGTACGAACGCTGTCGTAATCTAAGCCTAGTGTTGTAGACACACTGCCAGATTCGTTTTCGCCATTTTTAGAGATAAAGTTAATAATGCCACCAGGTGCATTACTTGCTGCAGTAGATGCTGAGCCACCACGAATCGATTCAATTGTTTGCACCGTATTATCTAATCGCATAAAAATATCAGAATTACCAAAAGCGATGTCACCGTATTGCATTACAGGTAACCCATCTTCTTGTAATTGTAGAAATTTAGCACCGCCTGATGCTACAGGTAAACCACGAACAGCAATATTTGCATTACCTTCACCACCGGTAGATTCTGCACGAATACCCGGAATAATTCTAAACGCTTCTGCTGTTGAGCGAGGGGTAGACACTTGAACTTGTTCAAGTGATACGCTACTAACTGATACACTAGAAGCCATGATTGTTGTTCGACGTGGTACGCCGGTTACAACAATTGTTTCAAGACCTTTGTTTTGTGACGCTTCTGGTTTTGCTTGATCTGTTTCTTGTGCGTGAACGCCTTGGCTTACGGCAAGTGCTAAAGCACTGATTAAATATAAAGGTGTATTGTGTGTTGTCATGTGAACGCCTCGTTGTGTTGAGCCCGATGGGTTTGTTATTTTTACTTAATCGATTAAGTAAAAATAACAAATATTTTACAATAAGCAAATTATTTTATTATTAATTTGTTATTTATTTACCCATCTGTTGTTTTTTATAGTGTTTTTTATTGTATTAAAATACAAATTTACTCTGTAATTGGGTTACTTTCTGTTAAAGCACTTGCTGATGGGTCACGGCTATAATTAAATAACATAGCTAAAAACAGAATAACTGCAAAGCCTGTTGCTAAGTAAAATCCATAGCGTACATGGCCAAAGTAGTCGCTGATCATACCCATAAACAATGGGGCTAAGGCAGCTGATAAAGCAGTAAAAAAGAGTATAACGCCTGCTACAGCACCGTGTTGCTGCACTGCAAAACACGATATACCTTTGGAATTTAAAGTTGGGTAAACCATTGACATAAATAAACCCGAAAGCGGTAATAACACGACAGCCCAATCAACGCCTCCAAATAACGTACCTACATAGCACAATGCAATGCCAAAGCTTAAATAAGCCATAACACCTTGCCAGCTATAACGGTTTAATAACCATACCGCGATAAAGCGACCTGCTGCACGTAGTACAAAAAATATGGTTAGTGCATAGGTTGCAAGGAGTGGCCAAGAACCAGTGTAGTCTTTTAAAAGCGTAGGCATCCATACGTATATAGCAACTTCAGTAGCTACATAAAGTGCGATAGCTAGCGAAAAACCAAGGGCATACGGGTTTTTAATCATTTTCATGGTGGTTGCCAAAGAGGCTGGCTTTTCAGTTGTTTTAACAACGCTAGGGTAGTCGGCACGCCAAGCTAAAAAAGCAAGCACTAAACACATAACTCCTGCAATAATATACAGGTATGTCCAACTTACATTTTGCACGAGTAATATGCCAACCAGCGCAGGTCCTACAATGGCACCAATGCCAAAGAAACCCTCAACCTTATTCATTGTTTTAGTGTGGTCCTCGTTGCTATGTGAAATATCACCAAGTAAGGCAAGTGCACCAGTTTTAAATAAACCAATCGCTAAGCCTATACAGCAAAGGAGTACTAAAAAGAATGCAAAGCTGGTGCTAAAGGCGAATAAAAAACAACTCGCTGAAAATATTAATAAACCTAGCATAATAGTTTTTTTACGCCCAAGGCTATCGGCTAAAAAGCCTAAAAACAATCCACTAAAGGCAATGAGTGCCATAGGCGCGTAATGAAATGCACTGGCTTGGGTCATACTCAGCCCAAACTCAGTAATGAGTTCAGGGATGATCATACCTACTGCGTCAGAGGTCATGGCAAACATAAAAAACATCATGTATGTAAGCCAACGTATTTGTTGCAACGGATCGTTGCTTACGTGTGTGTGTGATTTTGTCATGTATTTTTCCTCGTTAAATGCTCTGTTAACATCCAGTAAGTCAATCAGTTACTTATTGTAGTATCATGTGAGCCACGATTTTTGTATGTAAAATTTTTAAAAATTACTTGTAAATTCTTACTCGCTAGTTAAAGATATATCTTAATCGATTAAGTTTCAACATGGTATTCACACAATGATGAAGAATAAAGTTCAATTGATCACATACGCTGATCGAATCACTGGCCAAAATATAGGCGCGCTAACCACACTTTTAAACGGCCCTTTAAAAGGCGTATTTGGTGGTGTGCACTTATTGCCATTTTACAACCCTATTGATGGCAGCGATGCTGGCTTTGACCCTATTGATCATAGTGAAGTTGATTCTAGAATAGGCACTTGGGAAGACATACAAGTATTAGGCAAAGATCTCGACTTAATGGCAGACCTAATTGTTAACCATGTATCGGCGCAGTCTTTTCAGTTTCAAGATGTATTAGCGAAAGGTAAGCAGTCAGAATTTTGGGATTTGTTTTTAACCAAAGAAGATGTTTTTCCCGATGGTATGAGCGAAGCTGAGCAAAAAGCAATTTACCGCCCGCGTCCAGGTAGTTGCTTTACCCCAATGAAGTGTGGCGATGGTAAAACGTATGATTTTTGGACCACATTTACCGACAATCAAATCGATATAAATGTAAAAGTAGAAGCGGGTGTTGCGTATTTAAATAACGTACTTACTAAATTTTCGGCTAACAATGTAAATATTATTCGTTTAGATGCGGCGGGTTACGCCATTAAGCAAGCTGGCACTAACTGCTTTATGCTTGATGAAACGTTTGGCTACCTAGATAACTTATCTAAGCAGGCAAACGATTTAGGCATGGAAACCATTGCAGAAATACATAGCCATTATCAAACTCAGGTAGAAGTGGCAAAACGCGTAAATATGGTTTACGACTTTGCGTTACCACCGCTTATTTTACACAGCTTATTTAACAACGATGTAGATGCACTGCTCAAATGGTTACAAATTTCGCCACGTAACTGCTTAACTGTACTTGATACACACGACGGTATTGGCATTATTGACGCAGGTCCAATGGGCGACAAACCAGGGCTATTAAATGCACAGCAGATTGATAACCTAGTCGAAACAATGCACGCCAACAGCAACAATCAAAGCCGCCAAGCTACGGGCGCTGCGGCGAGTAATGTCGACTTATATCAAGTTAACTGTACGTACTACAACGCATTAGGCGCTAAAGACTTTGATTACTTATTGTCGCGTGCAATTCAATTTTTTGCTCCAGGTGTACCACAAGTGTATTACGGCGGCTTATTTGCCTGTGAAAACGACATGGAATTACTGACAAATACAAATGTTGGCCGTGATATTAACCGCCCATATTTAGATGCAAATATAATTGACAAAGCCTTAAATAAGCCTGTAGTAAAAGGTTTAATTGAATTAATTAAAATTCGCAATACACACCCCGCATTTGCAGGTGAGTTTAGTGCGCAAGGTGAAGGCAGTATGTGTTGTTTATCGTGGCAACTAGATGAGCAAATTATTTCACTCACTGTTGATTTTAAATTACGCCATGCACTTATTACACAAGTGAACGGCGATGAAGAAACAACGATTAACTTAAATTCATTTTTAGCTTAATATTATAAAAGTAATTTACAAACGCCATGTAAAGCAAAAGCCAAGCTTAAGTAGCTTGGCTTTTTAACACATAAAACTATTACAAGGTTTGTAAGCTAACTACTCGCACCAATCTCTAATTCGTAACTGACTTCCTGAGTTTTTTCTTCTTTAGAAATAAATAATTCAGCGGCTATAACGCCTTTTTCTTGGCTGTTTTGATGAATGGTGGTGAGGCGAGGCACAAACCGGGCTGCTTCATCAATACCATCAAAGCCCACAATACGCAGTTCTTCACCTATTTTTATGCCTTGTTTTATTGCTTCTCGCATTGTGGCAAGCGCAATTAAATCACTCATACAAATAATAACGTTAGGACGAGGGGAAGCACTTAAAACCTCTTTAGCAGCAATATTAGCAAAACGCTCGCTACTTTCAGGAATGTTCCAAATACGATCGTCAGCTACCGTAATATTTGCCTCGCTTAAAGCGCGTTGGTACCCGCGTAAACGTTGATGCGAAATAGATTGTCCGGTTTCAAATTCGTGGTGTTCATACACGCGGCATAATACGTTTTCATCAAGTAATCTAAGCCCTAATATAGCCACTTTATCGCTTTGTTTATGCAGTACGTGTTTAGCAATTTCGTAACTTGCTTGCTCGTTATTAATATTTACAGAGGCATTGCGAGCAATATCAAAATCAATTGTCACTACATGTTTAGACACTGTTTTTAACTGCTCAACTAACGCGTTATTACGAGGGCGGCCATAACAAATAAAGCCATCTACCAAGTCGACCACGTTGTTAAGGTTATCGCTATTACCTGAAAACAATAAAACATTAATGCCGTTTTTTTCAAGCACCGAGGTAACACCGCGCATAAAGCTGCTAGCAACGGGGTCAGACACCATGTATTCCACACTATCGGGCAGCACTAAAGCAACAATATTAAATGTGCCATTACGCAACGATTGCGCGGCCTTATTAGGGCCATAATAACCAAGCTCTTTACATGCATTAAGTATGGCTTCACGGCGTTTGGCAGAGAGTTGATCTGGGCGATTAAACGCGTTAGAAACCGTCGCATTAGACACGCCTAATTCTTTAGCGATACTTTTTAGGGTCCAGCGGATTGGTTTGCTCATTAATTATTTTTAGCCATTAAACAGGGTATTAATAAATTAACATATTCAGCGAGTTAGCAAAGTAAAAAATGAGATTTTAGGGCTAATGTCGGCACTCTTTAGGGGCAATGCCAAAGGTTTGTTTAAATAAACGGCTAAAATGACTCGCACTATTAAATCCAACATCAAAACAAACTTTACTAATTGCATGACCTTGTAGCAATTGAGCGCGCGCTTTTTTAGTCTTAGCTGTTGTTGCCAAAGGGCTGGGCTAGTACCAAATGTGAGTTTAAATTGCTGATAAAATTTACTGCGGCTCATGCAGGCTATTTTGCATAAGGCATTTATGTCGAGCGTTTCATTTAAATGTTCTTCAATATAAAGCAGGGCATCACTAACGTTTGTTTTAAGGTGTGGTTTATCGCAGTTAGCCAGTAATAACTCACGGCTTTGTTGTTGTAATAAACGGGTGATCAATTCATTTAACGACAAGTCAATCAAGTAATGGCGTTGGGCACCTTGTTCGCTAAATAAATGCACAATACGCTCTAATAATTGCTGCGTTTGAATATTGTGTTGGGTGTGCACTAACTGCGGTACATATTCAAACAAGCTATCGTGTGCAAAGTTTTGCTGCATGTTAAGCGCATTAGCCACGCTCGTTATTTTGTCGGTGCTAATTTCAATGGCTAAACAGGTAGTAGGAGTGCTCATTGATGCTTGTGGAAAATCAATTAATACGCCTTGCTCTGGCGCTAATACAAACGACTCATGTGGTAAAAATGCTTTATGGTATTGGCTGCTTTCTACGTGCATTACCTTTTTGCCGCTAAGCATTGCACAAAACAGCAGTTCGTTTGAGTGCAGTGCCACCTTTTGCGCACTTTGATACGTGTCGTAAATACTCAGCTCACTGTTATCGGCCGCAAACGTGACTTTATTTTCAATTAATACATCAAGTTGTTGGCGTTTTTTGTTTAACTGAGATGTGTGCATATCAATCCTTTAGGTTTTTATTAATGTGGACTCACAGACAATTTTTGTGGACAGCTAATCAAGTTTTTAGGCGCTTGTTAGTTTAATGTCGATTAAATATAAAGCATTTTGATTTATATAAATGTTCGACCTTTAGCTAACAACAATAAAGAGAGCACACACATGATATATGCAAATCCAGGCAGCGACGGCGCACTTTTAAACTTTAAACAACAATACGGTAATTACATTGGCGGAGAGTGGGTAAAGCCAGTGAATGGCCAATACTTTGATAATATAAGCCCAGTAAACGGTAAAGTGTTTTGCCAAATACCGCGCTCAGATAAAGACGACATAGAGCTGGCACTCGACAAAGCGCATGCAGTGCGAGCGCAGTGGGGCACAACGTCGGTGGCCGACCGAAGTAACATACTGCTAAAAATAGCCGACCGAATTGAGCAAAACCTAGAGTTACTTGCCGTAGCCGAAACATGGGATAACGGTAAAGCAATTCGTGAAACACTCGCTGCTGACATTCCGCTAGCGGCTGATCACTTTCGCTACTTTGCAGGGTGCCTGCGATCGCAAGACGGCACAATAGGCGAAATAGACGAAACCACCGTTGCATATCATTTTCACGAACCACTCGGTGTTGTGGGACAAATTATTCCGTGGAACTTCCCTATTTTAATGGCTGCCTGGAAACTCGCGCCAGCACTTGCTGCAGGTAACTGCGTAATTTTAAAACCGGCTGAGCAAACCCCAGCTTCTATTTTAGTGTTAATGGAAATTATTGGCGATTTACTCCCCGCAGGCGTACTTAATATTGTAAATGGATTTGGTAAAGAAGCAGGTGAAGCACTGGCCACCAGTAAACGAATCGCTAAAATTGCATTTACGGGTTCAACGCCTGTAGGGTCACATATTTTAAAATGCGCTGCGGAAAATATTATTCCCTCTACGGTCGAGCTTGGCGGTAAATCGCCTAATATATTTTTTAATGATGTAATGGAAAAAGACGACGCGTTTTTATCCAAAGCCATTGAGGGTGCCGTGCTTGCTTACTTTAACCAAGGCGAAGTGTGTACGTGCCCATCAAGGCTGTTTATTCAAGAAGATATTTACGAGCAGTTTATTGAACGAATACTCGAACGTACCTTAAAAATTAAACGCGGAAACCCACTTGATAGCGAAACCATGGTTGGCGCACAAGCTTCAAAAGCGCAATTTGATAAAATACTGAGCTACATTGAAATAGGTAAAAAAGAAGGCGCTGAAGTACTCACTGGTGGTAATGTAGAGCAGCTAAGTGATGACTTAAACGGTGGTTACTACATACAACCTACGCTGCTTAAAGGCACAAATGACATGCGTGTGTTCCAAGAAGAAATTTTTGGCCCTGTTATTTCTATGTCGACCTTTAAAGATGAAGCCGAAGCACTCGAGCTTGCCAACAGCTCTGAGTTTGGTTTAGGCGCCGGTGTATGGAGCAGACACATGAACCGTGCTTATCGTATGGGTCGTAAAATAGAAGCAGGGCGAGTGTGGACCAACTGCTATCACATGTACCCAGCACATGCTGCGTTTGGTGGTTATAAAAAATCAGGAATAGGGCGCGAAACGCACAAACTGGCACTTGATCACTACCAACAAACTAAAAATTTATTAGTGAGCTACAGCGAAGATCCGCTTGGCTTCTTTTAAAAAATTTAAATACAACAACCACTCAGTAATGAGCGCTGCATATTTGCAGCGCTTTTTCATTTTAAGGGGTCCATTGCACCACTTACTGCTTGTTGTAATACATAAATAGGATACTAATTGAATTAAACTTTTGAAACTTCAGCGCTTTAAATAATTCATTAACTGCGTTAAAAAAGTGATTTAATAATATGAGTTTTATAAAAAGCTGATTCATAGTTAGCTAGTTGTTTACATAAGATTATTTGATGGCTAAGATAAATACATCGTAATTTATGAAACTTTACGGTCTATAAAACGATAAAGGCCTCAGAGAGAGTAACTAACTTTTTGTCAACGATATGGAGATCATTATGTACCCAAAAGAATTTTACATCCTACCCGAAGAGCTTTTCCGCCTCGGAAATGCTTCAAGTCCTCGTCTATCGAATGTTCGAGCTCGTGATGTTGATGTTACAACCGTAAATGGAATTAAGGTTATTATCGCAAACGGAAAAGGGATCAGCGTTTTCGATATAGAAGGTATCAACAATGCACCAATGACTGGTTGGGTTTGGAGGTTTCCACCGGATACCCAGCCGCCTCATGGATTGAAGATGGTTCAGGATAAGCCACACCATTACTGTATTTCGCCCACTCGGAATATGCCGGTTGACAAGTTCAAGGGACTTCTTGAGGAAATGGCCCTAAAAGCATCTCGAGTATTTAAGAAAGAAGGAAAGATTGTATGAGTCAGTTCAAGCTTGAACTTGCAGGATCAGAGCTAAAATACGTGCTAGAGGGTCTCATAGCACTTGAACAAGAAATGGCAAAAATATGTGAAACGTCAGATGACTCAGATGAGATTGCTGATGTAGGCAATGATTTGATTGAGCTGCGCTTGTTACTAAATCCTTTGAAGGAGAGAGCCATCAGTCAGTTCGGAGATAGTATAACTGATTTTTCGCGGGATGAGTTATAAGTTAAAAAGTAAGTTTGGTGTCAATACCTAATTTTAAACCAATTTAGGGTTCCAGATGACACCATCTCTCACCATTAAATTCATGATCGCTACCAGCTTTCGTATGAACGCAATGATAAATAAATCACAAAGCACAATAAGCAACACACCTACCCTACGCAAAAAGCTGAGCAATGTAGACAAAATGAAAGTAAAAATAGACTGCCCAATAGGGCGACGACAGCTGTTTATTAAAGAATGGCAAGCGATTTTGCTGTATTGAACCGGCTTTTCTTTAGGTTAAAAGTGCAATATTACGGTAATCCCCCCGAAAAATAATAGATGCCAAACGTAGAATTTTCTCTTATTGTAAACACAGGAGAAAATTATGAAAAAAGCACATTTTACAGACAGTCAAATCCTCGCCATTTTAAAACAAGCAGAAAGCGGCGTGCCTATTCCTGAGCTATGCCGTGAACATGGTATGGGCAACTCAACCTTTTATAAATGGCGCGCTAAATACGGCGGCATGGATGCGTCTTTAATGACACGAATGAAAGAACTTGAAGATGAAAATCGCCGTTTAAAGAAAATGTATGCTGAAGAGCGGCTAAAATCTGAGGTCATTCAGGAGGCAATGGCAAAAAAGTGGTAAAGGCTTCTGAGCGCAAAGTCTTGGCTCATGAAGTCGTTAGCACAAATAAAATGAGTATTGCCTTAGCCTGTCGTACTTTCATGATAAGTGAAACATGCTATCGCTATACGCCAAAACTGTCTGATGAAAATGAGAAAATTGCAGCGTTGCTATTGGATTTAAGCCAATGTCAGCGTAATTGGGGATTCGGTTTATGTTTTTTATATTTACGCAATGTTAAAGGCTACACATGGAATCATAAGCGCGTTTATCGTATTTACCGTGAGCTTGAGTTGAATCTGCGAATAAAGCCTAGAAAACGTCTAACAAGGGAGAAGCCTGAACCATTGACTGTCCCTGAGGCCATTAACGAATGTTGGTCAATGGATTTTATGCACGACCAATTATCGGATGGCAGAGGGTGTCGCTTGTTCAATGTGATTGATGATTTCAATCGCGAAGGACTCACAATAGATGCTGACTTATCACTCCCCGCTGAGCGTGTTATCCGCTCACTCAATCAAATTATAGAATGGCGTGGTAAGCCAAAAGCTATCAGGTGTGACAATGAGCCTGAATATATTAGCCATAAATTAGCAGAGTGGGCGTTAAATAATAATATTGAATTACGATTTATTCAACCAGGTAACCCGCAACAAAATGCTTATGTAGAGCGGTTCAATCGCACGGTTAGGTATGACTGGCTAAGTCATTATATTTACAGGGATATTAGTGAGTTACAAGATAAAGCAACCGATTGGTTATGGACTTATAATAATGAACGCCCTAACATGGGTATAGGTGGCATAACACCCATACAAAAACTGGAAAAGTTAAACAACGGAAATTCTACAGATAGCCTCCATTAAAAATGGGGGGATTACCTTACCGTCAACAAAGGCATGACACAGCCAAGCGAAAGTGAACGCCCAATGGCAACTGTATTGCCTTGTTCATAATATAGAAAAACTGCAAAATACGATGCATTAAGAAGGGAAAGCCCTTTTACTCTAAATAAAAGCCACTCAAACACCCGTAAATCCTTCCAAAACGCCAGTTAAAACAATACCAAACCAGCTTTTATATTCTATGAAAAATACAGTGATCGATTGAATCAAAATAGGAACTCAGCTATGGTCTATTTATCAATAAAAATAAATAAAAAACGAGTTAATCTACAGGCTCGTTATGTGCCAAGGAGTATCATGCTCAAATATTTAATCCTTTCACTGTTATTTATCAGTCAAATGGTTTTTGCTTGTAAGTGCCATCCTCCTTCCGCTGAAATGGTCATGGATGAAGCCGAAGAAATATTTATTGGAAAATTGCTTAAAACAAAAAGTTTTACAGAAACGATTTTTGAAGAACCAGAAGATTTTGTAAAATATACTTTTGAAGTAGAGAAATCTTGGAAATCTAGTCGAGGAAAAGAAATAGAAGTAACTTCATTATCACACTGTTCCAGACTTATTGGTGAAGCAGGTACTCGTTATTTAATCTTTGCGTATAAATATAAAGATACTCTTCAGTTGGCTTGTAGTTCAAAAAATCTAGATAGAAAACCTTTTAGAAAACTAAAAAGAGTCAGTGATAAATATGATGTTAATTTTCAAAAAGAGTTAGATCACATTAGCTCATTGTCTACTCTTCAGTTTAATAAAATTATGTCTGGCGGTATTTCTATTGAAGTTCTAGGTATTGACCAAGAAGAAACAGAAAATACTTCCGTTTACCCAACGACATTTACGTCTGTTTATATCAATCTAGGCTCTAATAATGGATTATATAACGGTATGGATTTCTGTCATGAAAAAGAATTCGAAAATAGTGGGAAATCTTTAACTGTATATAAAGTCCATGAAACATACTCTTTAGCTGTTTTTTCTAAAATCAGATCCGAGCATACTGTTGAAGTAGGCGAAAAGTATAAAAGCTGCGCCTTGATGTATTAGGCACATAACAACACGCCCGGAGGTGGACAGCAAGCACTAAAACTCACTTTCCACCGCAAATTTTAATAGTGGTGAACCCTTGCTTTTCAATACAGTTAAGTAAGTTGATTTATCGTAGGGCGTATGTGTTTTCCAGCACCTAAATAGGATTCGTATCCACTTAAATGCTAATGTTCTGATGATGCTATTATGAGGTTTTCCTTTACTTCTTGCTGCCAACTATCGTGGCTAAGTAACGATGCTTTACCCCAAAATGAATAACGTACAGATAATCCTGCCAATTTCACAAATGTTTGCCTTAAAATTTAGAGTTAAGCCCTTTTATCCTAAATAAAAGCCACTCAAACACCGTAATCCCTTCCAAAAAACTAATTAAAACAACACCAAACTCCCACTCTATATTCTGCATAAAATACAGTAATAGATTGAACCAAAATAGGAACTCAGCTATGGTTTGTTCATCAATAAAAACAAATAAAAAACGAGTTAATCTACAGGCTCGTTATATGCCTATAGAGGTTCTTCAAAATCATATGGAAATTCGCAATATTTCCTGGGAGCAAACAATCCCGCTTCGACAAAGTATTCTTTGGCCAAACAAGCCTCCTGAATATTGCCATGTAGATGGTGATCCTGATGCAATTCATTTTGGTACATTTATCAATGACGAACTTGTTTGTGTTGCTTCCGTATACATAAAATCACATAAAGCTCGCCTACGTAAGTTTGCTACTAAAACTGATTATCAAGGGCAAGGCATTGGCTCTCAAATGCTAAAGTTTATTCTTCAATCCCTTAATAATACGGTTGTAAATTTTTTTGGTGTGATGCTAGGGAATCAGCTTTAAGTTTCTATCAGCGTTTCGGTATGCAGCCATACGGAGAGCGTTTTTATAAAGCTGATGTTTCTTACTTTAAAATGGAAGTTGCTTTATAGTAAGTTTAAAGCGGCATATAACAAACTGTTTAAGGGTGATTCGCAGCAATTACAGCGACGCAGCAATTACAGCGACACCCATCCTAAATTTTGCACTCAGACACCCGTAATCCCTTCCAAAATACCAATTAAAACAACATTAAACTCTTTTTTATATGCTGAGTAAAAGTACAGCAATAGATTGAACCAAAATAGGAACTCAGCTATGGTTTGTTTATTAATAAAAAATAAAAAACGAGTTAATTTATAGGCTCGTTATGTTCACAGAGAGTATGATGAAAAATCTAACTATTGGCTGGTTAATACTACTTCTTCTAATGAGAGGAGTTAAGTTGACTCAGGAACAAATTGTAGACGGGGAGCTAAATGGTCTAACTATAGTTTCATCAGCGATTTATCTTTGTTTAGTAGCCGTTGCCATTTACGGCATAGTGTCTAGAAAGAATATTGGCTACTTTTCTACTTTGACCATACTAGGCTTGCTTAGTTTTGGTAGCGTGTTCGGCTTAATCTCATTGATACATACCCTGAACTATCCAGATTTCCTCGAGGAGTCTTTGTTCTGGATTATTTTAATTCAGGGTGTTGTTAGTTCTGTATTTTTTTGTGGTTGGGTTAAACACGGCAGGTTTCAAGTTGCCAAGACATAACAACTCGCCGTGAGGTGGGTAACTAGTAAAATTTAGCTATTGAAAACTTTAAAATGGTGCGCCTTTGAGCAGTATTAAATAAAACACGCATCTTAAATTATATATACCACAACATTTAAACGGATTCTTATGACTATAAAAACAAAAATAACCAATCATGTATTGCTCTGCGCTTTATTACTATCACCAATTATAAATGCTGCACAAGAACCCATTCTACCTACTACACCTGAGCAGTGGCGCAGCATAACAGAGCGCGATATTAACGCGGCTTATAGTATTACTGCACAAAATCATCCTGGTATGTTCGATGTTAATAACCCAACTTTTCCTGATTTATTAAAACAAGCAAAAACTGAGGCACTTACATTGTCGGCTCAAGCAAGCGGGCCGCAGGCGCATGTTGCGGCAATTGCACGCTTTAGTACTGTGTTACAAGATGGTCATGCTGGTGCGTTTTCAAGCGTAGATAGACCCGCGCGCCGCTGGCCAGGCTTTAGTGCTGTTTGGCGAGGAGATGCGCTAAAAGTGTATTACAGCGAAGCCAGCAATATTAGCAAAGGCGACGTTGTAAGCCAATGTGATGGGCAAAGCACTGATACCTTAATGCGTGAGAGAATATTTGAGTTTCATGGTGAAGTTGCACAACCTGGGCATTGGTGGCAGCAAGGTTGGCGGTTACTAAGTGACGAGGGCAATCCATTTTTAACTCCTCTAAAAGAATGCGAATTTGTTAAAGCCAATGGCGATACCTATACACACGTATTACATTGGTCAGTAAGGCCTAAGTCTGTCAGTAAGCATTTAGAAAATGCCTACAACGGTGATGAACTCCCCATTGATTTAACGTGGCCTGAAAAAAACATTGGTTGGATTGCTATGCCTAGCTTTTCATCAACCGATAAACAAACTACTGCCTACAATAAAGTGTTTGAAAAAATACAACAGCAACGTAGCAAGTTACTTACTGCAAAAGCCGTGGTATTAGATTTGCGCCATAACCAAGGTGGCTCATCTTATTGGAGCTCACAAATAGCAAAAGGATTATGGGGCCAAAAAGTAGTAGAGCAAAAAGCAAATAATACTTCTCAAAACACGCAAGTGTGGTGGAGAGCATCAAAAGATAATACTGACTATGTAGAGTCTTTATTGGACGTTGTAAAAGATCAATCCGAAGTACTGAAAACTCTCAAAACCGTCTCTACTGGCATGGCTTTATCACTTAAAAATGATGATCCATTTTATGTAGAGCAAGAAACTAATACGCTAAATAACATACCACAAAAGCCTTTAGTGAGTGACTTTAAAACCAAGGTGTTTGTTATAGTGCCGCCGCAATGTGCGAGTGCTTGTTTAGATGCGCTTGATAAGTTTAAGCTTTTTGAAAATACAACATTATTTGGTGCACCAAGTAGCGCTGATTCTATGTATATGGAGGTACGCTTAGCTGATTTACCTTCAGGCTTAGGCAAAGTGATTGTACCTAACAAAGTATACGTAAACAGAGCGCGAGGGGCAGGGGATTTTTACAAACCCGATGTGGCGTATAACGGCCTTGATTGGACAACCAATGTGTTGCTTGAGCAAATAAAAACGCTATAAAAAAAGCCACTTGTTGTAACAAGCGGCTTAACCTTCTAACTAGGAAATAGTTTAGAACGTGTAACGAGCACCAATTGAGTAACGCGGACCGTACTGATTAGCAAATAAGAACTGCTCTTCGTAACGTCCGTAGCCTTCTTCGGTGGCATTGTTTAAGTTTATGCCATCAAAAAATACAGTTACGTTTTCGTTTACATCGTAGTTAACGCTCATATCCCATTGGCCATACGCTTTAGCATATTGCGGAGGCGCATCAGCTGAACCTTGTGCTTGGCCTACACCAATTAGGTATGAGTCGCGCCATGCATAAATAATTTTAACTGATAGGCCGTCTTTTTCGTAAAAGCCTTGGAAGTTAGCTGAGTAACTTAAGCCTGTAAGCGGCGCTTGTTGATCAAGGCTTTCGCTATCAAATTCAACGTCGCCATCTACAAACGTCGCGTTAACACCAACACCGGTTTCACCAATTAAGTGCTGTACTGCAACTTCAAAATCATCTACCGATTTACTGTCGGTGTTTTGTGGCTGGCTAATATTCCATGTAATTAGCGGATCGTCGCTGTTTGGTTCAATAACGCTATTTGCATTGCCGTAACCGCCGACAATCATTTGTGCAAAAATAGCATCGGTTGTTGCTTGCTCACCACGTAATTCAATATCGCTTACGAAATAACAAATGGAATAAGAATAACAAAGACATATATGGACGCTCCCTTGAAGTCAAGACGAGCTAATGTATAAACATCAAAATTGATGCCTTTATTCTATTATCACGTATCTCATATCACAGTAATGATGCGTCACAAGCTTGCTAAAAAGCAAAGGTACTGACATATATTCGAGCTATGGTGTCATGGTTATCATGCGCCATGCTCCTAATGAACTTCGTACCAAGGGACCTAAAAAATATTCACCCACCTTAAATTTTGCACTTAACCACCGTAATTCCTTCCAAAAAACTAATTAAAACAACACCAAACTCCCACTTTATATTCTGCATAAAATACAGTAATAGATTGAACCAAAATAGGAACTCAGTTATGGTTTGTTTATTAATAAAAACAGATAGAAAACGGGTTAATCTTCAGGCTCGTTATATTTCAATGAAAGGAATCTACGATGAAGCCGTATAAAAATTTATCTACACAAAACTTACCTTTGCTATTGCTAATCACGAGGGTTACAACTGTTTTAGCGCTCATTGCTATTGTCGTATCAATTATTGCCTTTATCACATCTTTCTTCATGAAAACGGGATTTGGGATTAATCAATTGTTTGTTTTATCAACAGCTATATTTCCATCAGCCATGTTTGTTTTATTAGGCTCTGGCGTGGTGGCTGCAATTATCGCTTTTGAAGAGAGTTATCGTAAAAAATCCGAGGCGTATATTGCATCACTTTGAAATCTAAGAACTCGCCCTGAGGTGGATAGCATGCGCTAAAGCTCACTTCCCACCGCAAATTTTAACAGCGGTGAACCCTTACTTTTCAATGAAGTTAAGGAAGTTGATTCGTCTTAAAGCGTACGTGTTTTCCAGTACCTAAATAGGATTCGTATCCGCTTAAATGCCAATGACCTGATGATGGTATTATGAGGTTTTCCTTTGGCTTCTTGCTGCCAACTATAGTGGCCAAGTAACGATGCTTTAGCCCAAAATGAATAGCGCACAGATAATCCTGCCCATTCCACAAACGTTTGTCTTAAAATTTAGAGTTAAGCCCTTTCACCCTAAATAAAAGCCACTCAATCCCCCGTAATTCCTTCCAAAACGGCAATTAAAACAACACCAAACTCCCACGTTATATTCTCTATAAAATACAGTAATTAATTGAATCAAAATAGGAACTCAGCTATGGTTTGTTTATTAAAGAACAAATAAAAAACGGGTTAATCTACAGGCTCGGTATATTTTAAGGATAAAAAATTGAGTCTTGGAAGGTGGGATGACGCAATACTCAAAAGCCTCTTATTTGTGGGAATAGGCATTGCTGTCTCGGCTTTATTTACTGGTTTAGCACCATCATCAGTAAACGACCTTTTAGGGTTGGTTGTTACATTTTTACTATATGTGGGTGTTTATCTGTTTATTTCTATCGTAGGTTGGTTAGTAATTGGGTTTCCACTTCATTTTTTAATAAGCAAATACACAAATCCTTCCTATTTATATTATGCTGCTATACCAATGGCGTTTGTTCTACCGTCCTTGTTTTATAAAGGTTCATTGTTGTTTGGTCTCGCAGCACTATTTCAAGCCTTAATATTTCGTTTTTACGTTTACAAAAAAATATACCAAACGCATCAAACCTGATTCCGCAAGCAGGCCGGTTTTTTGCAAAACACGGCGCAAAAAAGCGTCCAACTTGCTCCGCTGTTTATGCGGGCGTTATAACCCTTTTTAGTGGGGTGGCCGTGTTTAGAGGATTAGGTCAATGGAAAAACTCATTGAAGCCTGCTCACCAAGTTTACTCTCAAACGGGCTAATAACAGCTGGCTATTGTTCGTGCTTCACACATTTCAGCCAACGTTCTTTAGCCGTTTAATGTAAGCATTAGACGATTATCTATTCCATCACTCATAAGGATTACTATGTTAATAGGTCGTGTTTCTGAATTGACTGGAGCAACTCGAAAAGCTATTCGGTACTATGAGTCAATTGGTTTGATAACGCTTCCAAATAGAAAAGGTAGCTACCGTATTTATAGTAATCATGATGTTATGGTTATAAGTATGATTTGTCGTGCTAAAACCCTTGGGTTTAGCCTCGGTGAAATCAAGGATATAGTGTCTAAAAAAACGGAGGAAAAGAAACTTCCTATTGATTTGATTCACCTACTTATAGATAAAAAAATATCACTTTTAAAACAAGAGATTGACGAGATTTTGCTGAAAAATGAGAATTTGAAGCAATTTAAAATAGATTTAGTTAAAGAATTCACTTGACCTTCCCCTCAAGGGAAAGGCTTACAGTTAACTGATAATTAACTCATAGGATGATTTATAGTGAAAAAGCTGAATTTAGAAAACACAAATATATTAATTACAGGCGCATCTTCAGGCATCGGGAAAGAGTTTGCTAAACAACTCGCTAGCAAAGGAGCTAATTTAATCCTAACAGCCAGAACGCATAGCGATCTAATAAGTTTAGCGCAAGAGTTAGAGCGTGAACATAGGAACATTTGGATTAAAACTATTCCCGCCGATTTAAGTGAACTAAATGGCCCTAAAAAATTATTTGAACAAATAAATGATTTAGGCTTGTCAGTTGATTATTTGATTAATAATGCTGGTTTTGGAAAATTTTGTGAGTTTTCTGGTGAGAGTTTTGAAACTTATCATAAAATGTTGATGTTAAATGTTAATGCATTAGTTGAACTTACTCATTTATGTTTGCCTGCAATGGTAAATAAAAATAGCGGCGGAATTATTAATGTAGCATCTATTGGTTCTTTTCAACCTTTACCATACCAGACTGTTTATGGTGCATCTAAAGCTTTTGTATTAAGTTTTTCAGAGGCTCTTACCGGAGAATTATTAGATAAGAATATTCGCGTCATGGCCTTGTGCCCCGGTACTACAGAGTCTCGTTTTATGGAAAATGCTAATGCTGATACATCCAATATGAACTTGGCTCCTGCAAGCAAGGTAGTTAAGTCTGCGCTCGCGGCTTACGAAAAAAATAGAATGTATACAGTATCGGGTAAGATTAATTACGTAGTCTCTTTAATACCTCGATTATTTTCACGTAAAAGGACAGTCAAAATAGTTGTTAGCATGTTTAAGGACAATGTATTGGGAAAAAGCTTAGTTTAAGGTTCATATAACGACATGCCTTGAGGTGGACAGCAAGCATTAAAACTCACTTTCCACCGCAAATTTTAATCGTGGTGAACCCTTGCTTTTCAATACAGTTAAGTAAGTTGATTTATCGTAGGGCGTATGTATTTTTAAACACCTAAACAGTATTCGTATCCACTTAAATGCCAATGATCTGATGATGCTATTATGAGGTTTTCCTTTGCTTCTTGCTGCCAACTATCGTGGCTAAGTAACGATGCTTTAGCGCAAAATGAATAACGCACAGATTATTACTTTGTAAAGACGCTCAATTGTTCTTCAAGCCAAAGCATAAATGCACTTACGCGCTTGGGTAGTTGATGCCTATTTGGGTACAAAATATTGATTGGTAGGTCGGGCATCGCGTATTGAGGCAAAACTTGTATAAGTTCGCCAGATTCAAGGTATTTACTTATACCGTGAATAGGTGATTGAATAAGCCCGAAACCACTCAGTACTGCGCTTAAATATGCCTCTGAGGAGTTAACAGTAAGCTGGCTTTTCATCGTTATTGATTGCAATTGATTATTGCTATCTAAATATTCGAAACCCGGATCAGGGATACCAAGTGTTTGACTGTAGCGAACAATGTAATGATTTTTTAAATCGTTAAGAGTTTTAGGTAAACCATGATTTTTTACATAATAACGGCTTACGCAATTTAAAACTTTAAAGCTGCCCAAACGTCGTGCAATTAACGATGAGTCGGTAAGTTCGCCCACTCTTACTACGCAATCAAATCCTTCTTTAATGACATCTACTCGTCTATCGGAGCTGCCAAGTTCTATTTCAAGATTTGGGTGCATTTTTAAAAACGAACTTAAGTTTGGAATGATGGTATCTCGACTAACAGCTTGTGGCATATCTACACGTATTCGGCCTGTTAAACCTTTATCCTCACTTACAAATAAATTTTTTAAATCGTCAGCGTCGCTGATAATTCCTAGTGCACGTTGATAAAATAGCTCACCGTCTGAAGTCATATTTACAGTGCGTGTAGTACGGTGTAATAAACGCGTATTTAATGTACTTTCAAGCATGGTTACTGCTTGCGATACACTTGACTTAGGAAGATTTAAGCTTGTTGCTGCTTTAGAAAAACTACTGAGTTGCGCTACTTTAATAAAAATACGTATTGCGTTTAGGTCTTTCATAACACTGTTTATTGTTCGTTTATTTTGAACAGTGTAACTCTTTTCAGCCTGTTTATCTTTGTTGCTTGAAAAAATATACTGGCTTGGAAGTTATTTAACTCACCGCTTTTATTTTCAACAGGATATAACAATGAACAAACGAATTGCAGTGATCACCGGTGGTAATCGTGGGCTTGGTAAAAGCACGGTGCTTTGCCTTGCAAAGCAAAATATCGATTGCATTTTTACTTACCGTCGTCATGAAAAAGAAGCAAAAGAGGTTGTAAAGCAAGTACAGGAGCTAGGCTCTAAAGCGGTTGCATTGCAATTAGATGTAAGTGATATGCTCGGCTTTGAGGATTTTGCACAACAACTACAAAATGTCCTGCAGACTCATTGGCAACAAAGTGAGTTTGATTACTTAATTAATAATGCAGGGGTGGGGCTTACTAGCAGTTTTGCAGACACAAGTGAATCAACTTTTGATACGTTAATAAATATTAACTTAAGGGGAGTATTTTTTGTTACCCAAACATTGTTGCCCTTTATAAAAAACGGTGGTCGTATTATTAATTTATCAAGTGGTTTAACGCGTTTTTCATTACCCGGTCATATTACTTATGCAATGACCAAAGGTGCAATAGAAGTAATGACAAGGTATTTAGCTCAAGAACTTGCACCTAAAAATATTACGGTAAATGTTGTAGCCCCTGGTGCAATTGAAACCGACTTTGGTAATGGCGTCGTTCGTGATAACGATGAAGTAAATGCGTTTATTACATCACAAACGGCAATGGGCAGAGTTGGTGTAACAGACGATATAGGGCCTATGATTGCTAACTTATTAGCGGACGAAAACCGTTGGATGACAGGCCAACGACTTGAGGTATCGGGCGGTATGTATATGTAATCATACCAACCGGCATGAATCTTTGAGCAATTTAGTGAATTAAATTTCACTATAGCGTCGTCTAAATTTTTCTTTAGAACAACTATGTACAAAAATTTTTGCCCAGCTCTAGCGTAATCTTCTTAACGTTAAATAGTCCCCATATATAAACAGATTGGTATCACTTATTAAAAAATTATGACTTTAGACAATAAAAAACCGCTCGGTGAGCGGTTTTTTGCATTTTTTACTAAAGGAAATTTAGTTAGAACGTGTAACGAGCACCAATTGAGTAACGAGGACCGTATTGATTAGCAAATAAGAACTGCTCTTCGTAACGTCCGTAACCTTCTTCGGTTGCATTATTTAAGTTTATGCCATCAAAAAATACCGTTACGTTTTCGTTTACATCGTAGTTAACGCTCATATCCCATTGGCCATACGCTTTAGCATATTGCGGAGGCGCATCAGCTGAACCTTGCGCTTGGCCTACACCAATTAGGTATGAGTCGCGCCATGCATAAGTAATTTTAACTGATAGGCCGTCTTTTTCGTAAAAGCCTTGGAAGTTAGCTGAGTCACTTAAGCCTGTAAGTGGTGCTTGTTGATCAAGGCTTTCGCTATCAAATTCAACGTCGCCATCTACAAACGTCGCGTTAACACCAACACCAAAACCGGTTTCACCAATTAAGTGTTGAACAGCTACTTCAAAACCATCTACCGATTTACTGTCGGTGTTTTGTGGTTGGCTAATATTCCATGTAATTAGCGGATCGTCGCTGTTTGGCTCAATAACGCCATTTGCATTGCCGTAACCGCTGGCAATCATTTGTGCAAAAATAGCGTCGGTTGTTGCTTGCTCGCCACGTGATTCAATATCGCTTACGGCTTGTAAGTAACGAGGGCCGTTTAAAACATCGTACAAGCCATCAATAGTGGTTTGCGTAATGGTGGTTTGAATAAAGTTATCAACATCTTTTTTAAAGTAACCAACAGATGCGTAGCTGCCTTCGGCGTAGTAATACTCAAGTGATAAATCAAGGTTTGTTGATTCAAACGGCAATAAGTTTGTATTACCTTGACTACCTGTGCGAGAACCTGGTTTTGGGCTGCCTGTTAAGCTGCGGCCACCGGCTAAATTACCTAGTGGTGCACGCGACATTGTTTTACCCCAAGATACGCGGGCTACTACGTCTTCAGTTAAATCAACACTTACGTCGATTGAAGGCAGTAAAACATCGTAATCACCTTGTTGCTCTAAGAAGTTATCATCGCCGCCAGCAGCGTATTGCATGATCCACTCTGAAGCGCTGATCCAATTAACTTGATCTTCAACGCGTTGACGTACAGTACTGGTTACGTCTGTTTGCTCATAACGTAGGCCTGCATTGACTTTTACGTAGTAGTTACTTACGTCAAATTCCCAGCTTGATTGAACATAAAAGCTATTAGTGATTTCTTCTACGTAGCTTTCGCTGTCAATACCATCCATATAGGCATTAGCTGCGTATGCATCTGAGCCTGTTACATCTGCTGTTAAATAAGCAATTTGGCGTGCAACAGCTTCATCAAAGTCATACGTGTAGTAGTAATTAGGTTGTAAGTCGCTACCGCCGCCAGCAAATTGATCTAAAAGACCCGATGTATCGTGACGGGTAAACATGCTATCTGGGAATATTTCTGTATACGATGGGTTAAAGCCTGGACCACCTACTAAACCACTCCACGCGGTGTAACCACCGGTGTTTTGCTCAGTACGTGATGCGCCAAATTTAACTTTAACTAAACCAATGTCGTAGCTTTCGTTATACCATGTTGTATGTAGCTGTAATTGTTCAATGTTTGATTCACCCGGTGAGTGAGTAAACTGACTAAAGTTTGAATCAATTTCGCCAGGCGTTAATTCACTTGTGCCATTTAACCAATTAACTTGTGCACTGGGTACTTCGCCCGTGCGGTAATCATAAATTTTATTAGCTAGCTGATCAGAACCTAAAATTACTTGGCCTGCACTTCCCAGCCCATTGTCGGCGCCGTTATCAGTCTCATTTTTAGAGTCGTGGTAATCAAGCTCTACGTGCCATGTGTCGTTAATTTCCCAATCAAGATTTAAACCAAGTGAGCGTGCTTTTACTTCTGAAGTTCCTTTATTAGCTGTGAATGACGCATCGTTACCGCTAATATCAGCATAAACAGCTGTACCATTTTCATCTAGTTCGTAGCCATTAATATTGCTACCAAAGTCGTTCCAAATACCCCAACCAATACTCTGAGAACCTGTTACAGCTTTACTTGCAGTGTAATCAAGTGTTGCTACAAAGCCATCTACCGGTGCGTATTGAAAGGTAACTTGTCCGTTTGTTCGTTCACGTTCTACATCTTCAATAGAGTAGTTCATGTCTTTAGGGAGGTAGTAGTTACCTGCAGGGTCTGTGCGGTTATCAACTACGTTGCTGCTATCTAATTCAGGTAAGTCTACGTTTGCCTGCCAGCCTTGAATATTGGCACTTTGTTTTTGAAAGTCACGCTCTTGGTGCGAAAATGAAAAACCAAAACCAAAAGTGTCATCTACAAAAGTATTGCTATAAACCGTAGAAAACTCTGGTGTTACGTCATCGCCAGCTTCGTTTGACGAGTCGTGGTTTGCTTTAACGGTAGCTGAAAAGTTTTGACCCGGCTTTTGAAAAGGGCGCGCAGTAGAAATATTTACCGTTGCACCTAAGCCACCGCTTGGCACGTCTGCACGTGCAGTTTTAAACACTTCAAGGGCACTTACACCTTCAGAGGCGATGTTTTCAAGGTTGTACGAACGTGTATAACCTGTGCCCGGCATTTGGCGACCATTTAAGGTAATTAAGTTAAACTCAGGGCCAAAACCACGCACTGTAATTTGGCTACCTTCACCGTTTGCACGACTTACCGATACACCGGTAATACGTTGTAATGATTCTGCTAAGTTGGTATCTGGGAATTTACCCATTTCTTCAGATGAAATGGCATCTACAATGCCAGAAGAGTCGCGTTTCATATCCATAGAACGAATAAGTGAACCACGAATACCTTTTACTTCAATAATTTCTACATCAGGCTTTGCTGATATGTCTGCTTCTGCAGCGATAGCTGTGTTTAATGTGCTCGCAGCAATGATGAGAGACACAGAAGCCGCAAGTTGGCTCTTTTTAAAATTGAATGTGTTCATAATAGCTCTGCTTTATAAAATGTTGTTCAAGAGTGAAGGTGCTGTGTAATACCAATTTTATTAAAAATATGATCATTCTATCGCATTAAATAACTCACTAACTGAGTTAAATTATTCATATAGAACAACGATATGTCACAATTTCGCCTTGTTATTGTGCTATTTTCTTAGCGCTATAATAGGTCTCTTGTTTAATGCAATTGGTATAAACACCTAGAATTTTGTCAGTGAAATCTTAATTATGGGTTTGAAATTTTTACATTATCAACACGGTATACTGCGCCAGCACCTTGGCCCCAATTAGGAAAAATCATTAATACATCTATTGCACTTACATCTAAACCGGCAGCCGATAAGTCAGAAAGCGTATAAGTATATGTTTGCCATTCGTTTAAAATAGGGGCAATGCCTTCAAGACTTTCAGTAAGTGCGAGCTCTACGGCAGAGTCACCTTCGTTTGATTCAACTTTGAAAAACCATGGGGCATCGGGTGTGCTTGGCATACTCGTAACTTTCATATCAAACGTAATTTGACCAACCGTTATGATAGCGCTTGCATCAAATGCTTCGCCGCTCCCGCCAACAGATGTACGGCTATTAAAGCCCATTACAGTGGGCGTATCGTTTATTGTAAACTCTGCAGTTATACCATGTTGTTCATCATCCATTGCTTCCACTGGCGTAGAGCCGCTACAGCAGTCCCACATTGGCCAATCAAGATTTTGGGTATCAGAGAACACATCAAGTTCAGGGAAATCTTGCGTAACTTTTACATCATCAACTCTATAAACAGCACCATTACCAGTGCCCCAAGCAGGAAAGATCATAACCGCATCAATTGCGCTAATATCTAGGTTTGCAGCAACAAGATCGGTTAATTTAAAGGTGTATGTTTGCCATTGACCTACAACAGGGGCAATACCTTCGACGCTTTGAGTAATAGGCAATTCGGCTGCAGTAGGTGTGTCCCCTGCGCTTTCAAGCTTAATAACCCATGTAGAGTTTGCATCAGCAGGTGCGCTAGTTACTTTCATTTTAAATTGAAAATACCCTTGTGCTAACAGTGGTGTTGCATCGAAAGGTGATGCTACGCCTGCTTCATCAGAAATGTTTGCTGCTCTTGAGATAAAGCCGTTTACAGTTGGGTTTTCACCAACACTAAATTCAACTGTATTACCTTGCTGAGCGTCAGCTACTATTGCAGGAGTTGAACCTCCGCAACAATCCCATGCAGGCCAATTAATATTAAAAGAATCACTAAATATGGTTAATGGAGTAACTCCTCCAGCTATAGGAACTGGTGCCTCACCCTCAAGTAAGGCATCGTTTAAGCTATCGTAACCTGGGCGAATGGTTTCACAACCTTTACCTGTATCAGGGTTCGATGCACATTGATAAACACGTACGTAATCAATAGCAAAGGTTTGGCCGTTTTCAAATGCGCTAGCGTCTACACCTAAATCATTAACGTTTTCAGGCCAGTCGCCGCCTACTGCTAGGTTTAGCAATAAGTGAAAGTCTTTATCAAATGGTGCGCTATCCCAATGCGTTGTAAGTTCGCCAGAACCTTGTTCAAAGTATTCTGCAAACCAACCACGATGTTTTAAGCCCGCAGGCTCATTTTTGGAATTATATAAAACCTCAGATTGACGCTGAGTTGCATAAAGGTAACCATCTACGTACCAGCGAATTTCACCTTCTTGCCATTCAACAGCATACGTGTGGAAATTATCTGCTGGATTAGTATCTTCAGGGAATTTGTATTCTTGCCCTGTGTAGCTGTTATCTGGCCACGCGCGTCCGTAATGAAGGGTGCCGTGGATACTAGACTCTATACCGCCGTCTTCATCTGGTGTTTTAAGGTTTACTGATTCTAAAACATCTATTTCGCCAGAACGAGGCCAAGTGCCGTAAACTTCATCAGTTGGCAGCATCCAAAATGCTGGCCAGCTACCTTGTCCTGATGGAAGTTTGGCGCGCACTTCAAAGCGACCATATGTAAAGTCAGCGTTGTAACGCGTATTTAAGCGCGCTGAAGTGTAAGGTTTTTCTGCACCTTCTTCAGCGGGTAGGGCAACAATGTTTAACACACCGTCTGCAATAAATGCATTTTGCTCGCTGTCGGTGTAACACTGTTTCTCGTTGTTACCACCGCCATCGCAGTTTAATTCATAGTTCCATTTGTTTGTATCAATGGCTGAACCTTCAAACTCGTCGCTCCAAACCATTTGCCAATCTGATACTGGCTCAGAGGCATCTACATTTTCAAAATTTGATTTAGTGGCAGAGTCACCACCACAGCCAGCTAACGTAACTAAAGAGATAGCGGCAAGTAAACGTGTAATGTGCGTTGTTTCAATGTTCATAACTGAACCCCGGTTTCAACAGATTATTGTCAGATTAATTGTTTTTTGAGCTTTGTTCTTCATGCTGTAAGCGCTTACATTATTAACTTGTGTTTTGTAAGCGCTTACAAATGATATTGCGGAGTGGCGAATTGGTCAACTTATTTGTCTAATTTATTTACAATTAGTTTACGGTAAGACCAGTTTACCAATTTGAGACTGTACATAAATTGCATTTTATACACATGGTTACGTTGTTTGTATTTTTTGATGGGAGCAAGAACGGAATATTTTTTACGACTAAAAGTAGGAAAGGACTTAACAATTAAAAGGTTAGTTACAGGTATATTTATAGTATTTAAAGAGTATTTTGTTTATACCAATCTACATAAAAGTAATTCTAAGTGGATTGGTATTGTATGAGATAAAATATGCTTGTTTTTACTTGTTTTTACTTGTTTTTAAAAGGCATTGAAAGTAATCCCCACAACGAGGCATTTTGCTTTTGGCTTGGGTATTCTTTTAAGCCAATATTTATATCTGCGTCGGTTTTTTTAGCTTTACCTTTGTAACTACCAAATAATTTATCCCACCAAATTACACTAAAACCATAGTTTGAGTTAGTTTCGCTAACGACTTGGCTATGATGAATTCGATGCAATATTTGCGTCATTAGTATTAAACGCAGCGGCTTTTCAATGGCATTAGGTAGGCGTATATTTGCATGATTAAATAATGCTAAACCATTAAGTGCTATTTCAAAAATAAGTACCGCAATGGCAGGTACGCCAAGAGCAGTTATTGCAATGAGTTTTATAAGTATGCTCAGTACAATTTCGATAGGGTGAAAGCGCAGCCCTGTACTGGTATCTACGTGTGCATCGGCGTGATGTACACGGTGCAAGCGCCATAATATAGGCACTTGATGAAATAATCTATGCTGCCAATAAATTAATATATCGAGTAAAAGTATGCTCAATATAATAATTAAACTGCTTGGTAGAGCTATTTGATTAAATAAGCCTATGCCGTGCTCTTGATTGTAAAGTGCAACAGCGGTTAGCCCAATGGGAACCACTAAGCGCGCAACAACTGATGAAGCAAACACTAACCCAAAGTTAGCAAACCAACGTGTACTGCTTTTTATTGGTGATTTACGCGCTGGTTTTTGCGCTTCAAGCAGCATCATTATAACTAAAATGCTAAAAAAGAAGCCTAGTCGCCACCATACTTCATTAGTCATTTATTACCTCAGAATTTGAACTGCTAGGCACGTTTTCAGCTGCTTTGTTAGCATCGGCTTCTTGTTGCTTAAGCGTGTGATAACCGCCATGTATACGGGTAAAAATAGTTATGCCACACGCAATAGCAAAAATGCTCGCCATAACCGCAAAGTGCTGCGGCCAAATACAAAATGCAATAAATAGCGCTATTGTTTCAGTGCCTTCGGTTAAGCCGTTTAAGTAGTAAAAGCTTTTATATTTAAATTGCGGTTTTTCGAGTTTAAATTTTTCGGCGGCAATCGCAAAAGCTAAAAAGCTTGAGCCCGTACCAATAAAAGTGGCAAGTAATAAGGAGCCCGCTATCGCGTTTTGCTCAGGGTTTGCCAAAATAAAGCCAAGCGGAATAGCCGCGTAAAATAAAAAGTCGAGTGTGATATCTAAAAAGCCACCCGCGCTTGAACTTTGGTTTGCATAACGTGCTAATGCGCCATCAAGTCCATCTAAAATTCGATTTAAAGCAATGGCCACTAATGCGCCGTACCACATTTCAAACGCCAGTAATGGCACGGCTAATAAGCCAACTAAAAAGCCTACAACAGTGAGCTGATCGGCGGTTATGCCGCGTTTATGCATAAGCATAACCACAGGTGTTAAAAGAGGCTTAATGACAGGGGTGATAAATTTGTCTAGCATGTTTATTGCCTTATGCGTATTAAAGCCACGGATTAAAGTGCGCTATTTAAAGTAATGAGTTTACCATTTGCAGCGTCGGCGTCGCTATGGTCATGAGTTACCATAATTGCAGGTAGCTTATGATCGCGTATTTGGCTAAACACGAGTTCACGTGTATCAACACGCAGTTGGGTGTCGAGTTTGCTAAAGGGTTCGTCGAGTAAAATGGCTTTAGGTTCGCTCAGCAGCATACGTAATAATGCAACACGGGCTTGCTGCCCGCCCGATAAGTTATCGGGGTGACGATTGCCCATATCTTTAAGACCGACTTGCTCAAGTGCGTGTTCTATTTTTTCAATGCGTTGTTTTTTATTACCTTTGGGCATTGCAAAGGCAATGTTACCAGCAACAGTTAAATGCGAAAACAATAAAGCGTCTTGATAAAGCACTCCAATATGGCGCAAGTGTGGAGGGGTGTTATTGATATTTTGGCCATTAAGCCACACCTCTCCATTGGCCTTAAAGCTACTTGGTAAAGTACCCGTAAGCCAATTTAATAAGCTTGATTTACCACTGCCTGATGGGCCCATAATAGTCAGAATTTCACCGCCATTAACTTGCTCGTTTAAGCTAAGTAACAGCTCATTTTGGCGATAAAGCTGACAATTTTTAATCTGTAACGATGACTGCATTAAAAAACCTTAACCCTGATAGTGTTAAACATGGGTGCTTTAAATATGTGCACGTTTAAACACGTGCACTTTTGAAAAATATTTAGGTAAACCCCATGCCAGTATAAATCCAATAAGTGGCAACGCCATTTGCATAATAGCGTACACGGCACTGGTGCGTCTGCTTGCGCCATTGGCAAGCGTAACAGCTTCGGTTGTTATTGTGGCTATGCGCCCGCCGCCAGCTAAAAGCGTGGGGAGGTATTGTCCAAAACTAATTGCTAAGCCCAGCGCGGCTGCAATTAAAATAGGGGCAAACAACTGAGGTAGTTTTACTTTAAAAACACCTTGCATGGCGCTGCGCCTAGGCTTGCTGCAACATGAGCAAAACGAGGATCTAAGCGCCTATAACTGCTCGCAAGTGACAAAAGCACATAAGGCAACACAAACAGTAAATGCGTAAGTACCACATTAAAAAATGCGGCTTGGTTATTTACCAATTGTTGTATCCATACTAGCCCAAACAAAAAGGCAATACTGGGTACTAATAACGGTAAGTAAATAATTAAACTGGTAAAACGAGAAATCGGTTTGTCACTCAATTGCTCTGATTCTAAACACAATAGAGTAAGAATAATGGCAAATAATGTGGTTACTAAACCGATTGCTAGGGTATTAAAAAGCGGGCTGCTCATTTGCATTAGCGCACTTTTAAAATGCAGTAGTGTAAATTGCTCAGGCATTGCATCTGGAAAGCGCCAAAAGCCTGCAACCGACCACATAACTAAACCAATAAGTGACAACATTATAAAGCTAATTACTAATATGGTGAGTACGACCGTTATTTTTTGCCAATAAAATCCGCCGTATTCGCGCACTCCATTAGTGAGGGAGTCGCTAAATAGCACTTTTACGGCCTTTTCTGCGCCAAGCCAAAGGGCTAATAACCCACCTGTAACAGCCAGTTGTAATAAAGCGCCCGCTGAGGCTTTAATGCGCAGGTTTAAATCAACATCGTTAAACCAATGCATTATTGCAACGGCTAACGTGGGTGGTGTATTTGGGCCTAAAATGAGTGGCATTTCTACACTTGCGCTTGCATAGGCAAGCACTGCTAAAAGGGGTAAGCGCAGCAGCGGATAAAGACTTGGCAGTATTACTTTAAAAAGGCGGTCATTGGGCAATAACCCAAGTTAAGCGCAACCTTATGTTGCTGGCGTAATTTTTTGCCAAGCTCAGGTTGAGCAAGTACGCCCAGTGCCATTAATAATAAAAAGGGAAGCTCTTTTAGTGTTAAGCCTAAAATAATACTAATACCGAACGAATCATGCGGAAACATGCCGTTTGGCGCAAGTTCCCAGCCGCTTAACCAAGGCGACGCTAAGCGTGAAATCATACCTGAAGGGGCAATTAAAAACCCTACTGCAATAGCCGCGGCGGCATGAGGTATCACTAATATAGGGCTCAATAAACGCTGAATTCGGTTAAGCCACGGGCTATTAAAAAACGCAGCTAAAATCATTAAGGTAATGATAAATGCAAGCAGAGTACTTATTAAGCCCGTTGCAACGCTTAAGGTAACCATTTGAGTAAGGCCAGGTGTTTGCCAAAGGGCATTAAAACCTTGCAAGCTAAACGTTGTTTGCTCAAGTACGGGCGCATAACCAAAGGCAGGCAGCAATACGCTAATTAAGCCACCAAGTACGGGTAGTATAAGTAAAGCGAGTAAAAATCGCGGGCTAAATTTTACAATGCGCGTAAACATATCGGTGCTGCACTGCGTTGTTGCTTTGGTATTAATCGGTACACTTTTTGAAATAACGCTCATTGGCTTACTCCATAACGGGTTTGCCAACCTTGCATAATGGCGTTTACCCAGCTTGGATGAGGTTCGCTCAATGTGCGTTTAATACTGTTTAAAGGCAGTGCACTTGGATGCGGTTTAGCTGTTTTAAATAAGGCTTGTTGTTCAGGCGTTAACGTTGATTGAATAAGTACGCTTTTATCGCCCCATATATGCGCTTTTTGCTTTTCAGCTTGCGCTTCAGGGCTGAGTAAAAAATTAGCCACTAATTGCGCACTTTGCTGGTGGCTTGCATTGTAAGGGATTGCCACAAAATGGGTATTACTTAAACTGCCATCACTCATTGCATAGCTGCGAATGCTGTTTGGTAAATCATAGCGTTTTACAGCTGCGGGTACTTCAGGTGCTGAAAAAGTAAAGGCTAAACTCAGCTCTGTATCGTCCACAAGGCGGCGCATTTGAGCACCACTTTGCATAAAATGAGTGCCACCACGCCAAAGCGTTGGGTGTAGTTTATCTAAAAAGTCCCACAGTGGGTTTAACACTTGTGTTGTATTTTTAGTTGTAGCTGGTTGGTTTAGCTGCGCTTTAATATTTTCGCTGCTTTGCTGATGCAGTACAACTAAGGCGTATTTTAAAAAGCTCATACCTAAAAAGTCAGGTGGCTTTGGGTAACTAAAGCGACCAGGGTTTTGTGCGCTCCAGTTTAATAATTCGTTTAATGTCGTCGGCAATTTATTGTTTGCCTTACCATTTATTGCAATGCTGTCGTAATAAAACGTAAGTGACGCTTGCCCCCATGGCGCTTCCATCCCATTGGTAGGTAAACCAAAATCAAAGGTTACAGCAGGGTTATTAGCAGCATCGGTTAATGCAAAGTAGGGGAGTTTACTCGCCCATTGCCTTAAAAGCAGAGAGTGCTCACTCATGGTGGCAAAGTTAGCTCCGTTGATCCACATTAAATCTACGCTGCCTTGGTTGTTATTGTTTGCTGATTTTTCGGCAAGTACACGGCTTACTGCTTCGCTGGTGTCACTTAATTTTACATGCACTAGGTTAATGTTGTACTTAGTTTTAACTTGCTGTGCTGCCCATTGAATATAAGCATTTATTTGCGCGTCGCCGCCCCATGCATAAAAGTATACATCTTGATTGCTACCAAGTGCTTGAACTTGTTGCCAGCGAGATCCCTGTTGTGTGTTTATTACTAAATTACTTTTACTATTTGAGTTAATAACGGTATTAGCAAACGCGATGCTCGAAAAAACAGCTGAATTTGCGATTGTACAAACGTAAAACGCGACACAGCAAAAGCTGTATCGCGCCTGTGTTTGCCAAAACTTAATGGCGAACATTTAAATCCCAGTTGTAGTCTAAAAATTTAACTTCCATGTCATCATTTTTAAGTGCTTTTTGCTGAGCTGGTATCAGTTTAAGTGCATCGCTGTATTGCAAGAAAAACTGCTGTAGCGTGTTTGCACCTCGAAAGCCTTTTTCAAAGTCATCGCCGTACCACTTAAATATTGAAGAGAGGCTTAGCGTATTTTCTTGAGCCATATTACGTGTCATATCTGATAAAAAACGCACCGTTTGCTCTTGCAATTGGCTCTCTAAATCAGTGGCTGTATACGCTTCTTCTCGAAGTGCAGGGCAACCAATACTCGCGCAATTTACTGCAAAGTGAATGCGTGGGTCGTTGTATTTCCCGCTGCCACGTATTAAACCATGCTCTATATCATCAAGGCTGCGAGTTTTGCCAAGTAAAGGAATAAACTCTTTACTCCACGGTGAACTAAAAAACTCCCTAACTCTTTGATTGATTTAAGATCTGGATACTTAGTCAATATAAGTTCAACAGTCCATGCGTTATATGCATTGATTAAAAAAGCGAGTTGCTTAGGCTTTTCCCATGCGTCGAATTCGCTTTGCGTTACAGCCGTTAACGAATCTAAATACGTTTTTAGCTGTGCATGCTCACGTTTTATGGCAGCGTAATCAACCTCAGTACTGTGATTATGGTTAATGGCGACAACATGCTTATTTAACAATGCATTCCAGCTATCGTGCATGCTCTGGGCTTGGGCCGAAAATGACGCTGCAAACGATGTTACAACTAAAGCCGAACCAAGTAGTAATGCTTTTAAAGGTGTTTTAAACATAATTAACCTCGACGCCAAGTGTGGTATTTTTCAAGCAAGTTAAGCACTTTTTCAGGTGCATGAGCGCGTTTCCACTCACCTGCTGCGTATTTATTACCTTCAGCCCAAGTAGGGTAGCTGTGGATAGTACCGAGTATTTTGTTAAGGCCTAAACCGTGTTTCATTGCCAGTACAAACTCAGCAATTAAATCGCCAGCGTGTTCAGATACAACAGTAACGCCCAATATTTTGTCTTTGCCTTTTGGTGTAATCACTTTAATAAAGCCTTTTGTAGCGCTGTCGGTAATTGCACGGTCTAGCTCTTCAAATTCAAAGCGAGTAATTTCGTAATCTATGCCTTTGTCTTTTGCGTCTTGCTCGTTTAAACCAACACGTGCAACTTCTGGGTCAATAAACGTAGTCCACGGAATAACACGGTAATCTACTTTAAACTTTTTAAGGTTACCAAATAAGCCATTTACCGCTGCGTACCAACCCTGGTGGGCTGCCACATGTGTAAACTGGTATGGACCTACAATATCGCCTGCTGCAAAAATATTTGGGTATAGTGTTTCTAGGTATTCGTTAGTTACAACAGTACGGTTTGTTTCTATGCCTAGCTCTTCAAGGCCATAACCTTTAAGGCGCGCACTTCTTCCAACGGCACATAATAGCTCGTCATATTCAATATCTATTTCTTTGTCGTCATGCTTAACAACAATATATTTTTTACCATCGCGCGTTTCACAGCGAAGTGCTTGGTGCGATGTTAAAATATTAACGCCACTTTCGGTTAACGCTTCATGAGCAAAAGTAGACACTTCAAGGTCTTCTTTGATCATGATGCGTTCGCTCATTTCAATTTGCGTAACACTTGAACCTAAACGTGCAAAGCTTTGTGCTAATTCGCTACCAATTGGGCCACCACCAAGTACTACAAGTTTTTTAGGGGCTTCATCTAGCTCTGCAAATTTATTCCACAATGTATCGCTTGTTACATAGCCTGTTTCTTCAATACCAGGTAGTGGCGGTACAAATGGGCGTGCACCAGTTGCAATTACAATAGTACGAGCGGTGAGTGTTTGCGTGCCACCGTCGTTAAGTTTAATTTCTACAGTCCACGGGTCGATTAATTTACCGTAACCTTTTACAACATCTACGCCTAAGTCGGTGTAGCGCTCAACACTGTCGTGTGGTGCTACATCTGCAATTACTTTGTGTACACGTGCCATTACTTTTTTGAACGAAAACTGCGGTGTTGCGTTTTCTAGGCCGTAGTTTTCACCGTGGCGAATTTGCTCTGCAATTTTAGCGCTTTTAATAACGGCTTTACTTGGAACACAACCGTAGTTTAAACAGTCGCCGCCCATTTCGCCCGCTTCAATAAGGGTTACTTTTGCTTTAACAGCAGCAGCAATATAACTTGTTACCAAACCACCTGCGCCTGCACCAATAACAATCATGTTACGGTCGAATTTTTTAGGTTTAGTGTAGTTTTTGTATACGCGACGTTTTTTAAACACGTTTAAAATTCCTTTAGCAATGAATGGAAAAATACCCAATAAAGCGAATGATAAGATTAAGTTGAATGATAAAATTCCAGATAAGCTCTCTATTTGCGCCAGTTGCGTACCTGCATTAACAAATACAAACGTACCGGCTAGCATACCTGCTTGGCTTACCCAGTAATAAGTCCATGACTTTATTGAGGTAACACCCATTAGTAAATTGATTAAAAAGAACGGAAACACCGGCACTAAACGAAGAGTAAATAAGTAAAATCCACCTTCTTTTTCAACGCCAGCATCAATTGCGGCTAAGCGCTCAGGAAAACGTTGTTTAATAGTGTCGCGTAGTAAGTAACGCGATACTAAAAAGCAAGTGTTGCGCCAATAGTTGAGGCAAAAGATGCAACCAATAAGCCTTCAACTAAGCCAAACAATGCACCTGCGGCAAGTGTTAAAATAGCGGCGCCTGGTAACGAGAGAGCAGTTACTACTACGTACAGTAAAAAGAACCCACCAATAACGAGTAACGGTGACTGCTCTTTGTAATCGCTAAACTGATCCATCGATCCTTTTAAGCCATCAAGCGTAAGTAGTTGGTGTAAGTCAAAATGAAAGAACAGACCGACGGCGGCCGCTGCAATCAATAATAGAAATATTTTTTTAATCATGTTCTCTCTCTTAAAAACTATGCGTAAGGGTTAACTTGGCGTTTATTGGCAACTCAGGAAAAGCTAAAGTTGCACCAAAGTAACCGCCTTCAAATACGGGGCGCCAGTTTTTTTGATTTGTGACGTTATTTACATCTAAACGTAATTTAGTACTAGGCGTAAAAGCATAGCTAGTATTTACGTTTAATGTGTACTGATCACGAATTTTTACCGTCGCTAAAAAGTCCAATGGGTAACTCTTTGTATATAGACCTGAAAAACCCGTTTGCCATTTCGAATTAATTGAATAATTTCCGTTAAAACTGAACGATTGCTCAGGAATACCTTGAACTTGGCGATTAGAGTGCGCAAATGGTGTAAAGCTTGGCGCACCAACACCGGTGCCTGCGATAATATCTGGGCGAGAGTTGTCAAATGCATCTGCTACTTGCGCTGAATCTTGACTGCTTGCAGAATTGTCGTAACGTGCATCAATATAACTGTAGCCGGCACTTAACCAATAAGGGTAGGCATCGTAAAACACTTGGCCTTCAAACCCTTGTGTACGAATACCGGTATTGCTTCCATCGCGGTTACGTAAACTACGACGTTGGCTAAACAAAGCACCATCGGCGTACCAATCGCTGTCGGTTGGTGCGTATTTTAAACCAAACTCAACAAGGGTGTTTTCGGTAGCAAAATTTTGTGCACTGATTGTGTTGTCGCCACCCAGTGATGTACCGCCAGCCATGCTGTTTGATGTAGCTTCGTTATAACTTGCTGCACCGTAAGTGGTGTAATCATTATTTAGTTTGTAATTAAAGCTAACTTGACCCGATTGCAGCGTGTCATTAATGCTATCACTTGCTGCAACTTGACCTTGTGGTGCGATTGGGTCGCGCGCATCTACATCATAATAATCAACACGATAACCTACGCTTGTATGAAACTTATTTGTCCAATCTGAATCTTGCTGAATAGCAAGCCCAGTTTGCCATGAGCGAGAGTCCGTAGTGTCTGATAAGTTAAAGTCGCCGCTACCATCGTTATTAATATCGTACTGGCCACCGGGAGATACGAACACCCCCGGGCTAATTTCAATTAAACGCGCTTGTTGCGTATCGGTTAAAGGAATACGACGATTTGAAATTGGGCCAGTTAAATCAATAGGCAAGTCGGCTTCGGTAGTAAATTGGCTATAGCCTAATACGCGATTATAGCGCACATCAAATGCAAAAATTGTTTGCTGTTCATTGCTCCATTGGTAAGTCAATTCGGTACGATTTTGCGCGGTATCGGCACCGTCTATAATTTCAACAAAGCTGTTTTGTGCAATTTCTTCGCGTTGTAAGTGCTGAAAATACGTAATATTTTTTATTGATGCATTGCTGGAAAGTTCACGCTTATAAATGCTGTGTAGTAAGTAAGTAGTAGCTTCGTTTTGATTATCAGGATCGGTAAGTACCGTACTACGGTCTATTTTTACTTGCCCAGTAGGTGAAACAATAGAACCAGCCGCTGGTATTGTACTGCCATTTGCTTGTACGCCTTGGCCAGTAATGTATAAGCCATGATCTATGAGTGCTTGTGTTGGGCGGTTAATACCTGCGTTATCGGTAAATTCAACTTGGTACAACTCAAAGTTAAGATCCCAGCTGCTCTTGTCATCAGGTAATACCCGAAGGGCAGCAAATAGGCTGTCACTTTTAGTACCTGAAAAATCATAGTAACTGCCGTTATCTATGTGCTCAGCGCTCACTCTAAAGCCAACTTTGTCTTTTACAATCGGTGCGCTGTAATCGACCAAAACGCGGTATTGATCCCACCGGCCCGCGGATAAACTTGCTTTGCCTTTGCTTTCATCGGTAGATGCTTTTTTAGAATGTAGATTCACAAAGCCGCCGTTACGTTGACTTGAGCCAAATAGAACCGGCGGTGCGCCTTTTACAACATCAATTTGTTCTACTGCGTTGAACGATAACGGCACCCCAAAACCATTATTGCCAGCTTGGCGGCGTGTACCATCTTGAAAAAGCTCACCCAATTGTCCGCGAATTGTTGGCAAACTTGGTGCACCAAAGCCACTCGCTGAATAGGTATTAGGGCTTACTGCTAATACATCTTGTAGCGTAGTAATATTAAGTTGCTCTATTAACTCACTTGAAATTGGTGTTACCGAGCGGGCTATATCTTGTAGTGCTAAGTTATCACCAAACGGACCATCTACAGTGGTATCTTTAACTGAAAGGCCTTGAGATTTAGTAATTTGGCCCGCCACTTCAATGTGCTCTATTACATCATTTTTTGTTATTTTTAATTCTTCAGCTGCAAATGAGTTAAGTGGTGTATTTAATATAGCGGCTAAGGATAAAGCCAAGTATGCGTGTTTCAAACGTTTTCTCTCTACGGTTATATGTTGATGTCGATAAAGACCGAAAGGTTTAAAAATAACTTTCAGTAAACCTTCGATTCTTTTTGTTTATAGAACATTATAAAAACAGTTGCTTTTTAGGGGCTGTAATTAAGTAATGTTGTTTCATTAGTGGATGAAACATCAATAGAGCAATTGTATGATATTCCCTGTAAATTATTGCTTTTAATCGGCTTTTTTATTGTAGTCTACTTTTGGGTAGTTAACCTTTTATTATGTATTAACTTCCATATAATAAATCTGCATATTTCAAATAATCCACGCTTTATTTTCTAAAAGTAAAATAAGCAAAAATAATTACGCTGTGTTGAAATAAAAACTAACTAATACGGTCTTGATTACTTCAAGGTTTATTTATACATTTTTGAGGGAATTTTATGACAGGTTCAATGAGTTCAGACGTACAAAATCGTCTGCAGTGGTCTCTTTTATCGCTTCGTTTAGGCGTTTTTATTGTAATGATCATGTGGACATTCGATAAATTCGTAAATCCAGGCCATAGCGCACGTATTTTCGAGCACTTTTATGGGATCAGCGGTTCATCAGACATGGTTGCTTATGTTATCGGTGCTCTGCAACTTGTATTAGTATTGGCATTTTTAGCGGGTATTAAAAAACGCATTACTTATGGTGTGATTTTTGTGATGCATGGCTTGTCTACGCTTTCATCTTATAACCAATACATAGATGGCTTTAATAACTTATTATTCTTCACTGCATGGCCAATGTGGGCTGCGTGTTTTACACTTTACTTATTACGCGACCAAGACGTGAAATTTACTGTGAAGTAGTAAAAGAAAAAATGGTTATAAGCCATATGGCTTATAACCAATAAGTACACAGGGAGTGTGTGGAAGTCGATTTATATGTTATGCAACTAGTGCATAGCATCGTTATATTGCTCAGCAAGGCTCTCTTTTTGCCCTTCGTTAAGTGCTTTACCCGCTAATTGAAACACTTCGTGTTCTTCTTCACTTAAATGATGATGTACCAAATGGTGCAGCTTTTTAGCTGTAACTAACCATGCAGACGAGCTCATTTCTGTATCTTCAAGTTGTTCAATTAATTCATCAATTTCGTGATGTTCAGCTACGCTGTGGCGTGCTTTTTCATGAGTTAAGTCATCAAACATAAGTGGGTTATAAAAGTAACGTTCTTCAAATTTTGCATGTTCTTCTAATTCTGTTTTTAGCTCATCCATTAACTTGTGGCGCTGCTCTGTGTCGCCGTGTGTTTGAATAAGCGCATCTACTAATTTTCGTTGTTTGTCGTGATCGTGACGTAGCGCTTCAAAAATATTCATAATTAGTCCTTTTACAATTTATTTGCTTATAACACTAACTAGCAAACGAAATGCCAAATATTAAGTTATTGTATTTTAATGAATATATTTTAATTTTTTTATTCTTAGGCTGCTATCACTGTAAATTTTACATTTGCATGAATGCAATAATTTCAGGTTTTTGCGTAGTTCAATTATAAAAGTGAGTATAAATCCCTACAGAACCTTACAAATATTTACTGGTTGTTTATTTTATTGCAGTGATAAAGTAGCAGCGTTATTTAGGTACAACCTATATGTTACTCCCACATATAACATCAATCGGTATAAATGCAGGTAGCACGTTAACTTAATAGGATAGTTTAAGGATGAACATAAAAACCCCCATCGCCGCATTATTGCTGTGCGCTCTACTGAGTGCATGTAGTACTGCCTCGCGTTCTGACCCTAACTTGCAGCTGTGATTTAAAGTAAATAAGTTGCGTAAAAATAGGATTGGTTATGAAGCAATTGTTGATAGCAATTTCACTTTTATTATTACTAAGCGCTTGTACGGCGAAGCCTTACGCAGGCTCGGCAAAATGTATGGAACAAGCAGATATTGCATACGAAACCGATACACGTAAAAATGAGACATTAGATAATGAATGCAAAGCTGCAAAAGTAAATACGCCTAATAAAGAGCTTGAGAATCATGGCTTGGTTGATAGAAGCCTTTTACAGCTAATCGTTAGCGTTTTAAATGGCGTATTTTAATAGTAAAAATATAATTAAATAAGGTATGTATGAGAGAAGAACTAAGAGCAAAAATAATTACCGTATGCGATAAAAAAATAGCAGCTAAAGGCGAAAATGTGGGGCTTTCTTTTTATGCATTTTTTGCCAATAAAAACGACGACCCAGAGCTACTTATGGAGGCCGCTACTTGGTGGATACACACCCATAAATTAGATCATTTTGTAAAAGCACATAAAATTAAACAGATGGTTTTAGACGGACTTTAGTCAAGTAAATGAGCCAATACTTTTAGCTGTGCTTATTTAATCAACAACGACTTGTTTTCTTCCGTTTTCTTTTGCTTTATAAAGTAATTTATCTGCATGCTTAATAAGAACATCTAGTGTACTTTTTAAAGGGCTACTTACAGAGGCTCCCACACTAAAAGTGATTTTTGTATCACTAGGAAGGTCTTTTATATTACTACAATGCTCGGTAAACCTAGTGGCGAGCTGGTCAAATATATCTCGAATAGCTAGTTCGTCAACCAAATTAAGTGCAAACAACCATTCTTCGCCGCCGTAGCGGCCAAACTGATGATCACCATTTAGTGTTTCTTTTACAGCTTTTGCAAAGGCAATAAGAACTAAATCTCCAACATCGTGACCAAATTGGTCGTTAACTTTTTTAAAGTAGTCTAAGTCAACAATTGCTATCGTCATTTTACCTTCATCAAGCTTTGCTTCTGCTGCGCGCATTATTCCTCTACGATTAGGGCTATTTGTTAGATAATCTGTTAATGAAATATCGTGATATTTTTGACGTTGTCGAGCCTGTTTGTAAAATAAAAAGAATGAAACAATAACTAAAATAAACGCAATAGCAGCGCTAAGTCGCCAAATTATTTTTTGTTGGTACTCTTCTTTTGCTTGCAGTTCACTAATGTCTTTTTCGTACTCTAGTTGCTGAATTTTTTCTTCTTTTTCTTTTACTTCAAATTGCACCTGAAGTGTTTTTATATTACTTTCACTGGTAGCTTCGTAGTGTTTTTTTGTATAAAGGAGTTTTTGTTCAATTGCTTCAAAAGCCTCGTCAGTGTAGTTAAGGCGTCGCTTTAGCTCATAGCGTTTACTTAAAAAATCGGCTTTATAAATACTGCGGCTGAATTTATCTAATTTTAAAAATACCTCATCGTTTGCTTCATTTGCTTGATCAAGTAAATCTAGTTTTATATATATGTCAGCTAACAAAATGAGTGAAGCGAGTTGCATGTCGTGAACACCTGCAGAAAGAGCAAGCTCAATATTTTCTTTAGTTAAAGTTAAAGCTTTATCGTAGTTTGCTTGTAAGTACTCAATACTGGCAATTGAGTACTGAGCAAAGGTTAAGCCTTTTTGCATATTAGCTTTTTTAAAATAGAGCAATGCTTTGTCTAGGTATATTAAGGCATCTTTAGGTTTTTCTATCTCAAGCAATATATTGCCTAAACTCCAATATGCTTTTGCAGTAAAAAGCCCATCTTGTGTTTGCTCATATGCCGCAACCGCTTTTTTTGCATAATATACGGCTTTGTCTTTTTCGTTTAGATAATTGTATGCATCGGCTATTTTTCTAAAAAAGTATCCTTGAGATGCTGAATCGTCATCTTTTAATGCTAATTCTAGCCCCTCTAGAGCAACATTTAGGGTTTTTTTCAATGCATCTGTATCTGTGTAATAGTAAGCAAGTGCTCGTAAAATAATGATTTTTTCTTTAGTCGAATACTGTTGCAAGCTCTCTTCTAATTTCGTGGCTAGTATTAGTGCTGGAGCTGGGTTTGGCTTTCTCGCTAAAGACTTCAGTTGTGATTCGAGAAATAATAAATGAACACTTTTTTGATTTGGTAACTCTTTGTTCTTTAAGTAATAAGACAAGTGTGTGTTTAACGCCTCGTATTTTTCTTGTCTAAAAAGTAGCTCCGCATACAAAGCGGCCGCTTCTAGATGAAGTTTATCCCAATTTTGCTCTTTGCTTATTTTAAACGCTTGAGTGAGTTTGTCTTCATTTTGAAGATAGTCTATTTCATTTAGTTTTATGTTATTGATGAGGCTTGAGCCGCTTGGTAATTTTGCGGATATGGCTCATCGTTAGCTGAGGCAAAATTACACAAAAGTAAAAACGAGACTAGAGCAATACACTTTGCCCATAAAGTATTATCTAAAATGTTTATTTGTATATTGCTAGTCATTTTAACCCTTTGATGACTTATTTTTATCAGTGAAATAATTTTGTTTATATTGTTTGTTAAGCTATTTCTTGAATCTATTTTTATATTTGTTTTTTGAAAAAAACTTAATCATAAACGATTTCAATTTAACTAATAAAAACCATAATTTGTATAATATAGCAGTTGTGGCCATATGCATTTGATTAAAAATCAGCAGCGACTTCAAATTTCAATCGCTCGAGCGTAATGGGGTGAGTAAATGCTAAGTATTCTGCATGTAAATGTAATCTATCGGCTTTTTGTCCGTAATGTGTGTCGCCTATAATTGGCATGTTTAAACCTAAACTGTGTGCGCAATGCACTCTTAATTGATGAGTTCGCCCTGTTTTAGGGTATAACTGTAATCGGGTAATGTTGTTGTTACGCTCTAAAACCTGCCAGATAGTGAGCGACGGCTTACCATGTTTGTAACACACCATTTGGCGCGGTTTATCATCAAAGTCGAGCACTAAGGGTAAATCAATTACTCCGCTGTCCTCAGCTACGTTACCATTAACTAGTGCGACATAACGTTTATCTATAGTGCGTTCAATAAACTGCTTTTGCAGTGCTTTGTGCACACGTTTATTAAGTGCAATCATCAATAACCCAGAAGTCGACATATCTAATCTGTGTACAATTAGTGGGCCTGATGCCTCTGGAAACTGCGTTTTGATTCGCATATAAACTGAGTCACTAATATTAACGCCAGGTACCGATAAAAACTCAGCGGGCTTATTTACCACAAGTAAGTCGTCATCTTTATAAACAATACTTAAATCTTTACCCTGAGCTGGGTTGATAAGTAGCGGGTTATCTTCAACGTTTAAACCCTTTAACATATGCCCAAGTATTGGTTGGCATTTACTGTAACAAGATGGGTAGTAATTTTTATGCTGCCTAATTGCCGATTTAGGCGCTGCTCCCCACCAAAATTCAGCCATAGCAAGTGGCTTTAAGTCATGTTTATAGGCGTATTGTAATAATTTTGGCGCAGCACAATCGCCAGCACCCGAAGGAGGAGTGTGCTCAGGTAATGCTGCAAAAATAGCATTTAAATCTGTAGTTTCTCCATTTGCATTTAAAAATTGGTACTGCGCAAATAATTTTTTTGTAAGCTTTTAGAAAGCGTTTTACGGCGTTTTTTTAAATGAGCAATTTCATCAGAAATATTGATGTGTGTTTGCTGCAGTGACTCGATTATATTTTGCCAATAGGCTTTAAGTGCCAGCAGTTGCTTTTTTTCTACGATGCTTTGCCCTGCAAGCTTATTTTTTAACTGCTCAAAATCACTTTCGCTAAGCTCTAATTCGCCTTCGGTACGTTGTATTTTTCTTTGCTGACGACCGGCTTGCATTACCGCCTGTTGAGCTAATAACGCTTGCTGGTAGCTCTGTGTTGCATCATCAAGTTTGCTATTAACTTCATGCAGTTGTTCACTATTTTCTAATTGCTCAATTTGAGCATTAATATCGTTAATTATTTTACTTTGAGCCAAATAGCTATCGTCTTGTAGCTGCATGCTAGAAACAGGCGGCACAAAGCTAATGTTGCTTTTATCACCTTCAATTTGCCCCGAATAAGCGCTTAAAAAGCCTAATTGTTGCTTAGCATTTTGCACCACTAAAACCCCAAACATTTTACCTGCATTTTCTGCTTTTAAATGCGTTAACGTTTCAAGTTGTTGCTGTAATTGTTTTGTGGCTGCTACAGCTAATGGTTGCGGCTCGTAATAAAAAGGGAAAGTAAACTTTTCAGAAAGCGCGAGAGCATCAATATTTTGAGAAAATAATGTAAAGCAAGAAGCAGAATTTGACATAGAAGTAAGAGAAAAGCATTCAGTAAAATAATTGAGCGCATAATAACATATTCATAGTTAAGCCACTAAAAATCTCGCACCCGCATATTCATAAGCACTTTAAAGCGGACATTCATGTTTTATGTATCAGTATGGGGGCGCAGCAAACCTAGGCGTTTGTTAGTAAAGTCTCAGTAGTAATATATCTATCATTATCAAAATATTTAAGCTTATCGATTCTCAATAATTGAGCGCATTTCGAAACCATGACTTACCTGATAGATCAGAGGCGAAAAATCAATTTACAGAATAACTGAATATTTAGGAGTTCTATATTATGAGTCAAAATATCGCAAGTTTTATCACTAAAACCCTCGAACAAGCGGGCGTAAAACGTATTTGGGGAGTGACTGGCGATTCACTTAACGGCATTAGTGAAAGTCTGCGAAAAATGGGCACAATTGAATGGCTAGGAACGCGACATGAAGAAGTTGCCGCATTTGCAGCCGGTGGAGAAGCGCATTTATCAGGCGAGCTTGCGGTGTGTGCGGGTTCTTGCGGGCCGGGTAATCTTCATTTAATTAATGGCTTATTTGATTGTCAGCGCAATAATGTACCGGTATTAGCTATTGCCGCACATATTCCTTCACCTGAAATTGGTAGTAGTTTTTTTCAAGAAACCCATCCGCAAGAATTATTTAAAGAATGCAGTGTGTATTGTGAAATGGTGTCGAGCCCCGAGCAAATGCCGTACCTGCTAGAAACCGCAATGCGACAAGCAATATTAAACAAAGGCGTGAGTGTGCTTGTGTTACCTGGCGACATTGCATTAAAAGATATGCCCAAAGCTATTAAGCCAAAATGGAACGTGCCAAAACCTGCAACGTATACCCCCGCTTTATCTGATATTGAAGCAATGGCGACTCATCTTAATAAAAGTAAAAAAGTAACCTTATTGTGCGGTGCAGGTTGTAAAGATGCCCACGACGAAATTGTTGCGCTTGGAGAAAAACTACAAGCACCAATTGTGCATGCTATGCGCGGTAAAGAATTTATAGAGTACGACAACCCTTACGATGTTGGTATGACCGGATTTATTGGCTTTGCGTCGGGCTATCATGCAATGCAAGAAGCCGATACGTTACTTATGATTGGTACTAGTTTTCCTTATCGTGCTTTTTATCCCGAAAATACCACCATATTACAAATTGATAATCAGGCTGCGTCACTCGGGCGACACGTGCAAATTGACTGTGGCGTGCTAGGGGATACAAAAAATTCAGTGGCCACATTACTTGAGTATATTGAAGGTGAGCGCACAGACTCGCACTTACAAAAGAGTGTTAAGCACTATAAAGAATCGCGAAAAGATCTCGATGAACTCGCCAGTGGCAAAACCTCGCAAAATTTAATTCACCCGCAATACCTAACACGTTTACTCAACGAGCAAGCGGCTGACGATGCTGTTTTTACTTGCGATGTAGGTACGCCAACAGTGTGGGCTGCGCGTTATTTATCAATGAATGGAAAACGCCGCTTAATAGGATCGTTTAATCATGGCTCTATGGCAAATGCTATGTCGCAGGCAATGGGGGTTCAATCTGTAGATAGAGATCGCCAAGTCATTGCAATGTGTGGTGATGGTGGCTTTTCGATGTTAATGGGGGACTTAATCTCACTTAAACAGCTCAATTTACCAATAAAGATTGTTGTTTATAATAATCGCTCACTTAGTTTTGTGGCTATGGAAATGAAAGCCAGTGGGTTTTTATCAAGCGATACCGATTTAGAAAACCCAAGCTTTGCTAACATTGCACAGGCCTGTGGCTTAAAAGGGATTCATGTGGACGACCCTAAAAAATTACCATCGGCAATGAGCGAGATGATGAACCATTCAGGACCTGTTGTTTTAGAAGTCGATACCGCAAAACAAGAGCTTTCAATGCCGCCGCAAATCAAATTAGAGCAAGCAAAAGGCTTTAGTGTTTACATGATGAAGGCGTTAATAAATGGAAAAGGCGATGAAGTTGTCGAACTGGGTAAAACTAATTGGTTACGTTAGTTAAGTTACTTCCCTATTGAGTACTTTGGCTCAATAGGGAAGTATGAAGCAATAATGTCCTCTATTATGTGCTTATTGCAAAGGTATGCCTTTCACGTAATGTAAAAAACGTCGGACATACTTTCTTAAATATTAATAAACCATAGTGCTTTCTTTTAACTTGTTGAACTAAAAGTAAAATAGCATGAGGTTTGTATAGAGTAGGTAATAGTAATAACCTATGAGGTCAATTACGTGTTTATAAAAGTAGGTATAGAGCGTTGATTAAAATTGAAGACTTTTCTTTAGCATGGCGCTGGATTAGCTCATCCCATGGTGATTTTTCTAAAGCTACATTAAATAAACTCAATCCATTGAGTGAAGATCAAGCAAGAGCATTAATTGCCGCCACACCCATTAACTTTCCGGTTGGAGCAAAAAGATTCGACTCCACACAAGGGAGTGAGTTAACACGCCAATGGTTAAAGGGCTTAGTAAATGATTCGCAAACAGTAACAATTTGCTGGGATCAAGAAACAGCATTAGCCCTACCTTGGATATTTTTTTGTGATCACTGGGATGATTTTTGCTATCCATCAAGTGATGACATAAATCTGTATTTAACCTGAACTCTGGTTAAGAGATTTACTAAAATATTGAATCATAGTGATATTTAAATTTATTTTCTCTAGCCAGAGATTTTTAGTGAAAACAAGGCGAATTTACGCGTCAATAGCTGGCCTATTGCAAGTAAATTCAACGCAGTTAGCGCTGAAAATAGCTGCTTGAGATAGATTTATTATCCAGAGTTCAGGTTATTTAGAAAGCGGTGAACTGTTTTTACGTTGGAATCACTATGAGGTTTTTGAGTTTGACTCAAGTGCAATGTAATGAGCTAAAACACTCAATTGCTACTTGGCGGTTGTTTTTAGCTTAACGTTTCACTCGCTTTACTCAATTAAAGTAAAGCGAGTGCTCAGTATCACTTACAAACTCTTTTTAGGCGGTAGGGCGACGTTTGCAAATATTAGCCCTGCAACAAGCGACATAAATATTAAAAACGTTTGCTGGCCTATATGCTCTGCATATATAAAGTCTTGGCCTTCAATGAGTGAGTTTAAGCCAATATAGGTTTTGCTACCTGGTACTAATACAATTAAGCCTTGCATGGCTACAATAGAGGCCGGCGCATTAGCAACACGGTTAAACAAGTTACTAAATATACCCACCGATAAAGCACCCACAAACGTACCTAACGTGTAATCAAGATACATAGCTGAGCCAATACTTGTGCCGTACGCTATAAATCCTGATGCAATAGACCAAACTGCGTGTTTAAGTTTGGTTCTAAAAATAACGATTAGGCTGCTACAAAGTAAAAATATAGCCAGCCATGCTGTCCACTTTGGTAGAGGATCAGGTTGTACAAAGTCAGCTTGCCCAAAGAGTGCAAAGCCAATACCTATACCAATAAAACCGCCAAAATAGAGTTTAAATAACAGCATAAACGAGTCCATGACTCTTGCTGTACCCGACACTAAATGCCGCGCCGCAAGCTCTGCTAAGCCAAGCGCAAGTGCTAAACCGGGTATAAACACAATAATGGCCGAAAGTACCACCAAGCGTATGTTTATTTCGGGCGTTATGTACACGCTTACTGCACATGCAAGTATTGCCGATATTATGGCTACCAATGGCTCAAGCATATGAGCTACGCGTTTTGAGCGTCCAGACCAAAGTACAAACACATAAACAACCAAAGTAAGTAGCGATGACCAAATAACATCAGTCCAGCTAGTACCCATTAGCATGGCAAACGCACCACCAGAAGTTGCAAAGGCAACGCCCGTAACAAGTTTATTGTATGGGTTTGGCATGTCGTAAATAGCATCTAACTGGGCGTCAACTTCTTGTAAAGTTAACTTGTCGTCAAGCATTTGGTTTACAAGGTCGTCGGTATCGGCAAGTGAGCCTAAATCGTGATCGCCAGGGTCTACACGAGCAACATGGGTGTACTCGTCTTCGTGGCCATCAGTCCAAATAACAAACGTTACCGAAGTTGGCGACATAACAAACGACGATTTAAGTCCTAAATAGGTAGCCACTTCCATTAGGTGGGCTTCTAGGCGGTAAGCAGGCGTACCATACTTGTGAAGCATTTTACCCAATTTAACGATAAATTTGCGTTTTTCTGTAAAGGTTGCAGTTTTCAAATCTTTTTGGACCAAATATTGCGATAACTAAGCTAAAAATATAGACAATACAGCTAAAACTGCCCACGTTTGATGGGCGCGATTTTAAACACTAATTGGTGTGTGTCTAGTCATTTTTAATCTAATTTTTTATTTTTTCAGCTATCCATTGCGACATGTATTGAGTGCTGCGCATTGTATGATGTTTGAGCATTTGGCCTGTAAAGTTTTTTTCGCGATGAGCCTTTAAATCGCTACTTATTGAATCGATTTTTTTAATTAACACCGTGCTCAATTGTGCTTTATCGTAGAGCGTATTAAGGAGTGTATTGCCATCTTGCTGCGCTTGTTCAAAGTCACTTTGATTGGTGTACATTTCAACAGCTGCATTGGCAAAATCGTCGGCGGTGTTGGCTATTTTACCAGGCCATGGTAAATCATTATGCATGCCCTCAGCACCAATATTGGTGGTAACGCTGGGTGTTTGCATAATCATGGCTTCAAGCAATTTACCTTTAATGCCAGCACCAAAACGAAGTGGTGCTAAACATACACGTGCGCTTTGCATTACATCAAACGCATTATCGGCCCAGCCTTTTATTAAAAACCCTGTTTTAGGGTTATTTAGTGCCGTGGCTTTTGGTGGTGGGTAGGAGCCATAAATATGTAGTTCTGCTTTTGGGAGTTGCTTGCGAATAAGTGGCCATATTTTTTGTAAGTGTAACACGGCATCCCAGTTTGGTGCGTGCCTAAAATTGCCTATGGTCATAAAATGTTGGCGCTGCTCAAACGTTTTTGTACTTGCAGGTAATGAGCTTAAATCGACCATAAATGGTAAATGGTGCAATAAGCTTGGCTCTATTTTAAATACGCTGCTTAGTAAACGCATTTCATAGCTTGAAATAATTAAGTTTAAATCGCAGCGTAAAATAGCGGCGATTTCGCGTTTTGCTATGTCTGAGTGTAAATCGCTGATTGTAAACTCACGCTCACCTTTAAACGCTTCGTGACGAGCGTTACGCAGACATTGTAAATCTTCGGTATCTAAAATTTTAATCGCATGAGGGCAATGTTTATCGACGCGCCAGCCAAATTGTTCTTCCATCATAAAACGGTCAAACATGACTATATCGGGGTTATAGGCTTTAACGTATTCGTCAAAGCTATCGCAGTTTAGTGCAATGCTTTGGCTGGTTATGCCAAAAGCGTCAAGGTTTACCATGTGCTCTGTGCGCTGCGCGGGCGTTGCAAATTCAACGTCCCAGTTTTGCGCTCTAAAAGTATTTAATAACGACATCATGTGCGTTCCCGCAGCAGATGAATTTGGTTCTGGCCATACGAAACCAATTACCAGCACTTTTTTCATTGGCTAGAATCTCTAATTAGTGAGTTTACATTTACCAGTGTTTTTACTGGCGGAGCTGTGTTTTGTAGCAATTCTTTGAGTACTAGGTGACAACGTTTAGCAATGTCATGTGTGTTAATTACAACGGTGCTTAAGCTGTAAGGCATAACGCTATAATAAGGTAAGTGGTAGCAGCTCGCTATTTTTATATTGTTATTGGTTGGTATGTTAAGCGTCTGTATTGCAGCAAAAACACCTTGTGCAATTATATCATTTTCGCATACAAGGGCGCTTAACTGAGGGTGTTTTGCGTAAGCTTCAATAAATGCATTTTTAGCACTAAGCGCTTGGTTTTGACTGCATGATATGGCTACCAAAGGCGTAACGCCGTGCTGTGAGCAAGCAGTATTAAAGCCACTTTGAAGTGCTTGAGAGTCGCTTAGCGTTAGCTCGCTTCCTATAAATGCAATATGTGTAACGCCTTGTGCAAGCAAATGCATGCTGGCTACGTGGCTGGCTTTTTTATAATCGGGAAGTACGCATGGCGCTGCGCTAAAGGGAACTTCTCGCATTAAGGTCATTACTTTTTGCTGTGCGCTGAGAGTATCGAGCCATTTGGCACAAGTATTAGCAACAGGGCAAATAATAAATGCGGCGGCGTTGTATTCTTTTAAGTTTTTAACCGCGTTTGTTTGCAGCTCAAGATTATTATTACTACTTACTATCATGGCTTGTAAGTTATTTTCGTTTAAAATACGCTCAAGGTTAGTCGCGAGTTGCGCCATATACGGATTAGTTAAATCGTTTATTACAATAGCGACTAAGTTAGAGCGCCTTGAGCGCATAGCTGCTGCATCGCGATTGTAAATGTAGCCTAGTTCGTCAATGGCTTTTAGTACTTTTTGTTTACTTTTTTTGCCGACTTTATCGCTTTGAGTAAGCACCAAGGATACGGTTGACTTTGATACACCAGCAAGATCTGCAACATCAAAAATAGTGACTGATTTAGCTCTGTTCTGCATTGTACTTAAAGTGCCGAAATAGTGAATAAATAGCGCAATAGTGTAGCTTAAATAACACTATTAAGTCATCTATTGGAATACTTTAAACGAGCTTAATGCTTTATGAACAAAGCAAAACGTGTTTATATACGTTTATAAAAGTAAAAAATAACAAAAGGATAAAAACATGAACGCTTTTAGGCTGTTAGTTGCCTTTATTTGTTGTGTTGGATTATTGCCAGCAAGTTATGCAGAACAAGGGTATCAAATGCCCTCACCAGAGCTTGCAGCTTTGGTTGATGCTAAATTAGCCCCCACTAGTTACTTGTCGAGCGATGGTCAGTGGCTTGCATTATTTGAACGCAAACGAGTGGTAACACTTGATGAGCTTGCAAAAGAAGAGCTTAAGCTTGCAGGGATTAAATTGAACCCAGCTAATTTTTCGCGTTCTCGTGTGAGCGCTAAGTTTAGCGCTGTTGAACTTAAACATGTTCGCACTGGTACAGTGATTAGTATTAATAATTTACCACGCGGTATTATTCGCTCTCCTCAGTGGTCGTCTAACAGCAAGTATTTAGCGTTTATAGTTGAGCAACCTAGCCAAGCAAATTTATGGCTTTACAATGTTGAAACAAAACAAGCAAAAGAGCTTTCAAGTGCAGCACTCAATTCAGTAATAACAGCAACTCCCTACGAATGGTTACCTGACAGTAGCGCCATAGTGGCAAACTTGGCGGTAAATGTTGGTAAACCTGCTTTGCAAAACGACAGTCAAAATGTAGTGCCTGTTATTCAACAAAGCACTGGTGAAAAAGCGCCCGCTCGCACTTATCAAAATCTATTAACAAGCCCATTTGATGAAGCGCAGTTTAAATTTTATGGCTTAGGTCAGCTGGCTTACATAACACTTGATGGTAATGCCCAAGCAATTGGACGTCCTTCTTTATTTAAAGCGTTTTCGATATCACCTGATTCGACAAATATATTGGTTGCAGGTATTAGCCAGCCATTTTCGTATCAAGTACCGTACAGCCGTTTTGCAAGCACTTGGCAAATATGGGGCATGCGCGGTTATGTTTTAGCCGAACTTGCAAAGCAACCTCTTGCCGATAATATTCCGCAAGGTTACGACAGTGTTCGCACTGGCCGCCGCGATTTTGAATGGCGAGCCGATCAAGGCGCTGAAGTTATTTGGGCGCAGGCGCAAGATGGCGGCGACATGAAAACCGACGTTGAGCATCATGATTATGTTTACAGCTTACGTGCACCATTTAAACGCGAGCCTAAATTATTTGCCAAAGTAGAGCGCCGTTATGCTGGAATGGAGTGGGGCAACGAAAACGTAGCAATGCTGACAGACTGGCGCTTTAGCGATCGCCAAGTACGTACTTACATAGTGCAACCACGAAATGCCGACAGAAACCGCATGCTATTTTCAGAGCGTAGTTACAACGATGCGTACAAAGACCCAGGTAATGCAATTTACGAGCGCAATGATTTAGGCGCAAACGTAATTAAAATTGTAGGCGGGCGTTATATTTACCTGCGCGGTAATGGTGCTTCAGAGCAAGGTAATGTGCCGTTTTTAGATAGGTACGATGTTAAAACAAATAGCAGTAAGCGTTTATGGCAATCACAAGCGCCATACTACGAGCGCGTTCGCGCACTGCTTGACGACGAAGGTGAGCGATTTATTACTATTCGTGAATCTAAAACTGAGCAACCTAACTTTTTTATACGCGATTTAGATAACGACACGCTAACGCAGTTAACGACATTTGAGCACCCGTATCCTGCATTTAAAGGGGTAACTAAAGAGCAGTTACGTTATAAGCGCGACGACGGGGTTGAGCTTTCTGGCACGCTTTATTTACCACCAGGGTATGACAAAACACAAGGCCCGTTACCGGTACTTATGTGGGCTTACCCACTTGAATACAAAGATAAAGCGGTTGCATCGCAAGTACGCGAATCGCCTTATGCATTTACCTACATTGGTTATTGGGGCCCAATGCCTTACCTTGCCAAAGGGATTGCCGTGTTTGACGACCCTAAAATGCCAATAGTGGGTATTGATGGCAGCGAGCCAAACGATAACTTTAGAAAGCAGTTAGTATCAAGTGCGCAAGCAGCTGTTGATGTATTGGTTAAAAAAGGCATTGCCGATAAAGATAAAATTGCCATAGCAGGGCATTCGTATGGTGCATTTATGGTTGCTAACTTATTGGCTCATAGCGATTTATTTAAAACAGGTATTGCCCGCAGTGGCGCGTATAACCGCACATTAACGCCGTTTGGTTTTCAAGGAGAAGAACGTGATTTTTGGCAAGCACAAACTGTGTACGCTAATATGTCGCCGTTTTTCCATGCTGAAAAAATTAACGAGCCAATGCTAATGCTCCACGGCCAAGAAGATCCTAATTCAGGAACCTTCCCAATGCAAAGTGAGCGCATGTACGCAGCCCTAAAAGGTTTAGGTAAAGATGCTCGCTTAGTAATGCTCCCTTATGAAGCACATGGTTACCGCGCGCGTAAAAGCTTATTGCATGTATTGTGGGAACAAGAGCAGTGGTTAGACAAGTACTTGCTTAGTGATACAGTTGAGCCGGTAAAAGTAACTACTGAGCAAGTGACTACTGATAAAGCCGCAGAGCCAACCGCAGGCCAGGAGTAGAATAAGTATTCAAAACGTGGCTATTTAGCCGCGTTTTTGCTTTTAATATGAGAGTAAATTAATGATTGATGTAGCAGCACTTGCGGTTTTTATTCCTACGTTCTTTTTTGTGTCTATCACCCCTGGTATGTGTATGACGCTCGCTATGACTTTGGGTATGAGCATTGGCGTGCGCCGCACATTATGGATGATGATAGGCGAGCTATTAGGCGTCGCAAGTGTTGCTATAGCTGCGGTTTTAGGCGTTGCAAGCGTAATGCTAAATTACCCAGATGCGTTCGCTATTTTAAAGTGGGTAGGCGGCGCGTACTTAATTTATATTGGCGTTAACATGTGGCGAGCCAAAGGAAAAATGTCCATTGATACCTCAAAGCCAAGTGATGTAAGTAGGCAGTCGTTATTTACCCAAGGTTTTGTAACTGCAATTGCAAATCCTAAGGGCTGGGCGTTTATGATTTCACTACTGCCGCCATTTATAAGTGTTGAGCATGCTGTAGCTCCTCAGCTTTTAGTATTGTTAAGTGTAATAATGGTGAGCGAATTTGTATGCATGTTAGCTTACGCAACAGGCGGTAAAAGCCTGCGTTTATTTTTAAGCCGTGGCGATAATATAAAATGGATGAACCGTATTGCTGGCAGCTTAATGGCTGCTGTAGGTATCTGGTTAGCGCTAGGGTAATCGCTTAGCGAAGGAACATATTTGTCATCTCTAAGTTTGACCTATTCAGAGGCCGGATGACTTTATTCACCAGCCGGCCTTCATATAATAAAAGTGAAGAATGATTACTCCGTAATCGAATTTATATAAGCGTTTATATTATGTTGGTTAGTTGGATTTTTAGCTGCCCAACGATCATTTATACCATCTTTATTTTTATCAATTATGTCAGGGAATCCTAGAAATTGTCGTTCATATTCTTCCCAGCTTTTAATCATTTCTAGTTCACTGTTTATTAAACCTTTGCCATTAATAGGCGTACTACCATCTACTTGGTTTAACACTTGTGTATCAATATTATCTAAAAACATGCCATTGGCATTAAAATTAGCCCCTACGTTTTTTTCCTTTATAAGTGTGCTGTAGGTTTTTTGAGTACTATTTATTGTCGCACTATTTACAGCACCATTGATTGGCTCTAACTTAACTCGACTGAGTCGTTTATCATCCATTGATATATTTTTACGTTTTGCATCTTTGCTAGTGCGATAGTTTACACCCAGTCGGTTATCGGCAGTTATTTTCTCATCTCCCACAAAATAGTTACCAGATATATAAGCTTGAGACTTTGTTATATTTGGTGAGTACCATAAATCAACAAGTTGTATTACTTTACTTGCGGGTCCCGGTTTGTAAATGTTGTTTATTAAGTTAAAGCGGCCATTCTCACTACCATAAACGTTATTACTGCCCCAGTTAAAAATGATATTGTTGGAAAATTCAACAAATTCAAACTGTTCATCGTAAGGGGGTTTTAAGCGTGAACCATTTAATCGTGGTGTGCGGCTATTATGATGAGCGATGACATTATTAATAAAACTGGCTTTATTTCCCCCAAATTCCACCATAGCCATGACGCCCTTTGGGATGGATTGAGTGATTAAGGCTCGCAGCTACAATTGAATTTTGCAGCGTGAATCGTTGGTTATTATAAAAGCTAGCAGTTTCATCGACTGACCAGCTAAATGAGCAGTGATCAATTATTATATCTCGGCTATTGCGCACAGACATCGAATCTTCAGCTAATTTAAATGTACCAAGGCGAAAACGCATATAGCGAATAATGATATGATCAGCATCCGAAACTTGAACTGGCGCACCCGCAACGGTAATGCCACCAGGAGAGGTTTGCCCTGCAATAGTTAAAAAGCCACTTTTTACAATAATGGGTTCTTTTAAATGAATAACACCGGAGATATTAAATACCACTGTGCGCTTGTATTTACGCTTTAAGGCGTGTCTAAGTGTTCCCTTTGCTGGGTTTTTAGGATTATCTTCCAGTGAGTTAACAATATAGATTTTGCCGTCACGCCCTCTTGCGTGTATTTCCCGTATCCATCGGCATTTTTAAAGGCTAAATTTGAGTCGAGTGCATACCTGTGAGAGGTGAATACGCCCACTAATAAAACAAATACACTTAAACTTAAATATTTAATTTTCTTATTGATTGTATCCAAAGTATGCACCCTAAAATTGTTATGTTTATAAGCTAAAGCTATCAGTAGCAAAAGCAGTTTTATTTATTTGTTGTGCTAAATTATGAAGTACGGCATTTGGATGCCATTTATCACCAAATACCCACTGTTCGACAGTTTGTTGGGCTAAATAAGTGTTAGTGGGCTGAAAATTATTACGCGCCCATGAATAACTATTAATGTTTTGATTATTCGCAAAAAAATACCTAGCGCCAAATTTGTTTGCCTTATTACGGCTTTTATCAGGGTAGGTTTTTTTGAATATTGGTTTGTCAGCCATGTGGCTAGAGAACTGGTTATTAATTAAATAAAACTGTGCATCATAATGATGTCGACCTAACCAAAAACCTTTTACACCATCAAATTCACTGTCATTTACAACGAGCTTTTGATTTACATTGAGTTCGCCATCATGCCAAAGAGTGGCACTTTGCTTTATGTTGAAGAATTTAGAATGCTCAATTAACGCGGTACCACGAGGACACACCATATCGGTTGCGCCAGTAAATGAGCAATATGAATGGTAATATAATCCATCTTTTTATTCCACAAACTCAGAGTATCGGCCCCGTCGGAACTAATGTTACATTGATGCAAGGTGATGCGGGTGGCCTTTTCAAAACTACGAACCGCAAACTGGTGCTCGTTAGTATTGTGTTCTCGGCCGTAGTGATTATTGATTTGTAAGTTGACGATATTTATATCGCTACCGTCAATATTTACAACCGCCGCCCCCCAATCACTGTCGTGATTTTTTCGCCAGTTATTTCTAAGCTCAGGAAAAGTAATTCGCGTATTACTTTGCGACTGACCAACTAAACTTAAGTTATTGCGAGTTATAAATAGCTTTTCGTTATATTCGCCAGCGCTGATTAAAATAATAACGCGTTTAAAGTGAGTACTCGCATCAATAGCTTGTTGAATCGAGCTGAAATATTTAGGGTTATGCTTATCCACATACAAAATAGTACTGGGCTCACTTCCAATGGCCGGTGTTTTTGAGTGGATGTTGCAACTAACCAATAGACAAATAACGAAAAAAGTAAACTTCATCATTAACGACCTATTATTGACGTTTTTATTGAATCAGTATCAATACCTACAATCGCCCCTCGGTGTTGAATAACCTGTCCGGCTAATAAGTTACCAGCTTTGGCACAGTCCTCTATTGAATTACCGTGTAGCCAGTATGCTAGAAACCCCGCGTTAAATGAATCCCCAGCCGCTGTTGTATCAGTAACATTATCGACTTTGTTGGTTTTAAAATAGCGGGGCTCTGAAGTGTTTTTATTACTGTACTGACAACCATCAGCACCTGTTTTTATGAGCACATGCTGAGCGCCGGCTTTGTGCAAACGAAAATGGCAAGCGGTAATATTATTATCGGCCCAAATTTGTACTTCATCATCAAAAGTGAGCAATGATAAATTAGCAAGCGCATACATGACTTTGTTGGTTTTTTTACAGTGTTCATCACTTGCCCAAAGAGCCGGGCGGTGATTACTGTCATATATAATATCGACACCTTGATGAGCAAGCTTTGTTAGAATTTCAAGCAGGGTATTGCAATCTTTAACTGATAAAATAGCGAGTGATATCCCTGATAGATAAATAGCATCAAAATGACTAAGAAGCGCGACAATATGGTTAAAATCAGGATGTGTTACCAAATATTTTGCTGCTGAGTCGCTTCGCCAATATTGAAAAGAGCGCTCTCCTTGAACATCGTTTTGAATCATATACAAACCAACCTGTTTATCAGGTGCGATAAGTACAAAATCAGTATTTAATTGATGTTTTTGCCACTGCTTTATCATCGCGGTGCTCAATGTGTCGGCACCCATGCAAGTAACATAATTTACATCAACACTTTGACCTGCGAGCTTTTTCAAATAAATAGCGGTATTCATTGTGTCACCGCCATAGTTTTGTTGCATAGAAGAAAATAATTGACCCGATAGCTCAACCATACACTCGCCAATAATTGCTATTTTTTTGATAGACATTTAAAGCGTGACTCCTTTTTTCCAGATAGCGACTTCACGAATATCATTCTTTTCATTACAGGTTTCTTTTCCGTTGACTATCTCAACAAGCAAGTCAACAAACTCACCATGCACTTGCTCCATACTTACATCGTTGATGAGCACACCAGCATCAAAGTCTATCCAGCGTGTTTTTTTCTTGGCTAGCTCTGAATTAGTGGCAATTTTAAGCGTAGGAACAAAGCCGCCATAAGGGGTGCCACGACCAGTGGTAAATAGTACAATGTGGCAACCAGAAGCACCTAAAGCACTTGTTGCAATTGGGTCATTGCCAGGTGCATCTAGTAAGTTTAAACCGGGTACGCTCAAACGTTCACCGTAGTGTAAGACGGCTTGTACTTTGCTGCTGCCAGCTTTTTGTGTACACCCTAGTGATTTATCTTCCAATGTGGTTATTCCGCCTTTTTTATTTCCAGGTGACGGATTTTCGTAGATGGGTTGATTATGTGCTTTGTAATAACCTTTAAAGTTGTTAACCATTTCAACTAACTTATGAAAGGTTGCTTCGTCTTTACAACGCGACATTAATAGCGTTTCGGCACCAAACATTTCTGGTACTTCGGTTAACACGGTTGTACCGCCTTGGGCTATTAAATAATCTGAAAACACACCTAGCATAGGGTTAGCTGTTATGCCCGATAGGCCATCACTGCCACCACACTCTAAACCAAATTTAACTTCACTTAATTTTCCAGGTTCGCGTTTGTCGTGCTTTATTCGACTATAAATTTCTTCGAGAAGAGCGACACCATCTTCAATTTCGTCATCAGCTTGTTGTGTGATTAAAAATTTAACGCGGTTTTCATCAAAATCCCCAAGCCCTTCTTTAAACACATTTAATTGGTTGTTTTCACACCCCAAGCCAACAACCAACGCACCGCCTGCATTAGGGTGCAATACCATGTTTTGTAAAAGAATACGGGTTGTTTCTAAATCATCACCGAGCTGTGAGCAGCCAAATTGATGAGGAAAAACATGAATTCCGTCAATGCCAAGATCAGGGTTTCGTTGCATAAACTCTTTTTTCATTTGTGCAATCATACCGTTTACACAGCCAACAGTAGGGATAAGCCAAATCTCGTTGCGTATACCAATTTCGCCATTTTTACGACGATAAATATTAACATCGGGTGATGGAGTTGCTGCTGCTTGGTCAATAAACTCAGGGGTGTATTGATATTCAAGTTCATCGTTTAGGGTGGTTTTAACACAGTGTGTATGAACCCACGTACCTTTTGGTATATTAGCTAAAGCAAAGCCAATTGGAGCTCCATATTTTATAACTTTCTCGTCTTTTTCTATGTCACGCAAAGCTACTTTATGACCTTTGTCTACATCTTGAGTTACTAAAATGTCGATGCCATCAACCGGTAATGTTTCGCCTGCTCCAATATTGCGCATGGCAATTGCTACATCATCGGTTGGGTGTAATTTGATTAATGGTTTCATTTTATTGACCTAATTTACTTTCAATGGTGGCTGCTACACTGGTGTTCAACATACTCTGTAGATAGCCTACGATGCTTTGTTTAAGGCCTGAAATATCATTTAAATTTGTTTCCCAGTGCCAATCACAGGCTAGGAACTTTTCAACCAATTGATCAATACTTAAGCTACCACGGTCATACTCCAGCCAGTTGTCTTTAAAAAACGCTAACCATTGTTCGCTATCACTGAGAGCTATAGACTCATCATTACGTACACCACGGTAAAATAAAATTTGTCCAGCCATTGCCATCGCAATTAACTCAGGAACCTTTTGGTTTAATTCCACATATTTAAATAGCTGAGGTAGCAGGCGTGTCTTAAATTTAGTCATACTGTTTAGTGAAATAGACAATAGTAGATGGCAAATATAGGGGTTTCTAAAGCGGTTAAGTACATCGCTGGCAAACTTCTTTAGCTCATCTGCGGGTAAATCAAGGGTCGGAATAATCTCATCAGCAATGAGTTGAGTTAAATATCGTTCAAATAATTGAGCATTAAGGGCATCACCAACCGAGTCAATATTTGCCATATATGCCAGCGGCACTAACGCTGTATGTGCTCCATTTAAAATAGCCACTTTGCGTTGTTTGTAAGGTGAAATATCGTCGACAATTTTTATATTTACGTCACTGTCTTTCAAACACAATAACTCAGCGAGATGTTTTGGTCCTTGAATAACAAATAAGTGAAAATACTCGGCAGTGACCATAAAGTTGTCTAAATAACCGAGTGACTCTTGCAGTTGTTGATGTTCGTCTCGTGGAAAGCCTGTCACAATACGGTCAACTAGGCTTGAGCAAAAATGGTTATGTACATTTAACCATTGGGTAAACTCTTCTGGTAATTGCCAGTTTTTTGCGTACTTTAAAACGATTTCTTTGAGCTTTTCGCCATTGTAATCAATAAGTTCGCACGGAATAATGACCATGCCACTTTCTGCTGAGCCAGCAAAGTGATTAAATCGATGAAATAACCATTGTGTTAGCTTTGCTGGGAATGCTTTTGCAGGTTTATCCTCTAGCTTGTCTGAATCAATGTACTCTATGCCTGCTTCAGTTGTATTTGAAAAAATGATTTTCAAATCAGAATTTGTAGCAAGCTCTAAAAAACGCTCAAGGTTTTTATAAATAGGGATCTCTTCATTAACGCAACCAATAATACGCTCTTCACTTACGGTTTCACCTTGCTCATTTAAGCCACGAATAATAGTGGTGTACAAACCATCTTGTGTATTTAGCAGCGGTAATGTGTCGTAATCAATTGGGCGAATAATTGCAATGCCTGCACTTAGATCACTCGTTTGGTTTAATTTATCTATTTGCCAATCGACAAAAGCGCGTAAAAAGTTACCTTCACCAAATTGCATTATTTTTGTTGGGTATTTGTTTTTATTAAAGTTTTTTCTATTCAATGTTTGCATAATATAACCCATTTTGAGTATCGATTGGCCTGTTGTTGATTTCATACTACTTATAAATGCCACCGGTGGCAAATTAAATTTGACAAACTGCCACCGGTAGCGAAGAATGGCTTTTAACAACTCAAATTATTTTATTTACATTATATAAATATAGAGATTAACGATAGGAATTGGCAATGAGCATGCATTTATTCGATTTAAAGGGAAAGACGGCCTTAGTAACTGGGGCCAGCCGTGGATTAGGGCAGCAAATAGCCTTGGGTTTAGCTCAAGCAGGTGCAAATATTATATGTAGCAGTAGCCAAGAGAATGGTTGCAAAAACACGTGCCAGATGATTAAAAATGAATCAGGGCAAGTGATTGAATTATCTGCTGATTTAAGCCGCGAAGATGCTGTAATTTCGCTTGCGGAGCGTGCATTAGAGTATGCTGGGACTGTTGATATTTTAATTAATGTAGGTGGCACTATTTTTCGAAGTCCAGCCGTAGATTATCCGTACGAGCAGTGGCAAAACGTAATGAAAGTAAATGTTGATGCTAGTTTTTTACTTGCTCAGGCACTTGCACCTGCAATGATTAAAAAAGGGCAAGGGAAAATTATCAATATTGCGTCAATGCTTTCATATAGTGGTGGCATGACAGTACCTGCTTACACAGCAAGTAAACATGCTATTGCAGGCGTAACTAAAGCATTAGCGAATGAATGGGCGCAATATAATATTCAAACAAATGCAATTGCTCCCGGTTACTTTAAAACCGATAACACACAAGCTTTACAAGATGATCCTACTCGAAACAGTGAGATCGAAAAACGTATACCAGCAGGGCGTTGGGGTGAAGCTGAGGATTTAATTGGAACCGCCATCTTTTTATCATCAGCTGCTAGCGATTATGTTAATGGTCATATTTTAGCTGTTGATGGCGGCTGGTTAGCACGATAACTTTATTTTAGGTAGCAAACTATGAGTACAGAAATTGAGTCACGTTACGCCGTTGGTCCAAATGAAGTGAAAGGCTACGATACACAGCAGCTCAGAGATGAGTTTTTGGTTGATAAGCTTATGCAAGTAGACAAAATTTATTGGCTGTACACGCATTACGAACGTTTTATGGTAGGTAGTGCGGTTCCAACAGCAGGAGCTTTAACGCTAGAGACAGTCGATAACCTTAAAGCAGCTCATTTTTTGAATGGACGTGAATTGGGCATTATCAATGTAGGCGGCCGAGGTACGGTAACTGCAGACAATGAGACGTTTGAACTTAACTACAAAGATGCTTTGTATATAGGCAAAGAATCAAAAAATGTGACGTTTAAAAGCTGTGATAACACAAATCCAGCTAAGTTTTATTTAAATTCGGCGCCAGCACACCATAAATACCCAAATAAACGAGTTACCCGTAATGATGCAAACGTCTTGCATTTAGGCGCTTTAGAAACGTCTAACGAGCGTGATATAAACCAAATGCTGATTAATACAGTTGTAAAAACTTGCCAATTACAAATGGGTTTGACTGAGCTAAAGCCTGGTAGTGTATGGAATACAATGCCTGCTCATCAACATGATCGACGTAATGAAGTGTATTTTTATTTTGAAATACCAGAGCAACAAGCTGTGTGCCATTTTATGGGAGAACCCACAGAAACGCGCCATTTATGGATACATAATGAACAGGCCGTTGTTTCACCTGCGTGGTCTATTCATTCTGGATCGGGTACTCAAAACTACAGTTTTATCTGGGGGATGGCTGGCGAAAATCTAGATTATGATGATATGGATAAATATCAGCCTCATGAACTGAGGTAATGTAGTTCGTACAATCGCTTATTCACACACACTGATAAGAAGAAATATAATAATGCATAAGAATCTTCTCAATGTCGTTTTTTTGGTTTTATCGATCGGGCTACTCACCAGTTGTAGCGATGATAAAAAAACCATACGTTTAACATTAGCGCATACACTTGATACTCGTCATGTGGTTCACAAGGCGATGGAATTTATGGCAACGCGGCTAGATTACTATTCAAAGGGGAGTATGGAGATAGTAATTTACCCAGGTGGCCAACTTGGTTCTGAGCGAGAATTAATTGAACTATTGCAAATAGGCAGCCTTGCTATAACCAAAGTATCAGCCAGTCCTCTTGAAGGGTTTGTACCTGAAATGAAAGTATTTGGTATCCCTTACTTATTCAGAGATAGTGAACATTTTTGGCGAGTACTTAATAGCGAAACAGGCCAAAATCTGCTCGATAAGGTTGCAACTGCAAAACTTAAAGGGCTGGGTTATTACGATGCGGGTAGCCGTAGTTTTTATACAACGAATAAACCAATCAACACACCTGGTGACTTAGTGGGTGAAAAAATAAGAGTACTGAATAGTCCAACTGCGGTTGCCACTGTTCAAGCCCTTGGTGGTGCAGCTGCGCCTATTGCATGGGGTGAACTCTATGCAGCTCTGCAACAAGGTGTTGTTGATGGTGCAGAGAATAACCCACCTAGTTATTACTTATCTCGCCATTATGAAATAGCAAAATATTATTCATTAGATGAACACACGTTTGTACCTGATGTGATTATAGCCAGCCAAAGTGTGTGGGATTCGTTAAATACCCAGCAGCAGCAATGGCTAAGCCAAGCAATGGCTGATTCAGTAAAGTACCAGCGTTCGTTATGGCAAACCGCTTCTGATGACGCCCTTGCAAAAGTAATTGAAGCGGGTGTTGAAGTAACCTATCCAGATAAAAAAGCATTTCGCGATCAAGTCGTTGAGTTTCATGCGTCTTTTGACAACACTCCTGTTGCAAAAGTAATAACAAAAATTAAAGCAATGTAGTGAGAGATGATGCGTAAATTTAACACACTTTTAAATCACCTAATTGAGCGTATTTTGATTATGGCTATGGTTGCCATTGTTGCGGTGGTTTGCTGGCAGGTTTTTTCGAGATTTATAATGCGTTCGCCAAGTTCATATACCGAAGAATTAGCGCGCTTTTTGCTTATTTGGATTGGCGTATTAGGTGCAGCCTACGCTTATCGAACACGTGCACATTTAGGGCTTGATCTGTTTTATGAAAAAATGAAACCGAGACTAAAGCACAAATGCGCTATTTTTATAGAATTAATAGCGCTAATAACAGCCAGCAGTCTATTAATTTATGGGGGCGCTTTATTGATGCTATTAAGCTTTGATTTGAAGCAAACATCAGCAGCTTTAGGCATTAATATGGGATTTGTTTATTTAGTGTTGCCATTAAGCGGGGTACTTATTGCGATTAATTGCTTAGATAATTTACTTCAATTAGCCGCTACTAGACAGAAGGAGGAGGTGTAATGGATTTTACAGCAATAATTCTCGTCGTTACTTTTTTTGCATTACTACTTATTAATGTCCCTATTTCAATATGCATTGGTTTAGCTACTTTACTCGCCTTATTAATGCATATGGATTTTACGCCGGCGGCGACGACTATCGCCCAACAGCTAGCTGGTGGATTAGATAGTTTTGCTTTACTTGCTATTCCATTTTTTATTCTCTCTGGGCTTATCATGGGCCAAGGAGGGATCGCCAAGCGGTTAATCGAATGTGCGATGGCATTAATAGGGTTTTTACCTGGTGGCTTAGCGTTGGTAAATGTTTTGTCGTGTATGCTATTTGGTGCAATATCAGGTTCTGCTGTAGCTGCAACCTCAGCGATTGGTAGTTTTATGGTACCAGAGATGAAAAAACATGGTTACAGTGAAAACTTTGCGGCTGCTGTCACCGCGACGGCATCCACGACGGGCATGCTAATTCCACCCAGTAATATTTTAATTATTTATGCAATCGCCAGTGGTGGTGTTTCAATTGCGGCATTATTTATAGCAGGCTACCTTCCGGGTATATTAGTTGGACTTGCATTAATGACTGTTTGTGCGGTGTATTCTATTAAAAATAAATACCCTGTAACAGCACGCCTACCGTTGAAAATTGTTATTGAAAAAGTGTTGGCTGCCTTTCCTAGTTTACTGCTTATTTTTATTGTAATAGGCGGTATTATTGGAGGGGTATTTACTGCAACTGAAGCGGGGGCAATCGCGGTAATTTATGCGTTAATATTATCTGTTATTGTTTATAAGGAAATTAGTTTAGCCGCGTTACCTGGAATATTACTAAAAGCATGTGAAACAACCGCGATTGTAATGCTCATCATTGGTGCTTCTTCTGCAATGTCTTGGCTGCTATCGTTTACCCATATTCCGCAAATTGTCAGTGATTTCTTTTTAACACTCAGTGATAACCCAATTATTATATTATTACTCATAAACTTGATTTTAATTCTAGTGGGAGCATTTATCGATATGACTCCTGCGGTGCTTATTTTTACGCCAATATTTTTGCCTGTGGCTGAACAGTTTGGTATGTCGCCTATACAATTTGGTATTATGATTGTATTAAATTTATCCATAGGGTTGGTGTCGCCACCAGTAGGAAGTGTACTTTTTGTAAGTTGTGCAGTGGCTAAAACGTCTCTTCATAAAATTATTAAGCCAATGATCCCATTATATATCGTTATGTTTTTAGTTTTAATGCTGGTTACATACGTACCTGCTGTGAGTGAGTTTTTACCTCGCTTATTTGGTCTTATTGAGTAACATAATCTGAACTTGGGATAATAAACTTGTCTTAAGCCGTAATTTTCACGCTAACAGCGCTGAATCTACTACAATAGGCTATACAAAAAGCGGTTGGTCGAATTTATTTTGCGTAAAAGCCAACCGCTGTTATAACTATTGTCTTACAAAATAATTTATTTTTGGGTTCATTTTTGCCTTGAAAGACTAATCACTGCAATGGTTTCTTTACAGACATCAAGTAGCTGGTAAAATTGAAGATTACCCTTGTTCAGGAACTTATAATGTCAGTAACGATCAATGATGTAGCACGGCTTTCAGGTGTTTCAAAACGTACTGTTTCTCGCGTAATTAACTGCTCACCAGCAGTAGGTGAGGCAACGCGTGAGCGGGTACTGGAAATAATTAAAGAAACAGGCTTTTCACCAGATAAGCAGGCTCGTGGACTCGCATCTAGTCGTTCTTATTTATTAGGGCTAATTTATGATAACCCTGATGCGCTTTATATTGACCAAGTACAACGCGGTGCTTTAAGTGTGTGCGCCGAACTGGGTTATGAGCTAGTTGTTCACCCTGGGTCGTCAAAGCATGAGGACTTTATTGATGATTGCTTACGTTTTATTTCACGCTCAAAATTAGATGGCGTGATTATCCTACCACCAGTATCTGAAAATAAAGCACTTGCGGCGGCTCTTCGTGAAGCACAATGTCCTTATGTACGCCTTGCCTCTGTTGATTTAGATGATGCAGACAATATAGTTGTCTCGGATGAGCGTGCAGCCATGCGTGATATGGCAAGCCATTTAGTTGAACTTGGTCATACCGATATTGGTTTTATTTCTGGGCCGCAACATTTTCGTTCATCTACTGAGCGTTTAGCCGGTTTTTTGGCTGAGTTACAGGTTTACAATGTGCAACTACCAGACAGTCGTATTGTGGAAGGGAAAAATAATTACGAAAGTGGCTTAATGTGCGCACAAACACTGTTAGACACGCCTAATAGACCAACAGCTATTGTAGCTAATAATGATGAAATGGCCGCAGCGGCATTACGAGTTGCAAGTAACTTAAATATCAAAGTACCCGATGAGCTTTCAGTTGCAGGATTTGATGATAATATTTTAGCGTCGCGCATTATTCCTTCGTTAACGACGATTCGTCGACCTGTTTATAATATGGCATGTTTAGCAGTACAAAAGTTAATAAATAAGTCACGTGCAACAAAAGAAAAGTTACCACTTCAAAAAACGGTTACGCCCACTTTAGTTAAGCGAGAGTCGACAGGGCAATGTAGCGAATAATACCAAACGGCATAAATACTTGAACAATTTAGTGAATTAAATCACTCTATAACGTTGTTAAAAATTTTTTATTTAGAACAATTAGATATAAAATTTTTTGCCTAGTTATAGTGCAATTTTCTTATCGTTAAATAGACCCCATATATAAGCCGGTTGGTATAAAATACCCGTTATAGCTGTTTTTTTAAAAATAACGTCATTGCTTTTATTGTGTCTGTTTGCCAAGGTTGGAATAGCCAAAAACAATGAGGAGCATCCTTAAATTGATAAACTTCAGTGGTTATACCCAGAAAGTTTAACTTTTGGATGGCTTTTTCTCTGCCTGCATAAAAACGCTTAGCACTACTATTGATAAATAAGGTCGCGGGTGAGCTTGCGTTAATATAGTTAATTGGTGACGCATTATGCCAACGCTGGGGGTTATCTTCATATCGCGAACCGAGCCAAGCACTCGCAGATGTTATTTTTTTACTTGGGTCATTTTCATAGCGTAGGGCTATAGGTGTTGTAAAATCGCTCAATCCATCAATATTTATTAATACGTTAGCTTTTATAAGTGGGTTATTAGTTTCTTTTAATTGCCCTTGACTGTAGGCCAGTAAGGCCGCCATTTGCCCTCCTGCAGAGCTGCCAATTAGCGCTAGTTTTGATGTATCTATATTATATTGTGCTTTATGAGTTGTAAGCCAATTCAGCGCAGTGGCTAAATCATTAATTGCAGCAGGATATTGCGCCTCTGTTGATAATCTATATGCAGGCACTGCAACCACAAACCCTTGTGCTGCAATAGAAAATGCTAATGTTTTTAATAGTTCAGGTGTTCCTGATTGCCAGCCCCCACCATGAATCATGACAACAAGTGGTAAGGAAGCGGTTGAATTTTTGGGGCGATAAATAGACATTGCTAATACATGGTCGGTAACTTTTTTATAAACAACATCCTGATAGGACAAGATTTCGCGGGGTATTGTTTGTGAGGGTAACTGTATTTGTGGGTAATCCTTTATTAATTTTTTATACCTATTTTGCAACGTGTACTCTTTTCCATATGCGGATGATATTATAAAAAAGCTACCTAGAATGAGTATAATACAATAAATTAATCTGTTGCTATTACGCATTTTTAATTTTGCTCTATTGGTGTGAAACGAAAATAATCAACATCTATAAATTGCGTTGCGTTTGGCTTAGATGCAACATGAAATAAACCCACTTTTGCTCCTACCCAGCGTCCTTTTGTAGCACTAAAATGTTCACCAATAATTCGAAAAGGATCTGTGCTATTAGTGCGATAACTAAAAATAGCATCGCCAGTGGGTTGCATTGTCATACGTAACTCAACATTATTACCAGAGAAAGGTTGAGGTTCTTTTAAGTGTTCATTACAGCCTTTACGTGCATTTATACATTGTGCGTAAACCAGTTGATTAGTTTGCGTTTCTTTATCATAAGTAATACCGATCCATGCATAGTTCTCACCAAATAAAACAAGTCCTGCTTGGCCTTTTAATGGCAATTTAGGTAACGTAAGTTTAGTGGTTAGAGTAAAGGTATTTGTGGGTAATTTTTGTAGTAATAGAGAAGGTGTTAACCACAAGCTGTCATTGCTTTCGGCTATTTTTTTCTGCTGATATAAGCGCAAAACACCAAGCTTTTTAGTTAGCGAATACCAACGTACATCAGAATTTGCATTCCATTGCCATTGTAGAGCCAGTTGTTCAGCAGTAAAATCATCACTTGCTTTAAGTGATTTAATCGTCACTGTATCGCTATGCACTGGTTTTTTATAGCGTAAAACAGGCTCACCTATTTCATCACCGTCTTCGTCTTTGCCGATGATAGGCCAATCATTTTTCCACTGCATTGGTTGTAAATGTACGATACGGCCATACGCTTTTTTTGACTGAAAGTGGATAAACCAATCTTCATCAAAGTCAGTATGTATCCAAGCACCCTGATGCGGGCCATTAATAATAGAATTACCTTGATTCATAACTATTTTAGCTTGGTAAGGACCGGCTATATTTTTACTACGAAACACCGATTGCCAACCTAAATCAACGCCACCTGCTGGGGCAAATATATAATAATAGCCATTACGCTTATAAAATTTGGGTCCTTCAATCGTCCTATATCCAGGGAAATTTTTGCCATCAATGATATGAGTAAATAGGCTGCTTACCGATGATGCATCGCTTGTCATTTCCCTCAAACTTAAAACATTATTAAAGCCTGCTCTACTCTTTGCCCAAGCATGTAATAAGTAACTTTTACCGTTATCATCCCACAGAGGTGTTGGATCGATGAGTCCTTTTCCTGATAAAATTAAGCGCGGTTTGCTCCATTTTTTGCTGGATTGGCTGTCGTGGTAACATAAATACCAAAATCAGGATCTGGGTAAAATATCCAAAACAAGTTATTGTGATAACGTATATTTGGTGCCCAAACACCATTACCATGTTGCACTTTTTGGTAATGCGTTACGGGGATCTGTTCTGTTAGTGCGTAATTAATTAAAGACCAATTAACTAAATCGGTTGAATGAAGTATTGGCAATCCTGGGGCTGAATTAAAGCTAGACGCGGTCATGTAGTAGTGGCCATTGACAGCAACAACATCAGGATCGGAATAATCGGCGTGTAATATAGGATTTGTATAATCGTCGGTATTTAAACTAACGCGGTTAATACCAGTATTATCTGTTACATAGGCCGCGTCTGGTGGGGCAATTGATTTGGCTGAAAATGAAAAAGTAACGAGGTAATATACAAAAAATTTTAACAGTATTATTATATTTATTGGTCGCATTATTAGGCCTTAACGCATCAAAGCAAGGCTAGCTAAAATAAATGGCCCTACGCCTTTAGGATCATTGGCTCGAATATCCTCACTTATATAATACCCAAAGCTACCATCGCGATAGGGTGTACCACCAAGGCCTGCTACGGCACATGTCTGAGTAAAAGAAATACGTTGGTTCGTTGCATCGACTAAAATAAATTGTTTAATTAAACCGTTGTAGCTTCGCTGTGCATGTAACAAGTAGTCCGCAGGAAGGTAGCCGTTCATAACACCTTGAGCCATAGCATAAGTCAACATAGCGCTGCCTGATGATTCTAGGTAGTTGCCTTTAATACTTGCTTTATCAGTTACTTGAAACCAGGTGCCAGAACTATCTTGGTAAATAAGAGCGGCATCAATTAGCGCCTTAAAGCGTGTGTTTAGCCACATTTTTTTATTGTAATTGTTCGGGAGTTGGTCAAGTACGTCGACCATTGCCATGGCATACCAACCAATAGAACGAGACCAATGATTAGGCGATTGTCCTGTTTTAGGATTTGCCCATGCCTGTTGTTTAGATTCATCCCACCCATGTACAGGTAGTTTAGTATCACTGCGATAAAGGTATTTTTCTATTAATTCAAACTGTTTGATTACATCGTCGAATTGCGTTTCGCTGCCATAGCGGCGTATATATTGTGCATAAAAGGGCGCACCCATATAAAGCCCATCGAGCCACATTTGGGAGGTATAACGCTTTTTATGCCAAAACCCACCTTCTTTAGTACGAGGATGATGTTCTAGCTGCTTGTAAAGAGTATCGATTGCTAAGCGATATTTATTGTTTTTAGTCTCATCATACATAAAAAACAATAATTTACCGGCGTTGAGCATATCAATATTATACTTACTCTGTTGATAGCTTTTAATGGTGCCATCTTCATTAATTAAGCTATCAACATACTCACGTATATAATCAAAGTAGCGTTTGTCTTTTGTATTTTGATAAAGTCGAGAGAATGCGAGTAGCTCAAGGCCGTGTGTGTAATCCCAACGTGGCGCTTTGCGCCAATCGAGGGTATACGCCTGTGGGTTGCGCTGCATCTCTGATTCAGCCATTCTGATAGACCATAAATTTTCATTTGGTAATGGCTCGGCTTTCAAAGTAAAAACACAACAAAAAATACAGATAAGCACTGAAAATACAGCTGAACTAAATGGTAAATGCATAGTAACGCAACCTTATTTTGAAGAATGACTTACTTTACTGAGTTATCTATACCTAGTAGCTTAACCATTTCGATACCAGCCAAAATGTATGGTGCAACACCTTTGGGATCGTTACGGCTAATAGGTTCGCTCATGTAATAGTCATAGCTTCCATCACGACCAAAACCTAACCCTGCTACGTAGCATTGATTTAGCATAGAAACAGTTCCATCTTTATGAACAAGGGTAAATTCACTGAGTAAACCTTTATAAGCTGATTTTACTAAAGCAGTATATTCTTTAGCTAAGTAGCCTTTATTGATTGCTTTGGCATAAAAGTAAATAAACATTGCTGTGGCTGACGACTCGCGGTAATTACCGCGCTGCGCAGGTTTGTTAAGTATTTGCCACCATGTTCCGGTGTTTTGATCTTGAACACTTTTAAGGCTAACGGCAATCTCACCAATCATTGTGACTAAAAAATCACGCTGCTCGATATTTTCTGTCGGAATATAATCCAGTACATCAACAACAGCCATGGCTAACCAGCCCATGCCGCGAGCCCAAAATTCTTGCGACAATCCTGTGTTTTTATCAGCCCAACTTTGTGCTTTTAGCTCATCCCATGCATGGTAGTAAAGCCCTGTATTTGAGTCGCGTAAAAATTCGCGAGTAAGTTTAAATTCGTTGACTACTTCATTAAGCGTTTCTTGCTGTTTATGACCAAGCTCGAATTTTTTTGCATAATGAGCTAAAAATGGCATACCCATGTAAACACCATCTAACCATACTTGACCTTGGTATTTCTTTTTATGCCAAAAAGCACCAGCAGAGGTGCGTGGTTGATCGTGCAATTGTTCTCTAAGTGTTTCAATAGCTACACGGTATTTAGCCTCACCTGTACGCTCATATAAGCTAATTAAGTTTTGGCCAGGGGGATGTTATCAATATTGAAGTTACTTTTTTTATACGCATAAATTTTACCTTGATCAGAAATGAAGCTCGCGGTTACTTTTTCAATGACTTCGCTGTACTGTTTTTTTCCGGTCAATAGAGCTAACTGATTATATGCGTAAGGCTGAATACCAATGATATCGTATTCAAATTTTGGTAAGCGTTTACGGTTTACATCCCAGCCCATATAGTGATAACCAAGTACTTTATGAGAAAGCTCGGTGTCAGCTAATGCCTGTGTCCACTTTAAAGCACTTTTTGCATCAAGTGGTGCTTTGAATTGAGCTGCTGATAAACGCGTTTTAATTCGCAAACGTGGTTTTTGTGTTAATTTTTCGGCTTCCTTGTTTAAATAATCAATAAAAGCATCTTTACTATTTATGCCGCTTTCTGGTTGCCACACTGAAGCAAAATAGTAATTAACACGTTGCTGAGATTTATCCCCTTTAGGCTCAAGTATCGCGAGATAGTTGTTTTTATCTTCGGTTACTTTTTTTAGATCGCCTTTTTTGAAAAAAATAGCCATACCAAGTGGTGATTTATCTAAGCTTTGTTTACCCCAACTAGCAATATAGCTATAGCCATAGTTACTTAAGTTGTTTAAATCACCTTGTATGAACACAGTATTTTCATGTTTAACAATGCCTGTAGCCATATTCGGTAAGTCTTTACTTAGCTTTAGTGCTACATTTGCTAGGCGTGAACCTGCATGCATACTAATATCAGCAACAAGATTTTGTTGATTATATGAGCTTTTCCAGTCGTTATAATCTAGCTGTACACTCGCGCGTAAATCGCCATTTTCGACAATGCGTGCTGTCCGTGTTTTTACATTGGCGACGTGCTCAAGCTGGTTTTTTGTATTCATTACACCAAAGCCGCCTGCACCGAGAGAGCTTCCTACTTTAAGGATATCCATCCCCCAACGTGCTTTGTGATGATAAGATTCATATCCATCTAAGCCAACTTGGTGTAACACGGGTTCTGGTGTTAATTTACCGAAAATATCAAAGCCATTTCGCCAATCTAAATAAAAGCGATAGCCTACTTTGTCTGATTCAATACCGGGTCCTTCATAGCGTATCCAATTTGAATGGTCCGTATAGTAATCTGGCGGTGTAAGTGATTTAACATTTTCAAAATGACCTCCAACGTATTCTTTTTTACCTGTATTTATTTGGTGTTTAGGGGGGCGACTATGCGGGTGCCATTGCCCAGCAACTTTATGGGCAAGATCTGCCTGTACTCGTTTTACTTTATCGACAGGTTTAACACTAACAGGTGTATTTTCAATAGTAATACTGACAGGTGTGCTGTTATTTAAATCAACAACAAAGTAAAGTCCGTCAACAGTGCCATCGTAGTCAATATCAACTGCTTGACTTGGAAGTTCCACATCAGCACTGAAAACGCTGAGTGCTTCTTTTGATGTGAGGCCTAAGTCGTAGTAGCTCACGTAGATAGGCTCATCAGGACGTGCAAAATCAGAGGGGTTACTGATTTCTATTTGTGCTAAAGGGGGCGCTTTTTTAAGTGTTGGTAATGCTGCAATGCTTTCTTTTTGCTGGCAAGCCGATAGAAACAAACTTGCAAAAATAATAGCACCGGATGTGAGTGCAAACTGTTTTAAAGGGGCGTTTATTGTCATAATCTTCTCCCAATAATAACAGCCAAGCAAAAAGTACTTGGCTGTTAATTAAATAAGCTAATCTAATTTATATGCTTTTTTAACTAACCCATAGGTTAATTGATAAGCTAACGTGTGAGCTGTTTCTTCATTAATTTGATGATTTGTTACCAGCTCGGCTAAATATCGGCAATCTACTCTGCGTGCTACATCATGACGTGCAGGAATTGATAAAAATGCTCGCGTATCATCATTAAAGCCCACCGTGTTATAAAATCCAGCAGTTTCAGTTGCTTGCTGACGAAATCTTAACATACCTGCGGGGCTATCATGGAACCACCATGCTGGGCCTAGTTTTAAACTAGGGTAGTGGCCTGCGAGGGGCGCAAGTTCACGACTGTAAGTTGTTTCATCAAGGGTAAATAGAATAATCTTTAGATTTGGGTTATTTCCGTATTTACTTAACAGCGGTTTAAGTGCATTAACATACTCGGTTTGACTTGGTATATCTGCGCCTTTATCTCGGCCAAATTGATTGAATATTGGTAAGTTATGATTTCGGTGTGCCCCCGGATGAATTTGCATCACTAGGCCATCTTTTATACTCATTCCAGCCAGTTCAGTTAGCATTTGGGCGCGAAAAAGCTCTTGTTCTTGTTCTGTTGCTTGACCTGTACGGCATTTTTCAAAAAGGGCTTCACATTCATTTAAACTTAAATCAGCAGTTAGTGCACTAGGGTGACCATGATCAGTTGCTGTTGCTCTGCCTTCTTGTTTAAAATAATCACGGCGAGTTTGAATTGCACTTAGATAACCTTGCCATGTAGCAGTATTTTGGTTGGTTAGTTCACCTAGTTTTTTTATATTTTCAATAAAGTCTTCTCGGCTTGCATCAACAACATCATCTGGTCTAAACGAGGTAATAACACGTTTTTCCATCGATGTACCAGCAATCGCTTTATGGTGCGCGAGTGTATCCAAAGCACCTTCAGTTGTTGCAATTAGTTCAATGTTGAATCTGTCCATCAGTGCTTGTGGCTTAAATGCTTTTGTTGCTAAGGCCGCCGTTATTTTTTCATAGTAGTCTTGTGCATTTACAGAGCAAAGTTTTTCTGTAAAGTTAAATACATCACTAAATACCGCATCTAACCAGTAACCACTTGGTGTGCCAGCAAATAGGTGATAATTGTCAGCAAAAATTTGCCACGCTTTTTTTGGATCCGCATTTCTCGAGCGTTCCATATCACCTTCAAGGCCATGCTCGGGGATCCCTAGCGTGGTAAGGTCAATACCTTGGCTGTACAGCATTCTAAATACATAGTGATCAGGTTTAATAAAGAGTTCAGTTGCGTTGCCAAAGTTCTTATTTTCGTTAAACCAACTTGGATCCGTATGCCCATGTGGGCTAATAATTGGTAAATCCTTTATTTTTTCATACAGTTGGCGTGCAATCTTAATAACGCTTGGATCACTTGAGAAAAGACGGTCTGGGTGTAATTTTAATTGTTCAATATTCTTCGTCATGGAAATTCCTGCATTCATTTCTTTTACCTATTTAGCCACCGGTGGCAAATTTTATAAACTTAAATTATTTAGCTTCGAGTACGTGTGAACATGCCTGTGTAATAAGTTGCCACTGTTTATTTATCACCCATTGAGGATTGGCTACCCATGTACCACCTACGGCAAAAACATTACTCAGAGCTAAATATTCTTGATAATTATCTTGATTTATTCCACCTGTTGGACAAAAGCGAACATCTTTAAATACGCTCGATACTGCTTTTAAAAAAGGCTGGCCTCCAGCAAGAGAAGCGGGGAATAATTTTTGTTCATTAAAACCAAACTCTGTTGCAAGTAATATGTCAGAAGTATTTGATACACCAGGTAAGCATGGAACTTCACAGCTAGAAAGCGCATCCAGTAATTTAGAAGAGACGGCAGGAGTAACAATATAATCAGCACCTGCGTTAAGTGCCTTGTCCAAAATATGTGTACTCGTCACCGTTCCTGCACCAACAATAAGGTTTGGTATTGCGTGTTTTATAGCTTTTAAGGCATTAATCGATTGCTCTGTTCTTAATACAACTTCAACAAGATGAATCCCTGATTCGTACATTGCGTTTGCTATATCAATACCTTGTTGTTCATCATTAGCTTGAATGATTGGTAAAATAGGTTGTGATGCCATTAATGCGGAAAACGGTTTATTGCTCATTCATTTACTACCTTTTACTGGGTTATTTTAGCTAATGACATTGGTTGTTTGTTTAGTGTGACATTATCAATTGTAAAATTAGTCACATGGTTAACGATTGATTCATCACCGACTTGGTCAAAGTGGCTGTTTGTTAGCGTAATATCTTTAATTGGATCACGGGCAAAGCCATTAAGATAAAGGGCTTTACTGAGTACATTTTTACAATGTAAGTTGTCTATTTTTATATCGCGGACAATGGGATCAAATTGCCCCGCATCGCCTTCTTCGTAGTAAAAGTTAATTACAATCGCATTTTTAACGGTACCAACTTCAATATTACGAATACGGATGTGTTCAATTAAACCACCTCGAACTGAGTTGGTCTTGATTCTAATAGCACGCTCTAAATGGGGGCTATCCATAGTACAATTTTGTACAAAAACATTATTCACACCGCCAGAAATTTCACTGCCTATTACGACGCCGCCATGACCTTCTTTCATATGGCAGTTTTCAATGACAATATTTTGTGAGGCTGTATTTACTCTGCGTCCATCAGCGTTTCTTCCTGATTTAATTGCAATGCAGTCATCTCCGGTATCAAATACACAATTTTTGATATGGACGTGATTACAGCTTTCAGGGTCGCAGCCATCAGAATTAGGTCCATGGCTTGAAAAAGTGACATCGCAAACCGTAACACTATTACAAAGTACAGGGTTTACTAGCCAAAATGGCGAGTTTTTAATTGTGATACCTTCAATAAGTACATTATTACAGCGATAAGGTTGTATAAAAGGAGGGCGTAAATAAGCGCCATCAGCATAAATGCGCTGCTCAACGGGGATATGTTGCTCAGCATCTCGCATTAACTTATCTCGAGCTGTTTTTTGCTCAATTATCTGGCCATTATTGTCAGTTAAAAGCTCCCAGTGAGCCTCTTTGTGCTTACCTTTCCATGGCCACCAGGTGGTATTATTTGCATTACCTTCAAGAATCCCTTTGCCTGTTATAGCAATATTTTCTTGCTCGAAAGCATAAATAAGCGGTGAGTAACCCATCATTTCCAGGCCTTCCCAGCGGGTAAATACAGCTGGAAGATAGTCCTCAGGGCTTGTACTAAAACTGAGTATAGCGCCTTCCTCTAGATGTAAATTAACATTAGAAAGTAGGTGAATTGCGCCTGTTATAAATTGACCTTGAGGAATAATTACCTGTCCCCCTCCTTGGGCGTTACAGGATTTGATTGCATTATTAATTGCGACAGTATTGTTAGTTTTATTATCGCCGTTAGCGCCAAAATCAATAATATTAAATGTTTTATCTGGGAACGAGGGGACTTTAATGGATGATTTAATCGCATCTGCCATTTTCCAGTCATCACCTCTTACAGGGCTACTTAACATATCGACAAGGGGGCTGATTTACATCCAACTAACGCTCCTCCAAGTAATGTACTAGATGCAACTGCCTTTATAAAAAATCTACGTGTATTATCCATGTATGTATCCTACAGTGTGGCACCTTATTTATTATTAGTAGTGCTGTTGGTACGCTTAACTAACACGATTAAATATTATTGAGTTAGTTATTATAAATTAACTTTATCAGCCATTGCCACCGGTGGCAATTTGTTTTTGTGATAATTAAAATCACTATAGCTTTTTGATATAAAATAACCGGTAACAAAGTTACCGGCTATTTTAGGTAAGATCATTGTTAGAATGATCCGCGCAAGCCTACTAAAAATTGACGACCAGAGGATAAGCTCTCATAAGGACGCTGGGTATAAATATCATTCCATTGTTCTTGTTTTTCGTCCGTTAAATTAACTGCTTCAAACGACACACTCATCGATTCGCTCAACTCATAGCGAGCAGAAAAGTTAAGTTTAGCTTTTGCATCATAACCACGTACAAAAGTAGATTCATCCTTATATTCATTGAGGTACTGTTTGTTATACCCACTGCGGTAGTTATAAGAAAAACGTGCCGACCAGCTTTCTTCTTCATAATAAAGTGTAATGTTGTACGAATTTTTGGACGTTTCTTCTTCTACCAAATTTAGCTCAGTACCATAGAAAGGGTCTTCAACATCGCGAGAATAATCAATGTAGGTATAGTTTGATTGCAGACCTAAATTATTAAATGGTGCAGGTAAAAATGTAAAAGGTTGCTGATAGATAAATTCAGCCCCCCACATACCCTCGGCATCCGTATTAACGAGTTGAGATACTTGCCAAGTTATAGTACTTGGGTCCATATCACCAATATCAATCCCGAGTCGATCCAACTCATCTTGCGTTAATACCTCATCACTACTGTCCTTAGTTAAGCCAGTAATATCTTTATAAAATAATGAAGTTGCAATAAGCGACTCTTCTGCAAAATACCATTCTAGGCCTACATCATATTGTTTCGATTTGTAAGGTTGTAAAGAGGGCCCCGCGCCACGTTTAATTGATGCTGTAGGATCGTTTTCATCAGGGACATTAACACTAATCGATGAGCGTAAATCAGACAATTTAGGGCGAGTTATCGCATGTGAATAACTAAAGCGACCAACTAGATCTTCAGTGATATCGTAAGCAATATTTAACGATGGCAACCATTCGTCACCTTTACTTACTGATTCGCGCCAACTGTAGCCGTTATCAAAATTTGCACCGTCGCCGCGACCTGCTGTGTAACCATCTTTATAGATGTGATCTAAATTAACGATGCGACTGGTATTTTTATTATCAACATAACGTAAACCTATATTACCGCGCAGTTCATTATCAAAAATGTCGTGCCTAAAGTTAAGTTGAGCATACGCTGTTGTTACTTCTTCTTTAATATAATATGTGCGTTTATATTCTTCTTTAGCTTCGAAAAAATCACGACCTGAAAATGCAGCCATCATTGCATTGTAATCAGGCGTTAACCATGTGCCATCGTTTAGTGTTGATGTGGCAGGTACTGAAGCATCATTACCAAATTTGACACCTTGTTTATCTAACGTAGTTGAAAATAATAAGCCATTTATTTGTGAATTATCTAAATCCATAACGCGTGTTTCAGCACTTTTTCCACTGGTTTTATTTGTTTCAATATTAAGGTCTTTCCACGAAGATCGATAATCATGCTGCTCTGTTTCAAACGAACGTTGACCTACACCAAATTTAACTGTGTATTGGTCATTTATCTCGTAGCTAAAATCGATTTTAACTGTACTATTTTCACTCTCAATTGTTTGAGCGCGGTTACGTGTTAGAGCTGCGGCGTAGTTGTTACCATCTACCATTGAATTTTCTAAATCGGCACGTGTAAATGTGGCGCCAGGGGCTTGGCCAGCAGCAAATGCAAATGAAGGCATGGTCGAATTTAACTCACCACTGCCTATTGCTACTCCACCTGGATTATTTATTAACTCCAAAGGGTCAATATTACTATCGTAACTATAAGCAACAGTCGAACCTGCGCTGTCGAGTGCAAATGTTCTAGAGTAAGGAACGTCTAAATCAGATTTACCCATACCAACTAAAAAGTTCATTTGAAGGCGATCGTTAATATACCAATCACCAGAAAAACTTATTTGGTCAAAGTCAGACTCAGCCTTATCTTGACGAGCTTCAGAGCGAATAATTGCATTAGAATAGGCTCCCGCTACAATTGTATTGTTATCATCTATATGTATGTTTTCTGGAACAATGTCTTTTTGGTCACGTAATAATACAGAGTATTGATATTCATCCATTGTTGTATCAAGGGCTGCATGTAATATGTCTAAATTCATAGACAGGTTGTCGGTGGGAGCGTATTGAAAAGCAACCGTTGCACCTAAACGTTTTTGCTGCTTAGAAAAAATAGAATAGCGAGGGATACGCGGTAAATATAAGCCATCTAAATTATCATCAGTATAGTTACCATTTTCTTGTAATAGTGTTTTAGGCGAAGCCGTTAAATAGTTAGTGCCGCCTTGCGTTACAGGTAAACCATCATCTTGGTATTTTGGGTTATTGACGGTCCAGCGCACACTTGATGATCCTTCGCTTTGTACTGTTCCATCGCTGTAAGCAACCGATGCTAACACTCCAAATTTGTTATCCCAGTTATTGCTCAGCATAAATGAAATGCGAGGGGATACATCTTCAGAAATGTCGTTGTAGCGGGCGTTTACGTTGTAAGAACCTTTAAAACCATCATACTGAAATGGACGCGCCGTTTGTAAATTAACATTACCTGAAATACCGCCATCTTCCATTTCGGCAGAAACTGTTTTATCGACATCAATTTGAGTAAAAAGCTCAGATGCAAATACATTATAATCAAATGCACGAGAAGTATTTGAACCGCCAGCAGCATCTGTTGCAGCACCAGCAGATGCTGATTCCATACCGTTAATAGTTGTTTTAACAAAGCGAGAACCTAAACCACGAATCGTGATTTGACGACCTTCGCCGGCATCTTCTTCAATTGAAATTCCGGGTACACGAGCAAGAGAGTCTGCTACATTTAAATCGGGGAATTTACCAATGTCTTCTGCAATAATGGTTTCGCGTGTGCCAACAGCTTCACGTTTTGCCATAAGAGCTGCGTTAATGCTACCGCGATAACCTTTTACTTGAATGATTTCTATGTCATCGCTGTCGTCACTGGCCTTTTGCTGTGATTGCTCAGCTGCAAAAGCATTGCTAGTAATTACGCCACCTAAAATAAGATAGGTCATGAGTGTGTTTAGTTTAAAGTTGTGTGTAATTGCTGCCATTGCGATCCCAGTTGTGTTTTATTGTTATAAATTACATGGCCGTGTCGGTGTTTTGCCATGTGTTTGCTATATTTAACATAAATGACTGAAAAATATATGTTTAAGTAATTTAATTTAAAATGCCAATGAATGAACGATATAAATTGCTACCGGTGGCACGCGATGAAAACTATACCTAAAAATAGCGACTGTCAAATAATAAAAACAATAAAATTAATACTTAGTTCACATAATTTAACATTTAATTATCTGAAATAGACTAGGGCGTGTTGACCTTTCGTGGTTGAATTTGCAGCAGGCTGTTTGGTTTTTAGGCAAGGCAGAGCCTATGTAGTGTGGTTATTCCCCATAAATAGGCGATAACGCAGCATAAATGCCAAACATGCGCTGCCCTTTAGGTTCTTTCTAGGGACGATTAACTCTTTGTTGCTCGGTTTTTAATTAGCCCACTAGGTTACAAACCTAGCGCCGCGATTAAATCGCCCCTAGATTGAACAAATTTCAATCCACAAAGATCAACACGCCCTTGGGTTTGCTTATCTTTCGAGGTTAAATTTACAGCCGTTTAGACAAGGCGGATGCGGAAACTTTGCTCGGTTTTTACTTAGCCCACTAGGCAAAAAACCGAGCAAAGCGATTTAATCGCCCCCTAAATTGAACAAATATCAATCCAAAAAGTTCAACACTCTTTAAGCACAACTGAATAATATATGGACTATATATTATTTTGTTTGCCACCGGTGGCAATTGTGTTATTTTTAATAAAAGCCTTTGAATTAAATCAGTCAATTAGCCAAGCGTTATAGCTTATTTCGTAAGCAGGAGATAATAATGATAAAAAAATAGTAGGCTCAATACTAATATTGAGTAGTTTTTTTGCAATGAGTAAACAAGGTACAACACATATATATATGGCTGGGGATTCAACCATGTCTATTAAAGATGTTAAAGACTATCCTGAAACAGGGTGGGGTATGCCATTCAGCATTTTTTTAATGAATCAGTTTCTGTGGTCAACTTAGCTAAAAATGGTCGTAGCACGCGTACATTCAAAACCGAAGGGCTATGGAAAAAAATAATAGATAATATTCAAGTTGGTGACTACGTGTTTATTCAGTTTGGCCACAATGATGAATCCAAGAAAAAAATAGATAGGTATACCTCACCTGAACAGTTTGCAGATAATCTTACTCATTTCATTAATGATATTAATGCTAAAAAAGCACATGCTATTTTGCTCACTCCAATTACGCGTCGTTACTTTAACAAAATGGGTACTTTAAAAGAGACACACCCTATATACGCTGATAAAGTCCGTCAGGTTGCACAAGAAACAGGTGTTGATTTTATAGATATGGAAAAGGTAACCACGGCATATTTTCAATCTTTGGGTGATAAAGGTTCTGCACTTCGTTTTATGCACATTGGTGCAAATTTACACCCTAACTACCCATTTGGGGTAACAGATGATACGCATTTAAATCAGCTTGGTGCACGCGAAGTCGCACAATTGGTATTAACTCAACTAAAAATATTGAACCACCCATTGGTAAAAAAGCTACGTACTCCCGATCCAAAGCATTTAAAACTAAAAGGTTGATATTATCAATTAATTTGCTATAGTTGATTTTGTCATCTATTTAACGCTTAAGGCATGCCCAAAAATGAGTACATCCGTATCAGCAAATCCAGTAATGGTTGAGCTTAAAAAAACACCTGTAATTTATAAAATACTTGTTATGGTAAGTATTATTACCTTAATTGGCGGTACTTTAACTGGCATTATGACTTATGTGAATGTGGGTGTTACAGAGCATTTTTATGCAGATTGGTTTACCTCATTTATAAGTGCAGTACTTGTAATGGCGCCTGTTGGTTTTGTAATGATGACCTTAATGCATAAGCTAGTTAATAAGTTATTGCCTAGTAGTAGCGAGCTAAAACGTAATTTAGTGATTAGTGTTTTTATGGCGCTGATCATGGAGTCGGTGATGGCGTTTGTTACCGCTACTAATAATATTGGCTATGCAGATATGCGTGTATTTGTAACTGGATGGGCTGAAGGATTATTAGCTGCATTACCAATAGGTTTAACTATAATGCTGATAATGTCGGTTACGGTAAAACCTAAAATAGAACGCTTTTTAAAAAGCTAATAACAAAAAAGAGCCATTGGCTCTTTTTTGTTATTTAGTGTTTACCATCTCTTTAAATTGCGCCATTCAAAAAAGGTGCTGTTCGGCTTATTTTAGATTGGGCTACATCTGTAGGTTTCCCTTGCGCTACAATTAAGCCGCCTTCTTCACCAGCACCGGGTCCTACATCAATTACCCAGTCACTATTGCGGGCTACTTGCATATCGTGTTCAACCATAATAACGGTATTGCCAGCATCAACTAATTTATTTAACTGCGCCATTAGCATTGATACATCCGATGGATGCAGGCCTGTAGTTGGCTCATCAAGAATATAAAGTGTGTTACCGCGCTGCGCACGTTGCAGCTCGGTTGCTAATTTAATACGCTGCGCTTCACCGCCCGAAAGCTCAGTGGCAGGTTGCCCTAAACGTAAATACCCAAGACCAACTTGCATAAGTGCATCGAGTGATCGCAGTATTGCAGGTTCATTTTCAAAAAAGGTATACGCCGATGCAACCGTTAAATTGAGAATATCGCTGATGTTTTTATCACGATATGTAACCTCAAGTGTTTGCTCGTTATAACGTTTGCCATGACACACTTGGCAAGGTGAGTAAACGCTAGGTAAAAACAGCAGTTCTATACTTACAAAGCCAACGCCCTCACAGTTTTTACAGCGACCTTTAGCAACATTAAACGAAAAGCGACCGGCATCGTAACGGCGCTCTTTCGCTTTTTGGGTAGAAGCAAATAGTTTACGCACATGATCAAATAAACCCGTATAGGTAGCTAAGTTTGAACGAGGGGTACGGCCAATCGCTTTTTGATTTACGGTAATCAGGCGGCTTATATTATTTATTCCTTCAATGATTTTTCCGCTGGTGTGTGTTTGCAGCTCTTGTTCGAGTAAGTCGGCTTCGTCGGTTGGCGCTTCCGGTATTACTTTTTGCCCAAGTGCTTCGTAAACAAGTTCTACTAACGCTTGGCTTACTAGGCTTGATTTACCAGAGCCCGAAACACCAGTAACGGTTGTCATAACACCTAGTGGAAATTCTGCATTGAGTTTTTTAAGATTGTTACGCTCAATATCTGCCAATTTTAACCACGCTTTTGGCTGCCTTTGCTCCTTTTTTTGCGCGCTGTTTTGAGTTGACTCTTGACTGGCGTTTTTAGCAAAAAGGTGACGACCGGTGTGCGAATTTTTTATTTTTCTTAACCCTTCAACAGGGCCGCTGTAAATAATGTTGCCACCATGCACACCGGCATCAGGGCCTACATCAACAATCCAATCAGCATGTTCAACAACGCTAACATCGTGTTCAACAACAAATACAGAATTGCCAGCCGCTATTAGCTCATCAAGCGCTTTTAAAAGTGCTTGAGTGTCTGCAGGGTGTAAACCCGCTGAAGGTTCATCTAACACGTAAACTACCCCAAATAATTTAGAGCGAATTTGTGTGGCAAGTCGCAATCGTTGTAGCTCTCCGGGTGAGAGCGTTGGCGTTGTACGCTCAAGCGACAAGTATCCTAAACCAAGCATGGTTAGTGCTTCAATACGGGTGAGTATATCGCTGGCAATGCGCTGCGTAACAATGGCTTGCTCTGGATTTTTTGTATTTTTATTTACTTTGGTATTGGCGGCGTTACTTAGTTTTTTAGCAAGCTCGTTTAATGTAAGTTGAGATAGCTCGCCAATATCAAGCCCTGCAAATTTAACACTTAACGATGCTTGTTTTAATTTTTTACCTTGGCAAGTAGGGCACTGCGATATTTGCATAAACTGTGATACGCGCTTTTTAGTACGCGGGCTTTGGGTAGTAGCAAAAGACTGTAAAACAAAGCGTTTAGCGCTTGAAAAAGTTCCCATGTAGCTTGGATCTTCGTTATTTTTTATCGCATTTTGTGTTTGCTCATAGGTGTAATCTGGGTATACCGGCACACTAGGTGTTTCGTCGGTAAATAAAATCCAATCCCGTGCTTTTTTAGAAAGTTTGTTCCAAGGTGTGTCTATGTCATAACCAAGGGAAGTAAGAATACGGCTTAGGTTTTTACCTTGCCATGCTGGTGGCCACGCTTCAATGGCGCGCTGGCGAATAGTTTTTGTATCGTCTGGCACAAGTAGCTTTTCGGTTACTTCAAACACTCGGCCTATTCCTGAGCATTCTGGGCACGCACCTTGTGGCGTATTCGGCGAAAACGCATCGGCATATAAAATACTCTGCCCAGCTGGGTAATCGCCAGCACGAGAGTAAAGCATGCGTAGCGCGTTAGAAATAGTTGTTATGCTGCCAACGGATGAGCGAACCGAGGGTGCGCCGCGTTGCTGCTGCAAAGCAACGGCAGGCGGTAGTCCTTCAATAGAATCAACATCGGGCTCATCAACTTGATCTATTAACCTACGGGCGTAAGGCGATACTGAATCAAGATAGCGGTGCTGCGACTCAGCAAACAGCGTTCCAAACGCAAGCGACGATTTTCCAGAGCCCGATATTCCTGTAAAAACAACCAATGCGTTACGAGGTAAATCAACGTCTACATTTTTCAAGTTGTGAACGCGTGCCCCTCTTACTTGAATGCTGTTACTGGGATCAGATAAATCCATAGTTGAGTTTTTATGTGTGCTTGCCATACGTTTATACTCCTGTTTAATCGCGCTTTTTACTTTAAGTTAGCTTTGAATTATTTACTCTTATCACTCGTTATTACCCCAAAGTAGCGCAAGCACACTGAATGAGCGCTTAGTCTGTAGTGGCGCAGCCAAAGCGCTGGATAAAATTACGATGATTGTTTGTTTACATAATAGGTATGGAATGCGAATATAATTTAAACAGTTATTGTTATGTAATTTACTAGGTATGTTACTTGGTAATAAAAAGGAACTAACAGTGAATAAAGCCTTAGTGATCATTTTATTGGTGCTTTCGTGGGCAACCCAAGCCGACTCTATCAAAGCGCTAAATGTTGACCGTGCAGTACCAAATAGCATGCACTTATCGTTTGCAAACGATAGCAACATAACCCCTAAAAAAGGGGATTTTAAAATCGTTAATTATGTATTAATGAGCAATGAAGAGGGCGAACGCTGGGCTGTTATAACGCTAACTAACTTATCGTCGGGCAATCGAGAATTAGGCGAGGAGCACTTACTTGCACTTTTGCTGACGGCAGCCGATTCATGCCAATGGAATTTAAACTCGGTTTTAAAGGCAACGAAACACAATCGGTAACTGTATCGTTTGCCGATTATAAATTCCCTATTTTAAGTGTGTATTCGAGTAACGATTTGTAACTAATATTAGTGCAATTATGCTGCCTTAGAGTATTGTTGCGTATTGTATTAAATGCCAATTTTGTAATTGGCGGGATCACTGAGATACTATTTGTGCTAGTAATACTTACCCAATCGAAAAGTATGGTCTTAAAAACAGAATAACAAGCTCCTATAATGGCAAAATAGTGTGCTGTTGGAGTTACTTTTCAGCTTGGTAATATAGCGAAGGTTTTTAAAGTATTGAGTATCTGCAAATTGCATGTATCCATTAGTCGGCTTAGAGCTATAAGCGGTCATTCAGGTGAGTCGTTATTAACTTAGTAAGAATAAGAGGAAACTTTCCCTTTTTTTACATAGCGAAATAACCTACAGCAAGCATAATATTTATAGCTGGTAATAACTTACACTATTTGCTATTAATATAAGTTCACAAAATAAGGACGTTTTCGCGCTAAAATAGGGAAAGTGTCCTTTGATAAAGATGTTAGGCGACTGGAATAGCACCGAGTGTGCGATAAGGAAATTTAGTAATGAATTTATATGACTATTTATATGTTGATTTGGAAAAATCTATATCACTATATAGCCAACTTACAGGTGGAGTTGTTGAGTTAAAAGAAACTCAAAAAGAAAAAGGTTCAACGTCAGACAATAAAAGAAATTATGACTTTAAAGTATTTAAACATGACGCAGGTGGTGTTGAGCACGAAAAAGAACAAAGTAAAGCTACAATCAAACCTCATCATGCACTGTTACAAGAATTGGAAAAAGAGCTTTCTTCTAATGGCTACCTTTTAGACTTATCTATTTTAGACGAAACTCAGACGTTAAAAAGCCCAGAAGTTAGAGATATTCTTAAAAATGCGCTTTGTGTTAAGTGCACCGGCAGAGTTGTTTTCGAAGACTATGAGAGGATGAAGAAAATTGGTCAAGACTTTCCGTCAATAGTCGAATTAATAAATAAGAGTTCATCAAATACGCTTGAAAGCTCCCCTGAATATCAAGTGATCGTAGACCAAATCAAATCTTTACAGAATGCTAGCGGTGATAGAAATCAAAAACAGAAAGCTAAGCAACAAGCTAAAGAACTTCAATCTAATCTTGATCAATTAAAAGCATCTGTTACAGGTGTTGATGTAGTTCCACAATGGATATTGGATGGAATGAAAACATGGATAGATGCTTTTTTACCAAATATTATAAACATTAGAGTTTATCCTTTTAGTGGTGAAATGGATGAGCATTTATTTGGGCACCTAGACTCATCTAATTTTGCTATACAAGATCCTACAGCTTTTCATTTTACATACGGCTCTTTTCCAACAGAAGAATTTACTATTATTGGAGTTGTTACTTCTGTCCCGAATGAAGAAGATGAAGAGTTTAAGCCGTTAATTGAATTCGAGAAAGATGAGCTTGAAGATCATGAAAGTGTTGAAAGCGCATTTAGAGGTATGTTTAGAGGTTTTGATGGTATGGAGTCTATGGTAAGAACTTGTAGATACCCTCGAGTGTTAGTTCATCCAATTCTTGTTTATCGTCAAACGTCGCCTAACAAGTTACTCAAGCAGGAAAAATAACAGTTGGCCGCGCTCGTGCCTCGCACAGTATAGCCAACTATTATTTTCCTCTTAGCAAAGCGTTAGGCTTTTCTTTAGTTAGGAGTATAAATGGACGTTGAAATAATTAATTTTCCTAAAACAAAAGTTGCGGTTGTTGAACATCACGGTTCTCCTATGTTTGAAAATAATTCCATCATGAAACTTGTCGAATGGCGTAAAGAAAACAAACTACCACCTTCGGAACTTCATCGTAGCTATGGGGTTCATTACAATGATCCTAATATAGTTTCACCATCAGATTATCGCGTAGATTTATGTGTTTCTGTTGAACATGAAATTGCCAAAAATACCTATGGAGTTGTTGCTAAAACAATTCCAGCTCTACGTTGCGCAAAAGTTCGTCATTTAGGCTCACGTGAAAATATGACTACAGCGAGAGACTTATATAAAGAGTGGTTACCTAAAAGTGGTGAAACACTTACTGATTTCCCCATTTTTTTCATTATGTTAATGTTGGTCCTCAAATTAAAGAATCGGATATGATCACAGATGTGTATCTTCCAATACTGTAATCTAGTTCAGCGTACAAAAGCCTAATCGGGTAGCCGGAGGTCTCTAACCTCCAGCCCCCACACCACCCATCATGCGGGTCCGCAATGGGCGGTTCATCTCCCGTAATGAATATTGATCCAAATATCTCTCAATGACACTAAACCTTGTGACGCTAAGTAATCATTGCCTAGCGCAATGTTAATTCCTTTTGTTTTTGAGCTTCGACAAGGGCCTTTACTGGTGATACCACAGGCTATGGCGAGTCGTTCGCTAACACCTAATTTCATTAAACTGCGTACTTTGGTACGAGGCTTTCGCCACTGCCGCCAGTAGCACATTCTTATCCTACGGCGGATCCAATGATCTAAATCCACCGTTAGCTGATAAGCGTTGGCTATTAGGTAATAGTGTCCCCAGCCACGTAAATACTGCGTGAGTTTATGAATTTGTAGGGTCATTGAGATCCCCCAGTTGCGGTTAGTGAGTTCTCTTACATTTGCTTTAAATTTCTTTAGCGCCTGTTCGTGGATCTGCACTTGAGCGTAACGGAAGGTAAACCCAAGAAATTTCGAGCCTGATACGGGACCGACTCGACTTTTCGATTCATTCACTTTGAGTTTTAATCGGTTAGTGATAAACGCAGTAATGTCCCGTTGGATTATGAGCCCTTCACTTTTCGTTTTTACTAAAATGATTATGTCATCAGCATAACGTGCAAACTTAAGGTGTTTGTAGGTTAGCTTCTTATCTAATTCATCGAGTAAAATGTTGGAAAGCAAAGGGGATAATGGCCCACCTTGAGGGACTCCTTTGGTTGACTCAAACCACAGACCTGTTTCGCGTTCTGCTACCCCTGCTCGGAGGTATTTACCGAGTAGGCGCATGAGTGCTTTGTCTTTGATTTTACGAGCAACACGATTCATCAGCATGTCATGGTTTACTTCATCAAAGAACTTAGACAAGTCAATATCAACTGCTGTTTTATAACCTTGTTTAACACAAGATTGAACATGATTTACTGCTTGGCTGGCTCTTTTATGAGGGCGATAACCATAACTATGTGGTGAAAATAGAGGCTCAAAGTAAGGGCTAATCACTTGAGCAATAGCTTGTTGGATCACTCTGTCGATAACAGAGGGGATCCCAAGCATTCGCTCACCGCCATCGGGTTTGGGTATTATCACGCGTTTGACTGGCAAGGGTTGATAAGTGCCGTTAAGTAATTGGTGTTTAATACCCAGCCAATGTAACTTAGCGAAGTGATTAAATTCTTCAATACTCATATTATCAATACCCGCAGCCCCTTTATTTCGCTTAACATGTTGCCATGCCGTGCCAATATTGTGGTTGCTCAGTACACTTGCCATCAGGTCATGATTTGTTTGGTTATATTCATTTGAGGTATTATTCACCATAGAACGCTGTTCATCACTATCACAACACGGTGATCTATGTGAATTCAAGTTCAATTGTAGTATCTCCTCTGGTTAAGATGTTCAGGCCTTCACCATGTCTTATCCATTACGATAAGTGTTGGGCTACTCGGCAACTGCTCCTGCGTTGCTCTACCTCCTGCATCCATGCAGTCGTATGCCGTCTGCTGACTTCTGATAAATCACTCTAGCGATTACTCGATAAAGCGCGTCTAAACTAACGCTTGTTTACTGCTATTTCGCTCGCTGTAGGTCGCAGCAACCAAAGCGCCAAGGGTTGAAAAACCAGTCCCTAACTGGTAATGTCCAAGCGTTAGCGCGGATGCGTGTTTATCAGATCTCCCCGAATAAGGTGCATCGACTTTCTCTGCACAACTGCATCATTTACGGTGGCCGTTAGATCACATGACTTCGCTATCTTGTGCTAGCTCGTCTCCAGCCTACGCCTCATATGATGTTTTTGTTCATCAGCTCGCAGATTTGCTAGCGGCTTCCTCTAGACTATCTCTCACGATTTAGCCCTTGCCATTTGCGAGTGTCTATCGTTTAATAACAGTATGTTATTTAAAGGTGATCTTCCTACAGAGGACTTTCACCTCATAAGTCAATGCCCATGTCGGGCGTACACAAGTTGCTTAAACGGACAAAAAACAGTTGGCTTTTGCTCGTTCCTCGCTGATTTTAGCCAACTATTTTATTGCCGCTTAGCAAAGCGTTGGTGCGTCAAGCTAAGCTTGATCCATCTTGCAGGGTGCAAGTCCCTGTCGGGCAAGGTCTAACTAACCTCCTGTATCGAGTGTTGCGCCTTTGGCGGAGTGTGGGATTAGCAATTGCTTTTCAGCAGTGAGGACTGCATCACACGAACAAGATTGGCGAAGCGTACACAGAGAATTATGTAGGCCATAGGGGTTATCGTGATCCTGAAGTGCTGATATCGCTCCGATAAATATTAGATCTGACTGACGAGGTTTGCAACGCCACCGAAGTCCATGCAAAACAGCCGTGTTAGTAAGGTTGTGGCGAGTCAGCGGAGTTTCAAAGCCGTGGCATGTATAAAGAGATGGTTTGAGAACTTGAGAGATCCAAAGGTGTTCCACAAGGATGGTGGTAGGAAAGCTTAACGAAAAGCAAAGCTAACGATGACCTTTTGGAAGTCAGATCAGCCCATAGTAGTCTGGGCAGGGTAAAGCCCTGTACATGGCGAAGGAGCTGACAGTTATATCGGGTACTAAGTCGACACATAGACCGGACAAAGTAGGGCTGGAAATATTATGACAACAACACTTAATACCCTTGCATTTAAAGCACATACTCACCCTAAGCACAGGTTTCAGAATCTATATGGATTGCTAGATGCCGCAAGCCTGTATGAAAGCTGGGGTCAACTCAATAAATTAGCCAGTCCGGGTATTGATGGCATTACGATGCCAAAATACAAGTCGACGTTAATTGAAAATATCGAACGTTTAAGTCAGCAACTCAAACAGAAACGCTACCGAGTTAATGATATTAAACGCATTTTCATCCCTAAATCGAATGGTAAACAACGGCCCTTGGGTCTGCCAACGGTTGATGACAAGCTTGTGCAACAAAGTGTTAGTCAGATCCTGCAAAGTATCTGGGAGCAAGACTTTATGCGCAATAGCTATGGGTATAGGCCGAATAAAAGTGCACATCAAGCAGTACATAGCCTAACAATGAATCTTCAATTTAAAGGATATGGTTATATCGTTGAAGCTGACATTAAAGGCTTCTTCGATAACCTTGAGCATGAATGGCTGATGAAAATGTTAGCGTTACGCATTGATGATAAGGCAATGCTTAATTTAATCAACCAGTGGTTAAAAGCGCGGATAAAATCACCCGATGGCGTATTCACTAAACCATCAAGTGGAAGCCCTCAAGGTGGAATTATCAGCCCAGTGTTGGCTAATATATATCTGCATTATGCTTTAGATCTCTGGTTTGAAAAGAAAGTAAAGCCGAGGATGCGTGGAAGTGCAATGATGATCCGCTATGCAGACGATTTTGTTTGCGCATTTCAATTTGCAAATGACGCAGAGCGCTTTTATAAAGTGTTACCCAAGCGATTAAAGAAATTTAATTTAGACGTTGCGCAAGACAAAACCTCGCTAATGCGATTTAGTAGATTTCATGTTGGTCGAAAACGTCACTTTGTATTTCTAGGGTTTGAGTTCTATTGGGGCACAGATTCAAATGGTAAGCCACGACTTAGGCGACGAACGGCTGCGAAGAAGCAAAAGGCGACGCTGAGTGAATATTATCGATGGATCAAAGCAAGGTATTCATTAAAATTGAAAAGCTGGCTACCTCAATTGAGACGAAAACTGATAGGATTTAGAAATTACTTTGGTTTACCAGACAACAGCCGAAGCTTATCCACAATATATGACTATGTGCTACATAGTTTATATAAATGGTTGAACAGACGCAGTGGTCGACGAAGTTATAACTGGAGTAATTTCAAGAAGATGATAGGGTATTTTAACATTGAGAGTATCAAAGTCAGCAAGCGAAATATCTTTGTTGATTGGTACTAGGGTAGTGTGTTTTACACGAGTGAATATATAACTGAAGAGCCGGATGCGGTAGTTCCGCACGTCCGGATCTGTGTGGGGTCGGCCTAGCAATAGGTCGCTCTACCACGATAGGTTGTAGAATTACTCTTTTTAGGAACGTATCCAACTATTCTTAGTTGGTTGCTTTTTAACCTTGAATCCATCTGTTCGCTGTGATCTAATAGATATTATTCACCCACGGTAAACTGTTATGGCTAACTACAAGCCTGACTTATCCTGTCAAAATAAATTCATTCCTATCAATTTCGCTGAGCAAATTCTGCCTGGCACTTTTGAGTATGCCCTTTGTTATATTGTCGAAAATAAACTCGATTTATCGGGATTTGACGCGTGGTACAACAATGACAAAACGGGCGCGGCGGCGTATCCACCTTCGGTAATGCTAAAGATTATTTTACTGGGCTATGCACATGGTTTAATTAGTAGCCGCCGAATTGCTAAAGCGTGTGAGACGAACATTTTATTTATGAGTGTGTCGGGTGATATCCAGCCGCATTACACCTCTATAGCGGGTTTTGTGGCTAAAATGCATGAACAGATTGAACCGCTTTTTACGCAAGTGCTGATGATATGTGATGAAGAGGGCTTGATAGGTCGTAACATGTTTGCCATTGATGGGTGTAAATTAAAGTCCAATGCGAGTAAGGAGTGGAGCGGCACATTCGATGAGCTAGGGCGTAAAAAAGCAAAACTAGAACGCGCAAGCAAACGTATTATTGAACGCCTGACTTCAGTTCTTCAAAAGCTGAACGTTCTAGGGCGACTTGAAAGAACGATTCGGCTCCTGCTAATGCCCGTTTTGCTGTCATCTGTAATGATTTCTGCCGCAATTCGATGCGTTGTTGCAGATACTCAACTTGTAAATTTTGCTGCTGTATCTCAAAATAAGTGCTGGCGATGTCTGCTTGAATGGTTAACAACAATCCTTCGTAGCTACTTTGGGCAATTTCTACTTTTGCATCAGCAGCTTCAATCGCGCGTTTGACACGTCCAAACACATCTAATTCCCACGTAGCTGCCATGCCCATGTTGAAAAAATAACCCTCAGTTTGCGCACCCGGAATTTGCCCAAGTGGTATTTGTCCGTTCTCGCTTGTTAGGGAGCGATTACCAAGCGCATCAAGTGAGAATTCTGCTTGGCCTCGCGACTCCTCAACTCGGTACAAGGCTTTGGCCTCTTGAGTACGCAGGAATGCCTCGCGCACATCAAGATTTCCAGTGCTTCCTTTTATGAGGAGTTCACTTAACTGCTCATCTTCAAAACTTTGCCACCATTGCAAACTTTGCATATTATTTGCTATCGCATATTTTTGCGTTGCCTCAGTCCACTGCATTTGAGTTTGTAATAGTTCTGGTGCTTGATAGTCGGGGCCTAAAGTTGTGCACCCTGCTATCAACATTGAACCCATAACTATAACGAGACTATTTACTTTCATGCGCGTAGCTCCTCAATTGATGGAGAATTGTCGTCGGCATGTGGCTTGATGCCAAACATCAAACTATATAGGACTGGTACAACACCCAAGGTTAAAATCGTGCCGACAGCCAAGCCAAAGGCGACTACCACGGCTAAACCGTAAAACAGCGGGTCAACGGCTAAAATAAGCGGCATAAGGCCTAAAATAGTGGTGATTGTGGTCATCAAAATCGGTCGTAAACGCATCACTGATGCGCGTATTATCGCATCAACAGAATCATCCTCCTTTCGTTCTAAATCTATTCTGTCAACCAACACAATTGCATTATTAATAATGATACCCAACAAGGCATACAAACCTAATATCACCATAAAACCAAAGTCTACGCGCATGACAAAAAGTCCAATGACTGCGCCGATGAGCAGTAGCGGTAGAGTCATAAAAATCAGTGCTGGGCGTTTAAAGCCATTAAATTGCAGCACCAATAAAATCAGCACTAAAGCCAAACAAAGCGGCATATTTGCAGCTAGTGCGGCGCGACCTTGTTGGGACGTTACTACAATGCCTGCTAAGTCAATACTATGACCAGGTGGCAAGGCTGCTCGAATCACATTAAACTTTTCATCTAAAATGGGAGCCCAGTCTTGTGCAGTAATAAAGTCGTTTCGGGCAGAGACAGTAGCCGTTCTGCTTAAATCCTCGCGCCCTACACGGGCAAATTCATTTTCAGGCTGGATTTGCGCAACTTGTGTTAAACCTACACTCTGGCCCGTCATGCTAGAGTAAACTTGAATGTTTTGTAGGCTATCGAGGTTTCTTCGCTCAGCATTCGGCGCTCGCAACACGATGGGATAAATTTCATCGCCGTCGTAGAAGTCACTCATGCGCTCACCGTTGTAATATCGATTTAATGAACGATTAATATCAGCGCTAGTAACGTCTGCAAGCCTCGCCTTGGCTTGGTTGACTTTCACCACTAATTTAATGGTGCGATTCTCCCAATCGTTACGAATATCGACCGCTCCGTCTTGTTCAGCTATGAGTGTTTGTAGGGCATTACTGGTGTCATACACCGTCCATGCGTCAGGGCCTGACACTTCTACTTCAAAAATGGTGGGGTCAGAGGGGCCCAGAAACATATTTGTTACTTGCGCTTTTACTTGCGGAAATTGAGTGGTAAGAGCATCTCTTAATCGAAATTTAACCTTTTTCACGTTATCAAACTCGTCTATGTTCAAGACCGCAAAGCCGCGGTTAGGGGCAGGGTCAATCGGTGCAAGAGACAGCACAAATCGGGGTCCACCAAAGCCTGTGTACCCAGCGGTGCTTAATATTTCGGGCCATTTATCTTCGTCGTCTAGAAAAGCAAATATTTGTTGAAGTTCTTGGTCGGTTTGACGCTCAGTTACCCCGGCGGGCAAATCAAAATAAATAAGCAACTGCGAACGGTCAGAGCTTGGGAAAAAGTTTTGAGGTACCTGACGGATCCCAGCTACTGCAGCAACAAAAAGTATCACCATGGTGATTAAAAATAATGCTCTCATTTTGAGTATTCGATAGAGTGCACGTGAATAAAGAGAATTTAGCTTATCAAATGCTTTTGTGCCTATTTCCCGTATGCCCGACGGGCCCGAGTTTTTGTTAGGCGTTTTAATAAACAGCGTGCATAAAATGGGCGTAAGTGTCATGGCTAAAATCCAAGACGTGGTTAGAGAAATCATGACCACTTGTGAAATGGTTCGCGTATATTCCCCAGACTCATGCTCAGCAAGCATTAGCGGTAAAAAAACTAAAATGGTAGTTAAGGTTGATGACAATAAGGGAAAGGCGAGCTCTTTCACGGTTAAGCCAAGCGCGTCGGTTCTGTCCTCGCCATTGTCTAAGCGGCGCTTAAAATCTTCTGCAATTACGATACCGTTGTCTACTAAGAGACCTAGAGAGATAACCAAGGTCGCTAAGCTCATTCGCTGCAGGTTAATTTCATAAAAACCCATGATGGCAATAGTGATAAGCATCACGCTAGGCACAATTGCGCCTACAATTAAGCCAGTGCGCATGCCTAAAAAGAAAATAACAACGGCTAATACGATAAACAATGTTTGAATGACATTACTCGTCACGCCAAACACCGCATCTGCCACTTGGTCGGCCTGAAATGTCGCTATGCTTAGCGTATATCCAGCCGGCAGCGTCGTTTTTAAATAATCAATTTTTGCGCGCGCCGCCTCGCCATAGTCAAGCACACTGTTGCCTTCGACCATGGTGAGCGTGAGCATTATCGCGGGGGCCCCATTAAAATAGGTTTTGCGACTTGGCGGGTCGATGTAGGCTTTGCGAATATTGGCAATATCTTTGAGTGCTAAAATAGTTGTCGTATTGGGTAGGCGAATGAGCGTGTTTTCGATATCTTCAAGGGTATTGAAGGTGCCAGTGGGCTCTACAATATAGTTGCTTACCCCTGTATCAATTCCCCCTGCCGCTTGAATGATATTTTGCTGTGCTAAGGTCGCGATTATTTCATCGGGCAGGATACCTAGTTCCGCCAATTTCGTGTTCGAAATTTCAACGTATACTCGCTCAGCTTGCGCGCCTAAAATGTCGATGCGTTTGGTATTGGGAATGCCGAACAACTGGTCGCGAAGATACTGTGCCATATCAAATTGCTCAGCCATGTTGTAGTCTGTTGACTGTAGCGCAATGGTTGCGGCGGCAACATTGCCAAAATCATCATTTAATAATGGTGGTAATGTGCCCGCAGGTAAATCGCTTTGCACTGCGGCGAGTCGGTCTCGAATATCATCCCAGATTTGCTCAAGCTCAAAATATTTCGATTTTATCTCTACTTTAATTATTGAGCGGCCTGGCTGTGTAATAGATGAGATTTTTTCCACTTCTCCTTGCTGGCGAATCGCTTCTTCTAGTGTTTTTGTAACTAAAAGCTCCATGTGCTCAGCCGACATGCTGGGATTAAGTGCAGTTACATTAGCCACTCTGATTGTGATGGCCGGGTCCTCTCTAGCTGGCAAATTAAAATAGCTATAAAGACCAAATGCCATTAATAAGACGACGCTTAAAAAGACGACAGAACGGTTTTCAAATACACGCTGACCAAAACTCATTTATTGACTACTCCAGCTATTCAGGAAAATTACGAATGTCTTGACTCAACAGTGATATCGATTGGCCTTCGGATAAAAATATGGCGCCTTTTGCAATAATTATCTCCCCCGCGCTTACGCCACTATTTACAAGAGCGAATTCATTACTCAACTTTTCTAGGTTAACGCTTCGTTTACGGACGTGATTTGCCTCCTCATCAACCACAAACACATAATATTCATTGTTGTTGTCAGGTACTAAGGATGAGCGCGGGATAGTAAGTGTTAGCGCGTTATTGGTTATTCTAAAATCAATTGAAACTGATGCCGTCATGCCATTTACAAGTGCTTCGGGCACGTCTGACAATAAAATAGTGACTGGAAAGGCAGCCATGCCCAATGCTTGTTTACCAATGCGAACAACCTTGCCTGACACTGCTGTTGAAGATAACGCACTGAACTCAATTTGTGCGCTCATGCCTTGGCTAAACAAGTTAATTAAGCTCTCAGGTACAGAAATGGTCACTTCTCGTAATTCGCTATCGGTTTGAATTTCCAAGATTTCTTGATTTGCATTAACCGTTTGCGCCAAATTTGCAGTTTTATTAATTACTTGCCCGTTATAGGGGGCAAAAATATGGGTGTCTTTTAACGTTTTTTCTGCACTTTTTTCTGGGCGTCAAGGCGTTTGATATCGGCACCCGAGCTTACTTGCGCTCTCACCGCAGCGTCATACTCCGCTTGGGAAATAGCCTGTTGCTCTGCCAAGCTAGTAGCTCTTATTAGTTTGGCGTTGGCTTCTTTAAACGCGGCTTTGGCACTCATAATATTGGCGTCTAGCTCATCAATTAAGAGGCGCTGACTTTCGTCATCTAACTTTGCTAATACGTCTCCTTTACTAAAGCGGTCGCCGGTATCAACGTTGATTTCGACAATTCGCCCGCCAATATCAAAGCCAACAGTAACGCGTTCAATCGACTCGACGACTCCCGGGAATACGCGAACATAGTTTTGCTGCGACTTGCCAACTTTTATCCAATCCACAGGTTTTGCTTTGTTTTGCGGAATTTCTTGGCTACATGCACTTATCATCAGTAATCCACAAAGCGATATTAGGACTTTTGATTTCATTGTTTACTCCACCATAAGACAAAAATGGCTAACAGACATAAGATGAACTCTGGCAGAGTGCTTCCGCCAACAAGAAAAACATGCGTGAATATCGCGCCAATCACGGTGCAGGTATGTAAGGATGCCGCTAGCTTTCGTGTGACGGCAAAGAGCAATATTAGTGCTGAAATGATTTCAACAAAACCGGTGAAATACCAAAACCATTCGCCATAGCCGATTTGCTGAAATAAAGTGATTATGCTCTCACTTCCAACCAGCTTTGCGCCCCTAGCGCCTTCAAATATGAGCGCTAAGGCACAGCATATGAACAAACCGACCCAGTCCATTGGACTTTTTGTGTCGTCTCTTCTAGGGTTTTTAGTCTGTGGTTCATTGTGTTGATGAGCGTTGACGCTTTGAATGTTCACAACTTTTCTCCACTTTTATAAATGTTGTTTTACTGATGAGTATGGAATTAACAAGCACAGTGTAATTGAAGTGCTCGTTTTAAAGAATGTGCATGAAAGGAACGCTGAGTTCTGAAAATGAAACGCACGAATACATTCCGAAATTAAAGCTTCTTTTTCAAAAATGAATAGTGTCCTTATTTTAAGCGCGAATTACGTTATCAAGGGCTTAGGTTCGCTGCATGGTATTCAGTTGAAGCATTCATTATAGAGCTGTTAAACAAATAAATATTTCGACTTCTCACACAAAATTGCGCTTGCTCCATCTGCCGCAAGTTGCTTAAATTTGACACCAGCGAGCATTGAGTAAATTTTTTACATTCGTCCCGATATTTATTAAATTATGTAACATTACGATTCAAATATGAAACGACTATTTGTGCTACTATTTTATATATCAGCTACAGTTAAACAGACAAACAGGACATAACGATGAGCAGCTCACACTTAGACGACCTATGTACTTTTTCACTACTTGCTCAACATGCCAGCTTAAGTGCAACCGAGCGCGAAACCGGCATTCCAAAATCAAACCTTTCCCGTGCGCTTGAACGTTTAGAAAACAAAGCAGGCGTGCCTTTATTCGATAGGCTACCAAGAGGGATCCGTCTTACCATTGCTGGAGACCAACTTCTTGCCATTGCACAAATGGCCGAGCGCGTTAAACGCGATGCTGAACAGACACTCAGGCAAGCTGCTGAATATCCGGCAGGCCCCCTGCGTATTGCCGCTTCTACATTAACTACACGTAACATTGTCGCGCCTGCAATGTCCGAGTTTTTAAAGCATTGGCCAGAAGTTAAGCCTACATTAAAGATTAATCATGCTGAAATTGACCCTATCGTAGAGGATTGTGATATTTTTATCAGAATAGGCAGACCTTCGCAGCCCTATTTAGTTGCTCGAAAATTATTTGATTATCAAATGGAGCTTTGGAGCAGTGCGCCTGCTATGTCGGGCCTTGATATTAATGATCCAGAAGCGATTAGAGCAGTCCCAAGAGTAGTGACCGATAGCGTAATGATACCAGCAGATTGGCGGCTTTTTCACAACAGCTCCGGTGAGCAAATTTCCTTAGACGAGCCAGCAGCGGCACTTGTTGGAGAGCCCGGCACAGCATATGAAATGGTAAAGGCTGGCTTTGGCATAACTTTTCTGCCTAAGCCTATTGCCTGTCCAAGAAACGGCGATGAAAAACTACTAAGAATATTGCCACAGTGGAAAGGAAAAAAGGTCGAATTCTTCGCTGTGCTTCCGCCTCACCGAACTTCAGTGCCAGCGGTTAGGCACTTTCTCGACTTGTTAATTTTACGATTAGGTAAAATGAGTTAGTTGCGTTAGCAAAAAAGAAAAAGCATGCCGGAGACTATAATTTCTTAATTTATTGCTAAGGCTGCAGAAACTGAATCATAACCAAAGTTCTGATCTTTTAAACTGTCCGTTACCAGACAAGTTCTGGTACAGAAATAAACTACCCGAATTCATTATGCAAGTGCACCACTGACCATAACCCACCAAAAAATATGACATTCTGAAGTATTTGCTAATGTAGTAAGTGCGACCAAACTCATTATCGAGGGAATTCAGAATGTCTTATGAACATCTTAACAGTTTCGAACGAAAAGCTATCTACTATCGATTCAACAGTGGCGAAAGCTGCCGATCCATTGGTAAACTATTAAATCGACACCATACAACTATCATGCGTGAAGTTAAGCGAAATAAGCCACCCTACTATGATTATTTCGATGAGGCAGCGCACGAAAAAGCGATGGAAAGAAGGAAGGTCTCCAGGCATGCAAGAAAAAGAAACAATAAGGCACTGTACGAGCTTGTGTTGAGTAAGATAGCAATGGGATGGTCTCCAGATGCTATAGCAGGTTGTAGTGGTACAGTGATTTTGGCCTCCCATTAAGAAAGAAATGTTATGCTAATAAGCATACAAATTTGGGTGAAAAAATGACGAAATTAAAACGCGCAACATATTCAGCGGCAATTAAATTAGAAACGGCTCAGCTTGTAGTAGACCAAGGTTATACGCAAGAAGACGCAGCAAAAGCGATGGGGGTGGGTAAATCAACCGTAAGTAAGTGGGTTACTCAATTAAAGCTAGAACGCAATGGTCAGTCACCATCAGCGTCACCAATGACGCCCGAACAAATTGAAATCCGCGAACTTAAAAAGCAAATCCAACGCATTGAATTAGAAAAGGATATATTAAAAAAGGCTACCGCTCTCTTGATGTCCGACTCCCTGAACAATTCTCGTTAATCGAGAAGTTAAATCAACGAGAGCGTTATCCAATTAGTCTGCTGTGTAGCGTATTCAATGTGCATCGCAGCAGCTATAAGTACTGGGCCATACGGGATACAGCGCCGACACCTGAGCAAGCAAGGTTAGAGGCTGAAGTAAAAGCAATACATGCGATGAGTGGTGGTTCAGCAGGGGCACGGACAATCGCAGCGATAGCAACGAACAATGATTTTGAATTGAGCCGTTATCGTGCAGCTAAGCTAATGGTTAAATTAAAGCTCGAAAGCTGCCAAGTACCTCAACATTCATATAAACGTGGTGGTAATGAACACCTTGAAATCCCAAACCTGCTTGATAGACAGTTTGATGTTGTTGAGCCGGATACCGTGTGGTGCGGTGATGTGACGTATATTTGGACAGGCAATCGCTGGGCTTATTTAGCCGTGGTTATTGATTTATTTGCACGCAAAGTGGTTGGCTGGGCAATGTCGTTGTCACCAGATACTAATTTAACGCTAAAAGCGCTTGAACTCGCATATGAAAGCAGAGGGAAACCGACAGGACTCATGTTCCATTCAGACCAAGGTAGCCATTATACAAGTTTAAAATATCGCCAACGTTTATGGCGCTATAAAATCACACAAAGTATGAGTAGACGTGGAAATTGTTGGGATAATGCGCCAATGGAGCGATTTTTTAGAAGCTTTAAGACGGAATGGATGCCAAAGATTGGATATGGAAACTTTATAGACGCTAAATATAGCGTGAGTGATTACATAAATGGATATTACAACAATGTTAGGCCGCATCATTATAATGCCGGTTTAGCACCAAATGAATCTGAGGTTAGATATCAAGATTCTAAAACTGTGGCCAAAATTAGTTGACCACTACAGGTCGGCTTAAGAAGGATAACCCGTCAGATGAATTAATGCATGTCAGCCATGAAACAATCTATCAATGGGTGATTAAGGATTTTAAAGCAGGTGGAGAGCTATACAAAGACTTAGCTAAGAGGCATAAAAAAAGACGTAAACAACGTAAATATGGCGATTTACGTGGGCAAATTAAGAATAGAGTAAGTATTAGCGAACGACCAAAAATAGTCGAAGACAGAAGCCGAATAGGTGACTGGGAAGGTGATTTAATTGAAGGCAAAAAGGGCTCTGGTTTTTTTGTAACCCATGTTGACCGTAGCTCTCGATATTTAATCGCGCAAAAAATAGAGACTAAGCAAGCTGAGTCATTCAATACGGCTACAGTAGAGATGTTTAAAGAGATTCCAGAGCATAAACAGTTAACTCTGACCTTGGATAATGGAAAAGAATTTTCGAAATTTAAAGCTTTGGAAGAAGAACTAGATTTTATTATTTACTTTGCTGATCCTTATTGTTCGTGGCAACGAGGAACAAATGAACATACAAACGGTCTGATCAGGCGTTATTTCCCAAAGAAAACTGATTTTTCAACTATAACTAATGAACAACTCCAAGAGGTTGTAATGAAAATTAATACTCGCCCAAGGAAAATACTAAATTATCAGACAGCTGAAGAAGTCTTTATTAATTAGTGATTTAAGGTTTGGTGCACTTGCATAATGAATTCGGGAAGTAAAAATAGACAGCCCCATAGGTCGACGACAATATAGCAAACGACTCGGGTGTATTGAGCCAGTGTTCGGGAACATTACAGTGAATAAAGGCATGAATAAATTGACCTTACGGGGTCAAACGAAAGTGAATGCGCAATGGCAACTGTATTGTCTTGTTCATAATATAGAAAAGCTGCAAAACACGATGCATTAAGAAGGGTAAGCGCTTTTACCCTAAATAAAAGCCACTCAAGTACCCGTAATCCCGTCCAAAACGCCAATTAAAACAACACCAAACTCCCACTTTATATTCTGCATAAAATACAGTAATCGATTGAACCAAAATAGGAACTCAGCTATGATTTGTTTATCAATAAAAATAAATAAAAAACGAGTTAATCTACAGGCTCGTTAGCTGCCCGCCATAGTAAGGAGAAAAATTTGAGTAATACAGGATATTCAATTAAAGGTTCATGCCAATGTGGCGGAGTTCAGTATGAGTTATTGGAGCCGCCTTTGTTCGTTGCTGCATGTCACTGTAAAGAGTGTCAAAAATTATCCACTAGTGCTTTTAGTATAACTGCTATGATTAATGCGGATAGCGTCAAGTTTCAAGGCGAAATGAAGAGTTGGAGTCGGGTTGCGGATAGTGGTAATACCAGTGGTGCGATGTTTTGCCCTACATGTGGGAATAGAATCTACCACTTTGATCCCAATGAGCCTGGTAAGCTAAAACTTAAGCCTAGTAATTTATCAGACACCAGTATTATTAACCCTACTATTCATGTTTGGGTAAGCGAGAAACAAGATTGGTATCAGATTCCTGATGGAGTCAAAGTTTTTGATAGACAGCCATAAAGCAGCAGTGGACAAACATTAGCTCAAAAGAGACATGATACAAATGCCATCACTAGTACCTGCGCCCAATACCTCATTGCTTAGTGCTTACAATAAGCGGGCGTTCACTGATTGCTATTGTACTTCGATCTCTAAATCGGTGACGTTGTCTCAGTTCATTGAGGCCTTCTACACAACACGTCTATTTAAATTTGAGCGTTGGTTGCTCGCTAAGGCGCTTTGTATTCCATCTTCGGACGAAGAGGTGTCGCTACTTGCGCAGTCAAATTCAACCGAGCTCTCAGCATGGCAGGTCGAGAGCCGATCAAGTAACGAAATTCTACTTGCTGCATGGCAAACGAGGTCCTGGCTTTGCGTAAAGCCGCAAGATGGCACAACACCGTCTACTACACTGTATTTTGGTTCTGCAGTAATTTCGACGAGAGCAGATGGCAAGTTCGGTATAGTGTTTCACATGTTTGGCGGTTTTCATCGGCTGTATTCTAAGCTTCTGCTTTCCACTGCAGCAAAAAAGGTCATTGCTAACTTGAGCCAAAATGACCGCTAACAAGGCAAATCAGTCTGACGGCTTTTTCGTTACTTGTCTTGCGGTTTACGCCAAGGAAACAAACTAGACACCCATCCTAAATTTTGCACTTTTCAAAATTAAAGGCTAGCCTTTAATTAGTACAAAAAACAAGCTGGGTGTCTTATGGCAATTGCAAGAAAACGACAAATAAGTTTGGTTGATACAAAATACTACCATTGTATTTCACGCTGTGTTCGTCGTGCATTTTTATGTGGAGAAGACAGTTTTACAGGCAAATCTTACGAGCATCGACGAGGGTGGGTTGAAGATAAGCTGCTTGAATTAGCGAAGGTATTTTGTATTGATGTATGTGCTTACGCTGTTATGAGTAATCACACCCACTTAGTACTGTATGTTGATGATAAAAAAGCGAATCGATTAAACGATAAAGCGATTATCATTCGCTGGCATAAGCTCTGTAAAGGCACTGTACTTACGCAAAAAATATGTACAAGGTGAAAAGCTAAGTAAAGCCGAACTTATCTTTTTCAATCAAACAGTAAACGACTACCGCGAGCGCCTATCCAGTATTAGCTGGTTTATGCGATTACTAAATGAAGATATTGCCCGCAGAGCGAACAAAGAAGATAACTGCACAGGTAGGTTTTGGGAGGGACGTTTTACGTCCCAAGCACTTCTGGATGAAGCGGCACTTGCTGCTTGTATGGCGTATGTCGATTTAAACCCTATTAGAGCGAAAATGGCTAACACCCCAGAGGAGTCATACCATACCAGCATCAAACAGCGTTTAACGTATGCAAAGGATGGCAAGCAACCAAAACAACTACTGCGCTTTGCAGGCATGTCACGTCAGGTTATGGCAAAAGGGCTGCCGTTTGAGCTTAAATCGTACCTTGAACTTGTTGAGTTAACTGGACGTTGTATACGAGAAGACAAACGAGGTTATATTGAAAGTTCGCACCTACCCTTACTCGAAAGAGTGAATATATCCCCCGAAAACTGGTTAAAACTCACCACACAATTTACGCGTGTATTTCATGGTGCAGTAGGCAGGCCAAGTTCACAAGCAAGTTACTGTGAAAATTTAAATAGAAAGCGACGGGCGAATATCAGTAACTGCGAAAAGCTACTTGCATAAAGCTTAAGCTACTCAGTAAAACTATTCAGTAATAAATCACAACTGCACCATGCAGCCATTTTTATGCGTGTGATTTAGGTTTAATAGAGTTAATGACTTATTTAATAGGTGAAATGAAAGTAATCCAGTAGGAAAGGTAAATTTTTAACCTAAAAGATAAATTTTATGACACAGTTTGGCTTGTATAATTAAAGTGGCTGTCTAGTTTCGCCGGCCTTTATTAGAAAGGGTGAATATATCTTTAGAAAACTGGTTAAAGCTTACAACCCAATTTACGCGCGTATTTCATGGTGCAGTAGGCAGGCCAAGTTCACAAGCAAGTTACTGTGAAAATTTAAACAGAAAGCGACGGGCGAATATCAGTAACTGCGAAAAGCTACTTGCATAAAGCTTAAGCTACTCAGTAAAACTATTCAGTAATAAATCACAACTGCACCATGCAGCCATTTTTATGCGTGTGATTTAGGTTTAATAGAGTTAATGACTTATTTAATAGGTGAAATGAAAGTAATCCAATAGGAAAGGTAAATTTTTAACCTAAAAGATAAATTTTATGACACAGTTTGGCTTGTATAATTAAAGTGGCTGTCTAGTTTCGCCGTTGCAGGCATGCCACGTCAAATTATGCCAAAAGGGCTGCCGTTTAAGCTTAAATCGTATCTTGAACTTGTTGAGTTAACTGGACGTTGTATACGAGAAGGTAAACGAGGTTATATTGAAAGTTCGCACCTACCCTTACTCGAAAGAGTGAATATATCCCCCGAAAACTGGTTAAAACTCACCACACAATTTACGCGTGTATTTCATGGTGCAGTAGGCAGGCCAAGTTCACAAGCAAGTTACTGTGAAAATTTAAACAGAAAGCGACGGGCGAATATCAGTAACTGCGAAAAGCTACTTGCATAAAGCTTAAGCTACTCAGTAAAACTATTCAGTAATAAATCACAACTGCACCATGCAGCCATTTTTATGCGTGTGATTTAGGTTTAATAGAGTTAATGACTTATTTAATAGGTGAAATGAAAGTAATCCAGTAGGAAAGGTAAATTTTTAACTTAAAAGATAAATTTTATGACACAGTTTGGCTTGTATAATTAAAGTGGCTGTCTAGTTTCGCCGTTTATCCTCTTCTCTAATTACTCAAATATCGGTAACCCCTTTCAAAACACTAATTAAAACAACACCAAACGCCCACTTTATATTCTGCATAAAACACTGTAATCGATTGAACCAAAATAGGAACTCAGCTATGGTTAAACCATCAATAAAAATAAATTAAAAACGAGTTAATCTAAAGGCTCGTTAGTTGCCTCGGAGGGATTTGTGATTATTCGTGCGTTTGATAAGGCTGATTATCCTTCAGTGCAAAGTATATATAAGCAAGGTATTGATACCGGAAACGCCACCTTCCAGCAGGTAACTAAAAGTTGGGATGAGTGGAATAATTCAATGCTTAGTCACTCTCGGATTGTGGCAGTGGACAATAATAATATTCTAGGCTGGGCTGCACTTTCAGCCATATCAACTCGAGAAGTATATTCTGGCGTAGCAGAAGTTAGTGTGTATGTTGCACTGGATGCTCAAGGAAAAGGAATTGGGCAAAAATTACTTTCAAATCTAATTTCAGATTCTGAGAGAAATAACATATGGATGCTTCAAGCTGCTATTTTTCCTGAAAATAAAGGTAGCCTCAAACTTCATAAAAATAATAACTTCCGCCAACTAGGTATTCGTGAAAAACTTGGTCAAATGAATAATGTTTGGCGTGACGTTGTACTAATTGAAAGGCGAAGTAAAGTTGTAGGTGTGTAACTTCACACATTATGATTTATCTCTGCTAGTAATTGGAATAAAGCGACCAGCTTCGCTGCTTTCACTAACCATAATAAAACACGCTTACTAAGCGCTAATACCTTGTTTTAAAAGGTACTCCACTGCTGTATTAGTATGTGGCTTAAACGCTTTCCAACGGCCAATTGCTTTGTTGTTAAGTGGTTGGCGTACTTGCACTTTACTGGCGGTAGAGACCGGTGCAGTGTTTAAGTGAAAATCTATACATTGTTCTTGCCACTCTAAGTTACAAAAGCTGACTAACTCTTTAATTTGCTGCTCGGGCTGTGAGACTAATTCTTCGTATTTTACTAATTTTATATTGCTGTGTTGCATGCTGAAGTGCTGCATTAGTTTGTAAAAACGACTGTAAAATTTTGCTGTGTCGAGTAAATCGAGCGAGTAGGCGTAGTAGGGGTTATTAATGGTAAATAATTGGCGGTAGTTACCAATACAGGTGTCCATTGGATCGCGCAGCATACAAATTATTTTGGCGTTTGGCAGTGCTTTGGTTATTAAGTCGATATAAAAAAAGTTAAACGGGAGCTTATCAATAAAGTGTTTATGGCTGCCTGTTATTACGCGTGTTGCGTTTAAATAGGTTGACCCAAGCTGATTAAAATCAAGCTCGTAGGCTTTACTGAGCGTTTGAGTGTCGAGCACATGGGGTGTTTGTGTTTGGCTCAGCTTTTTAACACTTAGGCCAAAGTCTTGTAATTCACCGGCTGATTGCACGTCGCTGTGGCTCGATAAAATACGCTCAACCAATGTGGTTCCAGAGCGGGGCATGCCTAATACAAAAATAGGTTCGGCCGTTGGGTTACCTTGTGTTAGCGCTTGTTTATGCTGCTCACTTAAGTGTTTAATATGTTCAAATAACTCAGTTGAGCTTTTATGATCAAACGGCTGTACAGCACGTTTTGCTACTTTACCTTGCTCTAACGCGTTAAAAGCCTCTGAATATTCACCAATATCTTGATACTCTTTTGCTAAAGCATGGCCTATATGCAGTTTTGCATCGGGGTGTGTTACTTGCTCAAATACATTTTTTAAGCGCTCAATATGATTGTTTTGTTTACTTACTTTAGTTAAATCACTTAATGCAAAATGACTTTGATGGTGCAGTGGGTTAAGCGCTATGGCATTTTCAAAAGCGTGTTGGGCTTTATCGAATAATCCTAAAAACTTAGCGCTTACGCCGTAGTTATAATAAAACGGGGGTTGAGCTTTGTTAGCCGCTGTAGCCAGTTTAATAGCGTGCTCAAAGTAGTTAAGTGCGTGTTCGTGAATGCCTGCTTGAGTAAGTGCAACGCCAAGTGTGTCGGCATCAAGGGCTTTAGTTATTTGCTTTAATGAAACCGATAGAGCGGTGTTTTTTGCTTTTTGTAATTCGCCAGTAAGTGCGTAACATTTAGCAAGTTGCGCGGTGTATTCAATACTTTGGCCAAGGGTGAGGGCTTTTTTGATGAGCTTTATTGCTTTGTGTATTTGCCCAACAGTTAAATTAACCATTGCCAGCAAAAAATACCCATCAGCAAAGTCTGGTTTGAGTGTAACTAACTCCACTAGGGCTTTGTGTGCTTGCTCTATTTTACCTTGGTTTAGGGAGTGTATTGCGCTTTGATGAAGTTGCTTTAAATTTGGCTGCATGGTTTTTGGTAATTATTTTGTGAAAGAAAATAAAAAGGCTCAAATAAATTTGAGCCTTAGAACATTGTTTAAAAATTACTATAAACTATATTTCAAATTTGTAGTTAAATTTAACACCCACCGTAAGCGGGCGATTAATGTAATGGCCGTAGTTACGTTGTATGTCGGCGCCATTAGCTGATGTTATATCGGCATCTGAACGACGAACGGATGTAACCGCGTATTTGTTGAATAGGTTATCAACATATAGGGTAGTTGACCATGCATCAGCTGTTAATTTAGCTGATATATTACTTAAGCTGTAACCTGGTAGTGTTTCGCCATTGTCATGCAAGCCAACTCTTGTAATTACATCGCTTTGCGCGGTTAAACCGTAGTTAATATCAAGGGTTTTATCGCTAAATACATCTGTTTGATAGTTTACACCCATTGAGAACTGATGTTCTGGAGAGCCTGGTAAACGGTCGCCGTCTTCTGCGCCATCGGTACCATCAGCATTAAACAAAAATGGTGCATCTGATGTTAGCTCTGCTTTTGTATAAGCATAGGTTGCATAAACTGAAAACGAGTCAGATAAAATGGCACGGGTAGATATTTCAATCCCTTTTGCGTTAGCGCTACCTGCGTTAGATAAGTACGGTAGTTGGCCTACATCAGTAGCACCTGCAATTTGTGCATCATCCCAATCTACGTTAAATAGCGCGGCGTTAAAGTGAAGTTGGCTTCTAAACCAGGTGCTTTTAAAGCCTAACTCGTAGTTTGTTGTTGTATCGGCATCGTAAAGCATTTCTTCTGGACTACCACAACCTGCTTGGTTAGCTGGTAATGGATCAGGACACGGTGCTAAACCATTTGAACCGCCGATTCTAAATCCTTCACTTACCGTTACATAGCCCATGACTGAATTTGTGAATTGGTATTTAGCATTAAACTTAAAGAGGCTGCCGTTATCGTCAGCTTCATTTTTTTCAAAGTTTAATGAAATAGCATCAGGTGCTGCGTCATCAAATAAGGTATTAAATAATGGAAAATCTACAGCTGACTCAGATTCAACGTCGTATTGGTATAAACGCATACCTAAAGTTACGTCTAGTTTTTCTGTTACTTGGTAGCCTATTTCGCCAAATAAAGCTGATTCTGTTATTTCGGTACGATCTACCGAGAAGTACTCAAGTTGATCTGGGCGAGACTGCGAAGCGCCAAAGTTTTCTACTGCAAAGTCACCAAAGCCAGGCGTAAACTCTTTACTAGAAGCATCCGTTTCTATTTTGTTGTAAAACGCACCAACAATCCAGTTTAAGTCACTATCGCCTTGCGATACTAAACGCAGCTCTTGGGTGAAGGTGTCTTCTTCTTCAATCTCACGCGTGAAAGATGAAAACGAAGGAAACTCTTCATAGCCGTAATCAAGACGAATAAGTAAGTCTGTTTGGTCGCGTTGGCCGTCGGCATCAAAGCTCGAAATACCAGTAGCCGATACCAGCTCTGCAAAACCTAGGTCGGCTTTTAGCTCAAGGCTTAGTAATTGATCTTTTTTCTCGCGAGGCTCTTCAAAGCGATAAGCTGATTCGTATTTACCTATTACGTCGCTTAAACCGTTGTTTGCATTAAGGCTGTTGTAATGAACAATCGAGCGGCCTTCGCTGTCTTGGTTTTGGTAAAAGTAGTTAAGCGTACCTTCAAACGATTCATTTGGTTTAAAGCGAACAGAAATACGACCAGTAGTGGTGGTTTCGCCGTTGGCGTCTTTTACATTTTTAAGGTTGTTATTAACTGCTGAGCTATCGCTCCAATCTGGATCTGGCAACGATACGCCTGGCTCGCGTACTACGTAGCCGTAATCGATAAAACCAGGATCTTCATATACGTTTAAGCTTGCACGAACTGCTAATTTATCTTCAATAATAGGAAGGTTAAATATAAAGCCGCCTTCGCCACCTAAAGAGTCACTTTCTTTTGTTTGAAATAGGTCGCCGTATACTTCAAGCGATGTAAAATCAAGCTCAGGCTGTTTAAGCATGTAACGAATTGCACCACCTAATGTGCCTGCACCATAAAGGGTGCCTTGTGGCCCAATTAATACTTCAACGCGCTCAATATCTACTAGGCGCATATCTACCGAAACTGGAATTTCGTTTATATAAGTAGATACTGTGCCGCCATCTGACGATGGACCAGAAGAATTTGTATTTAAACCACGAACAATAATAGGCGAGCCTGAGCGGCCACCTTGATCGGTGATTGTTAAACCAGGTACCCAGCGTGCTACATCCGCAAGCTCATTGATATTTTGATCTTTCATTATATCAGCGTCTAGGGCGGTAATATTTAGCGGTGCATTTTGCACAGAGCCGCTGCGCCTTGTTGCTGTAACTTCAATTACTTCGAGTGATTTGTTTTTAGCGGCAACTTCTTCTTGAGCAAGAGCGGCATTTGGTAATAAAAATACGCTAGAAACAGCGCTGGAAATAGCCAAGGTTAACAAGCTTGGTTTAAACATAAAAAGTGATCCCCAGTTCAAATGTTTTACATTAGTAAATTAAGTTAAGCAGTTTATCAGGGAGTGAAGTAGCTGGGAATATTTAAATTGAATTTTAATTCACTTTTATAGAATAAATATGGCTTATTTTCAGGGTTTTTATTTGGTTAATAGGCAATACAAGCAATAGCTTAGTGTAATTAGGTACAGTTAGATTAAAAATTACACCCTTGTTTAAAGGTAAATAGTCATTCATGTTTTAAAGCTGGTGTTATGACGTGCTCGTTAAACAGATTATTACATTAAAATTAATATTTCATAATGTCATTACTTATACTTTTATTAGCACTATTAAAGTGTGTTTTTATCCCCATTATGAGTGATAGTCGTAATTATAAGTGACTGCATAAGCTTTTGAGTGAGCGTGTTTGATTGCCGCTTCGTATTCTCTTTTTTATTTTGTCCGCACTTTTTTGTGCGTGTTTTTAAGGATTAACAATGAGCCAACTATTTTCGCCTTTATCACTTGGGCAAGTAACGTTAGATAACCGTATTATTATTGCACCCATGTGCCAGTATTCAGCCAATAATGGCGCTGCTAGCGATTGGCATACTATTCATTTAGGCCAATTGAGTTTAAGTGGTGCAGGGTTACTTATTTTAGAAGCAACAGCAGTAAACCCAGAAGGGCGTATTAGTTACGGCGATTTAGGGCTTTGGAATAACGAAACCCAACAAGCACTAGGCAAAAGCCTAAAAGCAGTAAGGCAATACAGCCCTATGCCTATTGGTATTCAGTTAGCGCATGCTGGGCGTAAAGCTTCAACTAAAAAACCATGGGACGGTGGCGATGCCATTGCACCTGATGATGTCAATGGCTGGCAAACGCTCGGCCCTTCGGCAATTGGGTACGACGATAAAAGCCCAGTACCAAAAGCAATGAGCCAATCTGACATAGATTCACTAATTAAAGACTTTGTCAGTGCAGCTAAACGCGCTGATGAACTCGGCCTTGATTTAATCGAGCTGCATGGTGCGCACGGTTACCTGTTACACCAGTTTTTGTCGCTACTTTCAAACAAGCGCGACGACAACTACGGTGGTAGCCTAGAAAACAGAATGCGCTTATTGCTTGATGTTTTTAAAGCGGTAAGAGCGGTATTCCCCAGTAATAAAGCAGTAGGTGTGCGTATTTCGGCAACTGATTGGGTTGAAGGTGGCTGGGATTTAGAGCAATCGATAGTGCTTAGTAAAGCGCTTGATGAACTCGGTTGTGACTTTATTCATGTAAGTACGGCGGGCCTAAGCCCAGAGCAACAAATACCAGTTAAACCTAATTTCCAGGTACCGTTTGCAACAGCCATAAAAGAAGCGGTTAAAATGCCTGTTATAGCGGTGGGTTTAATTACACAGGCGCAACAAGCAGAAGATATTATTAGTGAGCATCAAGCCGATGGCGTAGCACTAGCGCGTGGTATTTTATATAACCCGCACTGGCCGTGGCATGCAGCTGCAGAGCTTGGCGCTACAGTAACTGCACCTAAACAATATTTACGTTCAAGCCCACATGGGCAGCCATCACCAATAAAATAAGTAAATTACGAGGTTATAACCCAACCCGCGTTTGCTGGTTGGGTTTTATTATTTTTGTAAAGTAGAGACACACATGACCCAAACAGGCGTTTCAGCGCAACCACTTAGCAATACACTCGTTACTATTATTGCTTTGTGTTGCGGTCTTATTGTTGCCAATATTTATTACGCTCAACCTATTATTGAGTTGCTTGCCCCAGAAGTTGGATTAAGTTCACGCAGTGCTAGCCTTATCGTATCGCTTACACAAATAGGCTACGCTTTGGGGTTGTTTTTTTAGTGCCATTAGCTGACTTAATTGAAAATAAGCGTTTAATGCTTATTACTCTAGCTGTGTCGTTTTTGAGTTTAGTGGGTACGGCACTTGCTGATTCACCCAATGTAATGCTTATTTTGTGTTTGATGATAGGTATAAGCTCGGTTTCTGTTCAGGTGCTTATTCCGCTTGCTGCGCATTTATCGTCTGACGAAAAACGCGGACAAGTTCTTGGTAATATTATGGCGGGTTTGTTGTTAGGTATTTTGCTAGCAAGACCTATATCGAGCTTAATAGCCGATCACTTTGGTTGGCGCGCCGTATTTTACTTTGCAGCAGGGTGTATGGTGTTTATTGCTGGCGTAATTTATTTTGCTATTCCAAGCAGGCAACCAACCCATAAAACAACGTATTTTAAGTTATTAAAATCGCTTAAACAGTTAATGATTAGCCAACCAGTGCTGCGCCAACGTTCACTTTTTCAAGCATTAATGTTTGCATCGTTCAGTTTATTTTGGACAAGCGTACCGGTTGTGCTTGCCCGTGAGTATGGTTTATCCCAATCAGAAATAGCATTGTTTGCACTAGTGGGTGCTGCTGGTGCTGTAGCTGCCCCCATTATTGGGCGTTTGGCTGATAAAGGTTATACACATCAGGTATCGTTACTGGCCAAACTAATTGCAGCATTGTGCTTTTTACCAAGCTTATTTGAGTTACCTTACGGCATTATAGTATTGGCATTAACCGGTGTGTTTATTGATTTTGCTGTGCAGGCTAATATGGTATTGGGTCAACGTGCAGTGTACGCACTAGAGCCACAAAGCCGTGCGCGTTTAAATGCTATTTACATGACGAGTATATTTGTAGGTGGCGCAGTAGGCTCGCTTATTGCCAGCCCATTATATGAAGCGGGCGGATGGACAGGTATTGCACTGGTTGCTACGAGCATGCCGCTTATTTCGTTGATTGGCTATTTAGTTACAACTAAAAAGCAAAGTAAGGCTGTGAGTTAAAAATCACTGTAAAGAGCACAATAAAGTCACCATGTGCGTGGTGACTTTATTTAGCTTGTTTAGGTTAGTTTGGTAGTTAATTAAGTAGTTTGTTTTTTTGCGTTTGAAAAAGAGCTACCAACAGATGCAATAATTACAAGTAAAATAGCGAGCCACTGCCATAAAGTAAGCAATTCACCCAGTATAATAAACCCTGCGAGCGAGGCAATTGCAGGCTCTAAACTCATCATTACGCTAAACCCTTGTGAAGGCATGTTACGCAGTGCAACCATTTCAAGTGTGTAAGGCAGTGCGCTTGATAAAATAGCAATACCAATACCCAGTGGGATAATTTCCCATGTAAACGCGGCGCTTTGCATAATGCCGCCGTAAGGGACTAGCACTATAGCGGCAACGGTCATTCCCAATGCGACAGTGGCTCCACCAGAGCTTTGTGTGCCTGTTTTTTTACCAAATAATATATAACCTGCCCAACATGCACCGGCACCAAGCGCAAGCGCTACACCTAACGGATCAAGGCTGTCTTGGCCGCTCATATCAGGAAGCAAAAGCAAAATACCGGTAATAGCACACGCCACCCAAAACAAGTCACGTTTACGGCGCGATGAAAACAAGGCAACAGCAAGCGGACCTGTAAATTCAAGCGCTACACCAATGCCTAGTGGAATGCGTTCAATGGCGTAATAAAACAAAATGTTCATGCCGCCTAAACTTAAACCATACACAATTATAGGAATACGATTACCCGACGAGGGTAAGTGTTTCCAAGGCTTAAACACTAAGCAAAGTATAAAGGCAGAAAAACCAAGTCTAAGGGCCGTTGTACCCTCAGGGCCAACAATTGGAAAAAGCTGTTTTGCAAACGACGCGCCCGTTTGAATGGTCATCATGGCAAGCAGTACACACACGATAGCCAGTAAATAACTTTTTGAAGATGCTTGCATAATACTCCTTAATTATACCAATCTGCATAAATCTTTCATTTAGAACAACTAGATACAAAAATTTTTGCCTAGTTCTAGCGTGATTTTCTTATCGTCAAATAGATCCAATACAAGCAGATTGCTATTACAACCAGTTGAATGGCAGGCATAGTATCTTTTTTTATATTTATACGTAAGGTTTTATGTTCAAAAGTAAGGAGGGTTATTCTAAATTTAAGTGGTATTTTTATTGCTAAAGAGGAGAAAAAGCTAGCAATCAGGACGAGTGCTAGCTTTTCATTGTATTAATGAGCGCTTTTTACTAGGCCATCTAAAGAGTAGAGGCCTCGTTTTTCGCTATTTTTACGTTTCACTTCTTCTAAAGCGCGTGACTCAACGGCATCAAATAACGCGTTAATGAGTCGATTAAAATGTTGATGCATTGCTGCACGAGCAGCATTTGCATCATGTTGCTTTAATGCATTATAAATAGCAGTATGTTCGTCCATTACGCATTCGTTGTTATTAGCACATACGCTACTGTAATCAGTTACAATTTGTGCATTAGTTAAGCGTAAATCCCATAAATTAGCGACGGCAAATTCAAGCGCTTTGTTACGCGTTGCACGTGCTATTATTTCATGAAATTCTCTGTCTGCTTGCTCAACATATAAGCCTTCTTGCATGGCTTCAAGCGTCTTGTTTAGTTTTTCAAGTTCTTGTTCTGTAATACTTAACGCTGCTAAAGCTGCAATTTCACCTTCGATGAGTGCACGGGCTTGAGTTAGTTCAAAAGCACTGATTTCTTGGGATTTAATTGGTGCGTCGAGGCTTTCTACTACGTAAACACCTGAACCCGTTTTTACTTCAACACGACCGCGCACTTCTAATGCGATAATAGCTTCTCTAATTGTAGGGCGGCTAACGTCGAACATCTCTGCTAGTTCTCTTTCTGGCGGTAAACGCATGCCAGCAGAAAATTCACCTTGGTTTATTAAAGACTCAACCTTATCAACGATGCGCCAAAATAAGCGACGATTTCCCATATTTTACCTTTATATACCTTAAGGACTGTACGCGCTAGATCTTGTAAAACTTAAAGCGTAGACCAAATGTTAAGACCAAAGGTTACCGTAAAGTTAACCACTATGTCAAAATTGCAAAGTCATATTATAACTAAAATCATAGTACATTATTGGTAATTTTACATGTATTACCAATTTAATTTAAAATAAATAATTGGTAATCTTGATTGGTAGGTTTTGCTGTGATAGTTTTGCATCGTACTTTTTTGAAACAAATAATTTACATATTGAAAGTGCATGTGCCATTAGCAGCAATTGTAAAAAGTAATTTAAGCCAAATTGATTGCCCATGGAAGGGGGTCGCTCTGGCTTAGGTAATATTGGTAGCTAAGTCATATTATAAAATAAATTACTGTGGGCGTTAATTGTCGTTGGTTAACGCCTACATTTATTTTTAGATCTTTAGGATACCGTGTCGTTTGGGTAAATAACCCCTAATTGTTTACGGGCCTCGTCAAGTACTGCCATCACATTACGTGCTAATTGATGTGTGTTAATGTCCGATTGTAACTTTTTTTGACTAACCATTTGCATAAAATGCTCAACTTCAAATTTCATAAAGTGCTCGTCAAATGCGATAGACACTAACTCACGCTCTCCATTGTTAGCAATAAACTCTATTTTTTTAAGTTGTGATACGGCTTCGATACGAATACGGCCAAGTTCGCCTTGTATTTCGGTTATGTTGTCGCCTTGCGATATTTTGGAGTAACTAATAACAGCTTGTTTATCTGCGTAATTTAGTAATACATCGCCCGCACCATCTACACCTGTATTAAGCAATACGCCACTGGCACTCACGCTTTTTGGTGCGCCCCAAAGTGCAATGAGTAAATAAAGCGGATAGATACCTAAGTCAACCAGTGCACCATTAGCAAACTCAGGTAAAAATGTATTTGGCCGTTCGCCATTTTTGTACTTATCGTAGCGAGATGAATATTGGCTATATTGCCCAATGTATTTACGTGGTGTGCCAATTTTTACCATTGCCTGTTGCAGCCGTGCAAAGTTAGGCAAGTGAGTGGTCATCATGGCTTCCATGTAAAGGCGCTGATGCTTTTTTGCTGTAGCTATAATGCTTGCAAGCTCTTTAGAATTGGCTGCTGATGGTTTTTCGCCAAGGACATGTTTACCCGCTTCTAGGCACATAACGGCATATTGTTTGTGTAAGCTGTTAGGGGCGGCTATGTAGACAGCATCGACATTGTGATCTTGGCAAACTTGCTCGATTGAGGTGAAAATTTTAGCTTGTGCATTTTGTGGGTGTTTGGCTAAAAACGCTTCGCCGCTTGATACTGCACGCGAGCACACTGCGTACAAATTAAAATCGTTTAACGTATTTGCAGCGGCTAACAATGTGTCGCTAATAAAATTGGTGCCAACAATAACAAAGTTCATACCCGCTCCTTAGAAAATATAAGAGCGCTTAGTCTATCACTTTTTTAGCCCTGTATGTACGAGGAGAACACCCAAACCAGCGTTTAACATTAGCACATAATGTTGCTTGCTCCTGATACCCTAAAAGCTCAGATATGGTTGATATTGTATATTGGTTCTGCGCTAAGTAATGAGCAGCTAAAGCGCGGCGAGTGGCATCTTTTAGTTTTACAAAGCTCGTATTATGTTTTGCAAGTTCTCGGTGTAGGGTGCGAGGGTGCATACCCAGCGCAGCAGAAATAGTTTGGTTACTGCATTGATAAATAGGCAACATTGGCCTTATTAACGCACTGGCTTGGTTGGGTAAGGATTGCGTGTGCTCTGCATTTTTGGCTAAAAAACTCAGCGCAGCTTGTACCGTATTTAGCTCTGATTGTTCAAGCTTAAGTGCCAAGTCGCTTTTCACTATTACAATGCCGGCGCTATTACGGTGTTCTATAACGTCACAGCCAAAATACGCGTTATAAGCGCGAGCGTTAGCACTTAATCTTTGTGGCAAAAATACATTCATTGGTTTACAGCGGTTATTGCTCAGCTTTTTTATAATAGCGAGTGCTAAACCAATGGTAAGCTCAATCGCTTGGCTAATGTTAGGTAAGGGTTTTAGGCTAATTTCGAATGAGAGAAATAAGCTTTTTTCATCCTCTAAAGGGTGCGACGTTAAACTCAGTGCAGGGCTATGTAAATGCAAGTATTTAACAACCCAATTGAGCGCATCACCTAAGTTAGTGCCGCTTTTGGCTGCTATTGCAACGTGTCCTAAAATATCAAAATTTTGCCTGCTTGCAAGCTGAAGGCCAAAGCTGAGGCAATTAAATTTACACGCGCAGTACTCTAATACCTCGGCGTAGGCACGATAAGGCAGATATTGGTTTTCCAGGCATTCAAAGTCAATATTAATATTATTACTTCGCATGATCATATACGGGTCGCCGCCAAACTCTCTAATTAGGGTATCTATACCTTGTAGTGACGTAGCTCTAATTAGGCTGCTCATAGTTAACCTCAAATAAACGGTGTCTAAAAATATCAAGTTTTGCTGAGTTTTTCTATGCACTATTGCCATTAAAGCCGTTTAAATTCTAATTAAGGTACACCATGAACAACACCGCATTTGACTACATTGTTATTGGAGCTGGCAGTGGCGGTTGCGTTATTGCATCGCGCTTGTCAGAGGATAAAAATGTAAGCGTTTGCTTAATTGAAGCAGGAAAAAGTGATAACAGCGCATTTGTTCAAATGCCAGCGGGAATTGCGGCGAGTGTGCCTTATGGTATTAATAGTTGGCATTACAATACAGTAGTGCAAAAAGCGCTGAATAATCGTTGCGGGTTTGTACCTAGAGGCAAAGTATTGGGTGGGTCAAGCTCGACTAATGCAATGGTTTATATTCGAGGTAATAAATACGATTACGACCAATGGGCGGCTAGTGGCAATACTGGTTGGGATTTTGAGAGTTTACTTCCATATTTTATTAAAGCTGAAAACAATAAAACGTTTATAAATAATGATCTTCACGGTACAAAAGGCCCACTGCATATACAAGAGCTAAATAGCCCAAGCCATGTCAATCAATACTTTTTAAATGCCTGTGCTGAGCAGGGCGTTAATTTAAGTACCGATATAAATGGCGAAGAACAAAGTGGTGCACGTTTATCGCAAGTAACGCAGCATAATGGCGAGCGGTGTAGTGCAGCAAAGGCATATTTAACACCGTATTTAAACCGCCCAAATTTAACTGTATTAACCAATAGCCATGTTAATAAAATAAATATAAAAAATAACATAGCGAAAGGCGTGCAAATAGAGCGCAATAATCAGGTTATTAATTTGCTCGCACGTAAAGAAGTAATACTGAGTGCTGGAGCGATTAATTCACCGCAAATATTAATGCTTTCAGGCATTGGGCCAAAAAATCACTTAAAAGCGCATAATATTGACGTTGCTGTGCCGCTTGAGGGAGTCGGTAATAATTTACAAGATCATTTAACCGTGGTGCCATTATTTAAAGCCAAATACAATAAAGGCACGTTTGGGATGAGCCCGTTAGGTATAGGGCATATTTTAAAAGGTTGTGTAGATTGGTTCAGTAAACGACAAGGGCGTTTAACCAGTAATTTTGCAGAGTCGCATGCTTTTATTAAATTATTTGAAGACTCGCCAGCGCCAGATGTTCAATTAGAATTTGTTATTGGGCTGGTGGACGATCATAGTCGCAAATTACACACTGGGCATGGTTACAGTATACACAGCAGTATTATGCGTCCTAAAAGCCGAGGCACGATTACGTTAGCTGATAACAACCCGCGTAGTGCACCGCTTATCGACCCTAATTATTTAAGCCATCCAGATGACTTAGCAGCAATGTTATTAGGTCTTAAAAAAACGTTGATGATTATGCAAAGCAAAGCCTTTGATAGCATACGCGGAAAAATGGTGTATCCGCTTGATATAAATAACGATGAGCAACTTATTGCATTCATTCGTCAAACAGCAGATACCGAATATCACCCAGTTGGTACATGTAAAATGGGACAAGACTCAATGGCTGTGGTAGATACAAACTTAAGGGTTCATGGGATGAGTAATTTACGCGTGGTTGATGCGTCTATTATGCCTAGCATTATTACTGGTAATACTAATGCACCCGTTATTGCTATTGCAGAAAAAGCGGCTGATTTAATTAAATTATCACTTAGAGATTAACGAGCTATAAAAATCATTTAGCCATTGTTGCCAATCGCTTTCAAGGTGCAGCATTTGCTTATGTTTTTTAGCATTTATATGCTTAGTTTCATCTTCATTTGCCATATAGGGGCCAACGCGACAAAGCGGGCAATGGTTTGGTGTTAAGTATGTAGGCTTTGTAAGACGTGAGCTTAATTCGCTAGTATGTTTATCGATACTTTTTGGGCTGAAAACGTAAGTTATACCGCTGGTGTCTTTAACGTGTTTATCGCGGTCAACATTACGAATTTTATAACCTTCAAAGCGGCTAATATCAAAAGGCATTTGCCCACAATACTCAATGTTTAGATGAGTATTTAAACTGCCTTCTATATTCCATTCGCGATAGGGTTTTACATCCTTTGAGGTGATGTAGCACAGCATTGGACCATTTTTATCAAGCGCGTATTCGTTAGCGTATTTAATAAACTGGTGCAGTAAAGCGCGGTTAAGTACATTCATGCTGGTTTGGCGCGTGTTGTTTTCAAACGCTTCACGGCCAACAAACGCAGGTATGAGTGGAAACTGAAAAATAACCACATCAAAGCTGTGCTTGCTTTCACTTAGAGCTTGCCAACACGCAGGGTTTGTTACGTCAAAGCCATTGAGTACTTCAACGTTGTGCGCTTTTAAATTGCTAAGTGCATTGTGCTGGTACTTTTGCTCAATTGTGGTCTGGTCATCGAAAGTAGATGCGACTAAAGCTTTTGGCGATAGGTGAGTGTAAATAGCATTCGAAAACGATAAATCGCCATCGCCTACAGTGAGTATTCGCCATTGAGGATTTAAGTACATATTTTATTTAGCGTTTATGTTTGTAGCAGTATTATTTATATCGCTATTTGTTTGTGAGTCTTTTGCTAGTAAACGATGAAACGCAAGTCTGGTTTTTAACCCTTCGATTGCGATTTGTTTAATAATAAGATTAAAAGTAATTAAAACAGCAAAGGCAATATGAATAGGGCCATGAGTAAATCCTGCATCTGTATCGTAAAGTGTTAAACCGAATAACAAAAATAAGACGACTAAAAATATTTCGAGTAATTGACTTGAATAAAAGCTTAAACGACCTTCACTTTTATGATCTTTTTTAATGCGAATAGCACAAAAAAATGGGATCACTTTGATTTTAAATGCAGCGTTTTTTTCTACGTAGTTTTCGCCAAGTTCGTCGAGTTGTTGGCGTAGTTGGTCAATCATGGTGTGTCCTCAAATAGCAGTGTGCGGATATTACCTTATTACCGAACAATATTTAAGTTTACAGCTGCTATTTAGGATAAATACTCATACCAATAGTCAGAATGTGACAAACAAACACAACAGAGGTAAGTACAACACGCATTTTTTGGTAATCCTTGTGGTAGGTTTGCCATTGCGCAGTCGCTTTTTCAAAAAGTAGCACAAGCCAAAAACTTATAGCTAACCAACCCAATGCCCACTCAACAGGTACAAAGGCTAAAAATGGCACAGGAATAACCGGTAGTACGGCTTTTACTGCATCGCTATAACTTTGCTCACCCGCTCGCCATAGGTTACCTGTCATAAATGCTAATATAGCAATGCTATAAAAAGTGAAAAATTCTAAGTTAATACTGTTACTACCAAACACAAGCGGCCAACCCACGCAGCCTAAAAATGGTATTAAGCCTAAGTAGCCTAATTGAATGTGATTGATAAATTTTTCCATAACAGTATGCCCTGTGTTTATATAATTAAAAGCGCGGGTATTGTAACAGTATTTTGGTCCAAAAATTAGAGCCGGTTATTTTTACGGGAAAAGACACAATCTAGTTCAATCTTAAAAATCGATTAGTTTAATCTAAACAATCAATTTTATTTAATTATCAATTGGCCTTATTGTACTAATCAAGCCAACGCAAGAGGCCACATACTACGGCTGCGTTGAGTAACTTTAATTCTACTTAAATATAAATGAGGAATACCATGAGCACTTCATTAATCAACACAAAATTACAACCATTCAATGCAACCGCTTACCACAACGGTGACTTTGTAGAATTGTCTGAAAAAGATGTTCTAGGTAAATGGTCAATCTTCTTCTTTTACCCAGCTGATTTTACATTTGTATGTCCTACTGAACTTGGCGATGTGGCAGATCATTACTCACAACTTCAAGAAATGGGCGTAGAGGTTTACTCAGTATCTACTGACACTCATTTTACTCATAAAGCATGGCACGACACGTCAGACACAATTGGTAAAATTACTTACCCAATGATTGGCGACCCAACAGGACGTATTACACGCAGCTTTGGTGTAATGATTGAAGAAGAAGGCTTAGCACTTCGCGGTACATTTGTAATGAACCCAGAGGGCGAAATTAAAATTATCGAAACTCACGATTTAGGAATTGGCCGTAGCGCTAAAGAACTTGTTCGTAAAGTACAAGCTGCACAATACATTGCAACTCACGACGGTGAAGTTTGTCCTGCATCTTGGCAGCCAGGTGAAGACACACTTGCACCTTCACTAGACCTAGTTGGTAAAATCTAACTACCTGATTTTCCAATCAAGTAAGGGCAGGTAACTGCCCTTAAATCAACAAACGTACGCTTGTTGATGCCTCCTATATCAATATATTTGTTTAAGCACATGCATTATTTGGCTTGGGAGGCTTGCTGTTTAAATTTTCCTAAAAGGGTTAAGCCATGTTAGATAACAACATAAAAAATCAATTAAAAAGCCATTTCGAATCGCTTACTCAACCTGTTGAGCTGCTTATTGCCTTGGATGACAGCAAAAAATCAGCAGAGGTAGAAAGCTTAGCAAACGATTTAGCCTCACTAAGCGATAAATTTACGGTAATAAACAATCCTGATACAAGCGCGCGTCGCCCATCAATGGTTGTACATTCACCTATTAAAAACACTCATATTACGTTTGCAGGCGTACCTATGGGTCACGAATTCACAAGTTTAGTGTTAGCACTTTTGCATACTGGCGGACACGCAAGTAAAGCCAAAAGCGAAGACATTGAGCAAATACAATCGCTTACTCAAGAGTTAAACTTTGAAGTATACATAAGTCTAAGTTGCCAAACGTGCCCGCAAGTCGTGCAAGCACTTAACACTATGGCTGCGACAAACAGTAATATTAAAGCCACCATGATTGATGGCGCGTTATTTCAAGGCGAAGTGGAAGAGCGAAATATTTTAGCTGTACCGGCTGTATATTTAAATGGCGAACCATTTAGCCAAGGTGCACTAAGCCTTACCGACATACTTAATAAAGTAGATAGCAAAGGGGCACAGCGCCAAGCTGAGTCGCTAAGCAAAAAAGATAAATTTGATGTACTTGTCATCGGTGGTGGGCCTGCGGGTGCATCGGCTGCGATTTACTCAGCGCGAAAAGGGTTAAATACAGGCATTGTGGCTGATAGATTTGGTGGACAAGTTGCCGATACATTAGCAATAGAAAACTTTATTTCGATTAAGGCGACTGAAGGGCCAAAATTAGTTGCTCAGCTTGAAGAGCACGTTAAAGAATACGATGTAGATGTAATGCATAATCAACGTGCAGCGGCACTTGGTTATAACAATGGTTACGAAATTACACTAGAAAATGGCGCAGTACTTAAAGCTAAGTCGCTCGTACTTGCCACTGGTGCACGCTGGCGCGAAATGAACGTACCAGGGGAGCAAGAATATCGCGGCCACGGTGTGGCATATTGCCCACATTGCGACGGCCCTTTGTTTAAAGGCAAACCTGTTGCTGTAATTGGCGGTGGTAATTCAGGTATAGAAGCGGCAATCGATTTAGCCAATATTGTGCAAAGCGTTACGGTACTTGAATTTGCAGACACATTACGAGCTGATGAAGTGCTTATTCGTAAAGCTAAAAGTATGGCAAATATTACTATTATCAAAAGTGCACAAACAACCGAAGTACTTGGTGATGGTAAAAAAGTAACAGGCTTAATGTACACAGATAGAGTGTCGGGGGAGAGCAAAGAGCTTGAGCTTGCCGGTATATTCGTACAAATAGGCTTAATACCAAATACCGAGTGGTTAAAAGACAGCGACCTTGAATTAAGTAAATTTGGTGAAATACTGATTGATGCTAAAGGCGCAACGTCATTACCAGGCATTTATGGCGCGGGGGATGCAACCAATACTCCGTTTAAACAAATTATTATTGCAATGGGCAGTGGTGCAACGGCAAGCTTAGGCGCATTTGATTATTTAATTCGCCACAGCGATGAAACCGAGCAAGATCAAAGTGCTGCATAGTTAACCAGAAATATCTCTTGATATAACAGCGTTCACCCTTAGCTGTTTGTTCACCCAAGCCGCCCTTCTCCAAAGGCGGCTTTTTTATACTTAAAAATTAACATGCGATTTAATCGCAGCCACCACCAGAATCACCACCGCCGCAATTGCTATCCGTATGAGACGTGCCACCGCCTACATAACTTGACGAGCCTCTAGTAGATTTAGCCTTTGTAACAAAAGTTGAGAGTAGTAAAATACTGATCCCAACAATGACAATAATTAATGGCGGCCATTGTTGAGTTGAAAAACCTTTGAATAGCACTATAGCTAATATAGCGAACAGTACGGTTCTAAATATATTTTTCATTGTTGAATTCCTTATACAATTATATTTTCTTATTAATGTTTGAGTTTCAGCCGCTCAGCAGCCGATGCAATCGCAATTTCTAATGAGTGCATTTTAAACGGTTTTGAGATAAACATATCCATACCAGCTTGTTTGCATGCTAGCTTATCTTGCGCTGATGTATTAGCTGTTAAGGCAACAATATAAGTTGAGTCATGCCTGCAAATGTTTTTTGAACGCAGTTGTTTTGTTGCCTCAAAGCCATCGAGTATAGGCATAATACAATCCATAAAAATAAGATCGTAGTGTTTTTGCTGACACTTTAATATGGCGTCTTGCCCATCAACTGCAAAGTCGGGTCTCACATTAAACTTATTTAATGATGCATCAAGTACTAATCTATTTATATCGTTATCATCGACAACTAAAACAGAAAGCTTGCAAGCATAAAGATTAACTTGCGATATGTTACTTGAGTGATGTATTTGTTCTTTGCCCGGTTTAATTGGAATACTCAGTAAAAAATGTGTGCCTTTATTTATCTCACTCTCTACTTTTATTGTACCGCCCATATACTCTACAAGTTCTTTAACTATTGCTAAGCCAAGTCCTGTTCCACCTTTGCTGTTTTTGGCGTCGACTTCTTGAGTGAAAGGCGAAAATAATGACTTTAAAAACCCACTTGTCATGCCTCTACCTGTGTCATGCACTTCAATATTTAAAGTGAATTGATTACTCGCTTTAGTTATTGATGTTTGCAATTTTACCGACCCTTGCTCGGTGAATTTCAAAGCATTACTTAATAGGTTAGAGACTATTTGACTTAATCTTGTATTGTCTGAATAAGCCCAGCAATGGTCGGGTATATTATTGCTAACTTTTAAGTCCACATTAGTATTTGTAAACAATGGGGAGTACAAGGAAGTAAGATCAGTAAAAATTGTTTTAAGTAAGAAATCGGTTGGTTCGAGTTTCAATTCACCATGATTGATTTTAGAAAAATCGAGTACTTCATTGATTATGCTCAGAAGAATATCGGCACTGCGTAATGCAACTTTTATTTTTTCAGACCGTTTTTCTTCGTTTTGTTCATCTATTAATGTGGTTAGCATGCCTGTTATACCGTTGAGCGGTGTTCTTAGTTCATGACTTATTTTTGCAAGTAACATGCTTCTATCGTCAAGTAATCGTTCCGCTTCGGCCTTTTTATTTTTAAGTTCTTCTCTGAGGGTAACTGACTCTGTCACATCTTGAAATGTGCCAAAAAGTCTTACGCAAATACCATCATCAAACTCAGCTTCGCCAAAAGTTGACACCCAAATATGTTGCTTTTTAGCTGTGATTATCTCCAGTTCTAAATGCCACTTTTCACCTGATTGTATGGCGAGTTCGACTGCTTTTGTTATACTATCTCTGCTTTGACCTTCTTTATAAAATTCAAGCGCAGAGTCTATTTTTGGTTGATAATTTTCGTCAACTTGATGGATGCGTTTAGTTTGTTGACTCCAATAAATATTATTATTAGTTAAGTCTACTTCCCACGTGCCTATATTAGCTACACTTTCTAGTTTCAATAAACTATTACTGTTTTTAGTGAGTTCTTCTCTTGTGATGCTGCGAGCAAATTCAGCCCCTAACCATTGTGCAAACAACTCAATGTAGTCGTAGGCGTCGTCTGAAAATACTGGTGATTCAGTTGCAGAAGAGAAGTTAACAGTACCGTATACATTGTTACCTACTTTTATAGGTGCACCAATGTACGATTCTAACTGAAAATTAATATAGCATGGGTGATCTGCAATTATGCTCTGTGATACTTTATGAAATGCAAGTGCGGAACCTGCCTCAAGTGTGTGTACGCAGTAGGTGCCATCCAGATCAAATTGAGTGCCTATTTTTAATTCGTTATTAGGGGTTATGGCATGTAACACTGAATAACAGTTATTTTCAACACGGCTAATGATTGCTAAATCGAGGTTAAAAACCTCGAGTCCGAACTCTAGAAGCTGGTGGGTTTTATCGTCAAAATTAAGGTCTTGATCCGATACTATATCGTGAAAACGTCTAAGAAAATTCAATAGAAAACATCCCTTAATTTTTTAGAATCTAATTAATATCTTGATATGGAACTAGCTAGTAAAGCAGCTTAACTAAAGATAGCGTTATTCAGCTTTTATTTGTAGTACTTGTTCAATATTTTTTACTGAATTTGAGCACAAAAGATTATTTATAAATCTTTTAATTATCAAATCATTATATTAATAAGTTGAATTGGGTGTGTACTCAGGGTTGATATCGCCGCCTACTTCTTCAGGATCAACATCGTTAATAAGCAATGTTTCGCGTACAGCTTCAATGTGATCAAGCACACTTTGGTAGCGCTCGCCATATTCATACTTTGTCACTTCAATCGCTTTAGGCATGTAAGTAAAGGCTATTTTAAGTGCGTGGAGTGCTTCTTCGTTTATTTTTTCGCTCATAATGTTCTCTTATGTGTAGGTTATAGCTAACCTGAGTTCTGGATAATAAATCTATCTCAAGCAGCTGTTTTTAGCGCTAATTGCGTTGAATTTCCTTGCAATAGACCAGCTATTGACGCGTAAATTCGCCTTGTTTTCACCAAAAATTTCTAGCTAGAGAGAAACAGACTTAAATATCGTTATTATTTATAGTGTTTTTAAATCTCTTAACCAGAATTCAGGTTAGTTAATAAAATACCACCAAATACGATTCGGTAAAGACCAAAACTAACAAAAGTGAAATTTTCTAGAAACCGTATGAATAGTTTAATAGAAAAATAAGTGACTATAAAAGGCTTTAAAAGGGCTGTTACGCCATCTAATGTTTAAGCAACTCGTAGCCTGAGGGAGTAGCTAATACAGGTAAGCCAAGAGAAAACGAAAAAATCAAACTCGGCTTCACTGAAAAGGGGCATTACTGCGTACCTAAATTGCACTGCATAGCATAAAAGCTAATAAGAAAAACCAATCGTGTTTTTAGTATAAAAGCGGCTTAATTTGTTTAATAAATTGCATTAAGTAATAAATGCACAATATAATGGCAATTGTTATCATTTGCATGTGCGGTTTTGTATATGTTTAGGCAAATTTAATGAGCGAAGAATGGATAATAAAAAAACGTTTACAGCCACACGGCGAAGACACTTAATTGCGTGTGTATTAGCACTAATTACTGCGGTAATAATAATTCCGGGTATGACAACCTACTTACCGTTTCAAATGAATGAACAAATATTACTGCCTATTTTACTTTTTCCTGTTATTTGGACTGCGTTGTTTATTTATGCGTATTTGGCGCAAAAGGTATGGCAACCTTTTGTTGTGATGATTGTACTGTGTGTATCACATGGTTTATTGAGTTTTTGGGCGTTAACGCAGGGGCAGGGATGAAGTCGATCACTTTAAAAAAGCTATTTTTATTACATAGCTGGGTAGGAATTATTACTGCGGTACTGCTATTTATTGTTGCATTTAGTGGGGCATTAGCAGTGCTGTCGCGACCTGAGTTAAAAATATGGGCAAATCCAGAGCTACAATCTAGCCAACACGTTGCCAGCGCGCAAATTAATCGACTAGTAAATGAATACCATAAACAAGTACCTAGTGAATTTGGCGAAAACATTCATGTGTTTTTGCCAAGTGGACATAACTTTCATTTATTAACGTTGGTATTTGAATCTCACCATGGTGATGAAAATTACGACCAAGAGGTGGCCAGAGTATTTCAATTTCATCCCAATACATTGGCGCTGGAAAATACTTACTATGGGCCTAGTAAAGAATTTTACGCTAATAAAAAAACGGATGCGCCAACTTATATAGGCGAGTTTCATGCAGACTTGCATTTAGGGCGACCAATTGGGTTAATACTCACTGGGTTTTTAGGCCTAACGCTTTTAGTAAGTGCGGTTACAGGCTTGTTTATTCATCGTAAATTGATAAAAGAGCTTTTTACGTTTAGACGAAATAAAGGGTTAGATATTGCAGTCAGTGATGCTCACAAAGTTATAGGTATTTGGGGCAGCGTATTTAATATTGTGATTGGTTTTACAGGATCATTTTTAGGGCTCGCGACCATTATTTTACTACCAGCAGCTGCGTTTGTGAGCTTTGGTGGCGATCAAGATAAGTTAATAGAAACGTTTACCGCCATTCCTGAGCCGGTAGTTAGCCACATTAAGCAACCTACAAAAATAGACACTATTTTAGAGAATGCCCATAGCCGTTACCCTGAAGCAGTAATTAGGGATGTCACAATAATGGCGCATAACGATGCGAATGCGCAGGTGTATTTACGTTTGTTAGGTGGTGAGGCTGTTGCTTCTCAGTTACTGCATTATCAAGGCAATGGTGGGTTTGTGCAGTCGATGAGTAGTTTTGGTGATATTTCGGGTATATCAATACAAGTAATTGAGTTGATGTTTCCGCTGCACTTTGGGAACTTTGCAGGGGTGTTTGTAAAATTACTTTGGGTATTGCTTGGCTTAAGTACCGCGCTTTTACCTATTTCAGGGATGATGATGTGGCTGGCAAAGCGTACACGTGGCAGTAGCCCGTCGCTGAGTATGCAGGCATATGCACGATGGAATCGTTTTATTATTGGCAGTTGTGGAGGTTTGGTATTAGCAAGCTTTGTGTTATTTCCTTTACAAGTTGTACTTAATTATACCGTTATTGGTGTGGCGCAAAATAGCTTTTTTGGACCCGTGTTTTTTTACACGTGGTTGGCATGGTTACTCTTAAGTGTATTGCCTGTAGGTTATAAAAACTATTTTAAGCAGACTCTTTTGCTATGCGGCGCTTCGCTTGCGTTGGTGCTGCCGCTCAATATTATATTTGGCGTGAGCAATGTTATTAACCTTAATAGTACGTTTGTTGCGGTAGTAGATATAAGCTTTATGGTGGTGGGTATCGCGTGTATTTTTGGTGCCTTAAAAATAAAAAACACACAAAAATTACAAGCAGAGGTACAACCCGCATGAACGAGCTACTAATTACAATTGCAATGGTGAGTTTGCTACTAATGATGCTCAACATACGAAAAAATACACTAACAATAGTGACTAAAACATTTTTAAGTACACTGTTATTTGGTTTAGCGCTGATATGTTTTATGAGTATTTACGGTATTTTAGGCGGTGCAATATGCACCGTTGTGGGAGCTATGTTAGCTGGTTTACTAACTGCAGTTATTGCGGGTAAAGCACCGCAATTATTAGGTTAAAAAATGCAGTTATTTAGCTAAAAAGGCCTTAGCAGCATCAATTCCCATGTTGTAACCACTATTAAGTATTTCAAACTTTTTAGTGGTACGCCCAACTTTAAAATTAGCCGGTGGTGCAATGATATTGATTTTGCAGTCATTAGGTGGATTCATAATAAAATCGATAGACTTATTATAAAAATTAGCCCTGTTTAAGGTCGTTTGAATTAATGCTGGATAGTTTTTATACATTTTTTTAGTAAGCCAAGGTGCCTTACTTGGTTTTTTACGATAGCCTAAACATTGAGACAAAATAACGGTGATTTCGTGTGCACCCATTTCGTAAGCTTTTATAACCGGAATTGAATCAGCAACACCGCCATCGGTCATCGCTATGTCATTAATAATAGGGTAGTCACGATATGCAATGGGTATAGCGCATGATGCTTTTAATTGATGCACCATTTCGGCGCTGGTGGCTTTTAAATAGTGTGCTTTGCCTGATTCGATTGCCGTAGATACAATATAAAACTCGTGTGGAGTTTGTTCGAATACCTCTGTATGGAGGCGTATTTCGCGAATTGTTTCTTGCCATAACCAATCTAAATCAAATAAATGACCACCTTTAATAAAGCGCGCTAAATTAATAAATTCAGGACGGCACGAGTAGTCGGTAATCACTTTATAATTTCGCATTGGTTGTTTGCATAAAAATGCGGCTATATTAGTTGCCCCGGCTGAAACACCAAAATAGCGTTCAAACGGTTGGTATTGTTGTTTTAAAAACTCATCAAGTACACCTGCGGCAAATATACCGCGCATTGCACCGCCTTCAACGACGAGTGTATTTTTATTATTGTTGTTCATGGTCAATCCTTTTATGAAATTTTATGTTATCAACTCAGTCTAAAAATTACTAATGGTGTTGATAAATTAAAGCTGAGTACACATCGCGAAATTCACTGTTTTCTGGTAATGTTTAATATTACAAGGCTTTGTTAATAATAAAGAATAATTACTTATGTTTGATCCTAGCGTAACCATTTTTGACAGCACACAGTATCAGCTTGCAGAAAGTCCACTTTGGCATCCTGTGCTGAATACCTTTTTTGGGTCGACATAAATAAAAAATTACTTTTAAGCAAAAACATACACAGTGAAAGCCAACTAAAAACAGTTAATATGCCCGATACGCTCAGTGCAATCGCTTGGATTGATGAGCAGCACTTGCTGCTCTGTACAAGTACTGGCTTATATAAATATCATATTAATTCAACTACTCGCCATCTTATTCTTAATATTGAAAATACACAGCTAAATAGGCGTTCAAACGACGGCCGTGCTGATCCATGGGGTGGCTTTTGGTTAAGTACAATGGATGTAAATGCTAAAAAAGGGGATGGTAAAATATACCGTTATTATAAACGCCAGCTTAAAGCCGTTGTAAATGGCTTGAGTATCCCAAATGGGTTGTGCTTTGATAAGCCACGTTTACGCGGTTATTATTGCGACTCTTTAACGAGCTGTATTTATGTATTAGATTTGGATGAGCAAACTGGCGAACCTTGCGCTGAGCCACGTGTTTTTTATCAATTTAATAATACTGATGTTGACCCCGATGGCTGCGTAACCGATAAATTAGGTAATTTGTGGCTAGCTGTTTGGGGAATGGGATGTGTTATTTGTTTATCCCCAGACGGTGCGTTAATTAAAACGATAAAGCTTTGTGCATTAAAACCGACATGCGCTGCATTCGGTGGTAAAAATGCTGAGTTGTTACTTGTGACATCGGCGTTTGATGAGGCGATTAATAATACTGTTAGTGAACAAGGCGCTGTATTTCAAATCTCAGGCATAAAAAACGGGCAGTTTGAGCCGCCCGTTTTACTGTAATTTATTATACACAGTGCTTGTTTTAAAGTGATGATTAGCTTTTAGGCTTAACCCACATAACACCCACTTCTTTTTTGGTTACTAAGACTTCAGTACCGGCGCTAATTGGTTGCTCACTTTTGAGTTTCCAGCTAATACCTGAGTATTGATGTGTAGTTAAACCTTGTTCTGTTACATCGCTAGCAAGTACAAAAGTAAGTTCAGCAAAATCACTATTTACCTGTTTTTTATCTACGCGATTTTGCATTTGTTTTAATGGTTTCCAAAGTACAACCGCCAAGCCTGCGGTTACAACTGCGTTACTCCAAAGGGCTATGGTTAATGAGTCAGGTAAAATACCAAAACTCATTAATAATCCGGTAAGGAATAACGATAATCCAAAAAACAATAAAATAAATGTAGAAAGGCCAAGTACTGCTACTTCTATTATTAAAGCAACAATACCAAGTACCATAAGTGTTTGCGGTAAATTTTGCGTAATAAAATCCATACAAACCTCTTTATTTAGTTATTAACCCTGATGCTTTTTATTTAAGCTATTAATGATTGCCATACCTTGGGCAACCATTGAACTTGCATCTGTCGCGTTGTCTGGCAGTAATACAATTGATGACTCACGAGCAATGGCTTCTTTAGCAGCGATTGCTTTAGTTGCTAAGTCTAACTGAATTGCTTTTTGGCCTTGCTCTGTATCTGCGGCTTCACCTATTTTAATAAGTGCATTTGCTTGTGCTTCTGCAACCGTAGTAATTGCTGTTGCTTCACCTTCAGCGCGTAAAATTTGCTCGGCTTTGTCGGCTTCAGCAGCAAGTACTTGTGCTTGTTTTTTACCTTCAGCAACGTTGATATTTGCTTGGCGATCACCTTCTGACTCTAAAATTTGAGCTCGTTTAACACGCTCAGCTTTCATTTGTGCTTCCATCGCTTCCATAATAGAGTTAGGCGGCACAATATCTTTAATTTCGTAGCGAAGTACTTGAATACCCCAAGGCTCAGATGCCTGATTTATAGCTGCAACAATGTTTGTATTAAGTAAATCACGCTCTTCAAATGTTTTATCAAGCTCCATTTTACCTAATTCTGAACGCATGGTTGTTTGCGAAAGTTGTACAACCGCAAACGTATAGTCGTCAACGCCATACGTTGCTTTGTACGGGTCTAGTACTCTAAAGTACAGTACGCCATCAACTATAAGTGAGATGTTATCTTTAGTGATAGCTGACTGCGATGGTACATCTTGAGCTTGTTCTTTTAAGCTACGATCAGCCGATATTCTATCAATAAATGGAATAATAAAGTTAAGGCCAGCTTCTTTAGTTGATTGGTACTTACCAAAACGTTCGATTAACCAAGCGCGATTTTGTGGTACAAATTTAACGCTACTTTTTAAAAGCACGATAACAAAAACAAGTAAAAAAGCCTCAACAGTAAAAACCATATCGAGAATTTGTGTGACTGGATCCATTTAAACATTCCTTATAATAATTAAACGCTGAGCAGTTGTATTGTTTATAATTTCAGCGTGTGTAGATTATCACTACTAAGGCGTTTTAACCACAAAAATAGGCACTAGAGAAGGGGTTGATATAGCATTTTTTGAAAGTGCTGGCATTTTAATTTTATCAATTTTTACTGCACGAACCGAAAAGTTTACTTCCACAAAAATATTCTATTCTCAGTTTTATATTGGATGTAACTCAATAAGTGTATATTAATTTACTTAAATATAGGGCTATTTAACAATGAGAAAACCACCCCATAACGAGACAAAATTATTATATCTATTTACTTAACTTTTTAGTGCGTTTAAGTGCGTAAAGTATTACAATTGATACTGTATATCATTACTCCTTCCAGTTGAGCCTTTTAATGGCTTACTTGCATTTTAAGTATAGGTAATTCAAGCACTTCATGACAGAGATCACTACACACCAAGCTTCACGCCGTAGGCTACTGATTGCCCTGGCTATCACTTGCTCATTTATGGTTATTCAAGTCATCGGGGCTTATTATTCAAATTCACTTGCGGTACTTGCTGATGCGGGTCATTTATTTGTCCATAATAGCTCACTTTTTATTGCTTTAATTGCGTCTAGCTTAGCGATTCATTTTGCTAAAACCTATAATGATGGACATCAACGGGCTGAGTTATTAGGTGGACTTGTAAATGGTGTTTTGTATTTAGCTATTAGCTTAATTATTTTGTATGAAGGCGGTGAACGGTTCATGCATCATAGTGAGGGGCATGAGCTTGCTATTAATAGTTATTTAATGTCGGTAATTGCGGGGATCGGGTTTTTGTTTCATGGCGCAGCTGCTTGGGTTTTATACAAAGGACGCAAAGCAAGTATTAATATCTATGCCGTATTCTTACACTCATTTTTTGATTTAATTTCTACTGTATCGACTTTTGTTGCTGGTGTGCTTATTTATTTTACTGGCTGGGATGTAATTGACATTCTATCGAGCATGTTGATTGCGTCGTTTGTTTTATTTACTGGTATTAAAGTAATTATTAGTTGTATTAAAGGTTTACGTTTAAATAAAGCGCAGTTACCAAAAGCAATTGATATTGAAAACGAAATTACGCATATGGAGCACGTGCATGATGTGCATAATGTCACTGTTACTCGTAAGTATAGAGGGATCGTAGTTGGTGCCCATGTTGTACTTAAACAGCACTGCACTATTGAAAAACACGACGAAGCGTGTCGCTTAAAAGTAGAGCAAGTGCTGTCAGACAAATTCAATGTTAAAAGTAGTGTGTTGCAAATAGAGAGCCATGCTGAGCATACGCATGTTCATTAATTTATGAACATGCTGGGCGTGATTTTATTCGCATGCGAATTAGTAAAATTAAATTAACCCCAAAATTTCTTCAAAACAACTATTTTTGCGTAACTCTTTGGCGCTCATTGGCTTTGCAAAGTAATACCCTTGTAGTACATGGCAACCTATATTTGCTAAAAATATCATTTGCTCTTGTGTTTCAACACCTTCAGCAATGCAATAAAGCTCTAAGTTTTCAGCTAACGAATATATGGTTTTAATAATAGATTCATCGTCTTTATCAATACCAATACTATTAACAAAACTTTGATCAATCTTAATTACATCTATAGGGAACTGACTTAAGTACGTTAATGACGAGTAACCCGTGCCGAAGTCATCTAGCAGTAATTTAAAACCAGCTGCTTTTAAGTTTTGTAATTGTTTAGCTGCTTTAAATTTGTCTTCAAGTAAAATACTTTCTGTAATTTCAAGTCTGATCTGCCTTGGTGATATTTGTGATTTTGCTAATATATAGAGTAGCCGCTCAGTTATATTCGCTTTTAAAATATGTTTAGGTGATAAATTCAAAGAAATATAAAACAATGGGTTATTGCTCAGAATTGGAGCAAGCTCAATAAGTGCTCGTTTCATTGCTTGCTCTGTAAGTTTTTCTATTAATCCTGTTTCTTCTGCGATAGGGATAAATAAAGCAGGTGACACTAATTGACCTTTATTATCCCAGCGCATCAGTAGCTCTACGCCATTAATAGTTTTTGTTTTTATATCAACTATAGGTTGGTAATGATTAAAAAACCGATTGTCTTTTACGGCATCTTTTAAATCATTTTCAAGAATAAGCTTTTGTTTTATTTCTTCATTCATTTCTTCACTAAAAAATTTAAATCCATTTCTGCCAGCTTGCTTTGCATGCATCATCGCAACATCAGCATTTCGGATCAGTAGATCTGCATTTATAGCATCGAATGGATAAAGGGCAACACCAATACTGGCAGATATATTGATAGAGAAATCCTCAATAATGACTTTGCTTGCCAATTCGCGGCTAATTTTTTTTACTGTCTCAGTAAGCGACTTTAGTGAATCTACATGCTTTATCAGTACTAAAAATTCATCACCACTTTGGCGGCCAAGTGTTGCTTTGTTACTCAGTATATTTGTTACGCGTTCTGTAATATTACAAAGTAGCTTATCGCCTACGGCATGCCCAAATGAGTCATTAACGGGTTTAAATTTATCAAGGTCGATAAATAGTAGTGCACATTGCTTATTACTTTTGTCTGCATGATTAATCGCTTTTTCTATTTTTTGATGCATTAAACTACGGTTTGGTAAGCGTGTTAGGGGATCAAAGTTTGCTAGATAGCGAAGCTCGTTTTCTGCGTTTTTCTGTTCGGTTAAATCAGAAATAACGACAACGTAGTAGCTTACGTCATTGGTGTCTTTTGCTACTGCTGTAACGCTTATATGTATAGGATGTTCATTGTTTATTGCTGTGTTGATATAGGCATCTGTACGCCAATTTTGTGTTGGCTTTAACGCCTTTAATATTGCTGAATATTCTTTACACTTGGCTTTACCTATCGCTTTAATGAAAAGTTTAGGGTTTAATTCGGCAATAGATTTTTTGTTTGAAAATGTATTAATAAAGCTATTATTGGCTGAAAAAGGCATAAGTTGATCATCAAGGATCAATAGCCAATCGGTTATTTGACTAAAAACCTGACCAAGAATAGCCGCTTGTTGTTCATTGGCTCGCTGCTCTGTAATGTTTGTATAAATACCTGAAATATACAAAGGCTCAGAGGATTGTGGTTTATACACAATTTGGCCAAGGTCTTGATACCATAACCAATGACCTGTTTTATGGCGTAATCTATATGTAGCTTGCCAATTATTTTGCAAGCTTAGCGTATCGTTTTGCTGAGCATATGAAAGTAATTGCCCCTCAATTTGTCGGCGATCATCTGGATGTATCAAGGCTAAAAAATCATCTAGTTGAATACGTTTAGGTAAGTCTAAATAACCTAGCTCTTTTCCGCGTTGTGTGTTTACAGAGTTATCCTTAAAGTAATAGTTCCATACACCGCTTTTATTATTTTTAAGCGCAAGCTCAGTTTGCTTTTGCGAATCGATCGTCGCTCTGTGAGCTTTTCCAATCACAATTTGGCGACTGCGATACTGCCAAAAAGTAAAGACAAAATGATGATAATACCGAATAAGTAGGCAATATAGGCAATAGGTGATTGCCAAGGGGCATACGCTACATTAAAGTTGAATGTTTTTGGTATGCTTATATTAACTCCATCTCTGGTGTATGCCGATACAGTGAGAGAGTAATCGCCGGGTTGTAATTTAGTAAAAAAGACTTTATTTACTTTTAAATCATCATAGGTAAGCAAGGTTGGTCCTGATAAAGTGACTTTATAACGTACTTTGTCTTTGTTTTGATAATCAAAGATAGAAAAGCTAATCATCAGGCCCATATCTTTATGGCTAAGCATTAATGGCTTGTTAGTGTATTCATTTGGATAATAACTTAGGCTTTTTGAAAATAGGTCTATATCAGTAATTTCAAGGCTACTCTTTGAACTGGTAGTGATAAAATCAGATGGATCAAATACCTGTAGTCCAGAGTTACTGCCAAATGCGAGCTGATTATCTTGCAGTCTAACGGCTGAAATTGGCTCAAATTCATTTGTACTTAAACCATCTTCTATTGTGTAAGTATTAGTATTAAGCGTATCTAAATTGAGTTGATATAAACCATTATTACTACTAACCCATAAAAATCCGTTGTGATCATCTGCAAGCAACGAATAGATAGAATCAGTTCTCAGTGTGTTTTTTAAGCCTATATAATGTTTTCTTTGATACGTACTTGGGTTTACACCAATTAGCCCTTCCTGAGTGGTAGCTAGCCACAAAGTATCACGAGCTTCATCAAGGTAAATATTTTCTACTGTATGAAAAACATTATCTTTAGTGCTGTTCGATTGAAAAATAGTGGTGAGCTTTTGCGTTTTCTCATTATAGCGATATAGTCTTTTTGCAGTGCTCAATAGCAGCTCTTTAGGATGCGATTTCAATGGTTGGTGAAATGTATAAGCCTTTAGAGGGTTTACTTTGTCTTTCAATCCATTGATTACTCTGCTTTCTCCTGTTTTTCCACTATAGATATAAAAGTTTTCACTAGACATATAGGTAAAAACATCGGAGCTGAAAGGGGTAAATCCATATAAATTCTCACCATTCACGCCACTTTTTTTCTGGTTTCTTTTTTCGATAATTTTGCCGGTGCTTTTATCAAATAGATCCAGTCCATTAAACCGCACTAACCAGAGGTACTTATCATCAAGCTGAGAAGGAAAAATGTCGTATACGGAATATTCACCATAAACCGCTTTAGAGTCAGTTGATTGCAAGTATGTTTTACTGTCTTTTGTTGTTAAGTTGTAGCGAGTTAGACCATCGTTGGTGCCTAACCAAAGAATGTGATTTTTATCTTGATAAATTTTATTTATGGTATTGTTTTTAGGTAAGGTAATTTGCTTAAATCTACGAGTCTGAGTTGCCCATGTAAGTACGCCTTGTGTTCGAGACGCGAGCCAAAGTACACCTGATCTCATCAAGCATTAAATTGTTTATTGTATTTTCGGTGATGTTAAATTTGCTTTTATCAAAGCTTAAAATGAATTCTAATTGGGTTGTGTCTCTGTGAAATTGAAACAAGCCACTTTCAGTTGCAATAAACTCACCATATACAGTGTTCGCATAATCCCAAATATTATAATCAGCAATAAGAGTGGTAATCTGGGTAGGATCAATCTGTTTAGTGGTGTTAAATGCAATGCGATACATCCCTTCCACAGTGCCAATTAACAGCCCTAAGTCATCATCAATTGTTAAAAACTTGATGTCATTGTTGTCGACTGTTGTTTTTTTAGGTTGGTGAATTGTCAGCGGCGCCAGACTTTGTGTTTTTAAATTATACGTAAAAAGTCCATTATCTGTACCTATATAGAGTGTATTGTCGTAAATTTTGAGAGCTCTGATGTAATAATTTTTATTTTTTAGAGCAATTTTTAAGTCTAATTTTTTTTGATCATTATTAAAGCTAAATATTTTTTCGTTTATCGCAAAATAAAATGTATTTTCTAATTGTGTGATACTAGATATAGGAGAGAAATCTGTTTGTTTTTTATCTAGTTGACCCGAATAAATTTTTTCTGTTTTTAGGGTCAGCGGGTTAATCATGTATGCGCCAGATACATCGGTAGAAACAATTATTTGACCGTCTTGGGTTTTAAACAGTTTATTAATGTAGTCTTGGTCTAGGTCGAAACCCCCATCAAAGGTTTTTATTTGATAACCATCATATCTGTTTAGTCCTTGTGCCGTGGCAATCCAGATGTAACCAATATCATCTTGAATCGATTGCAGTGCATAACTTTGTGATAAGCCTTCATCAGTTGAGATGCGTTGTAGCTGTTGAGCATAATTTTGCGAAGCTGATACACTTCCTATGCAAAGAAAACAAACAGTGATGGTGAGGAAAAAAACTTACTCCAATACACTTATAAACTCGCCCCATAATAAGTAGGATAGTATTGTAATATAGCATAAATTTAAATTTTGACTCGTATGAAAGATACATGAGTCAAACATTTCTTGGTGATTGAATTAAGTTAACTTTTAAATACTGGTGTTATAAACCCATGAGGTAAATATGAGTAGGGTATTCAATATTAATGCTTCACAAAGTGTGCTTTTAGTGATTGATTTGCAAAGCAAGTTGGCACCTGCGATAGAGTGTTTTCCTACAATCTTGAGCTGTACTTTACAGCTGGCTCAAACGAGCCTTATACATGGTATACCCGTTTTAATTACAGAGCAGTATAAAAAAGGCTTAGGTGGCACACAAGATGAAATAAAAGCGCTTTTACCAAAAGCAACCTATTTCGATAAAACACATTTTAGTGCCTGTGCCGAACCTGGTTTTCTGGCGAGTATGAAGCAGTTTGCTCGGCCTCAGATAATTGTTGTTGGTACTGAAGCACATGTTTGTGTATTGCAAACATGTTTAGATCTTTTACAAAGCGGGTTTGACGTAATTGTGATTGCAGATGCCGTTGGTTCTAGAAATGAAAAGCATAAGCAAATTGCTATTGATCAATTACAACAAGCGGGTGCTATAATTTCGTGTGCTGAAACTGTTATTTTTCAATGGGTAAAAAATTCAGCAACGACAACATTTAAAGAAGTTTTGTCTATAATAAAATAATGAATAGACCCTGCTTTAAATTAAAAATAAAGCGGATAAATAAATTCACCAAATTTTCCTGATTCCAATGAACTTATTGGCGTTTAACTACGTATGAATCGGGCTTAACTGATAAATCAAAAGTAGTAAGGTTTTTATGTCTAATGTTTCTAGGTTATTTACAATTATATTTAGTCTGCTATTTATTGAATCAATAGTTTTAGGCTTATATTTTGATACGTTGATGCAAGCTTTTGTTGTAGGTTTGCCACTTTGTTTGTTACCTATTTGGTTACTCAACACAAATGTAAATAGTCAAATAACACCACATATTGTTGCAGCAGCAACTATGATGTTTTCTTTTTTGCATATACAACAAACGTTTGGTCTGATTGAAGTGCATTTTGAAATATTTATTTTAATGCCCATGCTAATCGTATTTGTACAATGGCGTGTATTTATAACTGCAATTTTATTTGTCGCTGTCCATCACTTTTCTTTTTATTACTTACAAACTCAAAATACAGGTGTGTATGTATTCGACCCTGACAGACTTGCTTTTACAACGGTACTTATCCATGCCGGGTATGCAATAGTTGAAGTAATCGTAGCTGGGTATATCGCAGTAACATTACGACGAGAGCGTAGAGCTGGTTTATCGCTAAGCTATGCAACAGAGCAAATAATGCAAGACCCTGCTCACATTAAGCTTTCTTTACGGGCTGACGCTACTGAAAGTGAAGCTGTTTTAGGTTTTAATACGTTGCTCGACTATTTATCTGATGTAATTAAAGAAGTGCAGACACAATCTGACTCTTTACAAGGTAACTCTCAAGAGTTGATTCAAGTACAGGCTCAATTAGCTGACGGGGCACAGCAACGAACACAACAAACTGATGATATTGCCAGTTCGGGTGCCCAAGTTGCGCATGGCTTTAAACTTGTAGAGCAAGAAAGTGAGATTTTAAAACATCAAGTAGATAACATTACCCAAGCAGCAAGTGATGCCTTGCATGAAGTGCTACAAACTGACAGTAAGAGTAGAGAACTACTAACTCTTTTAAATCATACTGAAGAGCAAATTAATCATTTAGTTGCCGCTGGGGATGTTATTTCAAGTCTTCTTAATGAAATATCAGGTATTGCTGAACAGACTAATTTATTAGCATTAAATGCGGCAATTGAGGCTGCGAGAGCGGGTGAGCACGGCCGTGGCTTTGCTGTGGTTGCTGATGAGGTTAGATCACTTGCGAATAACAGTAAAGCGACGACAGACAAAATTAGCCTTACATTAAAAGATTTAGTTAATAACAGTAAAACATCAACCCAGTCTATGAGCCAGTGTGTTGATTTTGTTGTTGATTTAACACATATAAGTACTGCAATGAAAGAGAATATTTCTGCAATGAGCGAGCAAATTACTGCGGTATCTACAAGTACAAATTCGGTATCACAGGTTGTTGCAGAACAAGCAGTAAACACCTCGCAAATAGCTACGAGCACTGATCATATGCGAAAAAATCAATATGAAGACACTAAAATAGTTCAACAACTGACCTCTAAAGTACAATTAATACATGTCAGTATTGACGTGCTAGAGCAAAGTATTGCCAAATTTAAATAAGGTTAATTATTGGAATGCCATACTTATCATTGTGTGGTTTAGCGTTGTTATAACTGGGCTGGTGTATTTTCAATTAGGGCAGTTAAAAACTTTTGATAGCGCTAAAGTATTTATGCAAAAAAGTTGGTTTAATGATTTTAAACAACAGATTGTGTGGGACAATAAAGATACAGCGTCGCTGCTACTCGTTACTGAGGAAAGTTGTGGCTGTTTTACGCAGGCTAAGCCGCATATAAATTCACTCACTACTTTTGCTAAAAGCAAAGGACTTGGTGTTGTGCAGGTTCAACTAACACAGCAATTGAAGCGAGTTGTACCTGCTACGCCTGCTGCTGTCATTATAGATAAGCACGGGCAATTTGTTTATGCAGGGCCATTGTCTGAAGGATTAGCGTGTTCACAGGGGAGTGGCTTTGTTGAAACAGTCATTACTAATTTGGCTTCAGGGTTTAATTCTGAGTTATTAATTACTGACACAAAGGGCTGTTATTGCACAAATAACGAATCATAAACACGCCTCGTTAATTAATTACGTTATTGCAAGTGAGATTTATTTTCATTATCATGCCCACACCGTATTTTTGCCTATTTAATTCTAATGAAATTTTCTCTTTTATCTCTTGCAATCACATCTATTATTTTTAGTTCTGCAAACGTAATCGCTAGTGAAGTAGAACAAACATCACCTAATTCAATAAACAAAGCTGAAAACGCTATTGAGACTATTGAAGTAACGGGTCGCGCTTTTTCATTATATCGACCAACAGAGTCAGCATTTGGCACACGCACCAATACTCCACTAGAAAAAATACCACAATCAATTCAAATATTGCCACAAGCTTTAATAAGTGACCAAGCTGCACGTCAAATTACCGATTTATACAGTAATATCGCAGGTGTAAATGGTTTTAGCTATTCGGGTGTTACTTTTAGAGGATTTCGCCAAGACGAAATTTTATATGATGGCGTAAAAGGTGATCCGTTTAATGGCTTTGCTGTTCCGCAGTTATTTAACATTGAGCAAGTTGCTGTGTTAAAAGGTCCCAGTGGGGCCGTTTATGGAAGTGGTAATCCTGGTGGGATTATTAACTATATGACTAAAAAGCCACAATATGACGCTAATACTGCCATTGAATTAGAAATCGGGAATGATGACTTTATAAGTGGCGCATTCGAATCAACGGGTAGCGTGAATGATGAGCAAACGCAAGCTTACAGAATTGGTATTTACAAAGATAGTCAAAACCCGTTTAGATATAACACGTCAGAAGATAATACCATTATAGATTTAGGCTATCGCTTTGATTTTAATGATGAGTCTAATCTTGTGCTGCAATATACTAATATAGATCAAGATTTAGGAGGAGCACGTTTACGTGGTGTGCCTGTTGACGAAAATGGTGATTTTATTGCAAGTAGAGATTGGAATCATAATGAAGCAACTGACTATCAAAAAATGTCTGCGGACGTATACCAAGCAACGTATAAAAACCAATTAAGTGATGTGTTTAGCTTAGATGTTACGACTCGTTATTTTACCAATGAAGAGCAACAAAACTATCATGAGCCACGTGGCTTGTCTGATACCGATAATGATGGTGTTGTTGATTGGAGTGAACGCGAATTTAGAGATCAAAAGCGCGAGAATGAAGGGCTAAGTATTACCGCTAATTTAATTGCTGAAACAACCATAGCCAATATGGAACATATATTTTTAGTGGGCTCTGATTGGTACTCATCAAAATTTGATGCCGTGTACCGCACTGCGACTCAACAAAGTAAAGGCGGCCCTGTACCTGGACTCTCGCTGATTGATCCACAATATGGTTTAACATCGGCGGCTAATTACGACTTAGAAAATATAACACCGCGAATTATAAGCACAGACTCAAAAAGGTTAGGTATTTATATACAAGACCAAGTAGATATCACTGAAAAATGGAATATAACCGCAGGCTTGCGCTACGATCATTTTGAAGACACGGATAAAGTATCTAACGTTGAGTTCTCTGATAGCGATGTTACTTTTAGGGTAGGTACTAGCTACAATATTAGCGATACTTTTTTCCTTATGCTTTATATGGCACCGGTTTTTTACCGCAAGATGCAGCAAGCCAGTCGCAAGAAGTTGGTGGACCATTTGAGCCTGAAAACAGCCATATTACAGAGCTAGGTTTACGTACTAAGTTACTTGATGACTCGTTAGCCATTAATATTGCGACGTATCAGATTATTCGTAAAAATATATTACAAACCAGCTTATTGCAAAACGACACGGGAATTGATCAACTTGAATCCCTAGGTGAAGTACAAAGTGATGGTTTTGAGCTTGAGATAGTGGGTGATATAACTGACAAGTGGGTTGTTACCGCAAGTTATGCGTATAACGACACGCGTATTAATGAGCAAAGTGAAGATTTTTCTGCGCAAGCAGAAGGCACTGATAAATTTGCAAATGCCCCACAAAATACAGCTGGCTTATGGACGCGCTACGATTTACCAAGCATCAACTCATCAATAGCTGCAGGGCTTGACTATGTTGACGAACAAGTAAGCCTTGATGGCGCACACGTTAAACCATATACAATTTATAACATGGCCTGGAAAACGCAAGTAGAAAACTGGACATGGCAAATATCAGTTAAAAACGTCTTTGATAAAGAATATGCATCGAGTGGCTTTATTGACCGTACTGGGCATTTTCCTGGTGAGCCAAGACGCGTATATTTATCTGCAAAATATCAGTTTTAATACCAAAGTACCTCTAAGATAAAAGTACGAAAGCTCAATAATATTGAGCTTTCGTTTTAAATTAAATGTAGTTAAGGTTGGAAATAGCTGCTTGAGATAGGTTTATTCTCCGGAGTTTAGGTTAAATAGTAGCAAAGCCATATAACCCTAGTAAAACAAATACACTGGCCGAAACTGCACGCACTGTATTTAATGGCACTTGGCTTAAAAGCGCATTACCTGCAAAAATAACAGGTATATTTGCTATTAACATACCCAGTGTAGTGCCAAGAGTAACCCACAAAATTGATTGGTATTGCGCGCCTAATAGAATGGTTGCTATTTGTGTTTTATCACCAACTTCGGCAATAAAAAACAATATACACGCGACAAAAAAAGCACCATATTTATCGTGCTTATGGCTAATTTCTTCATCCTTATCAGGAATAAGCAGCCAAAGGCCAACGCCAATAAAACTAACATTAACAATCCATGGCATGTACTGAGTTGCAAAGTTATTGCTCAGCCAATTTCCAAACCAAGCACTGAGGCCATGGTTAATAATAGTTGCGGCTAATACACCTAAAATAAGTGCTAGTTTATTGTGAAAACGGACGGCAAGTACTAACGATAAAAGCTGTGTTTTATCGCCTATTTCAGCTAAGGCTACGGTGACGGTTGATGTGAAAAAACTTCCATAAATATTACTTACAGGCGGGAATATTAAACCAAGGCAAACAACTATCTCCCGCCATGAGGATAGTGCCTACCTAGGTCTCGCCGATAATGCTGCTACAACATTACAAACTTACCATGCACGTGAGGTGCAATTATGTTGATAAGTTTACTCGTCTATCAATTAATTAAAATATAAGTGCTCTAGTTCACTAACTAGTTGTTTATTGTAATTGACAGTACTGAGTGGGCTACTCCCCCAAGAGAAATTGCATTATTCCATAAATTTTTTATTCGGTAAATATTAAGAAGAGTATGCCGTTTGCTTTTATTTTAAAAAATGAATAAAAAGCAGACGCTATAAATAGCATCTGCTTTTACATATTTAAAATCAATTAGTTAAACCATAGTGAGCTTTAAAATTCACTTAAGCCTGAGGTTTAATTAAGTATTTTTCACCGGTTGCTTGTTTAGAGTAAGCCGCAATTGATTTTAAATGCAATACTTCAGCTAATGACACTTCATGTGTGTAGTGACTTGCAAATGTGGTAGTAATTTCATTTGCAACACGTTCGCGCATCGCCATTACTGTATTAGTTCCTAATTTACCTAATGCATTAAATAATAAAAATCCATTTACAGCCCAAGCAAAACCAAAGTTACGGTTTAGCGTAATTGGGCCTCGATCTAATGCACCATAAATATAAACTTGCTTGAATGTGTCAGAGCCATAAATAGTGTGCTCTTTCATATCACGAGCTGCAGCAACTTCCATACAATTAAGAATATCACTTGTTAATTGACCACCGCCAATGGGGTCAAACGCAATCGTTGCACCCGTTTCAATAATTGCCGCCGTTAAGTCCGAAAGAAAAGAGTCGCTACTTGAGTTAACAATATATTTTGCACCCATGTTACGTAATAGTGTTTCCTGTTCTGCTTTACGCACAATATTTATTAAATCAATACTATCGGCAATACAAATACGGTTTAACATTTGGCCTAGGTTAGAAGCTGCAGCGGCATGAATAATGGCTTTATGACCCTCCGCGCGCATGGTTTCTACCATTGCTAGTGCGGTAAGCGGGTTAACAAAAGATGACGCACCTTCTTTAGCTGTAGTCCCTTCTTTTAATTCTAAACAGCTCTGCACATTGGCACATATAAATTGACGATAAGTTCCTCCACCAATTACAGCTACGGTTTTACCTATTAATGCTTGTGCTGCGGGCGATGAGCCAGCTGCAACAACAGTCCCAGCACCTTCATTTCCAACTGGCGTTGCTTTATCAACTCGCGTTTTAAGTGAGGGCATAAATTGAGCCGGAACATCAGCTGTAATAACAGGGTTTTGCACAGTACCTGATTGCACCGCTGTAGACATATCAGCTGCGCTGAATAAAACGCCTAAGTCTGAAGGGTTTAGTGGAGCAGCTTCAAGACGAACAACAACCTCATCGGGGCCAGGTTGCGGCATTTCGATGTTTTTTAAAGCAAGTGTTAGCTTACCATTTTCACTAATAGTTGAAGTAAGTTGAATATTTGTATCAGTCATTTGGGTCACTCCTGTCAATAATTAAGTTCGTTGAACCAATCGCTTTATCGTATTGGTTATTTTTTGATTACACTTAGCGTAAAATATTACTTTGGATTCACTGCTTGAATTTGAGTTTTAATCTTTTGCATAAACTCAGGTATATTTGCCTGTCGATCCGCTTCTACTTTTTGGGCAATAGCAGATTGACTCATCGAATCGTTCCACTCTTTCATTTTAGGTACTTGTGCAAGTACATCCCAGTCAAGTTGGCTAGAGCCAAAAGCACTGACAATGGTGTTAACGTAATAAACGTAAATATCAGCCATTGTAAATTGCTCACCCGCAATACAAGGAGAAAATTTACATAATCGACTTAAGGCAATAACGCCACGGCTTAATACTTGGCGTACTTCAACTTTTAGTGATTCAGGGGCTTCAGTGCCTGAAAATACATAAGGTATTAATCGTCTACTTGGCAATTCAAAATAAAGTTCAGCTACTTTCATTATTTGGCGAACAACAGCGCGTTCTCCGGCATTTTCTGGGTATAACGCATTTTCAGGATAAGTTTCTTCAATAAAGTCGCAAATAACACTCGACTCTGAAATATTAAGTCCTTCAGATGTAGTAATAGCCGGGACTTTACCGACCGGACTGATGGCCAATAAGTCATCGTTACCACTATAAATTAGGTGTTCTTTAAATGAGAGTTCTTTATACAAAAGTACATGTTTTACTAAGTTGTAATAGTTACTCGCGGCGAAACCGTGCAAAGTAATCATAAATCAGTTCCCATTATTAATGTGAAGGTACTTTTTAATTGCATCAAAAATGCAAATTAAAACCTCATTTGTTAAGCTAAATACATTATTACTTGTTTTAATTTGGTTATATATAAGAGAAAATGCGAATCACTTTTGCCTTTAAGACAATAATAAAGGCATTCGCAAATTTACTTAATGGAGAGAAGAGTTGGATCAACTTCGGGCAATACGATATTTTAATAAAGTAGTAGAAACAGGAAGTTTTACTAAAGCTGCAAAAGTTTTTAATGTACCGCCATCTTCTTTATCAAGGCGAGTTGCAGATTTAGAAAAAAGTTTAGGTGCAACGCTTTTAAAGCGATCGACCCGTATTGTAAAGCTGACTGAAGTAGGCCAGATTTATTATAACGACATGCAGCAAATACTAAATCAGTTAGAGCAAAGCAATGAAACTGTTCGTAGTTACCAAACTACCCCAATGGGACGTCTACGTATCAGTTCGATGGTGGGTTTTGGCGAAAAAATCCTACTTCCTTTACTTGATGAGTTCAGCCAGCTGTACCCAGAAATTATATTAGATGTTAGTTTAAGTGATGAGTTATCAACACTTGGACGTGATGATGTTGATATTGCTATTCGTGGCGGTTACGCCCCAAATGAGCGAGTACTTGCAATAAGGCTTATGGATAATGGATTCATTCCCGTCGCTTCACCCCGTTATTTAGAAAAATACGGTGTGCCGATGAACGCGATGGAGTTGCAGCATCATAAAGGTCTTTATTTTAAAGCTCCATTAGGGCCAACGCCTTGGTTGTGCAATATGAATGGTCAATGGCATGATGTTTCAGGTCCTGCTGTCGCTATTTCAAACAATGGACCTTGGCTTGCAAAAAAAGCGTGCAACGGTGAAGGTATTTTAATGTCTACCCGATGGGCGTTAGCTTCATATCTAGAGTCAGGAAAGTTGCAAGAGCTTACGTTTGAACATGAACTTACCATAACGCAAAGCGCCGAAATGGCCGTGTACTTGTTATATCAAAAACAACGCTACTTAGTACCAAAGGTAAAAGCGGCTGTGGATTTTTTAGTACAAAAAATAAAAGTAACAAATGAAAGTTAATAAAGTGAGTAATCTCAGGGCGCTATATTTATTTTTAGGTACTTAAACTGTGTAATTACCCTTTTTAGGAGAAAATCCTATTATTTTGAATCGATTGTTTTTAACCAGCGACCTATTCGTTCACTGTTATCTAATGGATGAAATGAAAATAACCCGCAATAAAAGGTAAATTATTAACTTAAAAATTAAATTAAATTGCCACCGTTTTGTTTGCGTAATTAGAGTGGCTGTCTAGTTTATTTTGTTAGAAAATCGTGTCGATAACAAGGCAAAAATTTCGTTATTTAGTTGTTCTATATCAGAAATTTTTAACGTGGTTAGCGTTAAATTTAATCCCTAAAATTGATTAAGTATTATTGCGGATTGGTATTACTGCTTATCTTTATGCCGCTTAAAAACTAAGCCATAGACCAGAACTGACATAAAGGTATACACCCAACCCACATAAAATATGTATCTCATTAAGCCGAAAATAAATTATATTCAACATCTTAGTTTCTTAGCTTAGTTCTGAAATTGAATTTTAGTAGGTCAGGATATAATCTATTAAGTCACTCAGTCGTAACAATATGACTAAAAGGCTACAACGTCTTATTAGTTAATCTTTGATAAACCAATTAATGCATTCTCACTTTCACCATCATGGCAACGGCTATCATTACCGTCTCTATTCTCTATAATTAAAGTGTATTCACTGCCATTTTTTCCTTCAGCTATTGCCACTAATACCGGTGCTAATAGATATGCCTGTTCTGGGTATACAATAACAGGTTCAAGCTCAAATCCAGAAGCTCGTTCATAACGAACTTCAAAAGTATCAAACGTTGAAAATACGTCTGTAATAATACCACTGCAAGTAAATACTTTGGCTTGACTTGAAAATGATATCGCCAAAATAAGACTTAAAACTACTTTTAAAAATAAATTTTTCATCACTGTAATCCTATATTATTTACCAACCTAATTGTTAGTAAAATGATAATACATAGTAATTTACTTAAGATTGGTGACAAAAAAATTAACATTTAATGACATAAGTGAAAGTAACAAAGACGCCCATCCTAAACTTTCGCGAGTATTTCATGATGTAGTAGACAGGCTGTCATAATAAGCAAGTTACTGTAAAGTTTTTAACCGAAAACGGCGAGCGAATATCAGTAACTGCGAAAAACTACTCGCATAAAACTTAAACTACTCAATAAAAAGTTAAAACTGAATCATGCAGCCATTTCATGTGTGTAATTTAGGTTTAATAGGGCTAATGACTTATTTAATGGATTAAATGAGAATAACCGTGCATTTACTTGTTCAATTAGAGTGACTGTCGGCTTTAGTTTGATCCCCTAAAATAAACTTCTAAAACCCCCGTAATTCCTTGTAAAACCAGTTAAAATAACAGCAAATCCTCTTTTTATATTTTACGTAAAATCGAAGTAACTAATTGAATCAAAATAGGAACTCGGCTATGGTTAATACATCAAGAAAAACAAATAAAAAACGAGTTAATCTACAGGCTCGTTATGCTTCAACGGAGTTGCAATGAGTTACGATAAATCAAAAGTCACTATTCACGCAACTTACGACGACTTTTGTGAAACGCATGGATTACCAAAGCCCCATAGAGTTGAATTTGACAGAGCAAAGGTCAATAAATCTGAGTTAGATGTAATCAATAACTACTTTTCAAATCTATGTGTAGATTTAACTCTATATAGTGAATTATTCACTGAAGAGCACTCAATCAGCGTGTTAAATAAATTCAATCCATTAGTGTTCAGTCGAATTCAAAAAGCTTATATAGAAAAGTTATGTTTAAGTATTGCTTGTTTGTTAGATCCAGCTGAAACAGGTAAAAATAAAAACCTATCTTTAGCTAGGATAATTAAACAATGTGAATGCCCAGGGTTAGATGAAAAGCAGAAGAAACTCCAAGAATTGTATGTTTCTACTGGTATTAAAAAGTGGCGACAAAAATTATTAGCTCATAATGATTTGGGAACATTAATGGGTCGTAAAACACTTGATTTAAAATTCGAACATGACGATGTTGAATACATTTTGGAGTTAATTCAAGAAATCTTTAATGATATATCAGATCCAACAGTTCATACGGATATAAAGGTTACTCTTCCATTTGATCAAAATGGAAAAGCCTTTATTAACAAGCTTAAACAATCATTGGAAAATGAAGCATAATCGGGTAGCCGGAGGTCTCTAACCTCCAGCCCCCACACCACCCATCATGCGGGTCCGCAATGGGCGGTTCATCTCCCGTAATGAATATTGATCCAAATATCTCTCAATGACACTAAACCTTGTGACGCTAAGTAATCATTGCCTAGCGCAATGTTAATTCCTTTTGTTTTTGAGCTTCGACAAGGGCCTTTACTGGTGATACCACAGGCTATGGCGAGTCGTTCGCTAACACCTAATTTCATTAAACTGCGTACTTTGGTACGAGGTTTTCGCCACTGCCGCCAGTAGCACATTCTTATCCTACGGCGGATCCAATGATCTAAATCCACCGTTAGCTGATAAGCGTTGGCTATTAGGTAATAGTGTCCCCAGCCACGTAAATACTGCGTGAGTTTATGAATTTGTAGGGTCATTGAGATCCCCCAGTTGCGGTTAGTGAGTTCTCTTACATTTGCTTTAAATTTCTTTAGCGCCTGTTCGTGGATCTGCACTTGAGCGTAACGGAAGGTAAACCCAAGAAATTTCGAGCCTGATACGGGACCGACTCGACTTTTCGATTCATTCACTTTGAGTTTTAATCGGTTAGTGATAAACGCAGTAATGTCCCGTTGGATTATGAGCCCTTCACTTTTCGTTTTTACTAAAATGATTATGTCATCAGCATAACGTGCAAACTTAAGGTGTTTGTAGGTTAGCTTCTTATCTAATTCATCGAGTAAAATGTTGGAAAGCAAAGGGGATAATGGCCCACCTTGAGGGACTCCTTTGGTTGACTCAAACCACAGACCTGTTTCGCGTTCTGCTACCCCTGCTCGGAGGTATTTACCGAGTAGGCGCATGAGTGCTTTGTCTTTGATTTTACGAGCAACACGATTCATCAGCATGTCATGGTTTACTTCATCAAAGAACTTAGACAAGTCAATATCAACTGCTGTTTTATAACCTTGTTTAACACAAGATTGAACATGATTTACTGCTTGGCTGGCTCTTTTATGAGGGCGATAACCATAACTATGTGGTGAAAATAGAGGCTCAAAGTAAGGGCTAATCACTTGAGCAATAGCTTGTTGGATCACTCTGTCGATAACAGAGGGGATCCCAAGCATTCGCTCACCGCCATCGGGTTTGGGTATTATCACGCGTTTGACTGGCAAGGGTTGATAAGTGCCGTTAAGTAATTGGTGTTTAATACCCAGCCAATGTAACTTAGCGAAGTGATTAAATTCTTCAATACTCATATTATCAATACCCGCAGCCCCTTTATTTCGCTTAACATGTTGCCATGCCGTGCCAATATTGTGGTTGCTCAGTACACTTGCCATCAGGTCATGATTTGTTTGGTTATATTCATTTGAGGTATTATTCACAGCAGAACGCTGTTCATCACTATCACAACACGGTGATCTATGTGAATTCAAGTTCAATTGTAGTATCTCCTCTGGTTAAGATGTTCAGGCCTTCACCATGTCTTATCCATTACGATAAGTGTTGGGCTACTATGCCGTCTGCTGACTTCTGATAAATCACTCTAGCGATTACTCGATAAAGCGCGTCTAAACTAACGCTTGTTTACTGCTATTTCGCTCGCTGTAGGTCGCAGCAACCAAAGCGCCAAGGGTTGAAAAACCAGTCCCTAACTGGTAATGTCCAAGCGTTAGCGCGGATGCGTGTTTATCAGATCTCCCCGAATAAGGTGCATCGACTTTCTCTGCACAACTGCATCATTTACGGTGGCCGTTAGATCACATGACTTCGCTATCTTGTGCTAGCTCGTCTCCAGCCTACGCCTCATATGATGTTTTTGTTCATCAGCTCGCACTTATTTTTATAAAGAATGCTAGCGGCTTCCTCTAGACTATCTCTCACGATTTAGCCCTTGCCATTTGCGAGTGTCTATCGTTTAATAACAGTATGTTATTTAAACGGTGATCTTCCTACAGAGGACTTTCACCTCATAAGTCAATGCCCATGTCGGGCGTACACAAGGGTTTTCAAGTCGTAAAAATTACAGTTGGCTTTTTGTTCGTGCCTCACTTATTTTAGCCAACTGAAATTTCCCGCTTAAAACAGCGTTAAGTTTTTAATTGTAACTTATTGTAGGAGCTCCCTTTATGAAGGATAGTAAATTTTCTGTTCAAGGTTTTATTGCAGTTCTATCTCTTCTATCTGCTTTGGGGGTTGCCTTCATTGGGTATATGTCTGTTAACCTTCAAACAGAAGTCGAAAACTTGGATAAAAAAATCAAACATGAGGAGCTCATGCTTGAAATTAAAAAATTTGAAGCTACTCAAAAACAAATGAAAGAGAAGCTTATTACCAGTATTGTTCCTAAAATAGTAAGTGGTAATGGTAAGGAAAAAGATGAAGTTCTTGCCTTGTTATTTGTCTTATATCCAAATGATGCTGAGGAAATATTACGTCGAGTTGGTAGTGCGTTAAATCAGGATAGTGCTAATAAGTTTTCTGACACAATTCAGCGAGCCAGCGAGATAAATATTGATACAGGAGAATGGGGGATTGTTATAAGTTCCGATAGTGAATTAACAGCCGCCAATCATGAAGTCGAAAAAGCGAAAAAGCATAACTATTCTGCAAGTATTTATAAAAGAGGTCGTTGGTTTGCGACGGTTATTGGGCCATTTCCAAATGAAGTGAACGCAGATAAAGCCAATATCGCGATTAGAAGGAATTTGAATGATACTTCTTTCATCATAAATTTCAAAAAATGGTGTGGTAAACAGGTAAAAAACAAACAATATTATGAGTGCAAAACTTAGCAAGGCGTTATAAATCACAAATAGATCGGAGTATACATGAAAAGTAACGACAATTAGGATGACACCCATCCTAATTGTAAGTAACGACAATTAGGATGACACCCATCCTAATTATTACGAAAAAAGCCAACAAAAACAGCATGAAGAGTGCATTATTATAAATAAGGAATCACGCAAAAAGCTGAACTATGTAGACAAAATGAAAGTAAAAATAGAGAGCCCAATCGGACGACGACAGCTGTTTATTAAAGTATGGCAAACGATTCGGCTGTATTGAACCTGCTTTCCTTTCAATAAAAAGCGGAACATTACAGTGAATAAAGGCATGAATAAATTGACCTTACGGGGTCAAACGAAAGTGAATGCGCAATGGCAACTGTATTGTCTTGTTCATAATATAGAAAAGTTGCAAAACACGATGCATTAAGAAGGGTAAGCGCTTTTACCCTAAATAAAAGCCACTCAAGTACCCGTAATCCCGTCCAAAACGCCAATCAAAACAACACCAAACTCCCACTTTATATTCTGCATAAAATACAGTAATCGATTGAACCAAAATAGGAACTCAGCTATGGTTTGTTTATCAATAAAAATAAATAAAAAAACGAGTTAATCTACAGGCTCGTTATGTAAATTTAGTAATTAAGCATAGTATGTGCAAAATAACTACAAGGATTAAATGATGTTCAATGTGAAGTTTGTTTTAATTATTGGGGCTTTTCTATCTTTTAGCTGCTTTGCTAGCAATAATGATCTCGTTGAAGACGCTAACCGTCTTTGTTCAAAAATTTCCTTGGAAGGTTTTAGCAAAGAGTTAAAGTTTAAAGGCTTAGCTAAAGCAGAGTTAGATAAAATATTAAAAAGGGTTGGTCTTGGAGCTGAGGCTAAAGGAGAGGTTGATTCTTATACTATTGAATTTTCTGGAGTGTTTCAAAAAGATCTTGCAAAGGTTATTGAGAATAATGATAACTGCAAGTTAGAAGCATTTAGAATGCTTACTGATTACCATTATAAGTTGATAAAAATAGAAGCTGAAAACAGTAAGAAAGAGCCTGGAAAACCTGTGTCTATTGTAGCATCTTGGTTCTTAACTTCGGTAAAAAATAAAGAAGGGAAGAGAATATCTATAGATGAAATTAGTAGCATTTTAGAAACAAAAATTAACAAAAATGAGCCATTTATCGTATTTTCTCAAACGGGTGAAGTCTATAGCCAGCTTTCTGCTTCGGCTAAAGGAAGTGAAGATGGTTCTGCAATAGTTAGGTACGGAAAAGCCGCTAGACCTAGTACTGATATATTCTATTCAGTAGAGAGTGATCATATCGTACTTAATCTATATAATCGTAATTCTGAATCATTTGAGACATCCCCTAGAGGGGTAAAATTTAACCTCAATAATAATATGTTAACGTTAAATTATTTGTATCCTATGTTTAGTGAAATTCAACTTAGGCGATATGAGTAATATAAAATTATATAATCGGGTAGCCGGAGGTCTCTAACCTCCAGCCCCCACACCACCCATCATGCGGGTCCGCAATGGGCGGTTCATCTCCCGTAATGAATACCGATACAAATATCTCTCAATGACACTAAACCTTGTGACGCTAAATAGTCATTGCCTAGCGCTATGTTAATTCCTTTTGCTTTTGAGCTTCGACAAGGCCCTTTACTGGTGATACCACAGGCTATGGCGAGTCGTTCGCTAACACCCAGCTTTATTAAACTGCGTACTTTCGTGCGTGGTTTACGCCATTGCCGCCAGTAGCACATTCTTATCCTACGGCGGATCCAATGATCTAAATCCACCGTTAACTGATAAGCGTTGGCTATTAGGTAATAGTGTCCCCAGCCACGTGAATACTGCGTGAGTTTATGAATTTGTAGGGTCATTGAGATCCCCAGTTGCGGTTAGTGAGTTCCCTTACATTTGCTTTAAATTTCTTTAGCGCCTGTTCGTGCATCTGCACTTGAGCGTAGCGGAAGGTAAACCCAAGAAATTTCGAGCCTGATACTGGACCGACTCGACTTTTCGATTCATTCACTTTGAGTTTTAATCGCTGAGTGATAAACGCTGTAATTTCCCGTTGGATTATTAGCCCTTCGCTTTTCGTTTTTACTAAAATGATTATGTCATCAGCGTAACGTGCAAACTTAAGGCGTTTGTAGGTTAACTTCTTATCTAATTCATCGAGTAAAATGTTGGAAAGCAAAGGGGATAATGGCCCACCTTGAGGGACTCCTTTGGTTGACTCAAACCACAGACCCGTTTCGCGCTCTGCGATCCCCGCTCGTAAGTATTTACCGAGTAGGTGCATGAGTGCTTTGTCTTTGATTTTACGACCAATACGATTCATCAGCATGTCATGGTTTACCTCATCAAAGAACTTAGACAAGTCGATATCAACCGCTGCTTTATAACCTTGTTTAACACAAGATTGAACATGGTTCACTGCTTGACTGGCTCTTTTATGAGGGCGATAACCATAACTATGTGGTGAAAATTGAGGCTCAAAGTAAGGGCTAATCACTTGAGCAATGGCTTTTTGGATCACTCTGTCGATAACAGAGGGGATCCCAAGCATTCGCTCACCGCCATCAGGTTTAGGTATTATCACGCGTTTGACTGGCAAGGGTTGATAAGTGCCGTTAAGTAATTGGTGTTTAATACCCAGCCAATGTAACTTAGCGAAGTGATTAAATTCCTCAATACTCATATTATCAATACCGGCAGCCCCTTTATTGCGCTTAACATGTTGCCATGCAGCGCTAATATTGTGGTTGCTCAGTACCCTTGCCATCAGGTCATGATTTGTTTGGTTGTATTCATTCGAGGTATTATTCACCATAGAACGCTGTTCATCACTATCACAACACGGTGATCTATGTGAATTCAAGTTCATTTGTAGTATCTCCTCTGGTTAAGATGTTCAGGCCTTCACCATGTCTTATCCATTACGATAAGTGTTGGGCTACTCGGCAACTGCTCCTGCGTTGCTCTACCTCCTGCATCCATGCAGTCGTATGCCGTCTGCTGACTTCTGATAAATCACTCTAGCGATTACTCGATAAAGCGCGTCTAAACTAATGCTTGTTTACTGCTATTTCGCTCGCTGTAGGTCGCAGCAACCAAAGCGCCAAGGGTTGAAAAACCAGTCCCTAACTGGTGATCGTCCAAGCGTTAGCGCGGATGCGTGTTTATCAGATCTCCCCGAATAAGGTGCATCGACTTTCTCTGCACAACTGCATCATTTACGATGGCCGTTAGATCAGATGACTTCGCTATCTTGTGCTAGCTCGTCTCCAGCCTACGCCTCATATGATGTTTTTGTTCATCAGCTCGCACTTATTTTTATAAAGAATGCTAGCGGCTTCCTCCAGACTATCTCTCACGATTTAGCCCTTGCCATTTGCGAGTGTCTATCGTTTAATAACAGCATGTTATTTAAACGGTGATCTTCCTACAGAGGACTTTCACCTCATAAGTCAATGCCCATGTCGGGCGTACACAAGAACATTAAACGGAAAAATTACAGTTGGCTGTTTTTCGTTCCTCAAACATTATAGCCAACTATAATTTTCAGCTTATGTAAGCGTTATAGCGAAAGGTCAATTTTCGAGTAATTTGTAATTTATATTATTGCCCTTATATCAATAGTCATTATTGCAACAGCAATTAATTCATGGAGATATATTGTGAGTGTAGAAATAATGTCAATGTTTCAACCTTCGTTAAAAAACCTAGCAAAAGCCGAAGAAAGAAAATTGGATCAAAATGAGAATGGCGACGATTCAAAGAAAAGAGCTGAATTAGATAAAATAATTAAAGAAGGCCTTTCACCTAATAGCTTTAAAAAAGCAAAAAAGCCAGAGGATGATTCGCTATAACAACACTCCCTGAGGTGGACAGCAAGCGCTAAAGCTCACTTTCCATCGCAAATTTTAACAGCGGTGATCCCTTACTTTTCAATGCAGTTAAGTAAGTTGATTCATCGTAGGGCGTATGTGTTTTCCAGCACCTAAATAGGATTCGTATCCACTTAAATACCAATGATCTGATGATGGTATTATGAGGTTTTCCTTTGACTTCTTGCAAAGCTAATTAGGATGGCACCCATCCTAACTATTACGAGAAAAGCCAAAAAAACAGCATGAAGAGTGCATTTTTATAAATAATGAATCACATAAAAAGCTGAGCTATGTTGATAAGATGAAAGTAAAAATAGACAGCCCAATAGGGCGACGACAGCTGTTTATTAAAGAATGGCAAGCGATTCGGCTGTATTGAACCTGCTTTCCTTTAAATAAAAAGCGGAATATCACAGTGAATAAAGGGATGAATAAATTGACCTTACGTAGTCAAGCGAAAGTGAACGCCCAATGGCAACAGTATTGCCTAGTTCATAATATAGAAAAGCTGCAAAACACGATGCATTAAGAAGGGTAAGCCCTTTTAACCTAAATTAAAGCTACTCAACCACCCGTAATCCCTTCCAAAACGTCAATTAAAACAATATAAAACACTTCTTTATATTCTGCGTAAAAATACAGTAATCAATTGAACCAAAATAGGAACTCAGCTATGGTTTGTTTATCAATAAAAACAAATTTAAAAACGAGTTAATCTACAGGCTCGTTGAGGCTGTAGAATTACTCATTTTTAAGAAAAACAGCCTGTTTTATGGGTTCCAAATGCATTACCTAATGCTTTAAAAACGCTTAGCGTTGATTTTAGGCGCTCGTTTTTAAATTAATTTGGTTGTTGGAGTTATTCTACAGTCTCGTTATGTTCGAAAAGGAATATTATGTTTAGAATTTTAAAGTTAGTAATTATAGTTTTTTATTTCGCTAGTTTTTACTCGTTCGCTGAAAATATTGACGACAAAGCGCAATTAGAAAAAATGGTAGTAAAATATGAGTCGGCGGTTGACTTAAGCAAAGAATGCATATCTTCAAAAATGAAAAATATTTCGAGTTGCAAAGCGTTTCAAAAGATTTATCTCTTTGAGTTAAAGGACAGCTTCGCAGCGTTTACGACTAATTTAGGTTCGTACATAGAATTAGATGTAGACATCACCTTGCGTGGCGTGGCAGCTATAACCTCAGCAAGTGAAGCGGCGCTTGATATATACGCACATAACAAAAACATTAAGACGAACAATTCACAAGAGCAGTAAATCGCCGCTTATATGAGTGTTACCAATGTCTGCTCATGGTACAAACCGGAAATCACCTTCCCATAAATTCCGTACTTATACATTAAGGCTTCTGAAGCCTTAATGTCATTAATTTTCATCCATTCAAATATTTACCTAGACCTAACCTTACTTAAATTTAAGGTGAGGCTTTAGTTAATAAATCTCAATCTGTGTGCAACACCTTGCTTAAAATTCAAACTATTCTCAAGCTGCCGCGAATTCTCAATTTAAGTGGCACTGGCCATAAGCTGAAAAAAGATACATATTAGCCAATAAAATAATTGATAACTATTTTCGTTTAGATTAATATACACATACTAAATGTAATTGAGAGTGGTTTGTATTCATGTATATTTGTCTATGTCACGGTGTGACTGATAAAAAAATTGAGCAAACAATTGACGATGGTGCAACAACCATGCGTGAATTAACTAAAGAGCTTAAAGTGGGCAGCCAATGCGGTAAGTGTTGTGGTTGTACTAAAAGATCCTTAATCGCAGACTTATTCAGATTGCGGATGTAACGGATCAAGTTGCTTAATTACATATAAAATTTAGATATAAAAAAAGCAGCTTTTTAGCTGCTTTTTTTATGGCTGAATTATTGTTTACAGTTGAGACTGTAAATAGTTTTTAATGCCCGTATTTTTAATAAGTAACTGTTGGGTTTCTAACCAATCAATTTGCTCTTCTTGTTCATTTAAAATGTGATCAAGGGCTTCACGGGTAATATAATCTTTTTTACTTTCAGCCAGTTTAACTGCGCTTCGTAACTCATCAATAGTATCAAGTTCAAAGCTCATGTTAGCAGCAATCATTTCTTCGCTGTTTTCACCAATACGTAATCGGCCTAAGTCTTGAAGGTTTGGTAAGCCTTCTAAAAACAAAATACGTTCAATTAATCGATCGGCGTTTTTCATTTTTTGGATAGATACTTTGTAATCTGCTTTGTCTAGTTGAGTGAAGCCAAAGTCTTTAAACATGCGTGCATGTAAAAAATATTGGTTAATACCAACAAGCTCATTAGCGAGTACTTTATTTAGCGCCGCAATAACGTCTTTATCGCCTTTCATAATATGCTCCTACTAAGCCATTTGTGCTTGATGATAATTTTCAGAACCAATTTTATCAATTAGACCAAGTTGTTGCTCTAACCAGTAAACATGATCTTCTTCGGTATCAAATAACAGCTTTTCTAAAATGCTACGTGATTGGTAATCTTGCTGTTCTTCACATATTGCGATTACGTCTTTAACACACGCTACTACTTCAAGCTCTAGTGTTAAATCGTTTTGCATCATACTTTTTACATCGCTACCGATAAGTAAGTCACGGCGCTTAGTCATATTTGGTACACCTTCTAAAAACAAGATGCGCTTAATAAGCCAATCTGCGTGATCTTTTTCTTCTTCCATTTCATGGTTAAGGCGTTCGTATAGCTTGTTTAAACCCCAGTCGTCATACATGCGCGAGTGTATAAAATACTGATCGATTGCTGCTAATTCGTTAGCTAACAATGTATTAAACGCATCGATTACTTTTTGATTACCTTTCATGATAAATCGCCTTAACTATTTCAATTGTAAGCAGTGTAGTATAAATTGAATGAATTGCAAGTTTTCTCTATAAAAATCATTGTGTTACTATTGGTTTTGATTCTTATTTAAGTTTGCGTTATTGCTTGGTTTATGGACAGTTTTTTATTTGTATTAGTATCTGAGAATGATTACTAGAGGTATTTATAAACAATAAGTTGAGATACTGCTTTTCATATTATTTTTTAAATAAATAGGTATGCTGATGATGCCTATTTATTGAGTCTATTGCTAATTAAAACTGGTATTTAGCACCGAGGGTAGCCGTTGTGCCTAATCCTTTGATGTTATAGCCGCCGTAAGTGTAAGATTGTGCGCGGGCAGGGTAGTAATCGCTATTGAACAGGTTTTCGATACCAAAATAGCCACTCCACCTGGCGTTAACATTGTACTGACCACTTAAATTAAATGTGTTGTAGCTACTCACCGGGCCCTGATCTCCGGAGTATTGACCTTGTGCATTTTTATCAAAGCGCTTTCTGTCACCTACATATAAAAAACTCATTGCAAGTGATAACTTTTCGTTAGTTTGCCATGTTAAATTAGCAGTGGCTTTAGGTGGGCTGATTTGTTTTGCGCCTAAATATTCATCCGCTTCAGTATTTTTTCCTTCTACGTAGCTGTATGTAGCACTTAATTTAAGATCTTGATTAATAGTATAATTAACTAAACCTTCGTAACCCCATATTTCTTGCGGTGCGCGTACGGGTTCGTAAACACCCGTTACTTCGTTAAATTCATTACTGGTGCCAAGCTCTGAAGTACTTCTGTACAGTGCAAATTCAAAACGAACGTTTTCAAACTGTGAAGTGAAACCAACTTCGTAGTTGTCAATTATAGATGCTTGTGTCTGAATAAGTGCAATATCGTCAACGGTTGCAGCGCGAAGTAAGCGCCCAATATCAGAAATATCAGATCCCTGTGAATAACTAAAAAATGGGCTGAATACATCTGTTAAATTGTATTTTATGCCTGCATTATACGTTGTAGCGTCATAGTTTATGGTATCACCACGCACATTTAATGGGACTGAGCATTGCGAAGGGGTTCTACACAGTTTTAATGTTTGGTAATCACTTACGCTCAAATCAATACTTTCGTTTCTTACACCTGCTTTTACAATAATATCGTCGTTTATTACCCATTTTGTTTGTAAAAAACCAGCAACACTTTCCATGTCCATTTCTGGCACCCACACACGGCCATCCACCAAAGGTTGTGATGTTTTATCGTTTAAGGCATCAATGCCGTAGATTAGGGTGGCTGCTACGTTTTCAAAATCAAACTGGCTATTAAATGTAGCCCTTGCACCTTGCTTTTCTGATTTAATAACGGACTGACCACCGGTATAGCCTTCATCGAGGTTAGCTAGGTTAGTGGAGAAAAAGAATACGTTTTCTATATCTTGTTTATAAAGATCGAGGGTCATTTGTGTGTTTTCAAACAACGCGTAGTCAACATATTTTAGAGTAATATTAACGTTGCCATCGGGTCCTTGCGGCTTACCTTGCTTTTGTAGTTCTGTAGGTACGTGAATAGCGTATGTTTTTTCCCCTATATTGCCATCGCCAGTAATATCACCTAAGTCAGTTTTTTGCTGTGAGCTGTAAAAGTTATAGCTAAACTGCAATTGCTTTTCGTCGTCAAAATCGTAACTTAGTTTAGTAAAGTAATTTTGAGTTTCAGAGTCTGATAAACCGTATTGTAAGCCTAAAATATCGCCTTGTGCATCGCGTTGCACGCCGTTTTCTTCATAGTTTGCCGTTAACAGGTAGCTTAATTTATCGATCTTGCCGTTTACTGCTGCTGATATTCTACCGCCGCCACTTTCTGCTAATTTAACAGCGCTAAAGCGGCTTGAAATACTTATTTCACCTTCAGGCTTACCATCACTGCGAGCCTGTTTTGTTATGTAGTTAATAATGCCACCTGAAGCACCATTACCATAAATAGAAGTCGCGCCTTTTATAACTTCAATGCGCGCTATGGCACTTGCATCAAGTGTTTTTATACCTAAAGAGCCGTTACGAAGAGGGGTTGATTGCGGTACACCATCAATCATTATTAAAGGTGCACGGCCACGTAGCGTTTGTCCTGAATTACTTGAGCTGCCTGTATCTGGGGCAAGTCCTGGAACCATTTGTGCAAGTAAACTCCCCAGTTCTGAGCTTACTTTTAAATGCTGCTGTATTTGTTGTTGATTAATAACGGTAATAGAGGCAGGTACTTCGTCAATACTTTCTGAGATACGACTGCCAGATACAATGACATGTTCTAATTGTTCAGAAGCGTATTCATTTTTATTATTTTCATCTGCTAGCGTGTTAGTACTTACTGCAACAGCAATAAGGCAAAACGAAGTTTTTAACATGGGAGAGCTCTTAGTTGATAATAATTTTCGCAATGGTAATTATTATCAACTAATCACGCAAGTGTTAATGAGATTTATTTTCGTTTGTGGCGTTTTAACCAAAAATACACACCGCTTACAATAAAAAATGCGAGTGAAAGGGCAATCAATAACCATATAAATTGCACTATGGGGCCTGCAAAATCCCCAATGTGAAATTTATACTTAAAGTTCCATGCTTGCGTCGTAAAGTTGGCTTTACTTGCGTCAAATGAGTTTAATACTTTGCCTGTAAATGGATTTACCCATACCCAACTATAAGCATGGCTTTCACCAAGGTTTTGAATTCTGAGCGCAATGGCATCGTCTGCTTTTTTAGGTAAGTAAATTCTAAATAATCGACCATCAGGGAATACATCCCCAGCATTTCTAATTGCTTCGTTATAGTTTATATCAGCTTGAGAAGGCGCTATTATTTTTGGCGCTTTGGGCCTCTGCTCTACTTTATTAAACGTTACAAATTCTAATACTGATTGAGTTTGTGTTTTCCAATTAAATGCCATACCAGTAAAGGCAATAAGTACAAGCGGTATAAAAAAGTAAACACCAAGTACGGTATGTAATTGATACATTAGCACTCTAAATTTGGCTTTAGGCTTAATAGCTAAACGCTTAATTCTGTTTTTTGGTTTTATCCATAGGTAAAAGCCGATTAGTACATTGATTAAAAGTAATAATGCACACACTGACATCCAATTTTTAAATGGTTTTTTACCATCACTATCTTCAAATAATAACCAGCGATGTAAGCCTAAAGCAAAGCCATAAATTGTGTCTGTTGTTTGATAGCTATGAATTATTTTTCCAGAATAAGGATTGACACTCACGTAGTGCTTGTTAGCCAATCTAAATTGCCAAGCTAATGCTTTATTTTGCTCGGGCATAAAAAAAACAATTTTTTGTTGTGTTTGCGTTTGCACGCTTTCTATCAATTTTTGATTGTTTAATGTACGAGGCTGCGGAATAACTTGCCATTTATCTGGCTGAATGAAGTGCTGTATGTCTTTTGCATAAATCATAACAGCACCGGTTAAGCTCACTATTAATAAAAATAGTCCGCTAATGAGGGCAAGGCCTAAATGAATTCTACGTAACCAAAGTTTCAAAAACAGTATCTCATTATAAGTTAGTAGCAATATTGTAAATGATAATACGAGATGTTTTCAATTAAATAGTTATGTATTTGTTTAGCTTATTATTAACGCTATTATTCTGCGCTTTTATTTGCAATAGGTCTGGTTTCTATTATGCAATTTTCGATGTTAAAATTGTCGTGTAAGAAGCCTTTTACTGCGGGTAAATCAATTGTTTGTTGAGTGCTAATAACAAGCTCACAATGATTTTCTTTATCATCTAGTTGCCAAAGCTTAATGCTGACTACCGATTCGATATTAAATTCATTACTAATAGCATGTGATATTGCGTGTGTATCAATGTTATTAGGGGCTGCTTGCATTAAAATTTTGCCGCTTTGCTTTAATAATAAAATACCATGATAAATTACATACACAGAAATAAGCACTGTGGCAATTAAATCAACGATATACCACTGGTATAAAATAATTAAAGTGCCAGCAATAATAACAACAATAGAGGCCATTGCATCTGAGATGTTGTGAATAAAAGCCGCTTTTATGTTTATGCTGTGATTTGCACCAGCTCGGTAGGTTAAATACGCTGTTGCTAAATCAATAACTAATGCTATTGCTGCCACCCACACAACTATCCAACCATTAATAGGCTGTGGATTTAAATAGCTAGAAATGGCTTCAAAAATTAAATATAGGCCAATTATAATTAATGTAGTGCTATTAAAAAGAGTAGCGAGGATTTCAGCGCGCTTATAGCCAAAATGATGAGTTACGTCAGCTGGTTTATTACCGATTTTACGTGCAATGAGCGCTATAAATATTGCCCCAGCATCGCTTAAATTGTGAAGTGCGTCGGCTATAAGCGATAAGCTACCCGAAAATATCCCGCCAATAACTTGGGTTACGGTTAGTAATACGTTAATGATAACAGCAACGGCGAGCTGTTTATCGCTTTGGTTTTCGTCTACATGACTATGTGAGTGATCGTGCGCCATAATGCTCTCAAAACACTTTTATTGAATAATGCTTATATCATGGGGAGTTTAAAACAGCTACAAGAGTGACAAAGGAGTCAAAAAATTAATCCTATTGGCATGTTTTTTATTGTAATGCTAATTTGACGTTATAACGCTAAATACCGATTTTTTAAGGCGTTTATAGCTCAAAACTTGCGTCTTTATATATTTAATGCATTAATATAGTCACTATAAAATGACTATAAGCTATTAGGCAATAAGCATGGATAAGGGTTTAAACTTTGGAGTGTTAACAGGTAAAGGACAATCTGTTCGAAGTAAATTAATTATTACCTTTATAATTATAGCATTAGGGCCGTTATGCTTGCTAACGTGGTTTAGTTTTCAGCACGTAAATAATACGCTTAAGCAAAGTGTGCATAGCGAACTAAATGAACTCAGCAATATTGGAAAGGAATTTGCTGAAATTTGGTTTTTAGACCAAGTTAATGATCTGTATTTATTAAAGTCGCAATTAAGTATAAGTCCAACCAAGGAACACGCTTTAATAAATGATTTTGTCAGACAATATGATTTTATAAATCATATTGAAATCATTGACGTGTTGTCTAACAAAGCAAAAATAGAACTTTCCTTATTTAATCAAATTCAAGAATCAGAACTCACTAAATTATTCATAGCACAAAATAAAACAGATAAAGCATTATTTCACTCTATGGTGGTTGAAGGACATGCGCATCATATAGTGTCGTTACCTATATTTGACGATCAAAATAAACTAAAAAGTGTATTACTAGCCGATGTGAACTTACAGGGACTGCTAAACAACTTAAGCAAAATACAGGCAAAAAATACGAGTGTTGCATTCTTTATACTGCACAATAACAAAATCGAAAAGCAAACAAGGGCTTCCGTTACTACTCCACCGCTTTTAAATCAAAACAGCTCCGCACCAAAACAAGTGTTTAGTTATGCTAATAACAATGAAAAAATATTTTATGCATACATTAATGAACTTGATTTTTTAGGCCAGCAAGGTTGGCAATTATTAGTTTCCAAACCAGCTGAAGCAGCATTACAAGGCAGTCTCTATTATAAGCGGCTTGCTATTTTAACTAATGCTGGATCTTTGCTGCTTATTTTATGTTCGTCTTGGTGGTTTGGTCGTAGATTATCTCGCCCGTTAATTCGTTTAACTAATATTGTTGAAAGTATAACCAGAGGGAAACATGTAAAAATCCCTATTTTAAACGACAGTATTGAGTTTAATCAGCTTTCAAAAGATCTGCATGAGCTTGTAAAAGTAAATCAAGAACAGCAAAGTACTTTGCAAGAACAACGAGCTGCATTGCAAATTGCACTTAAGCAATTAGCAGAGCAAAAATCAGCGCTTGATAAGCATGCAATTGTTGCTGTTACTGACTTACACGGAACAATAGTTTTTGTGAACGGAAAATTTTGTGCAATAAGTGGTTATGAAGAATATGAGCTTATAGGTCAAAATCACCGGTTATTAAATTCAGGCACGCATTCACATGCTTTTTTTGAAGAAATGTATGCAACGCTTAAGCGTGGTGAAGTTTGGAATGGGCAAATTTGTAACAGATCAAAGGACGGTAGCTTATATTGGATGGACACCACTATAGCGCCATTTTTAGATGATGAGGGTAAACCACAAAGCTATATAGCAATTCGCACTGATATTACTCCACTTAAGTTACAGGAATTTGAATTAGAACAGCATAAAACACAACTTGAACTTGTTATCAATAGTACCGCTGTTGGTATTTGGGATTGGTATGTAGATACAAGCAAAGTTACGTTTAATAAACGTTGGGCTGAAATCATTGGTTATACACTTAGTGAAATAGAACCTTGCAGCATAGATACTTGGTATAAATATGCACACCCAGAAGATTTAGTTGAATCAGAATTAAAATTAAAAACCTACTTAGCTGGCGGCAGTGATTTTTATGTTAGCGAAGCTCGGATGAAGCATAAGTTAGGGCATTGGGTCTGGGTACTTGATACAGCTAAAGTAGTTGAATGGAATAGCGACGGCTCACCTAAACGAATGATTGGGACGCATGTAGATATTACTCAAAGAAAAACAACGGAGTCTGAACTACAAAGCAGCCGTGATCAGTTTGCGTCTCTTGTTGAAAATATTCCCGGTATTATTTATCGCTGCGAGTCAGATGAAATATGGACGATGCTTTATTTAAGTGATCAAACTAAAGATATCACTGGTTATGCCGCAGATGATTTTATTAATAATAAAAATAAGCGTTTCTTTGATCTTCTTCATGAAGAAGATATTGATCATATAAAAAAATCAATTAACCAATCTATTAAAGAGCATAGTACGTGGTCAATTGAATACCGAATTATAGCAAAAAATGGTTATGTTCGATGGGTTAATGAAAAGGGTAAGGCAATCTATGACTCTGACGGTACTGTTCTGTACCTTGATGGCTTTATATTGGATATTACTGAGCGCTACAATATACAGTTAAAAATAAAACGTCAGCAAAGTTTACTTGAATCAATGAGTAAGCAGGGACAAATTGGCGCGTGGGAAATAGATTTAAAAGCCCATACTCTTTATTGGTCAGATGAAGTTAAAGTTATTCATGGTGTACCTGATGAATATGAACCCGATTTAGCGACCGCAATAGATTTTTACAAGCTGGGAGAACATCGCGATAAAATCTCTAAGCTATTTGAAAATGCAGTTACTTTAGGTGAAAGCTGGAGTGTTGAGCTGATAATTTTAACCCATCAAGGTAAAGAAAGGTGGGTTAAGTCTATGGGTCAAGCTGAATTTAAAAATGGTGAATGCATACGTATATTTGGCTCATTTCAAAGTATTGATGCTCATAAACGTTTAGAGATCGAAAGTGAAAAAGCAAACCGATATAACAAAAATCTTGCCCAATTAACCATTGCGCCTGAAGTACAAAGTAGTGATGTAAGCGAAGTGAACAAACTAGTTGTTAAATCAATGTGTGAGGTATTGAATGTAGAGCGTGCTTCGTTATGGATTTTTAATGAGGCCGGTGATGCTATGGTGCGTCATAGTTTACATACTAAAGGCGAGGGACTGGTTCGCACGGAAAATGAGCTAAAAGTTAAAGACTTTCCTGCGTATTTTTCTGCTATTTACAAGCATAACTTAATTGCGGTTGATAATGTCAATATGAACCCTGCAACAGCTGAGTTTATTGATGACTACACCAGGCCGCTAAATATTAAATCGTTAATTGATGTTGTAATTTCTTCGGGCGATGGGAATTTGGGGATTTTGAGTGCTGAAAAAGTGGATGAACACCATTATTGGACTCAAAACGAAGAAACTTATTTACGTTCATTAGCAACCTTAGTCGGAAGTACGCTTATATCGCAACGCCGTAAAAAAATAGCAGAAGAGCTTAGTGTTGCCCTCGTTAAGGCTGAAGATGCTGCGGTTGCTAAAAGTCAATTTTTAGCGACGATGAGCCATGAAATTAGAACGCCGATGAATGGTGTACTTGGCATGCTAGAGCTTATTGAGCTTGAAAACTTATCGAAACCAATTGAAACAAAAGTAGAGATTGCTAAAACAAGTGCTCACTCATTGCTGGGGGTTATTAATGATATTTTGGACTTCTCTAAAGCTGAAGCGGGTAAAATAGAGCTCGAAAGTATTAATTTTAATGCGGGTGATTTAATTGGTGAAGTTGCAGCTGCGCAAGCTTTTACAGCTCAAGATAAAGGCATTGAAATTATCTTAGACTTAGTCGCTTTAGAGCCTTCACAATTGTGTGGCGATCCAGGTCGTATCCGTCAAATTCTTACTAATTTATTGAGTAATGCAGTCAAATTCACCAGTAAAGGTGAAGTTGTCGTTAGTGCTCAAATAGATAAAGTAGAACAAGGCTTAGTGCTACAAATAAAAGTAAAAGATTCAGGTATTGGTATTAATGAGCAAAAACAGCATCAATTATTTTCACCTTTTTCTCAGGTAGATGCTTCAACAACGCGAGAATATGGTGGCACTGGACTCGGTTTAGCTATTTGTAAACAGCTGTGTGAGCTGATGGGTGGGGAAATTTCACTTAAAAGTGAAGCAGGCCAAGGCAGTGAATTTACTGTGACTATACAAGTCACCCAAAGTGAGCAAAAAGAACGTTATATACAAAAGCTAAATATAAAAGGTTTATCTGTCTTAGTTGTTGATGATAATGAGACTAATAGAATTGTTATATCCCAGCAGCTAGAGCATTGGGGCGCCCATGTAGCGCTTGCATGCGATGCATATGATGCACTTGCAATGTGTGAAAGCCGCATCAGCAGTAATCTAAAAATGTATGATATTGCAGTGCTTGATATGCAAATGCCTGGCATGGACGGGATTGGACTTTGCAAGGCTTTAAAAGCAAACGATGACTTTAAAAATATGCCCCTTGTTATGATGACGAGTATTGCTGGTATGGAAGGTGCTCAGCGTTATTCAAGCATTGGATTTCAAGCTTATTTCCCTAAACCTGTTACAACGGCGGATCTGATTTCAGCGTTGTCGGTAATTACAAATAATGAGCATGATGAAACATTACCGTTGGTTACATCCGGTTATATCTCATCTTTGAAAAAAGAAAAATTAAGTGAACCTATTCAAATATTACTTGTAGAAGATAATCCAATTAATCAGCAAGTATCCACGTTAATGCTTAAAAAACTTAATTGTAATATTACGCTTGCTGAAAATGGACAGCTCGCAATTGATATTTTAAATACTCATGGGCAAGGTTATTTTAAAGCTGTGTTAATGGATTGCCAAATGCCAGTGATGGACGGCTTTGATGCCACAAAAGCTATTAGAAATGGCTTAGCGGGCGACAAACACAAAGATATTAAAATAATAGCATTAACGGCAAATGCGATGGATGCAGATAAGCAAAGGTGTTTTGCTGCCGGAATGGATGATTATTTAAGCAAGCCAATACAATTGGATTTTTTAAAAGATAAATTAGAACAATATATTTGAGGTATAAAGTATATGAGTGAAATAATTGAAATTCGTGATGCGCGACCAAGTGATTCAAAAACGATTTTACATTTTATAAACGAGTTAGCCATCTATGAAAAAGAACCAGACGCAGTAAAAACAAATGAACAAGCCATATTAGATACATTATTTAGTGAAGGGGCGACAGCACATAGTATTATTTGTTTGGATGGCGATGAGCCAATAGGCTTTGCTGTTTATTTTTATAACTACTCTACATGGTTAGGTAAGAATGGCTTATATCTCGAGGATTTATACGTAAGTCCAGATAGCCGTAGGAAAGGCGCAGGAAAAGTAATTATGAAACACTTAGCTAACAAAGCGATTAGCAATAACTGTGGTCGGTTTGAATGGGTGGTTTTAGATTGGAATAAACCGGCCATTGATTTTTACGACAGCATGGGTGCTAAAGCGCAAAATGAATGGATTATTTACCGATTAGCAGGGGATGAATTAATTAATTTTGCAAAATAGATAATGAAAATCATTTGCATTTGCGTTTTATGGTGTGTAAGTTAATAGCATATTAAATAAACGCATAGATGATTTTATGATCTTAGGTCAAAAACAGCAGCAACCTGATTTACTTTATCTTGAGCAAGCATTGAGCCCTTGGCAGTCAAACATCATGCAAGGCAATTATGCCTTTGAGCAAGGTGCATTACTTGAAGCGCGTGACAAGTACTTATTAGCTAAAACACTCGCTGGCCATCTATTACAACAATTCTTATGTGCGCAAATTAATACTAATGTCATTTATGCTATTGAACATTGTATTCCTGCACTTGTTGTTGCCTCCCATAATTTAGCTGATACCTATATTGCAATGCAGCAACCTGAAAATGCATGTAAATGGTTATGTGAAGTTCACTTATCATTATCTCCACTTATTAAGCACACTCATTACGATGTACAAAAGGTAAGTAAGCATCATTATCTTAAAACATCAGCTGAGCTTGTGTCATTTGCACGTCGTTACCCCTCTTTACCCGAACTTATTGAGCAAGTAAATTTTTGCTTATGCTCAGAGAGTACTACAAACAATCAACTGCACTAATTTAAAAGAAAAAGGAGTATTTATGGCTTTTACTTTGCCTGCACTTAACTATGAGTACGATGCGCTTGAGCCTCATATTGATGGTAAAACAATGCATATTCATCATACTTTACATCATCAAACCTATATCAATAAAGCTAATGCTGCTTTAGCGAATACACCGTTTGCTGATTTAGATGCCGAAAAGTTATTGAGAGAGATTAATGGCTTACCAAATGATTTAAAAAAAGCAGTGCAGGAGCATGTTGGTGGGCATTTAAATCATAGCTTATTCTGGTCAGTCATGAGTCCCCACGGAGGAGGAGAGCCAAGTGATATTATGGCACAAGCAATTAATGAGCAGCTTGGTGGTTTTAATCAATTTAAGGAAAAGTTTACTGCAGCGGCTGTGAGTCAATTTGGCAGTGGTTGGGCATGGCTATGTGTAGCACCTGATGGGTCATTAGTTATACAAAGCAGTACTAATCAAGATAGTCCATTAATGGAAGGTAATACACCTATATTAGGCCTTGATGTGTGGGAGCATGCGTATTATTTAAAATATCAAAATAGACGCCCTGAATATATTGCTGCTTTTTATAATGTGGTTAATTGGGCTGAAGTACAAAATCGCTATTTAGCTGCTATTGGTTAAGTGCCGAATATGGCTAGTAATACAGTTTATTTTCTATAAGCTAGGCTCTATTAAATTAGTTTGTAGAGCCGTTTATGAAATTTTTACATTGGCAAAAAGCACGTCAAAGTCGAGACCCTCGTTTTGATGGTCTTTTTTATGTAGCGGTTAAAAGCACTGGAATATATTGCCGACCAATTTGTCCGGCACCAACGGCTCATGAAAAGAATGTGGCTTATTATCAGTTTGCGCACAATGCAGCGCAAGATGGTTTTAGGCCATGTATTCGATGTAGACCTGATAGTGCACCTGGCAGTGCAGCGTGGCAGGGGACAAAAACTACCGCGTTGAGAGCAAAACAATTAATAGAATCAAAATGATGAACATGACTGCGAAAAATTAGCAGGTCGTCTAGGTATTAGTAGTCGCTATTTAAGACGTTTATTTAAACAATATTTTGGTGTGTCTATTACACAATACAGGTTATTCAATCAATGCCATTTTGCTAAAAAACTGATTCAAGAAACAAACCTACCAATGACAGAAATAGCTTTTTCCGCTGGCTTTAAAAGCATTAGGCGCTTTAATGATGCATTTTTACAGCAGTTAAATATAGCCCCCTCGAAGCTGCGCAGTGGCGATAAAAAACCAACGTCAACACTCACATTAACTTTACCATTTAGGCCGCCTTATAATTGGCCTGCTTTGCAGTGTTTTTTACAAAGGCGTTTGATAAAACCAATGGAGTGGATAACGCAAACGAGTTACGGGCGTACTTTTGCAAGTGAGGAATATAAAGGAAGCTTTACCGCTGAATTTATAGCGAGTAGAAACCACTTTAGGGTGTTTATTGACATAGATAATACGCGTCATCTGCAACCAGTAATAAATAATATACGTCGTGTACTTGATTTGGATGCCGATATTAATTTAATTGAAACGCATTTAAGCGCTAATACAAACAATGCATTTACAGTGTGCGAGGGACTCAGGCTTCCAGGAATTTGGTCAAGCTTTGAAGCCGGTATAAGGGCGGTACTTGGGCAACAAGTAAGTGTTACTGCGGCGCATAATTTAGTAACAAAGTTAGTTGATGAATTAGGCGAAAAAAAGGGCGATGCCATTTATTTTCCTACGGCTAAAATTGTTGCTAATAGTGATTTTACATTTTTTAAAATGCCACAGGCGCGTAAAAATGCGCTGCATAACTTAGCGCAATTTTGTGCGTTAAACCCTCAAAATGATGATTTAGACGAATGGCTTAGTTTAAAAGGAATTGGCCCTTGGACGGTAAACTATGCAAAGCTGCGAGGACAAAGCCAACCCGATATACTACTTGATGGCGACTTAGGGATTAAAAAAGCACAAGCGGCAGCAAACCCTTTTGAGCCTGCTCATTGCGCTCCTTTTCGCTCTTATTTAACGTTTCAACTTTGGCAGCAATTGTAATGATAATTCAAACAAAAATACCAAGCCCAATAGACGACATTATTATTCAAGCAACCGATAAAGGTGTGAGTTATGTTGGGTTTTATCCACCAGTTGAGCACTCTCATACGCCATTTGAGCAAGTTACTAACAAAGCGGTGCTTATTTGCGCTGCGCAATTGAACGAGTATTTTGCAAAAAAACGCACTACTTTTGAGGTACCACTTGATACAAACGGTACAGTATTTCAACAAAGTGTATGGCAGGCGTTATTAACAGTTCCTTTTGGGGAGTCGCAAACATATGGTTATATTGCAAATCAACTCAACAACCCCAAAGCAGTGAGAGCGGTAGGCGCTGCGAATGGTAAAAACCCGATTAGTATTATTGTTCCGTGTCATCGGATCATTGGTGCTAACGCAAAGTTAACGGGTTATGCGGGAGGCTTGGATAGAAAACGGTGGTTATTAAAACATGAAGGGCTAATGTGAATTGGTATTAATTTAATATTAAGGTAGCATAAGCGCACTTTTTATAAAATGGCACAGCAATGGCTCAATTATATTTCTACTACTCTGCAATGAATGCAGGTAAATCAACCACGTTATTACAATCGGCATTTAACTATAAAGAGCGTGGTATGGAACCTGTGATCCTCACCGCAGCCATTGATGATAGGCTAGGTGTGGGTAAAGTATCATCTCGTATTGGCTTACAAGCAGATGCGCATGTTTTTGATGCTAGTAAAGATGTTTTTGATCTTATTCAATCACTCAATAATGATAAAAAACGCCATTGTGTATTGGTTGATGAATGCCAATTTTTATCAAAAGAACAAGTAATGCAATTAACCGATGTAGTTGATGAATTAGGTATACCGGTATTGTGTTATGGCTTGCGTAACGACTTTAGAGGCGAGTTATTTATAGGCTCGCAATATTTGCTAGCGTGGGCTGATAAGTTAATTGAGCTTAAAACTGTATGCCACTGCGGACGTAAAGCAAACCATGTACTGCGTACCGATGAAAATGGTGAAGCAATAGCCGATGGTAACCAAGTCGAAATTGGCGGCAATGACCGATATGTTTCGGTATGCCGCAAACATTATAAAGCTGCGTTAAATATGGGCCGACAAAGCATTTAGGAATGTATCAATATCTTCGCGCGTAATATCTAAATGCGTTACTAGCCTAAGCTGCTTGCTTGGGCTAAATAATATACCTTGTTGTTTAAGGGCTTTAGCAACCTCTTCAATGCTTATATTACCAGCGTAAGTTGCGTAAACCATATTAGTGGTGTTAGTCATATCGACAGTAAAACCACTGATTTCACTTAATTGTTGAGCCAAATAACGTGCATTTTCATGATCGTCTTTTAAGCGCTCTATATTGTGCTCAAGTGCAAACTGCCCAGCGGCTGCAAGTATTCCGGCTTGGCGCATACCGCCACCAAGTACTTTTCTCCATCGTCTTGCTTTATTAATAAGTGCTAGTGAGCCTAATAATAAAGAGCCTACGGGGGCCCCCAAACCTTTAGATAAACAAATAGAAACTGAGTCAAAGTGCTTTGTGATTTCAGTAATATTAACTTTTAGCTCAACAGCGGCATTAAAAGCACGTGCGCCGTCTAAGTGCAGCGCTAAACTATGCGTATTAACAAAGTCACGTGCTTGGGCTAAGTACTCAAGCGGGAGTACTTTTCCGCCAATGGTATTTTCTAAGCTGAGCAATCGCGTTTTTGCAAAATGGCAATCGTCAGGTTTTATAGCCGCCGCTATTTTACTAAAAGGGATGCTGCCATCAGCTTCGTTTTCAATAGGCTGTGGCTGAACAGATCCTAATACAGCTGCGCCGCCACCCTCAAACTTATAATTGTGAGCATTTTGGCCACAAATGTATTCGTCACCTCGCTCACAGTGCGCCATTAACGCAAGTAAGTTGGCTTGTGTGCCTGAGCTACAATAAAGTGCGGCTTCAAAATTAAAACGCTTACACGCATAGACTTCTAACTGGTTAACGCTTTCATCATCACCATATACATCGTCACCAACCGGTGCGTTGTACATAATATCGCGCATTGTTTTTGTTGGTTTTGTAACCGTATCAGAGCGAAAATCTATCATGGTTTGCTTTTCCTTTTATAGCTTAATCAAGCTCGCTACATATTTGTTCACGAGTTTCTTTATCAAAATAGCTCCATGCAATAAAGCGGCTAATTTTTTGACCCTGTGCCATATCAACTATTTTATACTGTGCTATTGGGTGAGCTTTTAACACTTCTTCAAGCGCTGCAATATTATCTTTTTTAGAGACTAACGACGTAAACCACAGTACTTGTTCTGCAAAGTCTTCGCTTTCTTTAATCATATTAGAGATAAACCGTACTTCACCGCCTTCGCACCATAATTCATTATTATGACCACCAAAGTTAAGCGTGCTACTGGGTGTTTTTCCTAAGTTTTTCCATTTACGTTCACTGCCTTTACTTGCCTCTTCTTCACTTGCATGAAACGGCGGGTTACAGAGCGTTAAATGGTATAGATCTTTTTGATTAATAACGCCTTTAAAAATATGTGATGCGTTTTTTTGTTGTTTTAGGGTTATTTTTAAACCATTAAACTGCGCAATTTGCTTTGCTATTTTTACTGAGGCTGCGTCAATATCAGTCCCTGTAAAATGCCACTTATATTCACTTGTACCCGTAAGTGGATAAACCAAGTTAGCGCCAGTGCCAATATCAAGCACTTTAATTTGCCTACCTAGAGGTATTTGTTGTTGATTATCATCACTTAATAGGTCGGCCAAGTAGTGAATATAGTCAACACGCCCAGGTATAGGCGGGCATAAGTTATGCTCGGGTATATCCCAAAAATCAATATTATAATGCGCTTTTAAAAGAGCTTGATTAAGTGTTTTAACAGCCTTGTTATCACTAAAATCAATGCTTTTAGTACCTGCAGGTGTGGTTATAACAAATGGCAGTAGAGCAGGGTGCTCTGTTGTTAATAAATCGAAGTCGTACCCATTTTTATGTAGGTTGCGAGGTGTAATTTTGAACGTGTTTTATTTTCTTTCATGGCTTCATTTTAACAACAGATATAATGACGTAAGTGTAACAAATGCTGATGAGTAAAGTGCAGACATTTCCTTTGGTATATTTAATATTACTGGTAGGATGAGTTGAAAATAATAAAAAGGAATAACTGTGGCAATTTCTCAGCAATCAATAATTATCAATTTAGCTGATCAACAAACACTTCATTTACGCCGTATCAGTGATGAAAATCAGCAAGGGCCTGTCGTATTTTTTATGCATGGAGCTGTAGAAAACGGTAAAATTTTTTACACGCACTCCAATAAAGGACTTGCCCCTTTTTTGGCTGAGCATGGGTATAGATGTTATGTGGCTGATTTACGTGGCCGAGGTGATAGTAAACCGGTTATTTCAAGTGACGCTAAATACGGGCAAACTGAGGCCATTTTAGAAGATATCCCAGCCTTTATTAAGCAAATAGAGTTGATTGAAGGTAAAAAGCCTGACTACTGGGTTGCTCACTCTTGGGGCGGGGTATTGATGAACAGTGTATTTGCACGCTTTCCAGAATATATTAATGATGTAAAAGCGTGTGTGTATTTTGGTTCTAAGCGTTCTTTATTTAATAATCATCCTCAAAAATTATTACAAGCCAATTTGATTTGGTATTTTATGGCACCTTTACTTGCTAAAAAGCATGGCTATTTAAATGCTAAAAGTTATAAGTGGGGAAGCGATAATGAAACTCAAAAGTCGCATTATCAAAGTATGCAATGGGCTAAAAAGAAGCCATGGATAGATTCTGATGATAATTTTGATTATGCAAAAGCGCTAAACAGCCTGCATTTACCGCCAACACTTCATATTGCTGCGGTAAAAGATAAAGCATTAGCGCAACCAATCGATATTCAAAAATTTATGGACGAATCGGGGCCAGGCATTCAACAAATGCGAATTTACGGTCGTAAACACGGGCATAATTTTGATTACGACCATATTAATATGCTTACCCATCCGAGTGCCCGCGATGATCAATTTAAAGATTTACTTAATTGGTTTGAAGTACATTCTGTTAACTAGTTCTCATCAAGCAATTTAAGCAAAGACGCTCTATAGCGTTCCCATTTTGTAAGTGCTGAATTATTAACAGGCTTTCGAATGGCATGCTTACTAAGCGTAGTAACAGCTGATGTACGCTTATGAAATGCTAAACAACCATCTTCATATTGACAACCTAAAAAGTTAAGTAATGCAGTTAGCTGACCTTTTGGGTTGTTTATTAATGCTTCGTAATTCATGTTGTAAATTGGCATATTTTCAAGAGACTGCCAATGACCCATTAATTTCTCATATAAAGTATGGTATTGCTTAAACTCCACGAGAGAGCAAAAATAAGGCTCGTTTTCAGCAAAGTAATTACTAAACACTGAAAAAGCAGTTGCATTAAAGTCACGCGTTAAGTTTATAAATTTGGCATTTGGAAAAAGGACATAAATAAGTCCAAGAGATAGGTAGTTACTTGGCAGTTTATTTATTATAAAAGGCCTGATGGGCGATGCTGTTTTTAATGTTGTGATATACATTTCGCGGGCTTTTTTGATTAAATCAGGCGTTAAATGCGCTAAACATTGCGGGTAAGCAATCCCCGTTTTTTGTTCGATAAAAGCAACTGCGTTATTACTAATACTCGTACTCTCTCCTAGGCTCGAAAACTGACTATGGCTTGCCAACATTTGCTCTACAAGGGTAGAGCCACTTCGAGGCATGCCAATAATAAAGACAGGCGTAATATTAGTTGTAAAACTTTTATCACGTTTTTGCATAAAGGCATTGGTATTGTGTTTAATTATTTCGCTGTAAAAAGGTTCAAGCTCTTGAGTATTAAAGTTACTTAATTTTCGTTGTAGTTTATTTGCTAGTACAAAGTAATTAAATGCTTGTTCAATGTCTTCAAGTTTATCGTAACTTTTAGCGAGTGCGTAATAACACACCATTTTGAGTCGTAAATTATCTGTTTGCATTAATAAATGATGCAGATTACTTATGTAGTTGTGTTCTTTGTCAAAGCGGCCTAATTGAACTAACTCAAATAAAATATAAGCAGTTACGGGGTAAACCCCCATACTCAATGCGTGTGCAAATGTGGTATGCGCTTTATTTAAATTGCCATGTGTTAAATAGTGCTGAGCTAAGTAGTAATGAGGTTCAGGGTTATTATTTGCTAGACTTTTTGCATATTCAAGCACAGTAAGTGCATCTTTTGGTGAGTTGACACCATTAAACGCATCGGCTAGTGCATGCAGTGGCTCAAGCATATGAGGCATGCGTTCACACACTTTTTGGAGTAAGTACACAGCAGCATCAAATCGCTCTAACCTCAATGCGATTTTGCCTAAACCAAATAAAGCTTCACCATTTTCAGGGTTGCTTTTTAATAGTGTCTTATAGTGAAACTCAGCTTCTTTGAGCATGTTTTGTTGTAGTAACTGATTAGCTTTTTTGAGTAGCATAGTTATACCAATTTTATTAAAAAATAATCATTCTATCGCATTAAATAGCGTACTCACTGCGTTAAAAATTATTCATATAGAGCAACTATATATCATAGTTTTCGCCTTGTTATTACGCTATTTTCTGAGCGCTATAATAGAACACTTATTCAATGCAATTGGTATTGTTCATTTTTATTTACTATAAAATAAAAAAGGCGAAATGTCTTAACATTTCGCCTCCACTTCTTTATGTAAAAATATTAGAACGTGTATGTTGCTTTAGCGTAGTAAAAGCCACCATTAATACCGAACGGAGATGTTTCGTAATACTTACCACCCCAGTTGTTATTTGGCGCGCCAGCTGCTTCAGCAAAATCAAGTTTTTCAGCATCCTGATCAAATAAGTTTTGAGCTCCAACCGAGAAGCTAATTGACTCATTCATGAAGTAAGTAATTTCAGCATCAATAGTTACAGCTGCGTCAGCAGTTTTTGCTGTTGCATCGTAATCTACGTGAACGCCTTGGTATTCGCCGTAGTAATTTGCACGAGCAAATGCAGAGATAGATTCCCACTGTTGAGACAATGTGAAAGTAGCACGGTGATTAGGTAAGTCTTCTTCTAAACGCTTAACTTTAAATGCACCGGTAATATCACTAAATTGAGTTACTTCAGTATCATTCCAGTTGTAAGCAAGGCTAAATGTAGAGCTACCACCCATTAATTCAGCTGTATAGTTTGCAACTAAATCGATACCTTGTGTTGTTGTATCAAAGTCATTCGTGAAAAAGCTTACTTGTGCAAGACTCTGTACATTAGGTACGCCAGCTGCTTCAAGTGTATCTTTATCTGCTTGGCTTAAGTTTATTTTATCTGATTGGCTAATACGATCTTCTACTTGGATATTGTAGTAATCTAGCGTTAAAAATAAATCACCAATAGTGTATACAGCGCCAAACGTGTAGCTTTGAGATTCTTCTGGCTCAAGCTCTGTACCACCTAATTGTACCGCGATAGGGTTCGTTGGTGGAAGTAGTGCTGAATCTTGTAATACACCATTGTCTAAGCTTGTTTGTACGTTACTTACATTAGCTTGACCAACCGTTGGTGCACGAAAGCCTGTACTAATAGAGCCACGCACGTTTAAATCTTCCGTTACATGGTACTGCGCCATAACTTTATAGTTTGTTGTTGTGCCAAAGCTGTCGTAATCTTCAAAACGTAAAGCTAAGCCCATTAAAAAATCTTCAGTAAATGGGGCTTCAATATCAACAAATGCAGCGTAGTTACGGCGAGTGTATTCACCCGCGTCAGATGGTTTAAAACCAGGGAAACCATTAGAACCTATACCAAAACCTTGCTCAGTAAACTCACCTGCAGTAAATGACGCTACATCACCAGATGTTACTGTAAATGTTTCTTCATGCCACTCTAAACCACCGGCAATATTTACATCGTATGCTAAATCAAAATCAAATCCTTTAGAAATATCTAAATTGAAGTTTTTCTCTAGTTGCGAGTATTTACCTGGACTAAAGTCGCGTGGTGAGTCTAAGCCTAATGACGCATTAACTGTATCGTAAATAAAGTAGCGAGATTCATTAAAGCCAACCGTACCACTAATGTCATAAAATGCATCTTTTAAGAAGCCACCAGTGAACATGCCTTTAGTACCAATTGTTAAAGAAGTATCGGTAATGTTACCACCAAAGTTAGGTGTAAAACCGCCAGGCAGTGTTTCATTAAATGCAAAACAGTTAGCAGAAGTTAGTGAATCTATTGCAGATTGATCTGGTGCACCGTTAGCTTGAATTTCTACTACTGGACAATCTAATTGAGCGTCATAACCGTCTAAAGATCCAACTAAAACAGTAGGTGTAGCAGCATCCCAAGCAGTTTGTCCAACTGGGTTGTCATCACCAGGGCGGCGCATATTTACACCATTAACATCGCGAATGTTACCACCATATACACCTGGGCGAGATGTAGGGTTACGATAATAGAAGCCACCTCGTACATCGCGCTCAGAGTAGTTACCAAACATGTAAAATTCAGAATCGTTTGTTAGCTCTAATCCAACATTACCAAAAATTGAAATATCATCATCGACTTCTGGTGCGCCCCAAACTTGAGCTAAAGGCGATACGTCTTGAACACCAGCTGCTGCAAGTCCAGCAGCATCAGGACGCTGTACAGAGCGACTAGTTGCATCAGCTGTTTTGTATTGAAAGCTTAAGTTAGCAAAACCGTTGTCGGTAAACGGTAAACCAATGTTACCCGATACTTGAGTTGTATCGCCATCACCTTCGTAGAACTGACCGTGGCGAACTTCTAATTTACCGCCTTCTGACGCGTCTTTAAGTTGGAAGTTCATTACACCTGCAATTGCATCAGAACCATACTGAGCTGCAGCACCATCACGAAGTACTTCTACTTGCTTGATTGCAATACTAGGGATAACTGAGATATCAGCACCTTGCGCGCCATCGTTAATACCACCGCCTAAAAATGCGATTACAGAAGCACGGTGACGACGTTTGCCGTTTAAAAGAACCAATGTGCTGTCTGACGGTAAACCACGTAAGTTAGCTGGACGAACAAGAGAAGCCGCATCACTGATAGGGTTTTGGTGTACGTTAAACGATGGTACTGCACCTTTTAAAAGTTCAAGCATGTCAGTGTTACCTGACTTTTCAAGCTCTTCGCCGCCAATAATGTCGATTGGAACCGGTGAGTCACCTATTGAACGAGGAGCTGAACGCGTACCTACTACGGCAATTTTCTCAACGTTTTTATTTACTTTAGTTTGTTCCTGCTCGTCTGCCGCAATAGCAGATCCAGAAATAAATAACCCTGCAGTGGTTGTAGCTAAAGCAAATTTGATTGCTTGGTTTAGCGCATTACTTTTTAATTTCATTCTAATTTTCCCCAGTTAGAATAATTCTTATTTTTGATGTGAATTTCACATCATTTGTTTTTAACTTAATTTTTTGTTTCACATAAGTTTGAGGTTTTAGCTCAAAAGCCTAATCAATTAAGCTTACTTTTTGTGAAGTCCTATCTACAGACTATAGATAAAAAACAGGAAGGGCAATTACTAATTAACCGTTTGATAACAAAAAGATTCAATTTAAGAAAAAATGCAACAGTGGTGCAAAGTAAAACTAAAATGAACTAAATAAGTGCAAATAAGGCTATTGAGGGGAATATTAATGCGCTAACTGCATTTAAATGTTATTTATTTGTTTCTTTTTTTTGTGGGGTTTTCAATGTTTTGTGCGTACCGCCAAGCTGCTAATTTTTCTTTGTATTCATCCCATACGCAGGGACAGCAACTGCCACCACCGCAACATTCATCAGATTTTGGTTTTTCAGGTTTTTGCGGTAATTGATTTGTTATATTCTGCATTGTTGTATGTATTTAATACTAATTTGGTGCAAAGGGTAAGTTAAAGGGTGTTGTAAGTAAATTATTCTTTGTGAACCTGTGCTGCTGTGTGAAAATAAAAGTTATGCGATTATATAAAGTTATTCACCGTGCACCTTGGCGGGTAGTTAAAATTAGTAAAAAACGCCAACAGCTGCGTTTTCGCCGTGCTATGGTGGCGCTTAAAATCGCACTCGCCCAAGAAAAACAAGAAACTAAAGAAATGCTCTCTATTTATAGGCGTTACACTCAAGGCCACACAAGTAAAGAAGAGTTAAAACGCGCAAATGAGCAATTTGTTGATATTTTAAAAGGGTTAGGGCTCGGTGTATTTGCTGTATTACCTTTTGCTCCGCTTACAATTCCTTTAGTTGTTAAATTAGGGAGTTTGGTAGGAGTTGATGTACTGCCAAGTTCGTTTAATATGAACAAATCTATTAAAGAACTAGATGCTAAAATAGATCAAGAAAATCAAAAGCAAGAATCTAAAAATAGCTTAAAAAAGTAGCTAAAATCCCTTCAAATTAGCGATACCTTTTAGGTGCGCTTATTGATATGCTCTTAAGTACCATTTTTATATTATATGAGCTTTTTAATGAGTGCATTACTACGTCATACATCTTCTGGTATTCCTTTATCTTTTATTCTTAAAAACGAATTATCTGACTGGCAAGCACAGCAGCCTGCATTTATACAAAATTGGTTAACTAATACAGGTTTTGAAAAGCAAGGTGTTGCTTTAATTCCTGATGCTAAAACGGGCGAGTTAAGCCAGGTATTTTGTCTAATGCAAAGCAGCGATGATTTTTGGGCTGCGGGTAATTTAGCAAATACACTTCCTACAGGTACTTATCAAATTCAAGGCGACAGCGCTTTTGTAGAGCAGGTTGCTTTAGGGTTTGTACTTGGTGGTTACGAATTTAGTGAATATAAAGAAAAGCCAACGGCAAAGGCGCAATTAGCCATTAGCGATAAAGCGTTATATGAACGCATTAGCCAACAAGCTGATGCCATTACACTTGCACGTGATTTAGTTAATACTCCAGCGGTAGATATGATGCCGCAACATTTATCGCAAGTTATGGAAGATTTAGCTGCAACTTACAATGGCGAATTTTCACAGTGGGTTGGCGATGAGTTACTAGAGCAAAACTACCCGACTATTCATATGGTGGGTCGTGCAAGCGAAAATAAACCGCGTTTACTTGATTTAAAATGGGGCGCGACAGATGCTCCATTAATTACGCTAGTCGGTAAGGGCGTATGTTTTGACTCAGGGGGACTTGATTTAAAACCAAGCTCTGGCATGCGTAACATGAAAAAAGACATGGGCGGCGCGGCGCATGTAATTGCACTAGCGCAGCTTATTATGGCAGCTAACTTACCAATTAGATTACGTGTACTTGTACCAGCGGTTGAAAATGCAGTATCGCGCAATGCATTTCGCCCAGGCGATGTTATTAAAACGCGCAAAGGTATTATGGTCGAAATTGATAATACAGACGCTGAAGGCCGCTTAGTATTGTGTGATGCATTAAGCGAAGCGCAAAACGATAATCCTGAGCTAATTATTGATTTTGCTACCCTCACGGGTGCATGTCGTGTTGCGTTAGGCACGGAGCTTCCTGGCTTTTTCTCAACAGAGCGCGATGTAGCAAACGGTATTATTGATGCAGGTTTAAGTGTCCATGATCCTGTTTGGCAACTTCCGCTGTTTGAGCAATACAAAAACTTACTAAAAAGTGATGTAGCCGATATGGCAAACTGTGCAAGTACACCGTTTGGTGGTGCTATTACTGCAGCGCTTTACTTAAAAGAATTTGTTGAACCAACAACACCGTGGGTACACTTTGATGTAATGGCGTGGAACTTACGTGCATTACCAGGTCGTCCAACGGGTGGTGAAGCGTTAGGTATTCGTGCTGTATTTAACTACTTACAAAATCGTTTTAATAAGTAAGTTATTGATTTAATAGTAAGAAATAACTTGAGTTTTAAACCTCATAAAGCTCAAGTGGCAAGTTATCTGGATCGGCAAAAAAGGTAAACTTTTTGCCGGTTATTTCATCCACTCTAATATCCTCAACTTTTACGTCGCACGATTCTAAATACGTTTTTGCAATCTGTACATCCGCTACCTTAAAAGCTAAATGTCTTAAGCCTTGTGCTTCGGGATAGCTGGGTCTTTCGGGCGAACCATCAAACGAAAATAGCTCTATTTGGCTACCATCGGGCATGGCTAAATCTAATTTATATGAATTACGATCAGCTCTAAAGTGCTCATTAATAACGTTAAGTTTAAGTACATTGCTATAAAAGTGTTTAGAACGTGCATAGTCACTACAAATTATAGCAGCGTGATGAATACCTAAAAGTTTCAAATTTAATTCCTTAAAAAGCAAAAACGCACTTAAATAAGTGCATTTTATATGTGGCTTACTACATGTTGTGTTAGCTAGGCTCGGCTTCTTTACATGCTTTAACGGCCGGTGCTACAAGCTCTAAACCAGTTTTATCACATGGTGGTAAAGCAGCATCGCTTACACTAATAGGCGTTACACGTTCGCCCCATTTTATGTAACTTGCAGCCCACGTAAGGCCTGCACCAAATGCTGCAGACATAATATTTGAATGCGGTTTAATTAACCCTTGCTCAACCGCTTCACATAACGCAATAGCAATAGTCGCAGCAGAGGTATTACCATAGTCACCAATGTTAACCATTACTTTTTCGTCAGGTACTTTTAAGCGATGCTGAATAGCCTGAATAATACGTAAGTTAGCTTGGTGTGGAACGAGTACATTAATGTCGTCAAGGCTTAAGTTGGCCTGTTGTAGTACGTCGTCGCAGGCTTCACTCATACCTTTTACAGCACGTTTAAAAATTTCACGGCCTTCAAATAATAAATCAGAAGGACCAATTGGCTCATACTTATTTAAATCGCTACCAAAGTTGGTGATGTGTAAAATATCGCGGTCTTCGCTGTCACAACCGGTTTTGGTACCAAGTAAACCAGCTGGGGTATCGGCAGCTTCAAGTATTACTGCACCTGCGCCATCACCAAATAAAACAGCGCTGTCGCGACGTGCCCAGTTTACATACCAGGTCATACGTTCAGCGGCAATAACGACTGCTTTTTTAATCATACCCGCTTGAATTTGTGCTGTAGCAGCTTGCAACGCATATAAAAAGCCCGAACATGCCGCGTTTGTATCCATTGCGGCAGCGCCTGTTGCACCAATATTTTTTTGCACTTGTGAGGCGGTATTTGCCACAACAGTAGAAGGTGTACAGGTTGCTAATATCACTAAATCAATATCTTTAGGATCAATGCCTGCGCACGCAATAGCATGCTTAGCTGCAACGGTTGCCAGCTCAGCGGTACTTACATGACTCACTCGGCGAGATTTAATGCCAGTACGCGTGGTTATCCACTCGTCGGTGGTATCAACTATTTCACTAATTTCATCGTTGCTAATGCTTGCTGGTGGAATGCATTTACCCCAACCAGTGATATGTGCGTAAGGCATAGTATGTTCTCTTAAGGTGGTCTGACATGTGTTACTAATGGGGGAGTTATACCAAAAAACGGCTTTCAAGACTAGTTTATAGCATGTTTTGTATCGTAAATATTCGCAATTACAGGTTATTTAAGGTAATGCTAGTATAAAAAAGGAGCAAGTATGAAAACAACACTAATAACAACATTCACTTCAATAACGCTGGCATTAATAACAAATGGGGCTTTTGCTCAACAGCATAAAATTATTTATGCTGGTATTTTACTTGCATCCGAAGATCAAAAAGTAAAAGAGAGCAAACGTTAGTCATAACAGATAATACAATAACAGCCATTAAAAACGGCTACCTCACAAAAGCAGAACTTAACCTACCTGATGCCGATATTATCAATCTTAAAAATCAATTTGTAATGCCTGGTCTTATTGATATGCATGTTCACGTTACGTTTGAGCGAGATTCAAAAGCAAACCCTCACCGCTGGGCTACAGAATATGATGCCGATTATGCTTTGCGCTCAATTAAATATTTACAACGTACGCTCGATGCGGGTTTTACATCAGTGCGTGATTTAGGTAGCGATCACAAAGTAATATTTCCGCTAAAGCGCGCTATTGAGCGAAATGATATTAACGGCCCTCGCATTTTTGCAGCGGGTAATACAATATAGCCTACCGGTGGACACGCAGATATGCACGGATATCGAAAAGATATTACAGATGCGGTTACAGGCGGGATTGGTATTTGTAATGGCGCGGATGATTGTAGCCGTGCGGTACGCGAGGTAATTAAAAGTGGTGCTGATGTAATTAAAATTACTGCCACGGGTGGAGTACTAAGTAATACCGCTGCTGGTGTTAACCAACAACTTACAGATGCAGAGCTGGTTGCAATAGTTGATACGGCTCACCACTTAGGGCGTAAAGTTACAGCCCATGCACACGGTACACAAGGTATAAAAGCGGCCTTAAAAGCCGGTGTGGATTCCATTGAGCATGGCTCTTACTTAGATAAAGAGGCAATAAAGTTATTTAAAAAAACGGGAGCTTATTTAGTACCGACGCTTTTAGCGGGTGCAACGGTCAGTGAAGAGGTGCTTACAAATCCAAATATGCCACCGGAAATAGCCGATAAAGTGCGTGAAGTAACTCCAAAAATGCAGGCTTCGTTTAAACTTGCACTGAAAAATAAGGTCAATATAGCTTTTGGAACAGACTCTGGGGTGTCGCGTCATGGGCTCAATGCTAACGAATTTAGTTTAATGGTAAACAATGGTATGAGCGAAGCCCAAGCTATTAAATCAGCAACCATACATGCAGCTAAACTGCTGGGACAAAGCGCACTCATTGGCGACTTGAGTGTTGGTAAACAAGCAGATATTATCAGTGTGAATGGCTCACCGCTTAAAAATATCGACGTACTGAAAAACGTGCAATTTGTTATGAAAGCCGGGCAAGTTTATAAACAATAGGGAAGGTTATGAGCAGCAAAATAAAAGTGTCGTTGTTTAATCATTTGATTGACGCTGAGCGCCAGTTACTAGACCCAGAAGTTCGCCAATCTGAGCGCGCATTAGATGCTTTACTCGATGATGAATTTATCGAAATTGCTGCCAATGGCACTACCTTTAATAAATACCAAGTACTAACTCGTTTACCTACCGAGGTTGTGCCACAGTTTTATAATCAGCATTTTAAGGGCCGAATGCTAAGCGATGATGTAGTGCAACTTAGTTACCAAGCTGCTTTTAGGCGCTCTGCTCGCGCTGAGTTTAATTATTCATTGCGTATGTCGCTTTGGCGTAAAAGTAATGAACAATGGAAAATGGTGTTTCATCAAGGAACGCCTTGTGCACCGTTTTCAATTTCGATGGATGATGATTAAAAATCACATAACCGTTAAAATAACCTTATTAAACATTTGATTGGGCAATTACCTCTTGTTAATGCGTACCGACCCCACCATTAGTCGACTATTAATGCTGCGAAGCGGCGCTATTGCCGTGCAATTAATTGCGGTGCTTAGCGTTTATTTTTTATTAGAACATCAAATTGCATTACTGCCATTACTGATTGTTATTGCCGTTGAGGCTGTGTTTCAGCTTATTAGCCTGTTTGCCTATCGTAATGTGAGCCGCGCTAAACCTTTGGGTATGTTGATGCAGTTAACCGCTGATGTATTATTTTTAACGGTTTTACTCTCACTAAGTGGCGGTGCAACTAATGCATTTGTATCACTGTTATTGCTCCCGATAATGATAGCAGCTGTTACGTTGCGAGAAAAAGGATTAGCTTATATTGCGGTATTAGCCATTGCCGCATACAGTTTTTTACTTATAAAGATGCCCGATCACAGTATGCATCAAATGAATATGAGTGGTCATTTTATTGGCATGTGGGTTAATTTTGTTTTAAGTGCTAGCGTAATCGCATTAGTGATTGGCGCAATGAGCAGGGCACTTAAAGAGCGAGAGCGAATTATTGCAAACGTGCGTGAAAAACAATTGCGTAATGAACAGCTTGTTACCCTTGATGGGGCCGCTGCACAAATAACCCATCAACTAGCGACCCCAATTGCAAACTTACAGTTACTGTTTGAAGAGTTATTAGAAGAGCAACCAAACAACCCTATTGTTAAACACATGCAAGCGCCGCTTACTCAATGCAGTACACAGCTTAACGACTTTAGAAAACTCTCAGAGCAATTACGCCTTAAAAATTCACAAGAGCATACCACCGTAAAGCAACTGCAAACGCAAATTACAGATACGCTTTTACTGCAATACCCTGAACAGCAAATTAAATGGATTACGCCACCTATTGCGGCAACGCTATTGAGTGATGCGATGTTATTGCCTGCAATTTTAAATTTATTGCAAAACGCCGCGCTCGCTAATCAAAAACAAGGCCAAACTCAATTAGAGCTGAGTTGGCAGCAAGATAACTTACATAGTGAATGCGTTTACTTGTTAATTCGCGATTTTGGCCGTGGCTTTTCATCATCGCAATTAGCAGAACTTGGCGGGCAACTTATGCCAAGCGATCAGGGAATGGGGCTTGCTGTGCTTTTATCAAATGTTACTTTTGAGCGTTTAAATGGCTCACTTACCTTGTTTAACCATGCAGATGGCGGCGCTGTCGCCAAAGTTAAACTCGCTATTGTAAACACCGAGAAAACAGCCTCATGAAGTTACTTATAATTGAAGACGACATTAATTTAGCCAGCACACTGGCAAGGCGCTTAACTAAACAAAGCTTTACCTGTGAGGTGGCCCATAACCAAAGTGATGCGTTACTTGCTGCGCGTAAATTATTGCCCGACTTTGTTTTATTAGACATGAAACTAGGCGATGACAATGGCTTGGCGTTAATAAAGCCGCTGCGTAGTTTGCTCCCCCAAACTCATATTGTTTTACTAACTGGGTTTGCAAGTATTGCAACCGCAGTAGAGGCAATGCGGTTAGGTGCAAACGATTACCTTACTAAGCCGGTTGATATGGCAACATTATTAAAAGCGCTTAACACCGAGCCTGTGGCATTGGCATCGAATGTTATTGATGATGCGGTTATGTCGCCGGAGCGCTTAGAGTGGGAGCATATTCAACAAGTATTACACAGTAATAATGGCAATGTGTCGGTTACCGCGCGGCAACTTAATATGCATAGGCGTACTTTGCAGCGCAAGTTACTAAAAAAGCCGGTGCAACAGTAAAGTACTTAATTTAAGGAAAGTTTTATGGGCGATGATGCAGCTATATTAATGCAAAACCAAAAAATTATTTTATTTGATGCGCAATGTAAGCTGTGCAGCGCGTGGTGTAATTTTATTATTGCTCACGATAAAAATACTATTTTTAAATTATGCAGCGTGCAATCTCCAAAAGGAGAACTGTTGTTAACACACTTTGGTTTTTCAACCAGTGAATACGCTTCAATGGTGCTTGTTGAAAATGGTAAAGCATTTACACAAAGCCATGCTTTTTTTAATGTTGTTAAGCAGCTAGGTTACCCATACAAACTAGCAAACGTATTTAGTATTTTGCCAAATAGGTTTAATAACTGGTTGTACGATAGGGTTGCTTTAAACCGCTATACCTTGTTTGGAAAATATCAGTATTGTAGAATTCCCGCACCAAGCGACGCTGCGCATTATTTGTAACTTGGTTGTTATTGGCGCTGCCGCTAAGAATAGAATAACGTTGATATTTATCTTAACTTTTGTCAGATAAATTACAGCGAGTGTCTAGTTTATTTCACAGCTTATCTCATTTTCTAATACAAGAACCGTCGTTGCTAGATGTGGTTGGACAGATATTTGTCATAGAGTGTAATAAAGCGTAATAGAACTTTGTAGTCTTTATGGGTAACTTTAGCTTAATCTAGCTAAGGAAAAGACGACTATGAAAAACGAACTTGATATAGCAATTGTTGGTGGCGGTGTGTCTGGTGTTTACAGCGCGTGGAGGCTACAACAGCATGAAGGCAAAGAAAAGCGTATTGCGCTATTTGAATACAGTGACCGCATAGGCGGGCGTTTATATAGTAAAAAGTTACCAGGGTTACCAAATGTAGTTGCCGAGTTGGGGGAATGCGCTTTATTCCTTCAGATCACGTTATGGTTAATGCATTAGTTAATGATTTGAACCTGAAAACGCAAAACTTCCCAATGGGCTCTTCCTTACCCATGTACCCTGATTCAAAAGATCCCGCTGTGAAAGATATAAAAGCGGGCAGTGAAAATAATCTCTTTTATTTGCGCGGTCAGTATTTTCGTTACCGAGATTTTGCGCAGTGCCCTGACAAAATACCTTATAAGTTAAACGCATCTGAACGCGGCTATGGACCCGAGGATTTACAAGTTAAGGTGATGAACTTAATTTGTCCTGGTTTTGCTGACATGAGCTTGTGCGAGCAAATGAAAGTTAAAGTATTTGGCAAAGAGATCTGGAAGTATGGTTTTTGGAATTTACTTGAGCGAGTACTAAGTAACGAAGCTTATTTATTCATGAAAGAGGCGGGCGGGTACGATGCTAATGTTGCTAATGCAAGTGCGGTTACTCAGCTCCCAGCAACAGAATACAGTGATGACACTGAGTTTCTCACTCTCACAGATGGATTTCAGGCACTGCCATTAACGCTGTGCGCGCAGTTTAAAGCGTTAAAAAGTTGTTTAGCCGAAGACGAAAAAGTACAAATGAATAAACGGCTAGTAAAAATTAACTACCTGAATGATCCTGATTATCGATATGAATTAATATTTCAATCAACGTGTACAGATCAATACGGCAAAACAATTGATGACGTAACCGTCACTGATCAGGAAATTGTAAAAGCGAAACAACTAATTTTGGCAATGCCACGACGTTCATTAGAACTTATCGAGTCGGAGTTTTTTGCTGATCCGTGGTTAAAAGAAAATATCCCTTCAGTACTTATACAAAAAGCGCTAAAAATGTTTATGGCTTACGAGCAGCCTTGGTGGCGAAGCTTAGGCCTAGTTGCAGGTCGTTCAGTGACCGACTTACCAATTAGGCAAACATATTATATGGGAACAGAGTGCGACCAAGCAGGCGGTTTACCAAATACAAACTCGTTATTGATGGCGTCATATAATGACATTGGCTCTATCCCCTATTGGAAAGGCTTGGAATCTGGTGAGTTATATTCAGGTTATACACCCAGCTATGGATGTGAAGACTATACCCCACAAGAAATAGTCCCTAAAAGCCAATGCCAAATAACCACAGGTATGGTGGAATCCGCACATAGACAAATTGAAGCGCTTCATGAGCAAAAAGAATTGGCGATGCCGTATTCTGCCATTTACCAAGATTGGGGAGACGCCCCATATGGCGGAGGATGGCATGAATGGAAAGCAAATTACCGTTTAGATGAAATTATGTGTCGTATGCGCCACCCTGTTGAGAAAGAAAAGATTTATATTATTGGTGAGGCGTACTCATACGAGCAAGGTTGGGTTGAAGGTGCTTTAAATACAGCAGAATCAACACTCGAGGAATTTTTTGATTTACCCACACCATGCTGGCTAAAGCAACAACATAACTATTTACCCGTTGATTGTAATAAAGCCTGTAACGATAAAATTGAAAAAAAACAGCCTAATGCATGCAGTAAAACGCTAGACGAAGTAACAAAATTTGCATACGAAGGGATTAACCATGAGTACCAATAAATTTACAGTTGCTGACTATTTATTAACGCGCTTAAAAGAGCAAGGCCTAGATAAAATATTCCAAGTACCGGGTGACTATGTACAGGAGTTTATGAGCGCACTTGATAAGTTTGATGGTATTGATGCGGTTGGCGACATAACGGAGTTAGGTGCAGGTTATGCGGCCGAAGGTTATGCTCGTTACAAAGGGATTGGCGCAGTGTCTGTACAATATGGAGTCGGTACATTAAGTGTTATAAACGCAATTGCAGGGGCCTATGTTGAAAGAAATCCTGTGGTGGTGATAACGGCCAGCCCATCAATTGATGATCGAAAAATTATCGCAGATACCGGCGCATTATTTCATCATTCAACGGGTAACTATAAATCAAACCAAACTATATTTGAAAGTGTTACCGTGGCAAGCGAAATACTGTCAGATCCTGAAACGGCTCCTCAAATTATCGATGCAGCGTTGGCGTGTGCAATAAAAGAAAAAAGGCCAATTTACTTAGAAGCTTGGCAAAATGTGTGGGGAGCAGAATGCCCGACTCCAGCGTACCCGCTTGTTATTACCGATACGTCCGTTGATTTAAATATGCAAAATGCATTACTACACGCGGCTATACAAAAGCTAGAAACTGCACAACAGCCAGTAATCATGCTTGGCATAGAAATAGCGAGATTAGGTTTACAAGATAAAGTAGAGAAGCTTTTAACTTCGCTTAATATTGCGTATACCACTACCACGTTAGCTAAATCGGTGATCAGCGAGCGAAGTGGAGTCGGTCACGATTTATTTGTAGGCACCTATGCAGGTGAAGCCTCATTACCTGAAACGTTCGATTATGTGTCGCAGTGCGATGCAATTTTAGCGCTTGGCGCTATTTTTACTGATGATTACCTCACTATGCTAACTAAGCAAGGCTCTGATCTAATAAGAGTTAATATGGATGGTGCGCTTGTTGGCAATAGTGATCACTTCATCCATACCAGCTTAACTGTATTTATTAGCGAATTGACGGCATATTTTGAGCGATCAACTTCGTCTTTGAACTCAGTCTCTTTTAAGTTAAATACACCATTAAACACTGAGCTTGCTGATTTTCACAGCCAAATAAGCTACGAAAGCTTCTTTACTCTTTATCAACAAGAGTTAAACGGATCTCGTAGCTTAAAAGGTTACAACCTTATTTTAGGTGAAAGTTCATCACTTTATATGGCTGCAAGATTGATTGGCATAGAAAAAAGCCACTTTGTTAGTGATGCCGCGTGGGGATCATTGGGCCATGAAACCGGATGCTCTTTGGGTGTGTCACTTGCTAATGATAATCGCAGTATAGTTATTGCAGGTGATGGTGGTTTTATGATGATGTGTCAGACACTCTCAACACTGAGTCGTAATCACTGTAATACCGCTGTATTTGTAATGAGTAACGAGGTGTATGCCATTGAGCAATCATTTGTAGATATTTGCGCATTTACACCTGAGGGGAAATTTGCTCCTTTTGATGAATTACCTTCTTGGAACTACGAAGCATTAGCTCAAGCTTACGGTGTTAAATATTTAAATGTCAATTCGGTGGCGGATCTGCAAAATGCACTTAATATCTTATATGAAGATACGTCAACGCCTTACTTCATTAAAGTTGATATTGCACGTGATGATTTAGCGCCAGCAATCCAAACGCTTGCAGAATCAGTAACAGGTCAAAAACGTGACGAGTGTATATGTCACAAGGATAATAAAGGGAATATACGATGAATAACCCAAATACAGTTCATGAAGTTTCGCAGCTGCCGCACGAGCAACTTAAAAGCGCACAGAGCCTGATGTTAAACTATTGGAACAATACGCTTAAATTTGTTCAAGCACTTAAATCTTCGGGTTTTAAGGATGATCAGCTGCTAACTCAAGCATCATCCTCGGTGTCTGAAACTCCAGGTTTAACAGGGTATCAAGCGCAAACCCTTATATTTAATACTCGTTTGCGATTCAATCCTGCAGTTATCGTAATGTGTGAATCAACAGAAAATGTAGCACAGGCTTACAAGCAAGCAATTAGCTTAAACTTACCGATCCGCGTTCGTTCTGGTGGGCACGATCACGAAGGGGAGTGTACGGGCACCGATGTGATTTTATTAGATTTGAGCCGATTAAAAGAGTTTAACGTTAAGAAAGTGAACGGTGACTATATTGCAAATATAGGCTCCGGTTATCGCTTTTTTCAGGTGGTACCAAAGCTTGCTGACAATAACCCGCCATTGACAATACCGCATGGTACATGCGCAACAGTCGGTTTGGCGGGGTTCATTCAAGGCGGAGGCTGGGGGCCATGGACTCGCAGTAAAGGCATGTGTTGTGAATCGCTAGTGGGGGCTACGGTTGTATTAGGCAACGGTGAAGTTATCGAAGTAAATGCTGAGGACGATATTGTTGATGCAAACGACCCATCCCATAAAAAACTACTATGGGCACTACGTGGTGGCGGGGCATTAAGCTACGGTATTGTTACCCACTTTAAAGTAAAAGCATTTGAGATCCCAGACGAGATCCATCGCTTTGTAATAAACTGGAATACTAATGAGGATGATTTGTCTACGCTTGAGCTTTTATCGCGATGGGAAGACGTTATAAATAATGCAAGTACCGACAAGCTGGTAGGCACTAATTTAAAAATTAATGCTATTGCGGCTAACAGTCAAAACAAGCTTTTGTACCACCCAAGTACCATGTACGGCTATTGGCAGGGAAGTTGGCAAGCGTTAGAACAATTTGTCTCAAAGTACTTTCCAAATAGTACGCCAATACATCAAGGTACAGATACTAAAGCGAACTATAATAGTGCATTAATGGGAAATTGGTCACGAAACTCCCTTTTCGATGTATTAAAAAAGCAAAAGCGTTTAGGTAGTTTAGCTAATGCCGATGGCACGCCATTTACGCCTGATTTTGATGCACCAGCACCCCATAAATTAACCTCTAAGGTTGTAAAAGGTAGCGGTTTAACAAAAAACGGAAAAGAGCAGTTAATTCAAAGTTTAACGTCAGATCTGATTAATGCTAAGAGTAGTGATTTAGGTTTATTCAGCTACGTTACACTTGGTGCAATTGCAGGTCCTTTTTATAATGAAATAAGCGAAAAAGAAGCAAACGCCCGCGTTTCATTTCCTTATTCAAAATCGCAGTACACTATTCAGTACCAAACATGGTGGAATGAGTCTGTTGAGTTAAAAGAACAAGGTCAAAATAATGAAGTCTACAATTACATTAATAGAGCAATGGATTGGATTGAGGTAAGCCGAGAGACCCAAATTGAAGGGACTGAAGGCGCATTTATTAGCTTTAAAGACAGTGCAATTCCTACAAAAGACTATTTTCTTGGCTGTTATGAGGATCTTATGAAGGTAAAAGAAAGGTATTCGCATGATCCTGCTAACCACCTGAGGTCACGTAAAACGATTATTTAATTTGATCGTATTAAGCTTTTTTAAGCCATAAAAATCTAAGTTAGCTAAAATGTCATTTTTATTTTATTAAAAAGTAAAAATGGCATTTTTAATCGGATATAAGATTCTAGTTAAAATCTATAAATCTTTGCAAGGCGTGTGGTAACTATAGCTATGGTATAAGTAGATGCTAGGTGTATGGGGTTGTGTTAAAATCGCCGCGTTTAATTTTAGCTAACGGTAGAAAAGGCTTTTTTCATGGCAAATACAGCACACGCACTTCACATTTTGGTTAAGCACAAAGAGATTGCAGAAGATATTATTAAGCAGTTGGGCAAAGGTGCAAAGTTTCAAACCTTAGCTAAAAAGTATTCGTCATGCCCATCGGGTAAAAAAGGCGGTGATTTAGGTGAATTTGGTCGTGGGCAAATGGTTCCACAGTTCGATAAGGTTGCGTTTAAAGGCGCAATTTTAGAGCCTCATCTAGTTAAAACAAAATTTGGCTGGCATGTAATTAAAGTACTTTATCGCACGTAATAAAATGATTTTTTGGTATTTGCGTGTTGTGATTGCTTGTATATGGGAAATGACCACATCGCTGTAAATTTAACCTTTGAAGATAAACACGCGCTAACCTAAAATTTTGGGTTGTTTACTATTATAAAGTATTAAAAAAACCGCATTTTATATCTACGCGGTTTTTAACTAATTAAATTATTGATTACTTAACTGGTAATTCGATATCTGCAAATAATTTATCTACATCATCTTGGTTACGCAATAAACTTGCTCGTTCAACACGTTCTTTTGTTAGGTGTGGTGCAAAACGCTCAATGAAGTCATACATATAAGTGCGTAAAAAACTGCCTTTTCTAAATCCAATTTTAGTGGTACTTGCCTCAAATAAATGGCTCGCATCAATACAGACTAAATCGGTATCACTTATTTGATCTATTGCCATTGAAGCGACTACACCGACCCCTAACCCTAGACGAACATAGGTTTTAATTACATCAGCATCGGTTGCTGTAAATACAATATGGGGTTCAAGACCATGTGCACTAAATGCTTTATCTAGTTCTGAGCGACCCGTAAAGCCAAATACGTAAGTAATGAGCGGATATTGCGCTATGTCGGCAACAGTTAAATTATTTACTTTTTTCGCAAGAGGATGGTCATTTGCAACAACAATACTGCGATTCCAGTGATAGCATGGCAACATAACCAAATCTGAATAAAGATGAAGTGCCTCAGTCGCAATTGCAAAATCAGCGTCGCCACGAGCAGCTGCGTCTGATATTTGTTGTGGTGTACCTTGGTGCATATGGAGTGAAACCGCAGGATATTTCTTCATAAATCCTTGAATAACACTCGGAAGAGCGTAGCGGGCTTGCGTGTGAGTTGTTGCAATATTAAGCTTACCTTGATCTGGTAATGTATGCTCATTTGCAACCGCTTTTATGCCTTCTACTTTGGAAAGTATTTCTCGGGAAATATTAATTATTTCTTCGCCAGCGCCCGTCACATGGGTTAAATGTTTACCACTGCGGCCAAAAATTTGTACACCCAACTCATCTTCTAACATACGTACTTGTTTAGAAATACCAGGTTGAGAGGTAAATAAACTTTCAGCAGTTGCTGAAACATTTAATTTATGATTTTGTACTTCTACGATATATCTGAGTTGTTGTAATTTCATAGCTGCATATTTTAACGTTGTTATTCATATAATTTATAAAGGTAATACGTGTTAAACCCAAGCGTTTTTTAATTTTAAAATTCACCTTGAGTTTTAGGCATACACATTTATCTGTTTGGGATCTAAGGCTAGCACAATAAATATGCTTCAGATAGCAATGATTATCCGAGATAATCTTATAATAGGCCCTCCTTGTAATGCTTTTTTAGCATATTTATAAGTTAAGCAGCGCAAAGCTACCCTGTTAGTATATATTTAATGTAAGATTAAAAAATTAGATATGAATCCGAGAATTACACTATGATCGTTTCAATTATTATTGTGCTCATAGTCGCACTTATTGTGATTGCGCTTTGGGTAAGTGCTGTACAGCAACACAAAGAGAAACAAGAAGGCGAACGTCGCAAAGAGCTTACAAAGCAAAAGGCGATAATAGAAGAGACTGAAGAAGCACTTGCGAATAGTGCCAACATACCTTTGTCCGAATCTATTATTCGCGTACTACAACGCCGTGTTTATGAAGCGCTGAAAACTATGGTGGCAAATTCCACTGGTTCAAAGGCGCTTAAAAACAGGTTAAGTGAAGCAAAAGAGCATCTTACGCAACCTGTTCAAGGCAATAATAATGACTCGCTGTCTTTACCAAGTAACGACAAACAGCTTGTAAGTCTTATCCAAGGTATAAAAAAATTACGTATAGTGTTACGCTCAGAACACAATAAAGGGCGAGTTGATAGCCAAGTGTTTACGGTTGAAGATAAACGATTAGAAAAGCTTCAACTTCGTATCAATATAGAAAGCCAAATAAAACGCGGTTTATCAGCACGTTCGGCAAACATGGTAGGTTCTGCTAGGCAATATTTTGAAAAAGCCCAAGTTACTCTTAACGGGGTTACTTATTCTGACGAATATGTTTCAGCTAAACGCCAAGAAGTGGAAGGTTATCTAGAGGCAATTAGTGTAGAGCTTCGGGCATCGAATGCTAATGCGCTTAAAAAGAAAAACGAACAAGAGCAGGACGACTTGGATATATTATTTGCTCCTAAAAAGAAATGGTAAATATGTGTTATCAGCGATAAGCATCCTTTCATTTTAAATTGTTATTTGAAAGCCAGAAACTTTCTGGCTTTGTATATTTTTATTTCAGCCTACCCCTCAACTAAAATGCTTGATCAGCTTGTCGTGTTGTTACAGGTAATCGGTACTCGAATGATAAATCTAACACCCATCCTAATTTCCTTAGCGAAAAATGGAATGAAAAATAAACTTTAGCCAAAAAAGTAAATTTAGTGGCGCAGTTTTGTTAGTCCAATTAATGTGGCAGTCTACTTTGGTTTTTGAAGCAACTATTACTTAGCCAAGAATCTATATATGGTAATTAAATGATTGAAAAAATTATTGGTTTCGTTCTTTTATTTTTATTCTTACTATCATTTTTAAGTGTGCTCGGCAATTTATTAGCTGCTTTACTTAATCCTATTGAACTGAAGTTAATTGCCTTCAAAAGGTTGAGTATATCCTTGGCTATACTGATAGTTACATTTTTAGTCGCATATAAATTAGGTTATTTTATTGATAAGTATAAATAAAGGAAATAACAAAGACACATATAGGCGTTCCCTTTTAGTCAAAACGAGTTAGTTTATAAACATAAAAAATTAATGCTTTTCATCTTATTTAATATCACTGTAATGGTGCGTCGCAATCTTTTTGAAAAGCAGAGTTACTAAAAAATAATGATGACACCCTGCATAATTTTATGTGGTGAAAATTATTTACGGGAATCGAAGAGGGTGGGTTTAAGTTAAGTCCTTTATACTACTGTGAATAATAACACCTTGACGTGGTTTAATGGATTCGACTACCCCAGTTAAGAGATAATCAACTTAACTGGAGATCGATAATGACAAAACGTAAAAAGTATTCCAAAGAATTTAAACTTGATGCTATCGCATTAGTTGTTGAGCAAAACTACTCACAAGCAGAAGCCTCTAGAAATTTAGGGGTAAATCCCAACATGCTTGGTCGCTGGATAAAAGAAGCTGAAAATGATGATGGGCATGCTTTTAGAGGGAACGGTAATTTAACCCCTGAGCAAGAAGAGATCAGAGAGCTAAAAGCGCAAGTGAAACGCCTAGAAATGGAGCGTGAAATATTAAAAAAAGCGACGGTCTTCTTTGCCAAAGAAACGAAGTGAAATATTCGTTCATAACCCAATACAAGAAGACCTGGCCTGTGGCGACAATGTGCCGAATACTGGGTGTAAAAAGTAACAATTACTATAGTTATCAAAAGCGATTCTCAACTAAATCAGAGGATCCAACACATCAAGAAATGATTGATTGTGTCAAGGACATAGCGCACTTCAGTGATAATACTTACGGTGAAAGGCGTATTCAGAAAGTCTTAAATGCACTCGGTTTTCCGGTGAGTCGTCACAAAACAGCACAGCTAATGAAAGAGGCAAATGTCTGGGTGCGTTATAAAAAGAGATACAAAGTGACAACGAATAGTGAGCATAATAAGCCTATTTATCCCAATGTACTTGAGCAAAACTTCAACGTTGAAGCAGCTGATCAAGCCTGGGTACAAGATATTACTTATGTTTGGACTGCAGAAGGTTGGTTGTATCTGGCGGTAGTGATTGATTTATATTCGCGCAAAGTCGTTGGTTGGAGCATGGGCTCACGAATGAAAGCGCAGCTTGTCTGTGACGCACTGACTATGGCGATGTGGCAACGCCAGCCCAAAACAGGGTTAATTATCCATTCAGGTCAAGGGGTTCAATATGCAAGCCACCAATATCGTAAATTGCTCAAGTCAAATGACTTCATTGGTAGCATGAGTAAGAAAGGCTGTTGCTGGGATAATGCTGTTGCAGAAAGCTTCTTCGGTAGTTTGAAGCAAGAGCGCGTGCATTGGAAAAACTACCCAACGCGTTATGAGGCTCAACAGGATGTAATGAATTACATCTGTATGTGGTACAACAGTCGTCGCTTACATTCGTACTTAAATTATCAAAGCCCAAATGACTTTGAAGAACGAATCGAAACATTAGATATGGTTTCTTAACTAGGGTGACTGAATTTAGTTGACCACGTCACCTCCTTATTACTGTATGTTGACGATAAAAAAATAACGTTAACATCCATCCTAATTTTCTTAGCGAAGAACGGAGTAAAAAAGATGAAATCTTTGCCAAAAAGATTAAATTTAGTGGCACAGTTTTGTGGTTAAATTAAGATGGCTGTCATCCTAATTTCTTGTATGGGGTACGTTGGAGTTGAAGCTTCAGCTATCATTGGAACTGCTGAAGGCTATATGAATTATAGTTATCCTGTAGTAGAAAATTTTAACGTAATAAGCAGTACTTTCATAGAGTCGTTTTATAATCAGTCTAAGGGACCGCTGGGGGATTAATTGAGTAAGTTTTTATTTTTTATATTGTTAGTAGTATTTTTTTGCCATCAAGCAAAGGGTAATTGTAGTGAGAATGTTACTTTAGAGTTGATAAAGGATGATATTGACGCACAACAGGAACTCGAATGGAAAGATGTTTCTAATATACTAGAACAAGGGATATTGCAGAATGACAGCACTGCGTATTTTCTGTCTGGTTACATTTTATATTTGGGAGCATACAACCAAAATCCAGATTATAAAGAAGCTAGAAAAATGCTTTCAATTTCATCGGATTTAGGGAATATAAGAGCAAAGCATATTCTGGGTAGTTTTTTAATTACAAGTGAAAAAGCAGAAGATGTATATAAAGGTACCAAGCTACTAGAGTTATCTTTTGAGGAAGGTATTTTAGATTCTAGTGTAAATTTATATTATGCATATCAACTTGGAAAATATGGTGATATTGCTTTTCTAAAAATTCCTTACGTAAAGCATCTGATGTGGGTGATGATGAGGCTGCTATATTATTCGGTCAATTGACTTTAGATGAAGCAATGAAAAAGAATGATTCAGAATCACTATTTAAAATGGTTTCTTATCTATCAAACAGAGCTGATAAGCAAGGTTTTTCAAATGATATGTATAAGAACTTATATTATCTTTTTTTGGAGTATACGGCCTGCGAGACTCTCCGTTAAAAAATAGTATTTATGCGGATTATTATTTAAAAAAAGCGGCTGAAAATGGACATGAATATGCAATAAAAATACTTAATGAAAATGAATAGGTCCAGGTCTCTTTTTGCTTTTTTGTTATAATAGTTATTTTTACTGGTTCAATTGTTGCTGTTGGTAAAGGTAGTGTTAGTGAGGAAATCACAAATATTACCAGCATTAGTTCTGGGATACTTGTACGCATTAATGCGAACAAAGTGCCTGGGTATCGCACTAGTGGCCGAGTATAGATGATAATTAAACAAGAAAAAATTAACGTGACCCCCATCTTAATTGGGAGAGCTTTTCTTGTTCAATTAAGGGGCCAGCACCACTGAATTTTGCTATATAAATTAGCTGTTTATGTTCGTCGAGACTCAAATAAGTTACTGTGTCGGATGGCGCTTTGCTTATCCGACCTACGTTTTTAAATATATATGATGGGTGGTACCTTCTCTGCTAAGCTAGTTGCCAATATTGAATATTAGGCGGGTTCGAAAAAAATTAACGTGATAAGAAATTAACGTGACACCCATCTTAATTGGGAGATCTTTGCTTGTTCAATTAAGGGGCCAGCTCTACTTAATTTTGCTATATAAATTAGCTGTTTATGTTCGTCGAGACTCAAATGAGTTACTGTGTCGGATGGCGCTTTGCTTATCCGACCTACGTTTTTAAATATATATGAAATTAACGTGACACCCATCTTAATTGGGAGATCTTTGCTTGTTCAATTAAGGGGCCAGCTCTACTTAATTTTGCTATATAAATTAGCTGTTTATGTTCGTCGAGACTCAAATGAGTTACTGTGTCGGATGGCGCTTTGCTTATCCGACCTACGTTTTTAAATATATATGATGGGTGGTACCTTCTCTAAGAAATTAACGTGACACCCATCTTAATTGGGAGATCTTTGCTTGTTCAATTAAGGGGCCAGCTCTACTTAATTTTGCTATATAAATTAGCTGTTTATGTTCGTCGAGACTCAAATGAGTTACTGTGTCGGATGGCGCTTTGCTTATCCGACCTACGTTTTTAAATATATATGATGGGTGGTACCTTCTCTGCCAAGCTAGTTGCCAAGCTAGTTGCCAAGCTAGTTGCCAAGCTAGTTGCCAAGCTAGTTGCCAAGCTAGTTGCCAAGCTAGTTGCCAAGCTAGTTGCCAAGCTAGTTGCCAAGCTAGTTGCCAAGCTAGTTGCCAATATTAGGCGGGTTCAACTTAAATTTTTACGCAGACGAAAATAGCGTTGCCTGGGCGTTCTGCCCATCAGCCGAAATTAGTTGACCACTACAGATACCCATCCTTATTTTTATACTGTAAAGATCATTTATGAGAATCCTAGAGGCTGTGTTAGAGATAAATCACTTATGATGTTACGAATAACCACACGCATTTAGTGCTGTATGTTGACGATAAAATATCTAATAAATTTATAGTAAGGTGATTATTGTTCGCTTACTTATACGTAATAAAAAAGCTGCAATGTGCAGCCTTTTTTAAGTGTTAAGCAACAATTTACTCGTTAAGCGTCTTGCTTGGCTTCTTCTTCACTAATTTGTTTTAGTGCTTGAATGAATGAGTCGCTTGGCTGTCCGCCAGTAAGTGCATACTTATCGTTTATGATAAATGTAGGTACTGACGTAATACCCATTTGTTTAAAGTTGTCTTGCTCTTGGCGTACGTCTTGTACGTATTTGTCTGAATGTAGAATACCGCGCGCAGTTTCTTTATCAAGACCTACTTTTTCAACAACGTCGAGTAGTGCTTCTTCTTGATTTAAGTATTTTAAATCAGTGAAGTGCGCTTCAAAAAAGGCAAGTTTTAATTCGGTTTGCTTACCTTCTTCACCTGCCCACATTAATAAACGATGCAAATCAAAGCTGTTGATCATGATGCGTTTGCCATCAAAATTAAAGGTAAACCCAGCACGCTGACCGGCTTCGAACATGTTTTTACGATTTTCGTCGCCTTGCTCTTCACTTAAGTTGTACTTTTGCATTAAATGTTCGTTTAAGTCTTGACCTTCAATTGGCATATCTGGGTTTAGTTCAAAAGGATGCCACGTAATATCTGCGCTCATTTCGTCTTTGAGTTGCTCTAATGCAGTTTCTAGGTTTTTATAACCCACTACACACCAAGGGCACATTACGTCTGAAACGATATCAATTTTAAAGTTTTTCATATTTATCCTTTTGAGGATTGCTTTGGTATAACAGGGGATATTGGGATGAACTGCACTTTATCAATACCAAACTAAAAAGAGCAGCTAAACAGCTGCTCTTGAAGGTATTCAGTTTTAAGCGTTAAGCCCAAATGGGTCGTCAATGCTATAACTTGGTTGTGTAAACCAATGAGGGCCGTTGTCGGTCATGTAAAAATGATCTTCTAAACGCACGCCAAATTCATCGGGTATAACTAACATTGGCTCGTTACTAAAGCACATGCCTGGGGCAAGTAGGGTTTTATCACCGCCAACTAAGTATGGCCATTCGTGAATATCTAGCCCAATACCGTGACCCGTTCGATGCGGGCAACCCGGTGTTTGGTACTGCGGGCCTAGCCCTTGCGCTGCTAAATAGTTACGTGCGCCCGCGTCAACGTCTTCGCACGTAGCACCAATTTTAGCTGCATTAAATGCCGCCATTTGCGCTGCTTTTTCATGATCCCAAAACATACGTTGGCGCATTGTTGGTTCGCCAAATACATAGGTACGGGTTATGTCTGATAGGTAATCGTGTACTTTACAGCCAGTATCAATTAGTACCATATCGCCTTTTTTAAGTATTTGGGCATCTTTAACACCGTGCGGGAAAGACGTTGCAACACCAAATAAAACAATACAAAAATAGTTACCTGGTGCACCTACTTTTTGGTGTGCTTGCTTAATAAAAGCTTCTACTTCGGTGGTGGTTATTCCCTCATAAAGCATGCTTGCTGTGGCTTGATGTACGGCTAAGGTCATGTCCATCGCGCGTTGCATTAAGCTAAGTTCATGAACTGATTTATGCATACGGCAATGCGCCGTTACAGGTTGTGCATTTATGAGGGTTAAACCCATTTGTGCTTTATTAATGCCGTCGAATATAAAAAATTGTGCGCTTTCATCAATGCCAATAGTTGCGTTTTCATTAATGTTAAGTTTTTTTAGTACTTCAACAAAAAGTGCATAAGGATTTTCGTGCTCTTGCCACCCATGAATAGGCCCATCTATTACTTTAAACCCGTTTAGTGAACCAATTTCGAAATAAGGCGCAATGTATTGTACTTCACCAAGGGCGGGTAATATCGCACCAACCATGCGCTCGCTCGCGTACCATTTCATGCCTGTAAAGTAGGTAAGGTTGGTGCCAGCGTTTAAATAAATTGCATCTATGTTGTTTGCTAGCATATACGCTTGCGCCTTGGCTATGCGCTCTAAATGTTCGTCAGCAGCAATAGGGGTTAGCGTTTGCGTCATGTTACTTAGGCTTGCCAACGCTTGCTCGCTTGATTGTGTACCTATACCTATGGTGGTCATGTTTTTCTCCTTGGATTTTTAGCTAGTGTGATCAATACCAAGGTAAAATTCAATGTTATGCGATAAGAGGCTATTAGTTTACAGCCTCTTAAAAGGGCATATTATTTTTTAGCGTAAGGTAAACGCGTGAGTTTATTACTTGTGTGGTAGCTATCAAGCCCGGTTACTGCCACGGTTTCAATAGCCTGTAAATCTAAAAAGCCATCACTTTGAAGTGCTACTTCATCTAAATACACATCAGTGATTTCACCTATCACAAGCTCTGTGCCATTGATGGCTAAATGTTGGTTTTCTACAAATTTAACCGAGTACTTTAAGCGGCTTTCTTTAACAAAAGGCGCTGCAAAGTCGTTTAAGTATTCGGGCGTTAACCCCGTCGTATCAAACTCAGACTCATTTTTATCGTAACGAGCTGAAGTTTGATGGGCTTGCTTATAAATCGCTTTATTAACCTGGTTAATGGTGTAACTACCTGTTTCAATTATGTTTTCGAACGTATGTCGAGGCACGCTATTTGGTCGCATTATCATGCCAACTAGCGGAGGGTGAGCACCTAAATGAATAACAGAGCTAACAATGGCGAGATTAGTATTGCCTTGTTTGTCTTGCGTGCCAATTAAGTTGGCGCTTTTAAAACCCGAAAGCGAATTAATTAAATGAGTACGGGTGTGTTTTTCAAGTGCGTTTATGCGCTCTTTAGTAAAATGCATTAAAGGTCCTTACCACGGTATAGTTTCGCCTTGCCAATCTAAGTAGGCAGGCTCACCATTGAGTTCTAAATGAGGGTTATTAAAAGTAAGTGTAAAAAGCTGCTTAGCTACAAATTCAGCTGTAAAGAGTTTTCCAGCGGGTACGTTTTTTTGAAATGGCTTTGAAAGCGCAGTATCAGTAGTCCCTGGGTGAAATAAAACGAGCTTGGTATTTTTAGCTCGGCGTGAAAGCTCAATCGCTGCGGTTTTAAATAGCATGTTAAGCGCAGCCTTGGAGGCGCGATACGTATACCAACCGCCTAATTTATTGTCGTTAATGCTGCCCACACGCGCACTAAGTGCTGTAATAGTACACTGCGTTTTATGTGTTAAAAGCGGCAAAATACTCTGCAAGCAAAGTAGGGGAGTTAGGGTGTTTGAATTTAGAAGTTGGCTAAAATACTCAGCGTCTAAATCCTCCAGCTTTTTTCGGGCATATGGGTTTCGTTGTGCAGTGTACCATTGAATATAATAACTTGTTGTATATCGGCATTTTGCGCTTTTAGGTAATTAGTAACGCTCGCTAAACTTTGTTTTGTGTAGTCAGTATGCAGGTGGACAACACTTGAACCAGATTCAATACTTTTTGAACTAATACAAACGATCTGATGAGTAGGCGTGTTTATTTGTAAATGTTCTATATATGCATTTGCTATGGCACTGCTTGCGCCGAATAAAACAATGGTTTTCATTTATCACCTTTTGCTTTTAGTCCACATTGGCCGTTACTGCACTGAGTATTTGGCATTAAAAAGCGACTGATGGGGTGCCGATACTTAGCAAATAACAGGTATCCGCAGTCAGCGAAGAAGCGAATTATTGGCAAGCGAAAAATTTTCAACCAGCCGTGTTTACCCACTATTTTCCATGCTTCGTACGTTACATCAAGCCCGTAAATCATTTCACCTGATAGCTTTTGAGCTTGCAGATAAGTCATTGCTTGGTCTTTATCAATATACGAGTAGCGCTCACTAAAGTCGCTCGCGTTAAGATCTTCAAGCGTAATTAGATTTTTAGAATCAGCGTGTTTTAGTTGCTGCATTTCGGTGCTGCAAAGGGGGCAGTTACCATCGTAAAAAATGATCATGTAATTGCTTTGTGATTATTTTATATATATTTTTTTACGACAAGACATTGCAAATGGATCTATTAAATATCCCTACATGATGATATTAATAGTGCCCTACGAAATAAAGGAGAATGATAAATGAGTGAACAATACGCCGCCTTGCGAGGTAATGTAAATTTACTAGGGCAACTTCTAGGACAAACAATTAAAGATGCTCAAGGCCAAGCTATTTTAGATAAAGTAGAAGAAATTCGGGCTTTATCTAAATCATCTCGCAGTGGTAATGAAGACGACAGACAAGCGCTAATAGATGTTTTACATGCGCTTAGTGATGAAGAGCTTTTGCCGGTTGCCCGTTCATTTAATCATTTTTTAAACCTTGCTAATGTAGCAGAACAATTTCATACCGTTTCGCGTTTTAATGACGTTGGCCTTGGTCAACAAAACCCTCTCACTCAAACATTAAAAACGTTAGTTACAAAAGCAGAACAAGGCCAGCTAGACAGTAATCATTTGGCCGAAACACTCTCAAAACTCCACATAAACTTAGTATTAACCGCTCACCCAACCGAGGTGACGCGCCGTACTATTATTAATAAACATGTTGAACTAAGTGATTGCTTAGCGTCGCTTGAGCGAAAAGATAACTTACCGCTAGAGCGAGATGCTATTTTAAATCGTATTGAACAGCTTATTAGCCAGGCTTGGCATACCGACGACATTCGTCGCTCTCGCCCAACGCCAGTTGATGAAGCTAAATGGGGTTATGCGGTAATCGAAAACAGTCTATGGCACGCTGTTCCGCGCTTTTTACGTGAATTTTCAGCCAATGTTAAAGAGCAATTAAGTTTAGAGCTACCAAAAGATTACAGCCCGATTGAATTTACATCGTGGATGGGTGGAGACCGTGATGGAAATCCATTTGTAACATCGCAGGTTACAGCAGAAGTGCTTGACCATGGTCGTTGGATGGCGCTTAACTTATATATTCAAGATTTAAAAACGTTATGCGCTGAACTCTCTATGTCAGATGCCAGTGATGAGCTTATTGAGTTGGCAGGTCAAGACTTTGAACCATACAGAGCGGTGATCAAAAAGCTTAAAAACCAAGTTGCAGAAACAGTAGCTCATCTTGGCGCTAAAATTAAAAATAAGCGTAGCGATTCACAAGATTTAATTACCGATATTAATCAGCTTAAACACCCTGTAGAGGTTCTGCTATCGCTCGTTATTAAAGTGTAATATGAAAGTCGTTGCTGATGGCTTATTGCTTGATTTACTGTACCGTATTAATAGCTTTGGCTTGCGTTTAGCTAAACTCGATGTGCGCCAAGATTCGTCTCGCCACAGCGATGTGTTTTCAGAGCTGACTCGTTATTTAGGTTTAGGCGACTACAACCAATGGCAAGAGCAAGACAAACAAGCTTTTTTACTTACTGAGCTTAACTCTCGCAGACCGCTTATTCCAAAACATTGGCAACCAAGCCCTGATGTTCAAGAAGTGCTAGACACCTTTGATGTTATTGCTAAGCAAGACGAACAAACATTTGGCTTGTATATTATTTCGATGGCGCGAACAGCATCAGACATTTTAGCAGTACAATTATTGCTAAAAGAAAGCGGCTGTAGCTTTGATTTACCAGTAGCACCGTTGTTTGAAACACTCGACGATTTAAACGCAGGCAGTGATGTAATTACTACATTACTTGATAATGTTTGGTATCGCGGGCACATTAAAAACACCCAAAATGTAATGATTGGTTACTCTGATTCTGCTAAAGATGCCGGCATGATGGCAGCTGGTTGGGCCCAGTACGAAGCAATGGACAAACTAGTACAACTTGCTGATGAGCGTGGTATTGAACTTATTTTATTCCACGGACGTGGTGGCACAGTAGGGCGTGGCGGTGCACCTGCCGCACAAGCGCTGCATTCACAACCGCCAGGTTCGTTAAAAGGGGGTTGCGTGTAACCGAGCAAGGCGAGATGATCCGCTTTAAATTTGGTTTACCCGATGTAGCACTGCAAAGCTTAAATATTTACGCAGGCGCGGTACTACAAAGTAACTTATTACCGCCGCCGGAGCCAAAACCGCAGTGGCGCGAAGTAATGAAGCTAATAAGTGAGGAGTCGTGTGAACACTACCGTAATGTAGTTCGCCACGATGAAAACTTTGTACCTTACTTTAGAATGGCAACACCTGAGCTTGAACTGTCTAAGTTACCGCTTGGTTCTCGCCCTGCAAAACGTAATCCTAATGGCGGTGTTGAAAGCCTGCGTGCTATTCCATGGATTTTTGCGTGGAGTCAAAACCGTTTAATGCTTCCGGCATGGTTAGGTGCGTTAACAGGCTTAAAGGCTGCGCTTAATAAGTACGGCGCAGAAACTCTAACCGAAATGAGCTTACAGTGGCCGTTCTTTAGATCGCGCTTAGAAATGCTAGAAATGGTATTCAGTAAAGCCGATTGCTGGTTGAGTGAGCATTACGACAATGCGCTGGTGGAAGATATGTACAAACCATTGGGTGTAACACTTCGTAAAGAGCTTCAAGAAGCTATTAGCTTGGTGCAATCACTTAGCCCACAAAAAAGCCTACTAGCCGAACAACCTTGGATTAAGGAGTCGATTAGTTTACGTAATCCGTATACCGATCCACTTAACTTACTACAGGTTGAGCTTTTACGCCGTGCTCGCTCAGAGGAAAAACGAAACGAAGGTGACATTGATAATGCGTTAATGATCACTATGACAGGTATAGCTGCAGGTATGCGTAATACCGGCTAACACTTTATTTTGTTAGGTATTCCTCTTGGTATTAAAAGGGAGCACGCGATGTGCTCCTTTTTTTGCGTTAAATAGGCTGGTATTTAACACCCTAACCTTTTAAACTACTTAGCCATTGAATAATTAAAAAATGTTATGGCTTCAGCAACTTTTACTGTACAGCAAGATACAGCACTTACAAATTCGCACATCACATTAAACGTAGCGCAAACAGCGTCATTACGTAGTCAATTAAAATCACAACGTGGCATATTAAATTCTAGTAATATTAAAGCGTTATGCGCTCAACTCAATGTGTCTGATGATGCATTACTACAAGGTTTAGTACCTTTAGCTTCTGAGTATGCCGTTGCGCCAGTGTCAGATTTTCATGTAGGCGCAATTGTTAAAGCACTTGATGAAAACGGTGAGGTAAACTTTTACTTTGGTGCAAATGTAGAGTTTGATCATCAAGCATTGAGTTTAGTGGTTCATGCAGAGCAATCGGCTATAAATAACGCATGGTTAAACGGCGCTAAAAAAATAGTTAAAATTGCGATTAGCGATGCGCCTTGTGGGTATTGTCGCCAGTTTATGAACGAACTAGCTGATGCGAAAGAGTTTGATATTTTACTTCCTGATCAGCAATTTAAACTTGCTGAATTACTGCCGCATTCATTTGGACCTACCGATTTAGGTAACGAATTTAGCTTATTTAACCCAAAACCACAGCAAGGTAATTTTAGCTTTGATGGCCTTGATGAAACCCTTGCGCGTTTTGCACTTAATGCGTACGTGCCTTACAGCCAAAACTTTAGCGCCGTAAAAATAAGTACATTTAGTGATGGTGATTTTTACGGAAGTTACGCCGAAAATGCAGCTTACAGTCCAAGTTTATCGCCACTACAAAGTGCACTAAGTCAGTTCTTTTTAGCTGGGCTTAGCTTTAACGAAAGTACAGTAAAATCAATTACACTTTTAGAAACCGCAGGCCATGAAAACCAAGCGGGTGTAGCACGTGCTGTACTTGCAAGTTTTAAAAATCTACCGGCAATAGAAGTAATTAGCGCTCAGCTAAAATAACCTCTTAAAAACAATAAAGCACAGCCAGAGCTGTGCTTTACAATTTTATCTATTGAGTTTACTTGGTATTAATCAAGTAATACTTTAGCTGCTTCTAATACGACTGCTACAGATTTACGCTCAATTTCACCGTGGTCTACATTTGGTATTTCTTGGCGAGTACGGTTAACAAGTACGCCTGCTACACATGCTGCTTGTAAACCAAGGGCTGCACACATAGTAAATAATGTTGCCGATTCCATTTCGTAGTTCATTACGCCCAGTTTTTGCCACTCTTCGCAGCTACCTTGTAGTGATTTAGGAACGTAACCAGAATGCGTATCGTAACGCTCTTGTCCTGGGTAGAATGTATCGCTTGATGCCGTAATACCAATGTGGAAATCGATATTTAAGTTTTTACATGCTTGTACCATAGCTTGTGTTGCATAAAAGTCAGATACAGCAGGGTAGCTAAGTGGTGCAAAATGTTGGCTTGCACCGTCTAAACGTACAGACGCTTGGCTAATTAAAATTTCGCCTTCGTTAATGTGTGGCTGAATTGCACCGGTTGTACCAATACGTAAAAATTTACGCACGCCAAGTTGTGCTAATTCTTCTACTGCAATCGACGTAGATGGGCCACCAATACCCGTAGAACAAACAACCACAGAGTGGCCGTTTAGTTGGCCTAAGTAAACATGAAACTCACGAGTTTGAGCCAGGCAGGTTGGGTTGTCTAGGAATTGAGAAATACGTGCTGCACGATCTGGATCGCCCGGTACAATCGCAAGTTTTGCACTTTTAAGATCGTCAATACATAGTCCTAAGTGAAATACCTTTTCCATAGCTAAGCCTTTTTATAATAAATTGTTGTCAATCTAGCATCATTGCTAGAAACGTTTATTAAGTACAGGACGATTGTCCGTTTTATCTTAACTCCTTCAATTAAGTCTTAATAATTTTAAGGGCTAATTTGATTTATTCATCAACTATGAATATTCAATCAAGTACTAATATACGTAGCCTTGTTACGCTGTTGACATGTTCAAGCAGACATAATAAGTATCACCCAAGCGCGTAACTACGATTAAATGGATGATTACAAATTTTCATTAATATCAAATAAATTCAATGGCTTAATCTTGTAGTGAACACGTGAAAACTAACGTGTTTACTGATATTAAGCACTGACTTGTTTAGCAAAGTGACATTTATTTGAAGTTTAGGCACTTTTAGTGATTTTGCATAACTAATCAAAAGTAATCAAAACTAATTAGCTACGTACAGAATAAAAACCGAAGGAGTTTATTATGAGCACACAATTTGAAGCATTTAAAAACAAAGTTGAGCACTGTTTGTGCGCACCGGGCGATGGCGTATACACAGTAAATACTGCAAAAGAGCGCAAAGCCGCACTGCGTAATAAACTTTACGGACAAACTGAAAACGTTGATAACTTGTGGCGCGAGTCTTTAAACGAATTACCAAGCTCACCACATAAAGCCGTTATGTTAGGTATTAGTTCAGACTGTGGCGGTGGGATTTTACGCGGCGCAAACTGGGGGCCATTGTTTGTGCGCTCAGCTTTAATTGATCAGCAACCGCAGTGTCATTCGTTTGATTTAGGTGATGTTCGTGTAATTCCACATTTACTTCATGACAAATACCTAAATGATGCAACCATTTCTAATTGCCAAAAAGCCTTATATGGTGATGAAGATAACGACTATTACGTAAGCCCGTTATCAATCACTGAAGATGTCTGCGACAGTTTTTACGCAACGTTTAAAGATAAAGGATTATTTGGTATTGGTGGCGATCACTCAATTAGTTACCCACTTACTAAAGCGTACTTAAAAGCAAAACGTGAGCAAGGTAAGCGCACGGCTATTATTCATTTTGACGCGCATACCGATTTACTTGTGGAGCGCTTAGGTATTGATTTATGTTTTGGCTCGTGGTGTACACATATATTAGAGTTTTTACCGGCACCGCATCATTTAATACAATTTGGTATACGCTCAAGTGGCAAGCCTAAAGCGCACTGGGAAAGTACCTTTGGCGTTAAGCAACATTGGGCACATGAAATCATTGAGCGCGGCGCAGCAGCGGTTGCTGCCGACGCTATTGCTCAGTTAAAAGCCGATAACGTTGATGAAGTATATGTAAGCTTTGATATTGATGCGCTTGATGCCGAGTTTGCATCTGCCACAGGTACGCCAGAACATAATGGTTTAACACCACAGCATGCGCTTGATATTTTATCAGCCATTGCGGATGAGTTTCCAATTACGGGGGCTGATATGATGGAAATAGCGCCATTCACCGACAGTTCGCTTGTTGGCCAGTCTAGTTCTGAAACAACGCTCAAAGAAGGCGCTAAAATATCGGCCTTTTTAATCAACGCAATGAACAAGTAAATTGGTCGTGCTTATACACTACTAAAAACTAGCAGTTCGCAGAGCCTCAGCTATATTTATTAATATACTTATCATGGGGCTCAGTTAAATGAAGTGGTTTATCTTTTTACTGTGCGTTATCTGTATTAAGGTTAACGCCACTGAAATTACAATCGTAACGGAAGTATTTCCGGACTTTCAGTACATCAATGAAGATAACAAACTCATTGGCCGCTCTGTCGATAAAGTTCATAAAGCGCTAGAAGGTACAGGTATAAATTACACTATGTTTGCCTATAGTTGGGCCATATCGTACAACGCAACATTACGTGATAAAAACACCTGTATATTTTCGATAGTGCGACTCCCTAATAGAGAGAATAAGTTTACTTGGATAGGCGAGCTAGAAAGCTTTGACTCTGCTATATATGGGCTTAAGTCGAGAGGTATAAAGTTAAATACTCTCAATGATGCCAAAAAGTATAAAATAGCAGTACTGCGTGATAACTTTAGTCATCATTATTTGTTAGAGCGTGGCTTTAGCGAAAGTAAGCATTTATTACTTATAGATAGCCTAGACAAAATAGATAAACTTATTAGTACTCGCGACGATATTCTAGATTTTGTTGTGCTTAGTAAAAAGCAATTTGACTATCGAATTCAAGCTGAGCCAAGGCTTAAATTACTTGAACCTGTTCTGAGTTTGAATACAACACAATCCCCTTTGTACTTTGCTTGCAATATTAATATGGATCCTGCCTTAGTTACGCAATTAAAAGCTGCATTTTAAAATATTAGAACAGTAAAATAAGTGGTTTTATTAATATAACACCATGAAATATAATTACTTTAATATATTTTTAAATTTAAATTGCTGCGTTTAAAAAACCGACTATAATCAGCTGCTTTTGTTTCAAAAGCACTAACTTTTTTGGAGCGTTAAATGGGTGATTTAATCGGGATTAGCTTATTGATCTTGATCAGTGCGTTGTTTGCTATGTCAGAAATAGCAATTGCGGCGTCGCGTAAAATAAAACTGCGAGTAATGGCAGATGAAGGAAATATAAAAGCAGCAGCGGTATTAAAGCTACAAGAAAATCCAGGGGCTTTTTTTGCCATGATCCAAATAGCACTCAACGCGATTGCGATATTGGGTGGTATTGTGGGCGAGCAGGCTTTATCTCCTTATGTTGAAAGCGTGTTGGTACTATTTTATCAAGGCGCACATGTAGAGAAAATTAGCTTTTTATTTTCGTTTTTTACTATTACGTCTTTGTTTATATTGTTCGCCGATTTAATGCCCAAACGCTTAGCGATGATCATGCCAGAAGCAGTCGCTGTGAGAGTGGTGACTATAATGCGTTGGGTGACCTTTGCCTTAACCCCGTTAGTGATGTTTTTTAATGGTGTAACTAACTTTGTACTGCGCTTATTTAAAGTACCTGCAGAGCGGGAAGACAATGTAACAACTGAAGATATTGTTGCGATGATGGATGCAGGTGCTGCATACGGAAGCTTGCAAAAGCAAGAGTATGAATTAATAGGCAATGTGTTTGATTTAGAAGCGCGGTTTTTATCAAGTGTAATGACGCCACGCGACCAAATTGTCTATTTTGATTTAAACGAATCGAGTCATGATATTGCGACTAAAATTATTGATCATCCTCATAATCACTTTTTAGTGGTGTCAGGGAGCTTAGATAAGTTACATGGCTCTGTTGAATCAAAAGATATTTTACGACAAGTATTAAAAGGTGAAGCAGCCAATATAAATGATGAGTTGATTGATAAAGATGTTTTTTATTTACCCGAGACATTAAGCCTATCAGAAGCATTAAATGCCTTTAAAAGTGCAGCCAAACCGTTTGCCGTTGTTGTTAATGAATACGCTTTATCGGTCGGTATCGTTACGGTAAAAGACTTAATGAAAGGCTTTATGGGGGATTTAATAACTCACCAAGGCGATGAATTAATTATAGAACGCGATCAAGACTCTTGGTTAGTTGATGGTTTAACTCCGATTAGCGATTTAGCAAAACTGCTGGACATAGAAGAGTTTCCTGAGCAAATGCACTATGAAACCGTTGCAGGCTTTTTAATTTACAATATGAAGCGAATACCCAAGCGTGCGGAACATTTAACCTTTTCAGGCTTTAAATTCGAAGTGGTTGATGTAGAGGGTATTAGGGTAGAGCAGTTATTAGTTTCAAGAGTTATTACTTAGCATAGTGCTAATATCCTTTAAAATAAGGTGCGCTTTAGTTTTTATATAAATAGCCAAGCTGTATTTGCTTGGCTTTTTTGTGTCTGTTAAACACTTCGTTTCTAAAATGAGATATTATTTCAGTATGTTCAGTTGTTTTATATTCATACAGTCTTGATTCTATTTTCATCTAATTAACATTAAATGCAACCTAAGACGTATATTGTACTGAGGAGTGTAAGTTTGTGTAAATTTCTTCTAATTAAGATTCATTCTCAGCGCGTTTTAATTTAGAATGATCGTTCACTCTAAACTAAAAGGTATTTAACATGCAGCGTTCCCGCATCGCTTTATTTGTATTGTCCGCCCTCGTAGGTTCTGTTGCTTTAACTGGTTGTGACCAAGCAACTGAGCAGTCACAAGCTTCAGCTCCTCAAGCTGTGCCAGTGGGTGTACTCACATTAAAAAGCCAAGCGCTTACTCTCAAAAAGAACTTCCTGGGCGTATCAGTGCATTTCAAATTGCTGAAATTCGCCCACAAGTAAGTGGTATTGTGCAATCTCGTTTATTTGTCGAAGGTAAAGAGGTTAAGCAAGGCCAAGCACTGTATCAAATAGACCCAGCTACATTTGAAGCAGACCTTGCAGCAAGTGAAGCGAGCGTTGCACGCGCAGAGGCAAGCATCGCCAGCTCTAAATCAAAAGCATCACGTTACGGCGAACTCTTAAAAATCAAAGCAGTGAGTCAACAAGATTTTGACGAAGCGGATGCTGCGTACAAACAAGCAAATGCTGAATTATTAACGGCTAAAGCCCAGTTAAAATCAGCGCAAATTAACCTTGATTACAGCCATGTGTCTTCCCCTATTAGTGGCCAAATTAGTAAATCAAGCGTAACAGTGGGTGCACTAGTAAGTGCAAATCAAAGTACAGCACTTGCAACGGTGACTCAATTAGACCCAATTTATATTGATTTAACACAATCGAGCAATGAGTTGACGCAACTTAAAAAAGCGATTGCATCTGGCCGTTTAGGTATTGATGCAAACAGCCAAACAGATGTTGAATTAATAATGGAAGATGGCTCGGCGTATTCTCACAAAGGAACGTTGCAGTTCTCAGAAGTGACTGTTGACCCAAGTACCGGCTCTGTAACTTTGCGCGCTAAATTCCCTAACCCTGAAAAGCTATTATTACCAGGCATGTATGCACGTGCATCTATTGTTGAAGGCGTTAAAGCGGATGCGATTTTAGTACCGCAACGGGGTGTAAGCCGTAACAACAAAGGCGAGCCAACAGCAATGGTTGTCAGTAAAGACAATAAAGTAGAAAGTCGCGTGTTAAAAGTGGATAGAACCGTTGGTTCAGATTGGCTTGTTACTGATGGCCTAAGTGATGGCGATAAATTAATTGTAGAAGGCTTACAAAAAATTCGCCCGGGTGCGCCAGTGAGTCCTTCTGAAATTCAGTCATCTACAAAAGCTGATAAAGCGCAATAACGGAGAGTTGTAATGTCACGATTTTTTATCGACAGGCCCATTTTTGCATGGGTACTGGCAATAGTAGTGATGCTAGCAGGTATTTTGGCTATACAAAGCTTGCCAATTGCACAGTATCCGTCAATTGCACCGCCAGCAATTAGTATTACGGCAACGTACCCTGGTGCATCTGCACGTACGCTTGAAGATACGGTTACGCAAGTTATAGAGCAAAAAATGAAGGGGCTTGATGGCTTACTTTATATGTCATCAACGTCTGAATCGAGCGGTTCAGCAACGCTTACTCTTTCATTTAGTGCCGAAACAGACCCTGATATTGCACAAGTTCAAGTGCAAAATAAATTAGCGACTGCAACACCACTTTTACCTGAAGAAGTACAAAGGCAAGGTGTCGTTGTTGCAAAGTCTGCTCGTAACTTTTTGATGGTATTAGGTTTTGTGTCTAAAGATGGCAGTATGACTAACATCGATATTGGTGATTATGTATCATCAAACGTGCAAGATATTGTTTCACGTGTTGAAGGTATAGGTGAAGTGCAATTATTTGGCTCACAATACGCTATGCGAATTTGGTTAGACCCTTCAAAACTGCAAAATTACAAACTAACGCCAGCGGATATTAGCGCCTCAATTAGCGCGCAAAATGCACAAGTATCTGCGGGCCAATTAGGAGGGATGCCAGCAGTTGCTGGGCAGCAACTTAATGCAACGGTGACAGCGCAAAGTCGTTTACAAACGGCCGAGCAGTTTGAGAATATTTTAGTAAAAACAAATCCTGATGGCTCTTTTGTCCGCCTTGAGGATGTTGCACGTGTAGAGTTGGGTGGCGAAAGCTACCGTGTTGTAGCACGCTACGATGGACAACCTGCTTCGGGTTTAGGTATTAAATTGGCCAGTGGCGCGAATGCACTTGATGCAGCAGCAGGCGTTAAAGCCGCAATTGAAGAGTTAAAACCTTATTTTCCTGAAGGGTTAGATGTAGTTGTACCCTATGACACCACACCATTTGTATCTTTATCAATTGAAAAAGTAGTTCATACGCTTATTGAAGCGGTTATTTTAGTGTTTGTCGTCATGTATTTGTTTTTACAAAACTTCCGAGCAACGCTTATTCCGACCATTGCCGTGCCTGTGGTATTGCTTGGTACGTTTGGTATTTTGTACGCATTTGGTTATTCAATCAATACGTTAACCATGTTCGCGATGGTACTTGCCATAGGCTTACTTGTGGATGATGCGATTGTTGTAGTCGAAAACGTTGAGCGCTTAATGACCGAAGAGAAGCTATCGGCACTTGAAGCTACGCGTAAATCTATGGATGAAATTAAAGGCGCGTTGGTCGGTATTGCCATGGTACTTTCTGCGGTATTTATACCAATGGCGTTCTTTAGCGGCTCTACTGGGATTATTTATCGTCAATTTTCTATAACACTGGTATCTGCGATGGGGTTATCGGTTTTAGTGGCCCTAATTTTAACACCTGCATTGTGTGCAACGCTTTTAAAACCAAGCCATGTACATAACAATAACACGTTATTTGGCCGATTTTTTACAGGCTTTAACCGTGGTTTTGATAAAACAAACTCAGGTGCACAAAGTTTTGTGGGCCGTATGCTTACGCACTCTAAGCGCTATCTGCTTATTTATGGCGTGATTGTGGGCGGCATGGTTTATGTATTCTCAAGCTTACCAACGGCATTTTTGCCTGACGAAGACCAAGGTATTTTGTTTAACCAAGTGTCATTACCGGCAGGCTCTACAACACAAGAAACACTTGAGGTTGTTAAAAAAGTAGAAAACCATTTCTTAAATGATCAATCCGAAGCAGTAAACGGTATTTTTACCGTGACTGGTTTTAGTTTTGCAGGTTCTGGCCAAAACTCAGCGATTGCGTTTGTTAACTTTAAGCATTGGGATGAGCGTCAGCGAGATGATTTATCTGTTAAAGCGGTTGCAGGTAAAGCAATGGGCTACTTTTCAACAATAAAAGAAGCCTTTGTTTTTGCATTTCCACCGCCGGCAATTGTTGAGCTGGGTACGGCCAATGGCTTTACTCTCTTTTTACAAGACCGTGTTGGCCTTGGACATGATGATTTATTAGCGGCAAGAAACCAATTATTAGGTATGGCGAGCCAAAGCCCAATTTTAGCGGGCGTACGTCCAAATGGACAAGAAGACATGCCAGAACTTCAACTTGATGTAGATTTAGCTAAAGCTGAAGCACTTGGTGTTTCACAAGGTGATATAAACAGCACGCTTGCCACCGCTTGGGGTAGTAGTTATGTAAATGACTTTATAGACCGTGGTCGCGTGAAGAAAGTATACCTACAAGGTGATGCGCAATCGCGTATGGTGCCTGAGGATCTAAACAAGTGGTATGTGCGCAATGATAATGGCGACATGGTGCCTTTTTCAGCTTTTGCTAGCTCGTTTTGGACATACGGTTCACCACGCTTAGAGCGTTACAATGGTTTTTCAGCAATGGAAATTCAAGGTAGTGCAGCGCCTGGTTACAGCACGGGACAAGCAATGGATGAAATGGAGCGATTAGTTAAACAGCTGCCTAATGGTATTTCGTCTGAGTGGACCGGTATTTCATTCCAAGAGCGCTCAAGTAGTGGTCAAGCACCCTTATTATATGGCTTATCGCTGTTGTTTGTATTTTTATGTTTAGCCGCGCTTTATGAAAGTTGGTCGGTACCATTTGCGGTAATGATGATTGTACCACTGGGTATATTTGGTGCGATTATGGCGGCACTCGCTGGTGGCTTATCTAACGATATTTACTTGCAGGTAGGCTTGTTGACTACCATTGGTTTGGCATCTAAAAATGCGATACTTATTGTTGAGTTTGCGATTCATAAAATGGAAGAAGGGCTTGGTTTAGTTGATGCTGCTATTGCAGCTGTACGCTTACGTTTGCGCCCAATACTCATGACTTCGATGGCCTTTATTTGTGGTGTTTTACCACTAGCAATAGCCTCAAGTGCGGGTTCTGGTGCGCAAAATGCGTTAGGTATTTCGATTATTGGCGGCACACTCGCATCATCAATATTAGTTGTTGTATTTGTACCGTTATTCTTTGTGTTAGTTCGCCGTATATTTCCTGGTAAAACTAACGAAACAACAAAGGAGAGCGCAGAATGAGCATTAAAACATTCAGCCTAAGTGCAATTGCTTTATTGGTGCTAAGCGGTTGTCAATTAGCGCCAGAGCAAAAAGACCTTGTGCTACCAGTATCTGATGCTTATGCATCAGGTACTGCGCAAAGCGCTGCGCAGCAATTAAATTGGCAGCAGTTTTTTAATGATGAAAAACTACAAACGTTAATTAGCCAAAGTCTTGAGCATAATAAAGACATGCAAATTGCAGTGCTTAATGTGCAGCGTGTGCGTGGTTTGTATCAAATTGAAGACTCTGCTTTGTATCCGTCTCTTGATTTAAATGCATCAGGTACGCGTCAGCGCTTACCTGCTGATTTAGCGGGGACTGGCGATGCTACTATTAGCTCGCAGTACAGTGCAACAGTGGGTATTACCTCCTACGAGTTAGATATTTGGGGCAAAGTGCGTAACCAATCAGCGCAAGCCCTGCAAAATTTATACTCTACAGAGCTTAGCCAATACAGCACGCAAGTGTCGTTAATTTCAGAGTTGGCAAATGCATGGCTCAATTACGCGACGGATTTACAACTGCTAGAGCTTGCAAAAGAAACGCTCACCTCTCAGCAAGAGTCATTATCGCTTACGCAAAAAAGCTTTGATTTAGGTGCAACTTCTTCAATTACCCTTGAGCAGCTTAGAAGTACAGTTGCTACAGCAAAAGTAGACATAGCAACGTACAAGCGTTTGTTAAAGCGTGATAAAAGTGCCCTAGATTTATTAGTGGGTAAATCTGTTTCAGCTGATTTACTGCCAGATAAAGACTTGACTAACTTGATCAGCATGCCAGAAGTACCCGTTGGTTTACCGTCTGACTTGTTATCGCAGCGCCCTGATATTAAAGCCGCTGAGCATTTAATGCTTGCTGCAAATGCCAATATTGGTATTGCACGTGCGGCGTTTTATCCAAGCATTAGCTTAACAGCCAATGCCGGCTCTGCTTCAAGTGATTTAAGTGGCTTGTTTGATTCAGGCTCGGGTACATGGAGTTTTGTGCCGACAATTAGCTTACCTATTTTTAATATGGGACGTAACCAAGCAAATCTTGATGTAGCAAAAGCAGATCAAGAAATTGCGGTAGCAACGTATCAGCAAAAAATTCAAAATGCATTTCGCGAAGTTGCTGATGCACTTGCCGATAGAGAGGGCTACCAAGAGCAATTAAGTGCACTTGATATGCTTATAAGTAGCCGACAAATCACGTTTGATTTATCAAAAATGCGTTACGAAAAAGGTGCAGATAGCTACTTGCAAGTACTTGATGCTCAGCGTACATGGTACGGCGCACAACAGCAGTTAATTGCGGGTCAACAAGCGTATCTTGCGAGTCAAATTAACTTGTACAAAGCGCTTGGTGGCGGATGGAACGTAACCAGTGAAATAACTCAGGAAGAGAAATAATATATGCGGCTTTTTAAAGCCGCATTACAATTTATATGGCGAGACTATTTATAGCTCTTGCTTTACTGAGCTTATAACTTGGTAGTGGAGTTGAACATGAAGCCTAAAGCAAAAAGGCAAACTGATCCCGCGATAGCACTGGCTAGGCGTGAGCAAATATTAGCGGCTGCTGCAGAGTGTTTTCGCCGAAAAGGTTACCACGGTGCAGGTATGGCAGAAATATCTAAAACGGCAGGGATGAGTGCAGGCCATATTTATAATTACTTTGAAAGCAAAGAAGCCATTATAGAAAGCATTATTGAAAAAGATATGGAAGAAATGTTCTCTATCTTTCAAAAGTTTGAAGATCACCCCGGTGATGTTTTAGCAGCTCTTTTAGATGGCTTAAATATTGGTGTGCAACGACACATGGATACGGGCTCGTGTGTTATTGATTTAGACATGATGGCAGAAGCAGGTCGTAATATGAAAGTCGCTACTCTTTTGCGCGAAACTGATATTCAAGCAAGAGGGCGCATGAGGCAGCTTTTAACAAGCGAGCGAAGTGCGCTCAAAGACATTGATGAGCTTGAACTTGAAAGCCGAATTAATGTTATTTTTTCGATGATGGCAGGGTTATTACTCAGAAAGTTACTTTACCCTGAACTAACCGAAGAAACGGTATTAATAGCGCTTCGCCCTGCGATGAAAACATTACTGATGCCATTTGATAAAGCCCAGTAACGTTAAAAATAGATAACTAAAAGTAAGCTAGCCAATACCTTGGCTAGCTTTTTTATTTTAGCCCACAAATTTGTCCATCAGTATCTCCTTGCTCTTTTGCGCTAAAAAGAGGGCGTTGGTTACCGTTATCCACAGTGGTCCTGTTTTCTTATTATCATTGAGTAAACGTTTGAAATGGTGATTTGGAGGCAAAAATTGCTATTCAACTTGAACTTTGGTTAAGAGAATTACTAACGTATTGAACCATATTTATTTTTCTCTAACCATTTATTTTCCAGAGTTCAAGTTATTTATACTGGCTGAGTTATACGTTAATACAAGCAACAACCGTTAAGATATTGAAACTAAACATGTAGGTATAATTTATTCACATGTCTGTAAAAAGTGCACAAAGAATGAGGATACTTGAGGGAGTGTATTTTATTATTTTAAATATCAGTTGGTTAAGATATATTTTTGAGTTTTAAGTGTTTTTTATATGGCGTGATACTTGCACAAGAATTTATACAGCCGTTTAAATTAAGATTAAAAAACGGGATTATTTATAACAAGGAGAAATTATGTGGGCTGCAATTGGTTATTCACTTTTAGCACTACTGCTTATTTTTATTGGTTGGGAAGTGGACTCTGTTTATTTTGCTATTATTTTTTATTGGACTGCACTGTCACTTTTATTAGTGAGTACCGCATATATTTTTAATACTGCAAAAATATTTAGAAAACGTGAAAATGGGGTGATCCCTTTTTATATACGCTGGGCGTTTGTGCCATTTCTGCTTGGTGTACAAATCTATAATGCTTGGTCACGTAAGCGCGATAAAGTACCGCCCATTCAACAAATAAACGAAAATCTATTTTTAGCTTGCCGATTATTCCCCTCAGATATAGATACATTAAAAAGTAACGGGATCACGGCTATTTTAGATGTAACGTGTGAATTTGACGGCCTCGAATGGAGCTCTACGCAAGAAAGTATTGATTACTTAAATATTCCGGTACTCGATCATAGTATTCCTACCCATTCGCAGTTAAATCAGGCTATTAATTGGATACATCACCATATTAAAGAAAATCATCGCGTTGTTGTACATTGCGCTTTAGGGCGTGGGCGTTCAGTTTTTGTTATGGCGGCTTATTTATTGAGTCAAAATAAAAATGCAGATGTACATGAAGTGCTTGCACAAATAAAAGAAACCCGCGAAACCGCAAACTTAAATAAGCATCAGCTTCGTCATCTAGCTAAACGCCATAAAAAAGGCGAACTGCTGATTAAAAACAAAGCCGTTTTAATTGCAAACCCTGTATCGGGTACGCGATTATGGCAAGAAAAAGAGCATTTAATTGTTGCGCGGCTATCGGCTTATTACGATTTGAAAGTACTTACTACTTCAAAAGAGGTTAATGGTATTGAGCTTGCTAAACAGGCAATTGCGCAAAATCCAGATATTATAATAGCGTGTGGTGGCGATGGTACCGTAGCAGAAGTTGCAAGCATACTTGTAAATACACGATGTAAACTAGGTATCATCCCAATGGGTACAGCGAATGCACTAGCCCATGTATTAATGGGTATTAGCTCTAAATTTATTCCTGTAGAACAAGCTTGTGATTTAATTATAGATGGTCAAACAAGCCTAATAGATACTGCTTATTGCAATAATGAATTGGTATTGTTGCTTGCGGGTATTGGCTTTGAGCAGTCAATGATTGAAAAAGCAGATAGAAAATCCAAAAATAAATCAGGGCAACTTGCTTATTTGAACGGCTTTTTTCAAGCCTTTAACGAGCAAAAATCATTGTTACTTAACGTAAAGCTTGATGACAATGAACCTCAAGAAATTTGCACCAATAGCTTTATTGTGGCTAATGCTGCGCCTTTTACAACGTTATTGGCGCAAGGTGGCGGGCAACCTGATCATAGTGACGGACTACTCGATGTAAATTGGTTAACACCAAATAATGAAGATTCAACTACAGTACTAAGTATTGCAGAATTGATGTTTAGTAGTTTAACGCAAACACATTTAGCAATAAATTCGCACCATACAAATGCTAAAAGGGTCGAGGTTACAGGCGAAGGAGAGCTTAAGTACGTACTTGACGGTGAGGTTAAAACAGCTCAAAAACTGGTTATTACTATTGAACCAGCCTCATTAAATGTGATTTGCAAAGAGCAATAAATCGCGCTTGCTACAATCAAAAAAGGAGCTAAATTAGCTCCTTTTTTATATCATTTTTTAATTGATGGCCAAACAAAACCTGTAGTATCCGGCGCTTGAGAAGATGTTTCTCTTGGTGCACTTTTTGGTCTACGAATAGGTTTGTTATTTATAGTGTGAATATAAAGTGCTTCCACTTTATCGCGAGCCCAAGGCGTTTTACGCAAAAACTTTAAACTCGATTTAATGCTCGGTTGATCAGTAAAGCATTTGATTTTTACTTGCTCGCCAAGTGTTCTCCAGCCAAGTCGCTGTTCTAACTCAACAAGTATTTGTTCTAACGTTACCCCATGTAAAGGGTTTTTAGGTTGATTATCCATAGCCATACTACTTATTTAAACTGCGTGTATTGTAGCTCAAATCAGCTTTTAGCGCTAATTCACAGTGATTTTTTTAGGAGCTGTTGGGTAAATAGCATTACCTTGTTTATCTATTTTAAGCCAAATGAGTTGGCTGTTACTGTGCTGGGGTGTTTTAGCACCGCACAAAAGTGTAAATGAGTGAATTTGTATTAACGCCCCTTCGCTATAGCGTTTGTTGTCATACCAACAGTTTGATTCTTCATTTACAAACTGGTTTGCATCAATAATTGAATGGGTTTTAAGCGTTGTTGCTTCACTAAGTATTGAATACGATAAGCTGCTAAAACAAAAACATAGAATTAAAAAGTTACGCATTAGAGGCCTTTAAATAGGGGGTAAAAATAATACATTAAGCTAAAAAACGTGCTAGTGTAAAGTACACAAAGTGATTTAATTATAAACTTAGTTATTCACAGAACAATAATAAGGTGCACACAATGCAATTTAATCAAACAATGATCGAAGAATTCACACTATTAGCAAAATTCCCTCGCGACAGTAAAATGCAAGGTATTAAATTACATTCAGACGCAGAGCCAAGCTTACTTAGCGCAGCGCAACGTTTATTTGAAAAAGGGATTATAGATAGCCCAGATGGCGGATATTTAACTGATCTGGGCTTAGATTTAATTGAGCACATTACGGTTATTCATAGTGCGCTACAAAGCTAGCTAACCTGAACTCTGGTTAGTTACTGAACTAGCTTAATTTGCATCGGGTTGATTTTGCGGTGCAGCATCATTAAATGCAGCTAATTTATTACAGTGTTCGTAAATGGCTGCAATTTTTGGATAAGCGCTCATATCTACGTTAAAACGAATTGCATTAAATACTTGCGGCACTAAACAAATGTCAGCAAGTGTTGGTTGGTCACTAAAGCAGTAGTCATCATTTTCGTTTAGCATCAGTTCTATTTTTTCAAAACCAACTTCTATCCAATGTCGATACCACTTATTTTTAGCCTCATCATCAACACCTAATTCGTTCGATAAATACTTCAGCACGCGTAAATTATTAACAGGATGAATATCGCAAGCAATGGCAAAGCTTAAGTTTCTTATTTGCGACTTTTGCCACGCAGTCCCTGTAATTAATGGCGATTGCGGATAAGTTTCATCTAGCCATTCCAGTATTGCAAGCGATTGTGCTAAAACACCATTATCGGTTTCAAGTGCAGGTAGTAACCCTTGCGGATTAGTCGCTAAGTATTCTTCCCCAAGCTGCTCCGATTTTAAAAGGTTAACAATAGCAAGTTCATGATCGATTGCTTTTAAGTTAAGCGCTATACGCACTCTATAAGCCGCTGATGAGCGAAAGTAGCTGTATAATTTCATAATTAATCCTGTGAACCTGTAAATTGTTTTTTAATAGTACGCCAGCAATCGGTGTAGTTTAGTTGGCGCTCTTTACCTTCTAATGCATATTTTGTCGGTGAAATTATATAGCGCGACTCAAACATAAAGGCCAATGTGTTTTCGTATTTTTGTGGTGTAAGCTCAGCGTTTGAGGCTTTTTCAAATACGTCGGCTTCAGGTCCATGTGGCGACATACAATTGTGTAAACTTGCGCCACCAGGTACAAAACCATGCTCTTTTGCATCATACACACCTTCAATCAAGCCCATAAATTCACTCATAATATTGCGGTGATAATAAGGCGGGCGAAATGTATTTTCGGCTACCATCCAACGCGGTGGAAATATCACAAAATCGACATTTGCCATACCCTCAGTAGCAGAAGGAGAGGTTAGCACAGTGAATATAGATGGGTCGGGATGATCAAAACTTACTGTATTCATCACATTAAAACGCGATAAGTCGTATTTATAGGGGGAGCTGTTACCTGTCCATGCAACCACATCAAAAGGAGAGTGCTTAATTTCACAGCTAAATAAATTACCGTTAAATTTAGAAACAAGCTCAAAGTCACCTTCTTTATCTTCAAAGGCAGCAACGGGGTATTGAAAGTCTCTGTCGTTGGCATAACCGTTTGCACCAACAGGTCCTCGCTCGGCAAGCTCAAGAGCATGGCCATAATTTTCACAAATATAACCACGGGCTGTATCGTCAATTAAATCAACAGAGAACTTAATTCCTCTGGGAATTACAGCAATTTCACCTGGTTTAATGCTTAACTTACCGCACTCGGTGTGAATTAATAACTCACCTTGCTGAGGGACAAACAACATTTCGCCATCGGCATTGCAAAAGTAACGTCCTTGCATTGACTGATTAGCGACATATACATGAATGCCAATACCCGATTGCCCATTAGCACTGCCATTAGCTGCCATAGTTACCAAGCCATCAATAAAGTCAGTAGGCTGTGAAGGCATATCAATAGGATTCCAACGTAGCATTGTTGGTGGTGTTACGGCTTCAGTGATTGGGGCTGTTCTTATTAGGCCGTTATCAATTGCTTGGTAATCACCTTGCACTACAGATGGACGAAGGCGGTAAAACCAAGTGCGACGATTTGAAGCGCGAGGAGCCGTAAATGCAGTCGAACTAAATTGCTCGGTGTATAAATCGTATTTGACCTTTTGTGGGCTAAATTGTCCTATTGGCAGTGCATCGGGTAGCGCTTGTGTTTCAAATTCATTACCAAAACCGGTCATATAACTTAATTGTGTCGCCATTACTGACTCCTGTGAGAGAGGTTGGTTTAATATTCTTTTTATTTCAGTTAAGATACTCTCAAGTGAGACTAATATCAAATGTGCAACTACGCACCTGCGTAAATATTAATGAACACCAAAGTAAACCTAATAAAGCAGGGATTACCAAAAATGAAAATTGATCTAGCAACGTTCTTACCTTATCAATTAACCAATATAGCAACACGTGTAAGTAACGACTTTGCCGAGGTTTATCAAGCTAAATACGGTTTAAATATTCCCCAGTGGCGAATACTTGCTAACTTAGCGCAATATGGCCAAAGCAACGCAAAGGATTTATGCACGCAAGCAAATATGGACAAGTCGACAGTGTCGCGCGCGGTAAAAGTTTTAATAGATAAAGGTTTAGTGAGAAGTGAGCTAAATAAGCAAGACAAACGCGCGGCCTTACTTGTACTGAGCAAAGCAGGGCAAAGCTTATATGAAAATATAGCGCCCGATGCACTGAATTGGGAAAAACAATTACTGAGCACTTTAACCAACGAAGAATGCGAAGTGTTAGTGAGTATTTTTGAAAAGTTAAATAACAAATTAAAGGCATAAAAAAGCCCACCAAAGTGGGCTTTTAAAATATTAACTAATTTAATAAGTTAAATTAGAAAGTGTAACGAACACCTACACGCATTTCCCAAAGAGATGCATCACGTTGAGTTGTGGTGTTTGCATTATTACCGTTAAAGTTTGAATAAACGTAACGGCCTTGGTCATCAATGTCTGTTGAAATCATACGAGCGCCAACGAATGGACCTTTCTTAAGTACACCCCAGTCATCATTTAACATATTAGTTAAGTTATCGATAACAAAGAATGCTTCGCCTTTATGACCATCCATAAAGCCAGGTACTTCTTGAGTTAGTTTAAAGTTAAATTTAACAAACCAATCAGAATTTTGCGCGTTACGGCCCGTAATTTCACCACGTTTTAAGCCTTCAGATGCAATGAAATCATTAAATTCATTAATCTCGTCTGCTGACATGTTATAAACAACGTTAGGATCATTTACTAATGGTACATAAAGTAGTTGGCGAGAATCATTTGAATTAAAATCACCAAATGTATCTTCATCGTTACCATTAAATGTGAAGCTGTAAGGTAGGCCTTTGTATGCTTCGCCGAATAAATTAAAGCGAGTACTATACCCATCGAAAAATTCATGCGTGTATGCAAGATTTAATGTAAAGCGATGAGGTATTTCATAATCTGATGAAGATACACCAGGATCTAACGGGTTAGACGTTGCTAAGTTACCGTAGTTAGAGCTCGCTGTAGAACTTGTCATTGGGTTAACATCATCAGCATCTGTATAAGCATACGATAGTTGTACTTTAATGCCGTTATCGAATGCTTTGCTTACAGCTGCAGAGATGATAGAAGTTTCACCACTGTCGCCATTAACATTAGTTAAAAGTAAATCACCGTCACGATCTTCGATAGACTTTAAAATAGGACGGCCATCAAAAGTAGTAGTACCACTGTCAGTAAGGGCTTGGTCTATTAATGTCGCTGCATCACGCTTTTTAGTGTAAAGGTAATCTAATGAGATTACATATTCGTCTTCCGTTGTATATGTAGCACCTACTGAGTATTTCCATTCTGATGGGATTTCAAAATCAGAAGCTACTGCGTTCGTAAAACTATCTCCAGAACCAATTACTGTGTTAGCTACTTTGTCAAACTGTGACTGTGGTACATCAAAACCTGGTTTGCCACCATTGACATTTGGTGTAGCAAATAAATCAATAGCACCAAACTGATTTGCGCTAATATTAGTGATGCCGTCGTTTGAATATGAGTTAGATAACCACACATTTGGATTACCACCTGAGAATAAGCCTAAACCTGCGCGAACTTCAAGTGCATCAGTTGCATACCATTCAAAGCCAATGCGAGGTTGAACTAAATCAATACCATCAAATGTACTCTGGTTACTGAAACCATAACGTGCAGTATAGTTTTCATTTAATGTAGGCTTGTCATCGCTGGTATAATTGTCGTAACGCAGACCAAACGTTAGTGATGCATCAATGTCTGAGAAGCTGTATTCATCTTGAACATAAAAAGTATGTTGAGCATATGAAAAGCTAGCACCTGCATCTGCAGCATTATTTGTACCTGCGGCATTATTATAGAAAATTGCACTTGCAATTCCGGCTTCGTAATCATCAATACTAGCAAAACTCCATTCGCCTTGCGTGTGTTGAACGAATTGGTTGAATACTTCTAGCTCTTCATACTCGTAACCAGCCGTTATCGTATGTTGATCAAGGTAGTACGTACCAGCAACTTTAAATGTAGTTGTATCATAATCCAAATCATTTGATTGACGAGAATCATCTGGTCCTAAATATACTCGACCTCCATCCAATGTGTTTACTTGGAATTCACCAAAACTGCTTGCAGCATCAAGTGATTCAACACGTGCATCTAGTTCTGATTTACCTAAACGGATTTCAGTTGTAAAGTCGTCATTCCAATCCGAATATAGTGAACCGATGATTGAAGTAAATTCTGCGCCTTGCTCATAAAAATGACTGTCTAATGAAAGACGAGTTGAGCCAGTATCAGATTGAGATAATGTAAAGCCATCATTATAGTTATAAATTAAGTTAGCACGATGCGAGTCGTTAATGTTCCAATCTAATTTAATTAGTATTTTTTCATCTTCTACAGGTGCACTCGAAGGAGTCGTACCTGCATCGTAGCCATATACATCTTGTGAAATCTGTTGAATACGTGCTAAATCACTTGCAGAAACACTTGAACCTAAAGGATCATAGTTAAATTGTGCTACGCCTTCTAGTTTTTCATATGAAGTATATAAAAATAATGAATCTTTAATTAGTGGTAAGCCAACATTAAAACCGTAGCGTTTTTCATTGTAGCTACCATTATCAACGTCTTCGCCTTCAATTGTATCACCTTTCATTGAGTCATTAGTGTAATCGAAGAATACGCCGCCATGAATTTCGTTGCCGCCAGACTTGGTTACTGCGTTGATGTTACACGATGTAAAACCGCCGTATTGAACATCAAACGGTGCAAGTTCTACAGCTACTTGTTCAATAGAATCAAAAGAGAAAGGGGCACGAATAGTAGGGTAACCATTTGAGCTTAAACCAAAGTTGTCGTTCATTCGAACGCCATCTAGCGTCAAGCTATTAAATTTTGGATTGCCACCACCACAGTTTATTGTGCCGCGACTATCATCTATTGCTACTCGTGGATCAACGCGAATGATATCTTTCAAATCACGGTTAATAGCTGGTTGATTCTCAAGATCTGTAAGTGTGAAAGTAGACGCCGGACCAGTACCACCAGACATAGAGCTAATTGGCGCGCCAGAAACTACAATTTGTTCCATGCTTGATTGTGACTCAAGAGAAACGTTTACTGGGTAGTCGTTACCAATATTAAGAATAATGTTATTGAATTCTTGGTCTGCATATACATCAGAATCAACAATTACTTTATAAGGACCGCCAACACGTAGGCCTTTGGCTGTGAAATAACCAGCGTCATTTACTTCAGTTGTTTTTACTGATCCAGAAGGTACGTGTAAAATTGTTACTTTAGTGCCGGCTGCTGGGTTGCCGTTAGGCCCCATTACTTGACCTTTAATTGCAGAGGTCGTTTCGTTAGCCATTGCAGCGCCACTTACACCAACACATGCTGCAATAGCAAGTGAAAGAGCTGTTTTGCGTAATTGAGTTTTCATTTAATTTTCCCGTGTAGTTATTAATTAAATTTTTTTATTTTAAAATTTTGCAAAATAAACAGTTGAAGTTCATTTATTCAAAATCCGTTACTAGTGTACCTTATTTATTCGTTACAAATAAAATACAACTGCAATATATTTTTAATAAATAGTACTATTTTTGTCTATTTGAGTGTTTTTTCGAGCAATAACTCTATATCGGGGTATATATTACGTGGGCTTTATGACAAACATGTGAAATTGGGGTATGAAAAACAAAAAACCCATTACAATTTTGCAATGGGTTTTGTTAACAAATAACTAAATGTGTTATTACTTACCTATTAAGACTTAAAACTTGTAGCTAATACCAACTTTAGCCTGCCAAGCTGATGAGCTAGTTTGGTATTGACTGTAGTTACGAACGTCAGCACCATTAAATTTGCCATCAATTATATAACGACCTTCATCATCTAACCCACCAAAATCATAAACAGCTTGGTCAGAGAAACCTAAGCGTTTTTCAACACCCCAATCACTGTTTAGTAAGTTTGCGAAGTTATCAACCATGAAGTAAACCTCACCGCTGTGACCTTCAGCAAAACCTGGGATTTCTTGTTTGATACTTACATCCATCGTAGTAACCCAAGGTTGAGTACCTGAGTTACGGCCTAAAATTTCACCACGTTCTGAGATACCAGCACGATTTAGAAGCGTTTCTAATTCATTCCAAGATAAACCAGACTCATCCCAATTTACATTTGGATCATTAGCGCCAGTTGGAATGTAAGCTAGGTAAGCAGAGCTTGAGTAAAAGTCGCGTGTGTCACCTAAGTCACTATCTTGATACATGCCCATAGTGTAGCTAAATGGACGGCCAGAGCGGCGTTCAAAATACACGTTAAACTTAGTTGCATAGCCACTGAAAAATTCAGTGTTATACGCTAGGTTTATTTTAAAGCTGTGCTCTACTTCGTATGAACCACGATCTGCAAAGTCTTCATTGCGGTTACGTGTAATATTGTATTGGTAGTTACTTTGAGCACGAGAAGATGAACCCGATGAGGCCTCAGTTACGTCTTGGTGTGCATAACTTGCAGAAACATACAGGCCATTTTCAAATTCTTTTGCTATGCCGGTAGAGATAATGATTGAACGTCCATCGTCAGATGAATTAGTCATTGCAATATCAAAGTTATCAGCAAGGTCGCCAGTATAAATACTTTCGTTAATTACACGCTCACCATCAGCAGCAACACCAATTGGGTTTAAAGCAGTGTTATGCCATACAGCTTCGTTTTCTTTTTTATGGTAAGCAATTTCAGCCTGCCATTTGAAGCCTTCGCCAAGTAGTTCTGAGTCAAACTCGTATTCAAAACCAACTTGAGCTCTTATGCTCGATGGAAGCTCAAAATCAGGGTCAACATAGTTTGTGCTACCGGCACCTTGGACTAACGTGGTTTTAATAGCGTCAGGTACTTGCGTAATATCGGCTTGGTTATTGGCGTAATAATCATTAATAGCGCTTTGAGGTGCTTCAACAAATGTAATACCGTCATTTTGGAAAGAGTTATTGTACCAAACGTTTGGAATACCACCTTGGAATCGACCTATACCACCATTAATGGTTAATGCTTCAGTTGCATAATATTTAAAGCCAATACGCGGTAAAATTATATCTAAACCATCAAGATTCTCTTGATTGCTAAAGCCGTAAGTATTTAAAAAGTTTTCGTTTAAAGTTGGTTTATCGTCTGATGATAAACGCTCATAACGAACGCCAGCTGTTACTTCTAAATCATCACCAACATAAAAAGTGTCTTCGATATAAAGTGCTAATTGGTTACGTGTCGCATCGTATGCAGTGTCATTTGGGTTATTTGTGTACGCGTTACTGTAAGAAAAGTCGTATGTACCTCTAAAGTTACCCACTTCACGGTTTGCAAAACCTTCGAAGTCATCAAATTCCCAAGAACCTAATGAGTTAGATGCAAATAAGTTATATAAATTTAGCGATTCATACTGCATACCAAAGTTAATTTCGTGCTCATCCATTAAGTAAGTGGCATCGAAAGTAAGCGTTAAGTTTTCAGTCGATGAGCTATTTGCATGGCGGAATTCATCTGTACCAAACTCATAAGCTGGACCACGGAAGTATTCTTCAACTTTCACAAAGCCAATATCAGAGTTAGTTAAGCTTCTTGATGATACATCTTTGTAAGCGATACCAATTTCAGTTGAGAAGTTTTCATTCCAGTCTGAATATAATTTTGTCGCAAAATTATTGAATTTAGTAGCGTAAGTATAACGGCTTGACGCTAAGCTTACTGTACTACCGCCAGTGCCGACATTTGTTTCGTCTTTATCGTCTTGCCATTGGTAAGTGAAATCTAAACGATGATCATCATTAATATTCCAACTTAATTTAACAAGCAATGATTCGTTTGTATCTTTAGGGTCACCACCTAGAGAATCGGTTAAGCCGTATTCATTATTTAAAATATTAATAAATTGGTTGTAGCTTTCTTCTGTTACATCATATTCATTCGTTGCACCAGAGCCTTCAAAACCGTAATCTAAATCAAGTTCACTTGTCCATTTGTTGTAGTTAACAAAGTAAAACAAAGTATCGTCGATTAATGGGCCGCCAACATTAAAGCCATAACGTTTCTCAGTTTGAATTGGTTCTACCTGATCAATAACGTATGTACGGTGTCCATCTTCATCTAAAACTGGGCTACCATCAGCATATACTTGAGAAATACTATCTACATCACCTGCAATATCTGGCGTAGATATTTCATAAAAGCCAGAAAATTTAAACTCATTAGTACCTGATTTTGTTACTGCATTAATGGTACCTCCCCCAAAGTTACCTTTAGAGGCTGAGAACGGAGATACATCAACAGAAATTTGCTCAATTGCATCAAGTGCTACAGGTGGTTGCGAAGTAGGGTAGCCACCGTAACTTAAACCAAAGTCATCATTTTGACCAATACCGTCAACAGTTAAGCCGTTGGTACGCGGGTTACTACCTGCAAACGTTAGCTCACCACTACCATTAATGCTGGCGAGTGGATTTAAACGCGCAATATCTTTAATGTCGCGGTTAAAGCTTGGCATATTCTCAATAGTGTCAGAGCCAAATGTACTGCTAGAGCCACCTGATTGCTGAACAATCTTATAACCAGACACTTCAATCTTTTCGATGTTTCGTGGAGCAAGCTGCGAGCTTAAGCGGTATGTTTCACCCAGATTTAGATAGATATTTTCAACAGTCGTATCGTTAAATTTATCAGAATCGATGATAACCATGTAAGGACCACCTACACGTAAACCATTAGCGATAAACGTACCACTTTCGTTTGTAGTGAGCTCGCTAATAGTTCCCGTTGGTTGGTGAACTACTTTGATTTTAACGTTTGCAGCACTGCCACCTGAAGGCGTCGTAATTTTACCACGCATTGCAGATGAAGTATCAGCAGCCATTGCGCTTGTAGAAACACCTAGAGCTAAAATTACCGCTCCAGTTAATTTCGAAAGGCGAAGCTTAGTCATAATGTTGATTTCCCGTGTGTAGGTTATATAAATTTAATACAGTTTATTTGTCAGTTGTCATTTTTAGTGCCGTTTCTAACTCTTTTGCAGAAGGGTCAAATAAGGCATTTAGTAATCCAGCTAGTCGAATACCCGCTTGTTGTAAGCGCGTTTTTATAATCGGAGTGTTGTTATATATGTAGCTGTACCCAACTTCGTCGTTGGTGTACTTATAAATTTTTGTTGCTAAATTATGAGATTCTTCAACCCAAGTTTTAGGTGAGCTTTGTAAATACTCAGCAATTAGTTCTTTATTGTTTGTATCAATAAATTGTGCAAATTCGGTGTAAGACAAGTTTTGGTTTTCGATTAACTTAGTATCCCAAAGGCTGTGAAGGTTTGTTTCTTCGTTAAAAAATGAAACTTTGATACGGTTACCACCTCTGTCTTCACTTCGACCAGCATGAAATGGTTGGTGACTGTCACCCACCAAATGTACTAAAAAACGTAAACTGAACTGTTTAGCATCCAAGGTGCTATTTTTATCAGTGAGCGTTTGCATTGAATAGTGAATGCCTTCAAGAATATTACTTACAGATTCTTTGTTTTTAGTATGATCGTGATTGAAGCTGAAAGATTTTCCTGGTGCTGCATTAATATAATGCCAACGAGCTGATTGTTTTTGCCAAAACTCGCCAGGAGCAGAGCGCATTTCATCAGGCCACGTTGATATTTGCGCAAGTGACTCACCATCAAGGTAGGGTTGTATTGCCGTTTTTGTTGTTTCGCTTATATGAGATTCTGCAATCTTCCCTACAATACGATGGCCATTTTGACCCCAAGCATGTGAATCCGTGCTTGTGAATATTGCACTAATCAAAAGTGCAGAAGATATCGAGTATTTTATATTGTTATGCATTAGAACTTCCTAAATGAATATTTCATGGGGTTGCTATAAGCTAATGCGGTCAATTGTCCTCACTTTTAATGTTGATAGGAAGGACTTATTAAAATTCATACTTTCTTATTCACTTGTGATTAAAATCAATAACTTATAATTAACAGGTAAAATTACTTGTTGTAATAAGTAAGTAAAGTTGTTCAAATACAATATATGATTTATTTTTGAGTGGCACTGCGTTGAATTTGAAAAATATCGTGTTACATAAAACGTTAATTGTTACATTTTTGTTTATTTTATTGGTCGTTACGTGGGTTTGTGGACAAGTGAGTGTGTATAACGATGATTTGCATTTCCCAGTTATGATCGAAACCTCAACAGAGTGTCAAACAACAGCAACAAGTAATAAAAGCCAATTGATTGTTTTTACGCAATCAAAAAAAATAGCCAAGTTATTAACACAAAACTTGTGTTCTGATAACGTAGTGTCTAAGCAGTACGGCTCTGTAAAAGGATATTGGGGGTATAGAACGGCAGACAGCTTTGAGTTTGTTGGTAAAGGTATTGCTGATTTAATTTTGGCTAAAAATAATATTATGGCAGCCTTTAAAGCAGAGTCGACCTATAACTACCAGCCTGTTGTTGGCTTTTCTGACTACACGGCCTTTTTTATATCTTCTAAAGAAAAACCTCGAATCACAAAACAATACTTTTTAGATAAGCGCATAGGTTTGCTTGATTATCCGACCAGCCGCTCTGGGCATATTTTACCAAAGCAGACGTTTAAAGAGTTGGATATAAATTTAGCTAATTTGAAAATCACTTATGCTAGCTCTCATAACGAATTACGTGATTTACTCGCCGACGGAAAAGTAGATATTATTGCCTCGTTTTGGAAAGAGAGCGACGAAAAACGTTTTTCAAAAAACTATATTACGCCATTGAGTAATAATATTTCTGGAACAAGATGGTATTTAAAAATGCAGCAAAACAACACTGATTTATTATGCGCAGTGCAGGAAAATTTGCTTGATATGTCTAAAGATCAAAGTTTGCATTACTATCAAAACGTCCAGCCATTTTGGCGCTGTGGCGCCAGCTTAGTAAGCTTAAAGAGGAGGCTGGTGATGAGTAAGTATAAGCAATTACTTGTTATTATAAGTTTGTTTTTTATTTTATCGTCTGTCTTTTATATTTCTGTAACTCAAAAAAGCCAGCAAGTAGCTAAACAAAAAATTACGCAGATAGAAAGACAAATAGCACTCGACTTACCATTACTCGATTTATCAAATGAGCTGCTAAAGCATTCAGGTAATAAAGATGCAGTTAACAGCTACATTAAAACTTTAAATAGCTACATTAATTCGAACGAGCTCAAAGTTGTTGCTATTGCACCAAAAAGCGAAATGGTAACACCTGTAAACCCACACCAAATAATACGTAGTTTGAGCACTAATAATGGGCTCGTATTAGTTGTATTTAACGTCCAACAAACCCACTTTACATTGAGCCATTTTATTTACTATTTTATATTTTTAGTATTAAGTGTGTTGGTTAGTTTTTGGGTAAAGTTTGCGTTTATTAAACAAAGCAATAAGCGGTTTAATAATGCACAGCATCAATCAATTGCAGAGCCTACGCCGCTGATACTTATTGTTGACCTTAACGATAAAACATTATCAAGTAGTTGTAATACAGAACAAAAAATGTGTTTAGCCAATAAGCCATTGTGCTTTTATTTAGCACTTGTAGAGTATTGTACAAAGAACGATGATGTAGCGCTTAGTCATAATAAAGATGTGCCAGAGGAGCTGCTAGAGCTTGCTAACAAGTATTTTTATAGGTTGGTCGAACTCGGCCATACGGTTAGAAAAAGGCCTAACTTTAATAATAGTCTTGAAAAAACGTTGAGTGAAATACGTGCGGCACTAGATGAAGTACTTAACGAATGCCCTGAAGAGAAAGAGTTATATTATCCACCAAAAGCGTATGGTGAGGGCTCTCGCTCTCGTTTACATAGTTATGGGCTGGCAAATATTAGAAAAGGCAATATCGAAATAAGAGGAAAGTAGCTTAGCTACTTTCCTCTTATTATCTTTATTTACTTAGGAGCAAACTCAGCCGTTTTAAGAGGGCTGTTTTTTGATATAAAGTCTTGAAGGGCTTGGGCATCTGTTTCATCTGTACTAACAAACCCCTTTTTATTTGTAAGCGCAGGGTAGCCATCACCGCCTGATGCGTTATAGCTATTTAGACTCATTCTATACGTATTATGTTTATTAAAAGGCTGGCCATTAATAAGCACATTAACTAACTGTCCATTTTTACGCTCAAACGATAGTTTATGGTATTGCAAATAAGCGCCAGCATCCGGTGGGAAGCTCGTTACTGTATTTAAATAGTCCCATAAATCACTGCCTTGCCAATCCATGTAAGTAATACGATTTTTAAAAGGATGTACTTTTAAAATATCTTTATAGCTCACTTCACCAGCCTCTATTGAGCTGCGAATACCACCACCACTTATTAGTCCAAAGTCTGCACCCACTACACCCATTTGAGCTTGAATAATTACGCGTGCAAGATTTGTTTGTTGGTAGCGAACTTTGTTTCTGTCACCTTCTAAGCGAGCATCTACTTCACCAATGGTACCTTCAATTTGTTTAGCGCCTTTAGCTTGGTATACCGCTAAATAAGATTCAAGTTTTGAGTCTGGTTTAATGTACTCGTTTGCTAATACTTCTTTAGTTGAGCCATCAGCTTGTACTTTATCTACATACAAATTAACTGGCATCAGTTTGTAGTCTAGTAACGTTAATTTTCCGTTTTCAAGCTTAAACTCAGCTTTACCAACATACTTACCCCATTCATGGGCTTGCATAATGTAAGTACCGTTTTGTTGGTCTGGTTTACAGGCAAGACCTGGTTTAAAGCTATCGTCATTTACATTTGTATCGCTCATACATACAGGTTCTTGAGAGTGGCCACCAATGATCATATCAAGGGTGTTTGCAGGAAGTGAGCGAGCGAGTGTTACATCACCGGGTGCGTTAATACCAAAGCTAGCATCAACATAATGACCCATATGAGTCAGGGCGATTGTAATGTCAGGGTTATACTTAGCTTTTATTTCTTTAGCTAGTTTTGCTGTAACGTCAACAGGGTCTTTAAACTCTAAGTGCCCAATATACTGAGGATTACCAATTTTGGCTGTGTCGGTTGTTGTTAAACCAATAACAGCAATAGTTAATCCATTCTTTTTGAATATTTTGTAGCCATCAAAAGCGTGCTCGCCTGACTCTTTTTCAAATATATTGGCTGATAAAAAGGGAAGTTCACCCATTTTTGTTGTTGCTTCAAAACATCAATAGGGTTATCGAATTCGTGATTACCTAATGCCATTGCATCGTAACCAATCAGCGACATTCCTTTAAAGTCAGGTTCTGCTTTTTGTAAATCTGACTCAGGAATGCCCGTATTAATATCACCACCAGAGAGTAGTAAAACGGCATGACCTTGTTTGTTCGCTTCAGCTCGAAGCGAATCAATAAGCGTTTTACGTGCAGCCATGCCGTATTCGCCTTTTTCATTGTGCCAAAAACGTCCATGGTTATCATTTGTATGTAGAACAGTTAAGTATTGAGTTGAGGGACTACTAGTTGATGATGAAGTGCAACCAAGTACACTAAGAATAATTGAGAATAAAATAATAATACGCATAAAATACCTATGGATTAAGGTCTACTTAATTTATTGAGCGGGTAGTTTAAACTAGTTTAATCCTAAAAAAACGTACTTATTTACATTTTATTTAGAAGGTGTAGTTAATTGATTTGTTGCAGCACGTTCACGACGCCTTAATTCGGTATTCGCATATTCCCGCTTGCTGTGATTAGTACCTATCATCCATGTTAAAAAGCTCGCCGGTAGTTTTGTGTATGGTTCACCTTTGTGTAAACCAAAGTCGCAAATCGTTTGTTTAGTGTGTGGCATTGTTAGATCCTGTTGTTTGTGTTTTTTTAAAGTAACAAAAAGTAGTCACGCTTTTTAGATGATTTATTTGTAAATAATTAAATTTATATAGCTAAAAAGCATATAAATAATGATGTATGTAATTAATTTGTTATCAACACGGTCTAATTTGTATCAGCTCGCACTTTAGAATCGATTTTAATCGCCTATGGTATTAATGTGTTAACGTATTAACTACTTATCTAAAAAATATAACAACAGGAATGTAACATGAAAAAACTTTTACTTGGCTCAGTACTCGCTGCAGCAAGTTTTACTAGCACCGCTACTATTGTCGAAATGAACACGAGCCAAGGTGTGATAGAAATTAATCTTTTTGATCAACAAACACCTAAAACAGTCGAAAATTTTTTAAGTTATGTTCAAGATGATTCATATAACGAAACAGTGATTCACCGCTCTGTCAGTAATTTCGTTATTCAAGGTGGTGGATTTACATTTTCTGATTCATTAGATGCGATTACGACAAAGCCTACTGTAATAAATGAGCCGGTTTTTTCTAATGTTAAGGGTACAATTGCTATGGCTAAATTATCAGGTGATGCTAATAGCGCGACAAGCCAGTGGTTTTTCAATATCACCGATAACAGTGCTGCACTTGATACGCAAAATGGTGGTTTTACTGTGTTCGGACAAATTACTGCAGCGAGTCAATCTACTTTAGATAAAATTGCAGCTTTGGTGCACTGTGGTGAAACTCCAGTTGTTGATATTACTGCTGAACAATGTTCAAGCAATGACGTAACGATTAGCAGTGCTAATTTAGTGACTATTCAAAGCGTAACTGTAATGGATGATGACCCGAATTCTTCAGCAGGGCTAACAGTCACTGCAAATACGTTAATTGACGCTGACACATCAACAGATTCAGGTAGTAGCTCTGGCGGCGGGTTAATTTGGCTTTTAGGTGCTTTTTTACTTGCGTTACCTCGTTTAAAACGTGCTAAATAATTAAAATTAACGGTAATGTGGATGGCGTAAACCAGTCGTCCACATTACTATTATTAAACTTTGCTATTTAAAATAATACTCGCCAAACCATCGCAAGCCAAATTGAAAACACACAAATACAACCCAGTAAAAACACGTTAAAACGTGCGCGTACGTTATTTTTACCTAAATGAATAACACTATGCACAATTCGTGTTGCTACAAATAAACAGGCCAATATAGCCACAAGTGTACTGGCGCTATTTAGTTGTAGTGCAAGTAAACATCCCGCGTAAAAAAGTACAGGTATTTCAAACTGATTCGAAAAGTTCCTATCTGCAACCCTAATAGTGTCGCCAGCCTTATCTAACTGCATTGTTTTAAAATCCCTTAAATCTAGTTGTTTATTTTTAGCTGCTGCAAAGCGCCTTTTACCCATAATGAGCATAACAACCAGTGAAAGTGTAACTTGTGTGAACATGGCAAGTATGATGATTTTTTCCATTATTTTTCCTTATTATTATTTAGAGTTTGTGTATCTTTTGATATTGAATGATTTTTAATCTTGTAAGGTTGGCAGATTCCCAATCTAATATTCGATTATGAAGTCATTTTTCACAATGTGTTACACAAAATAGCGTTATTTTGTAGAAAGTTATTAATTGAAAATGTTAGTTTAGCTTAACTATATTGCTTTGAATTGGCGCACGCTATTTTGCGCAATACTTTTTAATGGAAAACAAAAATGAAAAAGATTATTGGTTTTAGTGCCATCGCACTTGCAATTTTAAGTGGTTGTTCAAATACGGCTTCGGTTTCAGGGGCGCCTCAGGCCTCTTTACTATCAGATACGTTAGTCGTAAGTCCTAACGATAACCGCGAATATAAAACACTTAAGCTGGCAAACGACATTGAAGTTATTTTAGTGTCTGATCCGGGTGCTGAAAAATCAGCAGCGGCACTAAGCGTTGGTGTTGGTTTACTGCACGACCCGATGTCGCAGCAAGGTATGGCGCATTATTTAGAGCACATGCTGTTTTTAGGCACAGATCGTTACCCAGATACAAAAGGGTATTCTGATTTTATGACCAAAAATGGTGGCGCGCACAACGCGTATACGTGGCTCGATATTACCAATTACATGTTTAAAATTAATAACGACGCGTTTGATGAAGGATTAGATCGTTTTGCCGATTTTTTCAAAGCGCCAAAGCTATACCCAGAATACACAGACAAAGAAAAAAATGCAGTGAACGCAGAGTGGTCAATGCGCCGCGAAATGGACTTTTTTGGTCAGTTTAAACTCGCGCGTAAAATGATGGGCGATCACCCCGCTAATCGTTTTTTAATCGGGAACCTTGAAACGCTTGGCGATAAAGAAAGCAGCTCGCTGCATAAAGAAACGGTTGATTTTTATAATAAATACTACTCTTCAAATATTATGAAAGTTGCGCTTATTTCTAATTTACCTATTGCTGAAATGGAACAAAAAGCGCAAAAATACTTTGCTGATATAAAAAATAAAAACATCGAAAAACCTACAGTGACTGCAAAGCTTGATTTTGATAACGCTGGCGGAAAACGCGTGTTTTATGCACCAAATGAAGATGTAAAACAGCTGCAGCTTGATTTCACCATTGCTAATAATAATAGCGAATTTGCACTTAAACCAAACCGTTTTGTAGCGTATTTACTAAGTAATGAAATGCCGGGCAGCCCAGCGCAACTTCTTCGTGATAAAGGGTGGGTGTCTCAGCTTTCAGCTTCAGCTGCACCAAATCAATATGGCAACTACGGTTCGTTAAATGTAAATGTAGAGCTTACAGATGAAGGCATGAAAAATCGTGACGAAATAGTTGCGACTATTATGCAGTACATCGATTTAATTAAAAAAGAAGGCGTTGATAGCAAGTACTTCAACGAAATTCGTACATCACTTAATAACCAGTTTAAGTTTTTAGAAAAAGGTGATGAGTTTAATTATGTAAGCTCGCTTACGCAAAGCATGCAAGACTATCCGTTAAATCACGCTATTAATGCACCTTATTATTATGCAAAGTTTGACGCTGACGCTGTGAACAATGTGCTTGAGCAGTTGAATGCCGATACCCTTCGTATTTGGTATGTATCGCAGCAAGAAGAGACAGATTCACAACTACACTTTTACGACGGTAAATACCGCATCAGTGACATTAGCGATGATGAAATTGCCAGCTGGAAAAAACCAAGCGAATTTAAGCTAGCACTACCAACAGTAAACAATTTATTGCCTGAAAATTTCGCAATAAAAACTCAAGCATTTAAAGAGCAAAAACACCCAGAACTTGCTTACGATAAAAATGGTGTAAAAGTATGGCGCCAAGCAAGTCAAAAATTTGCAGAGCAGCCAAAAGGGCTTGTTGAAGTTTATATAAATACTCAACCAGGTTTGAACGATATTAAAGCAGAAGTCCTTTATTCTGTTTGGGCTGATTTATATAATATTCAACAAAGTCAGTTAAGTACCGAAGCAGCAATCGCCGGTATGAGCGTAAGCTTAGCACCTAGTAATGGTCTTGTTTTATCTATGAGTGGTTTTACAGATAAGCAAGATGTATTGCTTAAACAAGCTTTAACCGGATTTAAAGCCGATGAAACAGCACAAGCATTTAGCCAAGCAGTTGATCGCTTTAAACGTAATTTACTAAATCAACAAAAGCAGTTTCCGTATGCACAAGCATTTGGCGAGTATTCAAAACTAACGCGTACAGGTGGTTTTGATACAGATGCGCTTATCAAAGCCGCTGACTCACTGAGTGTTGCCGACTTAGCACAATTAAAAACAGCTACGTTTGCACAAAACGATTTACGCGTATTTAGTTACGGTAACTACAATCAGCAAGATATAGACGCGATAGCAAAAGAGTTAAGTGCAACATTACCAAGTAATCATAAGCGCAGTGAATTTGCGCGAAGCAAAGCATGGTTGCCACAACCTGGCGAAACGCTGGTATTGCAAAAAGATATTGATGTAGCCGATGTAGCGGTGGTCGATATGACCGTTCATCCTGTTGCGGGTTATAAACAAAAAGCAGAAGCGGCTGTATTACAAAGTCATTTTAGAACAGTTGCGTTTGATAAAATGCGTACAGAGGAGCAACTTGCATACGCAGTAGGTGCGTTAGCTCGCCCAATTGAAGATTACTCAGCAATTGGTTTGTATATTCAAACACCGGTTAAAGGACCAAAAGAAATACAAGCTCGTTTTGATAAGTTTAAAAAAGAATACGCAGTTGAACTTGATAACATGAGCGAAGAGACTTTTGAGCAGCTTAAAAACTCTACACTTGTATCACTTAAAGAGCAGCCTAAAAACTTAAATGACGAAATGAGCCCACTTATAAACGATTGGTACCGTGAAAACTTTACCTTTGATTCTAAGCAAAAGCTGATTGATGAAGTTGAAAAAGTAACGCTTGCAGATATAAAAGATTACTACAAGCAAACAATGCTTAATCCTAATGCCGCACGTTTAAATGTGCAATTACGTGGTACTAAGTTTATAGAAAGTGACTTTGCCGATTTACCAAATCAAACTAAAATCACAACGCTTGATGCCTATTACAATGGCATAAAGCTACAAAAGTAAGCTTTATTTATGTAGCTAAAAATAAACTCCAATGTATCACTACATTGGGGTTTTTATTTAAGCAAATTTAAGCCATTATCAAAAAGCCTATAACAGCTAATGCCGCAGCAATTAGCGTGTAAGGCAATTGTGTAACGGCATGGCTCATTAAATTACAACCAGAGCCTTGCGCTGCGAGTACGGTTGAATCTGAGTAAAAACACGCTTGGCTACCAAAAGAGGAAGCCGATAATAGCGCACCAATGACCAGTGGTATGTTTGCATCAACCGCATTTGCCAGTGGCATAACAATCGGAATTGATACAGCAAAAATACCCCAGCTAGACCCAGTTGCAAACGCTAAAATAGCCATTGAAATAAATACCACGGCAGGTAAGTATGCAGCGGTCATATAAGGGCTTAAGCTGCCAATAACAAACTGAGGCAAACCAATTAAGTCGCATACATCTTTAAATATAAACGCAGCTATAACAGTACCAATCGCGGGGATCATACTTTTAAAGCCATCAAGCATGCGTTCAATCATTTCACTTACACTCATTAATTTTTGTAGAGCATAAAACGGGAGAGTGACCGCCATTGTTGCTAATAAGCCTTTGTATACGTCTATTTCAAAGTAAACAGTAAATGCAACCAGTAAAATAATCGGCACCAAAAAGTTACGTAATTTACCTTTAGGATCAGCATCTTCAAAGTTTTCTTCTACGGCTTTTACTGCATATTCATCCGCTGTTTGAACGTCATTGTATTGGGCTGGCTCAACTTGAGCTTGCTCAATTTGAGCCATTTGCTCTGCTTTTTTCATTGGACCAATCGCAGGAATAACACCCAGCACAACAAGTAAAACAACAAGCACTGCAAACCACGCGTAAAACATGTACGGAATAGCTTGAATATAAACAGCAATCCCTTTGCCTTCCTCAGCAATACCGTTATCTACCAATAAGCCACTAAAAAATACCGCCCAGGTAGATAAAGGGACAAGCACACAAATTGGTGCAGCAGTTGAGTCAACAACGTAAGCAAGCATCTCACGGCTCACTTTAAATTTATCGGTAATGCGTTTCATGGTTTCACCCACAGTAAGCGCATTTAAGTAGTCATCAATAAAAATAACCACACCTAGACAAAAGGTCATAAACAAAGATGAACGCTTACCTTTGGTGTACTTAAGAGCTAGCTTGCCAAAAGCCGATGCACCACCTGTACGCACTAATAGTGCGATAAGTGCGCCAAAACCACCACATACAAGTATTAGCCAGCCGATGGTTTCGTCTGTCATCACTTTTAGCGATGTACTCGCAAAGTTAGTAAGTACCTGTGCAGGGTCGGCTATAACTAAACCAACTAAAGCACCAATAAGTAAAGATAAAATAGGGCGGCGTAATACAACAGCCAATACAACTACCACCAACGGTGGCAGTAAACTTAACGCAGAAGGTTCAAGCATTTAAGTATTCACAAAATTAAAAGCATGTATAAAAATTAAAATAGTATTAATTTTTAAACTGCTTATACAAAAACAAAGAAGATGATAAGTTTGTTGTTAAATCATTTTCCAAGTCACTGCTTTTGTACGCGTGGGAGGGACACTTAAACAGTTATGTTAAATAGCGGCTTAAGTGAAACGCGTTGGCTTTGGCGCCAGACGGTGCGAGGAGTGCAAACCGCTATTGTTGTGCCTGTAAAAACATCGGCGCAAAAATAATCTGCTTTTTAATTTCAGTCAACAAAAATTTACATGTTTGATAAAGTTTTATTAGAGGCGGTTTAATTGAGTGCTTTGTAGCGCTAATTCCTTGAGGTAAAGAGATGCCATTCATCAACTTAAAAAATTATTGAAGAAGCAGCAAAAAGTAAGATTCGACGGTAATTGATGATAAAACCGCCGTGATTATATTGTCACTTAATGATTAAAGTCTTGCTTGTTCTATTTGTTTTGCAACATTTAGGTTTATATTTAGCCATGTTGCTTCAAGTGTCGAAACCAGGCCGTCATAGCCATCATCATCAATAGGCACTAGGTTTGAAAAATTATGAATACTTACAAGACGTCGTCCGGTTTCTGGATGTGTATAGTACAAGCGCCAGAGCCCCGAAATATCGGCGTTACCTTGCATATCGCCATTAAAGTGGTGAATCTCGTATTCAAGTTCATAAAATGTTTGTTGATCAAGTTCAGTAATGACCGGTAAGCCTTTTATTACCATCCAGTTGGGCATAGCATTAAAAAGTGTTTGCTGGGCTGTGGCAGTAAGCATTACATCTGGCGATTCACCCCACAGGTTGTAATTTGCAGCATGAATTTGGTTGCTATCTATTTTCATAGCAATGCCCAAATTATTTAAAGCGCCTCTGAGTACAACAGTTTGTATTCTTAGTTGCGCATCTGTATCCGCAATGTTGCGAGACGAAGCGCCTATTGGCTGTTCAAACTGGTAATACTGTGTCGCAGTTTGTATTGATGAACTACAACCTGACAATAGTAATAATAAACTTGCAGTTAAAAATAACGATCTCATTATTGCTTCCTTGGTTTTGGATCTGCGGGTAATGATTTATCAAAAATTAGCATATTAGGTTGTTCGTTCAAACCACGAGTAAGCGGTTGTAACCCTTCACTTAAACGTTTAAATTCTTTTAATGTTTGCTGTATTTGATGATGAAGTTCAGAACCGGCTTGGTAACTGGCCATTGTTTTGTCGAATTGACGCATGGTTACTTCAAATTGCACCATACTTTTTGTCATTTTCTCAAAATTACGGTTAAAGTCACCCGGTAAATTTTGTGTGTCTTTTTGGCTCAGTAGCTCTCGCATTTCATTAGCAAGCGCTCGATAGTCAGTAAATGTCGCTTGCATTTGCGCTAAGCTATCTTCAATTTTTAAGTCATTAACTTTATTGAGTACATCAGATACTTGATCTGCCAATACGGTTATACCGCTGGAAATACTTGGAAAAACATCATATTGAACAAGTTTGCCTAAATGCGCTGCGGGTGCGTCGGGATATATATCAAAATCAACATACACCGCACCCGTTAATAAATTGCCGGGCTTTAATGAAGCGCGCATCCCACTTTCAATCCAGCCTTTTAAACTACCTTGCCAATATTCTTTAGCTGAAGCACTGTCATGATACAAGCGTCCGTATTCTACTTTTATAAGTACCGGAACGGCCGTATTGTGGTTTCTAAAGTGAGCGGGCTTACCGTTAACAATTACATTAGCAGGGGCTTCTACAACAGTCCCTACACGCATACCCCTATATTCTACAGGCGCTCCTGTGCGCAACCCTCTAACGGATTGTTCGAATTCAATTAGGTAGTAATCAAAGTCGTAAAAGCGCTCTTCTAACGCTTCTTTATAGCTTTGGCTTAATGAAAAGCTATGCCCATCTTGTGCTATTTCACCCGGTGCCTGTTGCTCAGGTAACCCAACAGAAACACCGCCTTTTAAAAGTTTGCTTAAAGAGCCAGTATTTATATTAATACCGTCTGCAGAGAGGTCAATTTCAATACCCGCGTTCACCCAAAAAATAGAATTCATAGTGATGAGGTTTTGATAAGGTTCTTTAATAAACACGCCATACTTCATTGCTTGGTTTTCCCAATCAAAAGTAGCGGTTTCTATCTGACCTATTTTGTAATTTTTGAAAAATATACCGGTACTTACATCTAGTACTTCAGCATTATAACTAAGGAGTTTAAAGCGACCGCCTTTAACGTCTTTACCGATAAGTGCGGGTTCATCTTGGAGCGTAAACCTTTCTTTTAGTTCTTTACTTTCTCCTGGAGAAAACTCTAAATAAACACCTGATAAAAGAGTACTCATACCACTAATACCTGTTTCATCAATGCGAGGTTTAACGACCCAAATTTTTGCATCATCGGTTAATAAGTCATTGTAATTTTTATCTATTTGTGCACGAGCAATAACGCTGTCTTGTGTGTCAGATAAACGAATATGATCGATTTGACCTATTTTTACACTGCGTACTTTTATTTCCGTTTTACCTGCAATAATACCTTCGGCCTGTGGCATCTCGATAAAAATAGTAGGGCCTTTATTTGCTTGATATTGATATAGCATCCACATGCCCACTAAAAGCGCAATTGCCGGAATGATCCAGATGGCGGAAATCTTCGGTTCTTTTGTTATTTCAGCAGTTTCGGTCATGCTTTATTCTCTGATATCTTATTTTTAGGTGAATCCCACAACAGTCGTGGGTCAAAGGCATGGGCAGCCATCATTTGGCATAATACCATAACTGTAAAAAATACAATGCCAAGACCTGGAGTTACCGACATTAAATTACCAAGCTGTACCAAGGCAACTAAAATAGCAACGACAAATACATCTATCATGGACCATTTTCCAATAAACTCAGTCAGTTGATAAATTCGAGTATAACTTTTTGTATGCCGATTTGCAGGCTTTGTAACCATAATACATAAAAAGCTCAGCACAAACGCTTTAGCAAGCGGTACAACCACACTGGCTAAAAATATAATGGCAGCAATGGGATAGGAACCACTCTTCCAAAGTGTAATTACACCACCAATTAATGTAGAGGGGATTCATCACCTAAACTAGTGGTATGCATTATTGGTAAAGCATTAGCAGGAATATAGCAAATAACAGAGGTTATTAACCATGCAGTTGCTTTTTGTACACTATAAGGGTTTCTGACGTGTGTTTTAGTGTGGCAACGTTGGCAGATATCACCGGTGCATAGTTGGTGACATACATGGCAGGCTTTAATATTTTCATCAATTGCGCGTTTTGCGTTATCAGCGCCTTCGAGTATTTTTACAGGCTTAATTTGAGCCCATAAACGCGGGCGATTTAAGTGAACAAGTGCTGCTATATATAAAATAACAAACCCTACATAAGCCCAGAAACTTGCCCCAAAGCTAATATCAGCCAGCGACATAATTTTAACCATACTGACCAGCACACCGATTAAAAATATTTCTGACATAATCCAAGGCTCTAACGCAAGCGTGAATTTCAATAACCGCCTTGCTATGCCTTCGGGCAATGTTTTTAATACCCCTAAGTGCAGAGGGATCAAAATAAGGAGTAAACCCATAGGCAGGGCAATAATACTAAGATCAATAAATAAGCCGAGTAGTTCGCTATCGTAATTAAATAAAATTCGTGCGGCATCGGGTAGAGTAATTGTTTGAGTAATGCCGCTACTGCTAAATGAAATGAAAGGGTAAAACATGCTGCTTAGCAACATTAACAAAGCGCTAAAACTCAGTGCAACAATACGGCTGTCGTGATTCACATCGGCTTCGCAAAGTTTATGATGACAATGTGGGCATATCGCCATTTGTTTCGCGATTATGCGAGGTATGTCTATGATCAGATCGCAGCAGGGGCAGACAGTTTGCAATTTAATACCAAGCAAGAAGAATGTTTGTCCAATTTTGCAATATTTAATGCATTAATACAACGCGAACAGTGAATAAGCCTTTAAAAGCCAAACATTTTAATATTGTTTGGCTTTAGGGTTTTTAGTCAAATAACGCCACCGTTTGGCGTGTAAGGGCTATTAACTCCCTGATTGTGACCAAATACAGCCATCTTCTAAACCATAACCATCTTTTGAATGATGAGTGATTGCTTCAAAGCCAAGCCATTCGCCAGGTGTTAAGTTTGGTTCTTGCACAAACTCTAAGTACCAAGACATGCTACTAGCTGGAGCGGGTTGTTTAAACATTTGTAATAACGTAGGTGGCCATGCATCTGTTAATGCAATAACGTGCGCTTCTGTTATTTGCTCTGGGGTGTGCTTAAAGCGCATCCAGCCCCCTAAGTGAGAAGTTTCTGCGCTGCTAAATGGCATAGCGCCTTGTTGTGGGCATAAATCAACATGCTGAAAAAACTCAGGCATCTGGCCTTTAACAAAAGGGAGTGTATAGCGCTCGTCTACCGGTTTTAACCCTAAAGATTTCGAAACGGGCACATTAACACCCGACTCTCTACTTTTAGCAAAACATGCTTGTACGATAACGCACACTTGTTCATTTTGAATGGCTTTGGCAAGTACTTGTGTACTACTTTTACCTTGTCGTAGTATTTCTACTGATAAAGAAAAGGGAGTATCGGCAAGCAATGGTCCTACAAAATTAGTGCTAAGAGAAAGTAGACGACGATCACTTGCAACCTTACCTCTGATTGCTTGATACAACAGTGCGGCTGATAGCCCACCAAAAGCAGTTCTGCCTTGGCACCAGTTTTCTGGAAATTGCATTGTGCTAGTTAATTGTTCGGTATTATCTGAACTTCCAATTTTTTCAGCTTGGAGAAGTAATTGTTCAAAATGCATGAAGATGTCCTTTTAAAGTGCGATTTAATAAATTTATAACACAACCAAACTAGTCAGACCAGTAATTAAAAGCGCCTCTGGCGGTGTAAAAATCATCATTCCTTACAATTATTAGGGTTATTTTGTAAATAAATCATAAAAAATGAATTTTTTTCATTTTTACAGTTGAAATAAGTTTGGCGCATCCCTATTTACTAAGTCATCGAACGTATTAACGAATATTGAAGTTGGAGAAGTTTCATGGGTAAAATTATTGGAATCGATTTAGGTACTACAAACTCTTGTGTTGCAGTACTTGATGGTGGCAAAGCACGTGTTATTGAAAACGCGGAAGGCGATCGCACAACCCCGTCTATTATTGCTTACACGCAAGACGGCGAAACATTAGTAGGCCAATCTGCTAAGCGTCAAGCGGTTACTAACCCGACAAACACATTATTTGCAATCAAGCGTTTAATTGGTCGTCGTTTTGAAGACGAAGAAGTACAACGCGATATCGGCATCATGCCGTTTAAAATCATTAAAGCAGATAACGGCGATGCATGGGTAGAAGCGGGTGGCGAAAAACGCGCTGCACCACAAATTTCTGCTGAAGTACTGAAAAAAATGAAGAAAACGGCTGAAGACTTTTTAGGTGAAGAAGTAACTGAAGCTGTAATCACAGTACCTGCATACTTTAACGATTCACAACGTCAAGCAACGAAAGATGCTGGTCGTATTGCGGGTCTAGAAGTTAAACGTATTATCAATGAGCCAACTGCTGCGGCACTGGCTTACGGTATGGATAAAAACCGTGGCGAAAACATCGTTGCAGTATATGACTTAGGTGGTGGTACTTTCGATTTATCAATCATTGAAATTGATGAAGTTGAAGGCGAGCACACTTTTGAAGTACTTGCTACAAACGGCGACACTCACTTAGGTGGTGAAGATTTCGATAACCGTGTAATCAACTACCTAGTAGCTGAATTCAAGAAAGATCAAGGCTTAGACTTAAAAGCTGATCCTCTTGCAATGCAACGTGTTAAAGAAGCTGCTGAAAAAGCAAAAATTGAACTTTCATCTGCACAATCTACTGAAGTAAATCTTCCGTATGTAACTGCTGATGCATCTGGTCCTAAGCACATGAACGTGAAACTAACACGTGCTAAGCTTGAATCACTAGTTGAAGATTTAGTAACTAAGTCTCTAGAGCCACTTAAACGTGCACTTGCTGATGCTGATTTATCAGTAAGCGACATCAACGATATTATTCTTGTTGGTGGCCAAACACGTATGCCTTTAGTACAAAAAACAGTTGCTGATTTCTTCGGTAAAGAACCACGTAAAGACGTAAACCCTGATGAAGCAGTTGCAGTAGGCGCAGCGATTCAAGGTGGTGTACTTGCTGGTGACGTTAAAGATGTACTATTACTAGACGTTTCTCCATTATCTCTAGGTATTGAGACAATGGGTTCAGTAATGACTGCATTGATTGAGAAAAATACGACGATTCCTACTAAGAAATCGCAAACATTCTCAACCGCTGAAGATAACCAATCTGCTGTAACAATTCACGTGTTACAAGGTGAGCGTAAACGTTCAAGCGACAATAAATCTCTAGGTCAATTTAACCTAGAAGGTATTCGCCCAGCACAACGTGGTACACCGCAAATCGAAGTAACATTCGATGTTGATGCCGATGGTATCTTACATGTATCTGCGAAAGATAAAGATACAGGTAAAGAGCAAAAAATCACAATTCAAGCATCTTCAGGCTTAAGCGATGAAGAAGTTGAAAAAATGGTTCGTGATGCAGAAGCACATGCTGAGGACGATAAAAAGTTTGAAGAACTTGTAGCTGCTCGTAACCAAGCTGATGCTTTAGTTCATGGTACTCGCAAGCAAATTGAAGAAGCTGGCGATGCATTACCAAATGAAGACAAAGAAGCGATTGAAGCGGCTGTTGTAGATTTAGAAGCGGCTATTAAGAGCGACAATAAAGAAGAGATTGAAGCTAAAACTCAAGCGCTTGCTGAAAAGTCTCAAAAACTGATGGAAATTGCTCAAGCGAAAGCGCAGCAAGGTTCAGCAGATGCAGGCGAGCAACAGCAATCAGCTAAGCAAGATGACGACGTTGTTGATGCAGAGTTCGAAGAAGTGAAAGACGACAAATAATTGTTGCTAACGCTTCTCGCTAGCCAAAAACACTTAACTCAGTTGAGTGTTTAGGTTAGGATGAACAATTGAGGCGCGCGAGCAATAGCTTGTCGCGCCTTTTGCATGTGTTTAAGGTTCAAATTCAATGATAAATCGATGCGATTTATCGGTTTATCCAGCAGCTTACGCTGCAAATAGAAAAGAGTAGTGTGATAGATATGTCAAAACGCGATTATTACGAAGCCCTCGGCGTAAGCAAAGATGCGAGTGAGCGAGACATAAAAAAAGCGTATAAACGCTTAGCGATGAAATATCATCCAGATCGTACCGCAGGCGATAAAGATCTCGAAACAAAGTTTAAAGAGGTTAAAGAAGCCTACGAAATTTTAACCGATGCGCAAAAACGCCAAATGTATGACCAACATGGTCATGCGGCATTTGAGCAAGGCGGCGGTGGTGGCCATGGTGGTTTCGGCGGCGGCCAAGGTGATTTCGGTGATGTATTTGGCGACGTATTTGGCGATATTTTTGGTGGTGGCGGTGGTCGACGTCAATCTCGTCAGCAACGTGGCTCTGACTTACGTTACAACATGGACTTAAGCTTAGAAGAAGCGGTTCGTGGTAAAGAAGTTGAAATTAAAGTACCAACATGGGTGGGTTGTGAGCCATGTGACGGCAGTGGTGCTAAAGCGGGTTCTAAACCTAAAACATGTACTACATGTCATGGTGCTGGCCAAGTGCAAATGCGCCAAGGTTTCTTTGCTGTGCAGCAAACATGTCCAACGTGTCAAGGACAAGGTCAGATTATTTCAGATCCTTGTAACAAGTGTCATGGTCAAGGCCGCGTAGAAAAAACCAAAACGCTTTCAGTTAAGATTCCAGCTGGCGTTGATACCGGTGACCGTATCCGCTTAACGGGTGAAGGCGAAGCCGGAATGCACGGCGCGCCATCTGGCGACTTGTACGTGCAGGTATCGGTTCGCGAGCATGAAATATTTGTACGTGAAGCGAATAACTTATATTGTGAAGTACCAATCAGCTTTACTACAGCAGGCTTAGGTGGCGAAATTCAGGTGCCGACACTTGATGGTCGTGCAAAACTTAAAATACCGTCTGAAACGCAAACGGGAAAAATGTTCCGTATGCGTGGTAAAGGTGTTAAGTCTGTACGCAGTGGTGCCCAAGGCGATCTAATTTGTAAAGTGGTAATCGAAACGCCAGTAAATCTTAACGAGCGTCAACGTGAATTACTGACTGAATTAGATGAAAGTATGGGCACAGATAGCTCTAAAAACCGTCCTAAAGAGCAAGGTTTTTTTGACGGTGTTAAAAAGTTTTTTGATGATTTAACTAAGTAAATTTAAATTATTATAAATAATGAAACGGCGCTATTTAGCGTCGTTTTTTTTGCTTTAAATTTTATTTTTGTTACTGTTAATAAAAAATGATTAAGTATTATGACACCTGCAATCGATCTATTGAAAAAATCAAAAATCCCGTTTGATGTCTTAAGTTACGAGCATGACGCTAGCAATAGTCACTATGGGCTTGAAGCAGTTGAAAAGTTAAAGCTTAATAGCCATCAAGTATTTAAAACATTAGTGCTTGAAACACATGAAGGCGAATTAATTGTTGCAGTAACACCTGTTTCTCAACAAATTCATTTAAAGCAATTGGCAAAATTAGCTTCATCTAAAAAGGTGGCAATGGCGGCTGCACAAAAAGTACAAGCCAGTACGGGGTATATTTTAGGAGGGGTAAGTCCACTGGGACAAAAAAACGCCTCGCTACCTACATTCATGGTAGTGCATCACAGTTTGAGCACGTATATGTAAGTGCAGGAAAACGCGGTTTAGAAGTGAAATTAATGACAACCGATCTTATTACATTAACTGGTGCAAAACTGGGGATATTTTAACTTTTTCTTTTTGACATTTACGGGGAGTCCATATAAGGCCCTAGTTTCCAGATTATGAGTTTGCCGCTTTAATAATTATTAACTACAGTCAAATAACCCATCATGCATAAGTTATGGCAGTATATGAATTTTTCTGATGTTGATTATTTTGCGGTATTAATTGCCGCGCTCTCTTGCTTTATGCTTGGCGGCATTTGGTATTCAAATAAAATGTTTAAACAAGCTTGGCTTGAAAGTTGTGGTTTAACAGAGCTAGATTTGCAATCAGCAGATCCAAAATTAATTTTTGGAGGGAGCTTTTTATTATCTTTTATAGCCACTTTTTTGCTTGCATTGTTTCTAGGTGAAAACCCTAACGTTGGTGAAAGTGTAGGAACTGGATTTATTATCGGTGTATTTTGGGTTAGTAGTTCACTTGGGCTTAGTTATATTTTTGAGCAACGGCCGATGAAGCTGTTTTTAATTAATGGTAGTTTTCATATTTTACAATTTTCTTTAATGGGCCTAATTTTGGGTATTTGGCCTTAGTCTTGTTACACTTTAGGTATTACTTTGAATTAATGACTAATTATGGCTAAACCAAATAAAAAAGGGCCAACAAAAACGGTTGATATTTTTTGTTCTGCTTGCAAAACCCCCTTATTTAAGTATCGAAAGGGCGGTAAAGGAGCGCTTGTTAAATGTTTTATAGAACGTATTAGCCAAAATTTCACAAAAGAGCCCTGTATTTGCCCTAACTGTAATCGTCCTTTTGCAAGGCCTACTGTGATAAGAGGGATACCCGCTTATAAAATTATTGGTGGTAAAGTTACATTTAAATAAGCATATTGCTTATGCGGACATATGCCCTTGTTAGAATTTATCATCTTGATAGAATCGCCCGGTTTTGCTGTTTCAATGAATGAAAAAATACCCTCCCCACGGATCGGGCCAGTTTTTTGGGTTATTTAAAAATGGATAAAGGATAGTTTCGTGATAGCACTCTTATTTGACATCATAGGTATGACAGGTACTTTTTTAGTCGTTGGCTCATTCTTTTTACTGCAGCTAGGTAAAACATCTCCAACTAGCTTAATGTACAATATGATGAATTTAACGGGGGCCATTTTATTGTTGATCAGCCTTTGTTATAACTTTAACTTAGCCAGTTTTGTAATCGAAATATTCTGGATTGCAGCGTCATTAATTGGTTTATACAAATATGTTAAAAATCGAAGAGCTGTAACTGCAAGCTAATTTAGCGAATAGATGATGCTCTATATCAATCTGCAATAATACGTTATCAATTTAAGGGATAAAACCTGAGGCTAACAGAAGTCAAAATTTCTGATTTACAACGCCATGGATGCAGTAGATAAAACAATGCAGAAGTCATTGCTGGGAACAACTAAATAACGATTTTTTACCTTGTTATCGGCAATGTTTACTACCTCAAAATAGATAACTTAATGAAGTGAATTGGTATAATAAAAAATCACCGTGAACATTTTTGGTTGCGGTGATTTTTTGTTTTTACTCGCTCTGATTTTTGTCAATAAAAGTTTATATCGCTATGACTAATAAGCCGTTAAACTAGGTTTTTTAAATTCATCAGGTTATTTTGTGGGTCAGTATGTTTTCTCTTTCTAAAAGAATCATTATTACTTGTATATTACCCATATTTATTTTGTTGATATCATTTTTTCTCGGACGAACTCATGATATTGAGCAAGCAAACCTTCAGGCTGAACGTCAAGTTACTCAATTAAATAATTATATTGATACTGAACTTGCACGCTTTTCTGCGATCCCAGAGTTATTAACTTATAATGAGTTGATGATAAGTTTTGTATCAGGATCACCACAACATTATAGCGCAATTAATAATTATCTAGCTGATATTCAGCAAGCCAGCGGTGCGTCTGACATCTTTGTGTTGGATACGCAAGGTGATGTTATTGCAAGTAGTAATTGGCAGACTGATTACACTTTTTTGGGCAGTAACTATGCTTTTAGACCCTATTTTAAACGTGCTTTTACGGATGATAAAGTGGCCTATTTTGCACTTGGTATACGCTCAAATAAACGAGGCATATATTTTTCACAAGCAGTTTATAGTGATAATAAGGCCATTGGAGTAGTGGTTTTAAAAGTTAATGTAAGTAAGTTCGAAAATGATAGAGAGTTGCTAAACACGTCGAAGGGGAGCCATTTTTATTTACAACTTCCCGATCACGTTATTGCCATGTCTGATATTGAACAGTGGCGTTTGAATAGCTTTACTCAGCTCGGAATTACTGCAAAGCAGGAGATTAAATCTAGCCGTTCTTATCTGGATCATCAACCAATATACATAAAGCAGCATCAGTCTCAGAGCCAAGGTACGACGCAATTTAAAATTGATAAACAGCGATATGTTTCGTCCTCAATGAAACTCAATAACTTTAACGCCACAATGCATATTCTTGTCGATGTATCAAAGGTCGATAGCGCACAAATATCGCGCTTATTTTGGGTTATTATTATCTACAGTTTTCTAATTATTATTGGGTATAGCTTATTAGCTCGTTTTGCTGGATATAAAAAATTACTTTATTCAAGGCATAGTCTTGAGCAAAAAGTAATAGAGCGTACCCAAACGCTTGAAAAGGTACAAACGGCTTTAGTGCAATCAGCTAAACTGGCTACTATAGGGCAGCTGAGTGCTGGTATAAATCATGAAATAAACCAACCTCTTAGTGCAATTAATACATACCTAGCAAGTGCTAAGCGGCTATTAGCAAAAGGTAATTACGAAGCCTTAAGTCAAAGTTTGGTTATTATTGAAGGGCTAGTTGAGCGAGTGCATAAAATTGTGGGGCAGCTGAAACACTTTAGTAAACCATCAGGGATGCAATTAAGACCATACCCGCTTGCTGCGCTTGTTAATAATGCATTAATGATTTCTAGCGCGCAGTTAAAGCAAGACAATGTGCAGGTGCAGCCCCGCAATTTGATGAAGCAGTCATCGTCTGGGTTGATGCTCTTAAGTTTGAACAAGTGCTGGTTAATTTAATTACCAATGCCAGCCAAGCTATGAATGGTGCTGTTGAACGTAATTTGACCTTCAATTTGGAGTGTTTTGAAGAACGCGTTAAATTCTCTATTTTAGACACCGGTTCGGGTATTGAACAACATGTATTTAGTCATTTATTTGAGCCCTTTTACAGCACTAAAGATAGCAAAGGTCTCGGTTTAGGGTTATCAATATCAAAACAGATTATTGATTCATTTAATGGCTCTTTAAGCGCACACAATAGATTGCAAGGTGGGGCTGAATTTATTATTAGTCTTTCAAGTAAGCAGGGGGATAAGCATGATTGATAGTTTGTTGTGTAAACACATTATAGTGATTGATGATGAAGCGATGATCAGAGATTCGCTAAAACAACTACTCACACTAGAAGGTTATACAGTAGAGTGTTTTAACGACGCAAGTACGGCCCTTAGTAAGCTTAGCCGACGGTATAATGGAATTGTGCTTAGCGATATTAATATGCCCACAATGAACGGTTTAACTTTACTCGAGCAAATCACAGCCTTTGACAGTGAGCTTCCTGTGATATTTTTAACAGGCTATGCCGACGTGTCCATTGCGGTAAAAGCAATGCAATTAGGGGCATACGATTTATTCGAAAAACCGCTGAACGAACACTTACTTGATTGTATTGCCAGAGCATGTGATAAGCGCAGTCTTGTTATGGAAAATCGCGCATTAAAAGTGGTTGTGCAAAAAGCATCTGCGCCGGGTGTACGTATATTGGGGGATACGCCCAAAATGCAACATATGATGCATTTATTAAATACAGTAATAGATACGCCAACAGATATAATGATTGAAGGTGAAACCGGCACAGGAAAAGAGCTCGTAGCACGCTACTTACATGATCAGAGTATTCGTTCGAGCTGTAACTTTGTGGCGATTAACTGTGGGGCTGTACCAGAGCAATTAATAGAAAGTGAACTGTTTGGTGCAGCAAGTGGAGCATACACGGGTGCTACGCAGAGCCGTAAAGGTAAGTTTGAATATGCACAAGGCGGTACGGTCTTTTTAGATGAAATAGAAAGTACCCCCATGTCGCTGCAAGTTAAATTACTGCGCGTTTTAGAAGAGCGAAAAGTAACCCCTGTAGGTGATAACAAAGCAATTGATTTAGATATAAGAATTGTAGCTGCGACAAAAGTAGACTTACTGTCATTAGTTGAAAAAGGCGAGTTTAGAGCTGATTTATATTACAGGTTGAGCTTAGTTAAAGTAAATATTCCGCCTTTACGAGAGCGAAAAGCAGATATACTTTTATTGTTTAAGCATTTTAGTTCCATTGCTGCAACGCGCTATCACAAGCCTCCAGCACCCCTGAACAGCGAAATACAACAGCGCTTAGTTGCTTATGATTGGCCTGGTAATGTAAGAGAGCTCAGAAACCAAGCCGAACGTGCGGTATTACTTGGCGCCGAACTTGCCTTTACCGAGGTTAATACGCAGCAGTTTGGTGGATTATCTCCTGATTTGAGCTTATCAGAAAAAGTGGCTTTTTATGAGCAATCACTGATTGAATATGCGCTTGAGCAAAATCATGGAAGCATCAAAAATACCATGGAAACACTGCAAATTGCGCGTAAAACACTTTACGATAAAATGAGTAAATATAATCTTAATCGAGATATGTTTACGGAATAGTTGTGCGGATTTAGTGACAACATGCATTTCTAAGTGTGCGGTTAACCGCACACGCTTGTATAAATAATAACAGCAATTTTTTTTAAGGTTATGAAAAAAGGTTTTTATATCATTGGCAGTAAATTTGCCTTATTAGAGCTGACAATAAGTTGATTCTAATAATTAGGACGCACAATGATAAAAACAACACACCTATCTACTTTGCTTATACCCCTGAGTAGTTTAGCAATATTGCCCAGTATTACTTTAGCCGCTGATTATACCGTTTACGGTAAAGCAGAAGTTCAAATCGCAAATACCGACACTGGTATTATGCGCTACGCCAAAGAAGGTACGCAAATTGAAGCGCCTTTTTCTCGTATTGGTATAAAAGGTCAGCATAAATTAAATGAATACTTAAGTGCAGTTTTTAAATACGAAGTACAGGTGAAAGGCTTTGAAGAGGATGATACAGAAGAGCCGTTTACAGCACGTAATACTTATTTGGGTCTAAAAGGGGCGTTTGGTGAAATCGTTATAGGTAGAAACGATACGCGCTTTAAATACTCCGAAGGAAAATTAGATAACTTCAATGAAACCCAAGGTGATATGGCGCAGGTAATTGCTGGGCAAGATCGGCTTGGTGATACGCTTACATACACATCTCAATATTGGTCTAATGCTCAGTTTTCGTTTACCTATGCTCCAAAAGACGATAATAAAAATAACAAAGCAGGGTTTGCAGCGACGCTAATCTACGGTGACCGTAATTTAAATAATACACCTTATTACGTCTCATTAAGTAGGGTTGATTCTTTGAACAATATTACAGCTAGCCGAATCGTGGGCGTGTATAAATTTGAGAAATTACAGCTAGGTGCACTGTACCAACATTCGGAATCAGTTGATGAGACTAAGTCAGGCAACGGTTATGTATTAAGTGCAAGTTATACAATTGATAAATGGGTTCCAAAATTACAATTTGCTAAAGATGACTCTGCAATTCGTCAAGAGTCAAAAGCGATTCAGTGGAGTACTGGACTTGACTATGTTTTTGACAAGCAAACCACAGCGTATCTTTTGTATACCGATTTAGATCTCCAAGAAAATGCGGATAATAGTGTCGCACTTGGTCTCAAGTACAAATTTTAAGGGCAAATTATGACTCAGAAAATTATAAAAAACGAGCCAGTGAAAAATACATTAACGCAAAAAATTATATTATGGCTTGGCCCTGCTGTAATGCTATTAACGTGCTTGATAGACCCTCCTAGTGGTATGTCTGGTCTTGCATTTAAAACCGCAGGGTTAGCTTTTTGGATGGCATCGTGGTGGGTTAGTGAAGTTGTGCCAATACCTGCAACATCATTATTGCCACTTGTTATATCGCCGATTGCTGATATAGCACCTATAAAAAGTACCGCAGCGCCTTATGCGCACCCCTTAATATTTTTATTTTTAGGTGGTTTTTTGATCTCCATCGCGATGGAACGTTGGGGGCTACATAAACGGATCGCGTTAACGACGATGCTTTATGCGGGTAAAAAGCCGAGTTTACAGATTTTAGCTATGATGTTGGTGACAGCATTTTTATCTATGTGGATGTCAAATACTGCAACGACAGTAATGATGCTACCAATTGCACTTTCAATCATACACTTAGTGAGCGAATCAAACTCAGAGGATGATGGATTTGCTAAAGCACTTTTGTTATCTATTGCATATGGTGCGAGCATTGGAGGAATTGCAACACTAATAGGTACACCGCCGAATGCCTTAATGGCGGCCTATTTGTCAGAAAGCTATCAAATCGAAATAGGGTTTGGTCAATGGATGCTTGTTGGTGTTCCGTTAGCAATTGTTATGTTGATAGTATGTTGGGTTTGGCTCACAAAATTCAGCTACAAGGTTGATGAAAAAACAGAACATTTACACGACAGTAAATCTGTTTTTATAAAAGAACTGACGACCCTTGGTCCTTTGCAGCGTGCTGAAAAAGGGGTGTTTTATGTGTTTGTATTAGCCGCTCTTTGTTGGGTTTTTAGACCTTTACTCGCTGATTTTTCTGGACTTAAAATTTCAGATACAGCAATAGCAATAGCGGCTGCATTGTTATTATTTGTTTTACCAGCCAATAAAGGCAGTGATGAACGAATTTTAGATTGGGTGAGTGCATCGAAAGTACCATGGGGAGTACTATTATTATTTGGAGGAGGGTTATCACTCGCTTCGCAAATAAAATCATCTGGCTTAGCACAATACATTGCGCATTTAATTGAAGGTGCAAGCGCAATACCTCTGGTTATGGCTGTATTGGTGGTTGTTGCGTTAATTACATTTTTAACCGAAATAACCAGTAACACGGCTACTGCCGCTGGTTTTTTACCTCTTTTAGGCCCTGTTGCGGAGAGTATTTTCGGATCGCCTTTAGTTTGGGTTATTCCAGCAGCTATTGCATGTAGCTGTGCGTTTATGATGCCAGTGGCAACACCACCAAATGCAATTGTTTTTGGTTCGGGAAAAATACAAATACGAGATATGATAAAAGCAGGGTTTATGCTTAATATTATTGCGATAATTTTAATTACATTAGTGACGATGACTATTGCAGCAAAAGTATTTAATTTTTAAACAAACTTAAACTTAGCTTATAGCTATCTCGATATGAGTCGTTTTGCTTATCATCTCAGTGCTGGGCAAAACGACTCTTAATGCTTACTTGTTTGGCTATTATAGCTAAATTAGTGTGATTGCTCGAAAAACAGTTCAGGGTTATTATCTGCAGTAACTTTGAAAATTGAGTAACCTACTTTGACCACTGACACTTCTAATACAGTTTCTTTAACCACACAGTTTGATGGGTTACAAGATGCCTTTCTAAGTACGCCTTATTTACCAATTAATAAACGTATTACGTTGCTAAAAAATCTCCGATTACGAATTGTTGAACTTGAAGAAGAGCTTGTAGATGCAGTTTCAAAAGATTTTGGCTACCGAACGGCATTTGACACTTTACTTGGCGACATTCTGCCTACAGTACAAACACTTGCGCATATAATAAAAAAATTGCCTAACTGGTCTAAACCAAGTAATCGTGCGGTAGGTTTAAGTTTATGGCCTTCAAAAGTCAGTGTAACTTATCAGCCTAAAGGGGTTGTTGGCGTTATTGCACCGTGGAATTACCCTATTCAATTAGCCATAGTACCTGTTGTAACAGCGATTGCCGCAGGTAATAGAGTGATGTTAAAACTGAGCGAATTTACACCACACACAAATGTGGTACTTGAAAAATTATTTAGCGACGAAATACAAGAGCACTGCAAAGTAATTCAGGGCGGCAGTGAGGTTGCAAGTGAGTTTTCATCGTTGCCATTTGCTCACTTATTGTTTACGGGCTCAACTGCGGTGGGTAAATTGGTGATGGCCTCAGCGAGTCATAACTTAACACCAGTAACACTTGAACTTGGGGGGAAGTCACCCGTTGTTATTACCGAGCAGGCTGATATTAAAAAAGCAGCGCAAACGTTACTATTTGGGAAAATGGCTAACGCTGGGCAAATATGTGTCGCACCCGATTATGTATTGGTACCACAAGCACTTGAGCATCAGCTCATTCAGCAATTATGTGAGCTTTATAAAAAGCATTTTAAAGAGGGTGTTGAAGGTAAAAACTTAACATCGATTATTAGCGATGCACATTACAAGCGTTTAACGGGTTATTTAGCGCAAGCACAAGAACTCGGTGCAACGATTGTAAAACCGCTTGAGCAAAACCAGCAAGATGCAGAAAAACACCGCATGGGGCTGCACATTGTTACACAGGTAAGCGATGAAATGCAGCTCATGCAGGATGAATTATTTGGCCCTATATTACCAATAATGAGTTATAACAAACTTGACGATGCTATTGATTACATTAAACAACATCACCATCCATTAGCACTTTATATTTTAGGGCAAGATAAACCAGCTCAAGACTATATTATTAAGCAAACACTCAGCGGTACAGTTGCTGTTAATGACACGCTAGTGCAAGTTACAGCGGATGATGTACCATTTGGTGGTGTTGGGCACTCAGGTATGGGGCATTACCATGGTAAAGAAGGATTTTTAACCTTTAGCCATGCTAAAAATACGCTAGTTTCAGGTTCATTTAATCCGCGAGTTGGTATGTTACTCAAGCAAAGTAACGTGCTTATAAAGCTTTTAAAGTGGCTTTATATTAAGTAGGTGTGGCTTCAGATGAAAAAAGCTGAACTATGGTAATAGTTCAGCTTTAGTGAATATAAAGATTAGAACAATCGGCCTTCACCTGCATATGTACCAGCTAAAATTTTGGTATAAATAGCGTCCGCTTTTTCTTTAGCTTCCTCAACTTCTTTAGGTAGCATTTTTCGTTCATCGAGCTTTCGGCTATGGCTTGCTTGCATATTACCGTTGTATTCAGCAATAGTATTCCAAATGTATGACTTTTCTAAGTCTTTTGGCATGCCTAAACCTTCAAAATACATGAGTGCTAAGTTAAATTGCGCTAGTGAGTAATTATTAGCGGCTGCTTTTTCGTACCATTTTTTTGCAAGTTCAAAATCGTGGCTAACGCCATCACCATTCGCGTACATAACACCAAGATTAAACTGCGCAGCGGGTAAATTTTTATTGGCTGCTTTTTCAAATAAGTTTAACGCCATTTGTTTATCTAACTTAACGCCCTTGCCTTCATCATATAACACCGCTAATGCAAACATAGAGTCTACATGGTTTTTCTTAACACCTTCTTGATAAAGTTGAGCGGCTTTACGGTAATCGCGAATTACACCGTAACCCCCTTCATATAACTTCGCGAGTTCATATATTCCAGGTGCATAACCTTTATCAGCAAGGTATTCAAACTCTTTCAGGGCTTCTTCAAAGTAACCTTCATTAGCTGCTTTAATGCCATCTTCGAGCCCTGCATGGGCAAAAGGGCTTGTAAGCAACACGCTAGCAAGTATTAAAGTTTTTAAATTAAACTGTGACATATTCATGTCTCCAATTAGTAATCGTTGCAATATGTATTAGTCAAACGTCATTTTATTACAAATTAATGCGCTAAATAGACTGTTGTAACGTTTAAATGTGAGTGCAAAAAGAAGTGTCTACTGTTATGTTTTACGCCAGCTTTTATATAAACGCAAGATACAGTGCTTCTAGTTTGGCTGAATATGTAATGTATAGTTCAAAACAGAGTTTTTTTGCATGAAGTAAATTTATAAGTGGTGTGTAAGATACAGATATTGCAGAAAATTTAAAGAAATAAAAAAAGCCCGTTAGGGCTTTTTTGAGTCATATCAACCGTCACTAATATGAGCAATGTAGCAAGTAATTGTGATCTTGAGTGCTGATTACTTGGGTCGAGTAAGTAGCAAACACGAAGCGGCACAGTCTTCTTAATTAAATATCAGCATCCTTGCTGTAACTTCTTCCTTAGGCACTGAGGTCGTTACACTGTGTTTATGCGAACGATTATCACTTGCAATAGAATGCAAGTCAATAGTAAATGATAATTATTATCAAATGAATTTATTTAATAACAATATAAGTTAAAAAAGGAATGGGATGCTAAACAACACTAAAATGAAAAAATTCAAACATGTAGGCGTCGCTATTAGCATGTTGTTTTTATGCAGTTGCTCTGCCTCATTTACTTATAATAATTTAAGCTGGCTTTCATCGTTTTGGGTTGATGATTATGTTGATTTAAATAAACAACAAAACAAGCAACTAAAAAAATTATCGAAACAACACAGCATTGGCATAGGTCAACGCAGTTACCAGCATACAAACAAGATATACAAAATATAAAAACCTTGTTTAACGAAGGTTTAAAACCCGTTCAGCTTAAAGAACACGTTGTTTTTGCAAAAAAACATTGGCGAAATTTACTTGAATTCGCTTATTTGCCTTTGGCTGAATTAGGTGAAAATTTAACGCCTTTACAGCGCAAAACATTCATAAATAATATTCAAGAAAAAATTGATGAAGAACGCGATGAACTTAACGAGCAAACTTTTATAGCACGTAAAAAAGATCGTTTAGAAGAACAATTAGAATATTACGAGCAATGGCTCGGAAAACTTAATGCTGAGCAAAAAATACTAATTAAACTGACCAACGATAAACATCAGGACTCAAGTGAGCTGTGGCTCGAATACAAACAACAGCGTTTAAATGCTGCTAAGCAAGTATTTGAAAGTGAAAATTTAACGCAATCTGAGTTTATTGAGCAATTAAGCACGGTTATAAAAGAACGTGAATTATATATGAGCCCAGAGCTGCTTAAAATTAATGATGAAAACCTTAGTTTATATGTAAATTTATTAAATGAGTTAAATACCACTTTAAGTGATAAACAACGCGAAAATGTAAATGAACGTTTTGATGAGCTAATCGACACATTGGATGATATTATTGAGGGCTAAAACATTAATAATCAATCACTTTGCTATAAAAGTGTTACATAAGGTTACGGCAAAGTAAGGTTGCTGTTCAATTTTTGTAGTTGTTTAAACGAATCTAAAAATTGTCACGTAAAGTGGCAGTAATCATCGGCACACACGATGATTTTTAAGGTAAAAGTGTATGGTTACTGATTTAAAAAATATATTAAATAGCTGGGAGCCTCTCAAAGATAAACAAGAGTGGGTTTTAGCCACTTTGTATCAAATAGAAGGTTCTAGTTATCGTAAGCTAGGCGCAATGATGCTTATTTCGAGTTTAGGGCAGCGTTTAGGTATGCTCTCTGGTGGTTGCCTAGAGGCTGACATACAGCGACATGCTAAGCAAGTAATGAGCACGTTAACTAGTAAAACGATAAGTTACGATGCAACAGATGAAGATGATTTAACATTTCAGTTAGGTATTGGATGTGGCGGTATAGTGCATATTTTACTTCAGCCAATTCATAAGGCTAACGAGTATTTGCAGCTTGAACATATGAGAAAAGCACTTAACGACAATATAGCGGGGCACTACCTTCAACAAGTGAACCCTATTATACCTAGTGGCTGTGGGGAATTTGCTCTAAACGCAGAGCAACAAGGTTTATCAATTAATCGAAAAGCTCAACTGATTGAAATTAATGATGCAACGTTTTTAGATATTTCTATTTACCCTGCGCCTCATATACTTATTGTAGGAGGTGGGGCAGACGCGGTGCCTGTTTATACACTTGCTAAACAACTTGGTTGGAGTGTAACCGTATGGGATACGCGTCCAGCAAATGCTAAAAGGCAGTACTTTACAAATGCTGATGCTATTTTACGTTCTAAGCCAAATCAATTACGTGAGTATTGTATAGAAAACAAAGTGGATGCCGCTGTTTTAATGGCCCACAGTGTTGAGCTTGATGCTAGTGTGCTTTGCGTACTCGCTGATATAGCATTTAAATACATAGGTTTACTTGGCCCTAAACATAGACGTGCGCAAGTGCTAACGCAGGCGAATACTTCGCTAGAGAAAGTAAAGTCACCTGTATTTGGTCCTGTAGGCTTAAATCTAGGCGGCGACTCACCAGAGAGCATTGCACTTTCACTCATTAGCGAAATACACGCCGTGTTTTCAAATAAAAATGCCACCTCATTGAGTAACTGGGGAAATGAAAAGTGTTAATCGCTAAGGTGATATTAGCGGCGGGGCAGTCATCACGGTTCAATGGTTGTAAGTTAACTGCCGATATTGGCGCAGGCCAAACGATGATTGAACGTGCGGTTGATGTTATACAAGCACTTGATAGCTCACCTGTATTTGTCGTCACTGGTGCATGGCATAAAGAAGTAAAAAACACGCTCGAAAATAATAAAAATATTAAGCTGATTGAAAATAAAAAATGGGATAAAGGTTTAGGTGATTCTATTGCGACAGCCACAAAAGCTATTTTAAAAAATCAGCAGCCAGATGGTATTTTATTTATGCTTGCTGATCAGGTTGAGCTTACTACAGAACATTTGAGTGAATTAGTTGCAAATTTTAAAAAGCATCCTGCTCGTTGGTGTGCTAATTACGGCGAGCGTTTAGGCGTGCCTGCGATATTTCCTAACGTTGATCTATCGAAGCTTAGCGACTTAACTACAGATAAAGGTGCGCAGCATCTACTGCGTTGCAATGATGAAGAAGTTAATACTGTTAATTTAAAATGTGCGAGTTTGGATATAGACACTGAAGCGCAACTCCATGAGTTTATAGAAAAACGCTGTAAAGTATTTTCACGGCAAAAGTAATGAGTAAGGTCAGTAATTACATTTTTTAATAGTTATAGTAACTCTTTAAGCTATACGAATAACTTAAAGAGTTACTATAAAAGCTTAATCAAGGGGCAAGCTATGGTGACGTTTACAATTAATGGCAAGGTGATTGAATCACACGCAAGTGAAGATACACCGTTGTTATGGGTTATTCGTGATGAAATTGGACTAAAAGGGACAAAATTTGGTTGTGGTATTGGGATGTGTGGTGCGTGTACTGTGCACTTAGATGGACAAGCTACGCGTTCGTGCTTGTTGCCTGTAGGCGCTATTGCGGGCAAAAAAATTACTACCATCGAAGGATTAAATAACGAACACCCACTGCAAAAGGCATGGGTTGACGAACAAGTCCCACAATGTGGTTACTGCCAATCGGGCCAGATAATGCAAGCAGCTACATTACTGGCAACGAACCCAAATCCCTCTGAAGACGAAATAGCCAACTATATGAACGGCAACTATTGCCGTTGTATGGCATACAAACGCATTAAAACAGCGATTCAACGAGCGGCTGATGAGTCACAAAGTGTTGTCAATATTTTTGATCCAAACGCACAAGACGCTTAACTGGAGCTAATAATGAAAAAATTATTTCAAAAAATAGTGAAACCGTTAATTTAAACCGCCGTTCGTTCATGATTGGTACTGCAAGCGCAGGTTTGGTTATGGCGTTTGCTCCAGCATTTTTTTCGGGCTCGCTAAGCGCTAAAGAATCAATAGCTCAGCAAGCATTCTCTCCTACAATTTGGTGGACAATGAACACCGAAGGTGGCGTCGAAGTAAGCATTGCAAAGGCTGAAATGGGTCAACATATAGGCACTGCATTAGCGCGTATAGTTGCAGATGAGCTGGAATGTGATTGGGAAAAAGTATCAATTACGTATGTAGATACCCATGAAAAATGGGGTTATATGGTAACTGGCGGTTCGTGGTCGGTTTTTCAAAGCTTTAAACCACTCTCCCAAGCAGGTGCCGCTGGTAGAATTGCGCTAATAGAAGCAGGCGCAAAAATGTTGGGTGTGGCTGTGGATACATGCCACGCTGAAAAAGGGTATATAATCTCTGGCGATAAATCTGTTAGTTATGCTGATTTAGTTAAAAAAGATGAGTTTAATCGTACTTTTACAAGTGAAGAAGTTGCTACTTTACCACTAAAACCTGCCAATAAACGCCATTTAACAGGGCTTAAACAAGATTTTAAAGCGCTTGATATACCAGCTAAAACCAATGGTACTGCTGTGTATGGTATTGACGTAGAAGTTGAGGGGATGCTCTATGCTCGTCCAGTAATTCCGCCAACACGGTTTGGCAGTAAAGTGATAAGTGTTGATGACACAGCAGCAAAAGCTATTAAAGGGTACAAAGGTTATGAGATTTTAACCGACCCAAGTAATACGGTAGAAGGGTGGGTTGTTGTACTTGCTGATAACTACCCCAGTGCCATTAAAGCGGTTGATGTACTAAAGGTTAAGTATAAAAAAGGTAACGCAGCAAACGTAACTGAGTCTGATATTCAAAAAGAGGGTATACGTTTGTGTGAGCAAACCGATTCAGGCACTTTATTTGTTGATGAAGGCAATATTAAGAAAACGCAAAACGATGCCAAAGAATTACTTGAATCAATGTATACCACAGCGACCGCTAGCCATTACCAATTAGAGCCTTTAAATGCCCTTGCTCAGTATAAAGATGGAAATTGGATTATCCATACCGGTAATCAATGGCAGTCGCTAACACTACCTGCGATAGCTAAAGCACTTGAAGTAGCGCAAGAGAAAGTCATTATTCGCCCTTATTATTTAGGTGGTGGCTTTGGTCGTAGATTATTTGGTGATTGGACTGTACCCGCAGCCCTTACAGCTAAAGCAGTAGGCAAACCTGTAAAACTTGTATTTACTCGCGCTGATGACAGCTTATTTGACCAATCACGCTCAGCTTCTGTTGCAAAAATGACGGCATCGTTTGATAAAAACGGCGTTTTCACGGGCTTAGAACATGCTTTTGCTGCGGGTTGGCCAACCAAGGCAATGGCACCGGGGTTTTTATCCCCAGGTGTTGATGGAAAAGGCAAGTTTGACGCGTTTTCTGCATCGGGTGCCGATCATTGGTATAGCATGAACAGCCATCGCGCAAGAGCCATTAATAATGAGCTTGTACAAAGCACATTCATTCCAGGATGGTTACGCTCGGTTGGGCCTGGTTGGATTGCGTGGAGCCTTGAATCGTTCATTGACGAGGTTGCACACAAACAGGGGAAAGATCCTGTTGCTTTTCGCCTTGAAATGCTAGATGCAAAAGGCAAGCAAGCAGGTAAAGCACCAGAGAGTATCGGCGGGGCAGCACGCTTGCATAACGTACTTACAAAAGTATCTGAAAAAGTAGCCAATATTAAGTTAGGTGAAAGTGAAGGTATCGGCTTTTCAGCGAGCTCAGGGCAAGAACGTACAATGCCTGCATGGATTGCTACAGCGGCACATGTGCATGTAAATCGTGGTAATGGAAAAATTACCCTTAAAAAGCTGTATATTGTTGTTGATGCAGGTTTAATAGTTCATCCTGATGGCGCGTTAGCGCAATTAGAGGGGTCTGCACTTTGGGGAACGAGCCTTGCGTTGCATGAATCAAATACGTATCAAAACGGACAGGTTTCAGCGACCAACTTTAATACTTACTTACCACTTAGAATGAAAGATGTACCGGATATGGATATTGAATTTATAAAAAGTGACGAGTTTCCGGTTGGTTTAGGTGAGCCGGGCGTTATTGGTATCGCCCCCGCGATTGGTAATGCCGTGTTTAATGCGGTTGGCGTTCGTTTACGAAACCTACCTATGAAACCAGATGAGCTTAAAAAGGGCTTGTCAACATAAAACAGTAAAAGCAGTATATGTGTAAGAGGTTTGTATTTTAATGCGACCTCTTTAACATGTAATAAATATACTTAAGTTATACCCAAGGTTTAGTTATGTTAGTCGATCCAGCAGGACGAGAATTTAGTTACTTACGTTTATCAATTACCGACGTGTGTAATTTTAAGTGTGTTTATTGTTTACCAAATGGTTATCAATGTGACCACGACCGAGACTTTCTTTCGCTTAACGAAATAAGTAATACAATTAAAGCATTTGCTCATCATGGTATTAAAAAGGTACGTATTACCGGCGGGGAGCCAACGCTTCGAAAAGACTTTATAGATGTCATCCGCGCAGCAAAAGACACAACCGGTATAAGTCAAATCGCCGCGACCACAAATGGTTTTTCTTTACAAAAAAACATTAATGATTGGGTAAATGCCGGCTTAAGTGCCATTAATGTGAGTATTGATAGCTTTGATCCACGTATGTTCAACTCAATTACAGGGCACGATAAATTTGCGTCTGTGATGCGTGGTATAGATGCAGCGGTTGATAGCGGTATTTCGTCAGTAAAAATAAATAGTGTACTGATGAGACAATATAACGCCTCAGAGCTAGACACCTTTTTAAGTTGGCTTAAACACCGACCTGTCACTATTCGTTTTATTGAATTGATGCAGACAAACGATAATAAAGATTTTTTTGATGCAAACCATCTCTCAGGTGAATCAATAAAAACCAAGTTATTGCAAAAAGGGTGGCAACGTATCATTCAAGGTGCTTCAGCGGGCCCCGCGCAAGAGTTTTCGCACCCAGATTATCAAGGCAATATTGGCTTAATAATGCCCTATAGCAACGACTTTTGTAGTACCTGCAATAGATTAAGGGTGTCTTCGTTAGGTAATTTACATTTGTGTTTATTCTCTGAAGAGGGCATCTCTCTAAGAGAGCATATGAACAGCGATTCAAACGAAGCGTTAATCGCATTGTTATCGCGCTATATTAAAACTAAAAAGCCATCTCACTTATTGCAACAAGGTAATACGGGTATTACGACTAATTTATCGATGTTGGGTGGCTAGCTGATTTTTAAGTATAAATAAGCCCGCAGCAATAAAGTGTTTTTTTATTACTATGGAAGGGCGATTTAATCGCAGGGTGAAGTTTGCGAATTTGGTAACAGTTTCTGCGTTACTTTCCTTGTTACATCTATGTATGCAACAAGGAATAAATGGCTCTTAGGATGAGCCAACTGGCAGCGCGTGTTTGGTATTTATGTTGCGGTATCGCCTATTGATGGGGAATAACCACACTACATAGGCTCTGCCTTGCCTGAAAACCAAACACACTGCTGCAAATTCACCCACCAAAGGTCAACACGCCCTAGCTTAACTTATTAAAAACAGTACTAATACTCAGAATTTTATATTTGTAAAGCTTGTTATCTCTATTTTTCACGTTAAACTGGATTTTTATTTCATTATTAAGTTTTATGAATGGATATCGCAGCTCTTAATAGTACTAAAGTTCTGAGATGGAATGTACTTAGGTGGATGTGCTTCTGCTTTGGCAGCTTATCTGCAATCTTTTCTGCCTTTAATTTAACAGTAAACAACTTTTATACACTTGGTTATTTAGAAATATGTTTTTCTTTATATTGTTTGTACACTTTTATTCGCTTAGGTAAACAACCGCTTCAAGCTTGGCAATCGATTGTAATGTGCGCGCTTATTACATTAATAGTGGTGTTTGGAACTTACATAGCAACGCCTAAAAATGGTGTATTCATTTGGTCATTTGCGCTCCCCATTTTGTATTATCTTCTGCTTGGTAAATACGCAGGGGTAATTTTATCAGCGTCCTTACTTAGTCTGCAAAGTATTATCTTATTCGAAAAGTCGCCATTGCTCCCCTTTACCACATTTAATCTAAGCTTAAATTTATCACTCACGTATATAAGTATATGGGCAGTGTCACATATTTTTGAAGTGAGTAGGGCACATTCTTCTAAACGATTAAAAAACTTAGCATTACTTGATCCATTAACAGGAGCAGGCAATCGACTTTCAATGAGCCATTATTTTGAAGTGGAACTACAAGATAAATCTCAACTTTTTTTGTTTTTATTAGATTTAGATTTTTTCAAACAAGTGAATGATAAATATGGTCACGATGTCGGCGATAAAGTACTCGTAGAAATTGCTGCATTGTTAAGAGTGACTCTCGCTAAAGGGTATGTATTTAGAGTCGGAGGCGAGGAGTTTGCACTTCTTAGCTCATTCAAAAACGCTGATGATGCATTTGCCGCTGCAGAAAAACTAAGATCGATAGTTGAAACCACTAATATAGACATCGACGGTAAAGTGATTAATTTAACCATCAGTATTGGGGTAACTGAATACAAAAACGGTCAAACTCTTCTTGAGTTTGTGAACTCAGCAGATAAAGAACTCTATAAAGCAAAACGCCTTGGGCGCAATAAAGTATATGGTTAACGTATTGAAGAAAACTCTACTCAACTTGGTTTAATACATTTGTTCAAAGTTAGGAATGCCATTTTCCCAAATTGGTTTATCTTTTCCTAAGTACTCTCGGACCGCATCAAAAAACAATCGCGTTCGCACAGGTAAGTCACGATGTGGGTACACAGCATACATAGCACTGTATTCCATCAATTTTATATCCGTTAAGAGCGGAATTAATTTACCTTCGGTGATTTCATTGCCAATTATAAATGCGGGTGCTACAAAATAGGCCGTGCCTGAAATTGCTTTCATTAGGAGTACTTCCGCATCGTTTGCACGATATACGCTCTTTATTTTTTGCTCACAAGGCTCACCTTTACTATTGTAGTAATCGACTCCTTCAACCCTTATAGAATTGCTAGCATAGCTTGCTGCGGGCAAATCGGCTAAATCTTCCATTGTTTTAGGCATCCCATAAGTCTCTATAAACTCAGGTGCTGCGACAATTAATAGTCGGTTACGCGCAATTTTACGAGCAATAAGCGATGAATCTTTTGGCTCGCCAACTCTAAATGCTAAATCAAAGCCTTCGGACACAATATCAACGAGCCTATCATCTAAACGAAGTTCTACCTCAACCTGAGGAAAGCGTTTTTGAAAATTATTCAGTACCGGTTGCAAGTAACGGCGTCCGATCAAGGTTGATGATGTGATTTTTAATACGCCTCGGGGCTCTAAATGGTAGTTTTCAGCCATGCGCACTGTTTCACCAAGCAGCTCTCTTAGCTCAGCGGCTTTTTTTATCATTTCTGCGCCTGCAGCAGTGAGTGAAAATGAGCGAGTCGTGCGATTAAGTAGCCTAACGCCGAGCTCGTCTTCTAAGCGACTAATTTGCTTAGAAATAACAGAACGGTCAATGTTACGAATTTCAGCCGCTTTGGCAAAAGAGCCTTGTTCTACCACCTCAAGCAACATCAAAAGCCGACTTGTCGTATCCATTATTACATCCTAATTAATTTATTGATGCCATTTTGGCACTAATGAATTTAAAAATCTATGCTTTTTGTCCGCAAGCTTAATACGTACTATGCAACACTAATTATAAAAGGAGCGTCTTCATGAAAAAACATTTAATTGCTGCTGCACTCGCTGGCGCATTATTAACACTTGCGGGTTGTGCTGACGAAAGCACACCACCTTCAGCTCAGGCGCAACATCTTCAACCAATTGATGTTGCAACGGTACTTGTTAAACCAGTACAGAATTGGCACACCTATACAACGCGTTTAGAGTCTCCTCAAGAAGTGGCATTAATGCCGCGTGTGTCAGGTGTTATTGATCACATTGCATTTAATGAAGGCGACAATGTTAAAAAGGGCGACCTATTATTTAAGTTAGATGACCGCCCATTTGCGGCTGTGGTAGCAAGCCTTGAAGCACAAATTAACAGTGCACAAGCTGCATTAGAACAAGCAAAAAGTGAAGCTAAACGCGCGGTACGTTTAACACAGCGTAAAGCAATCTCTACTGAGCAGGCTGAATCTCGTACATCTGTTTTACGCCAACGTGAAGCACAGCTTGTTGCTTTGCAAGCACAGCTTACATCAGCCGAACTAGATTTAGAATTCACTTCAATTGTATCGCCAATTGATGGTGTTATTTCGCGTGCAAACATTACTAGAGGTAATAATATTATTGCGGGTCAAAGTGTATTAACAAGCATTGTTTCTAACGAAAAAATGTATGCATACTTTGATATTGATGAACGCACTTGGAATAGTGCTTTTAGTAATGTAACAGCCGCTAGCCGCCAGCCTGTTGTTATGCAAAAAGTAGGGCAACACGACTTTGCATACAAAGGGTATATCAACTTTATTGATAACCAAATTAATGCCTCTACGGGTACTTTGCGTGTGCGCGCTGTATTTGACGAAGATAATAACCAACTTCGTTCAGGGTCATTTGCGCGTATTAAATTAGCGGCTAATTCAATTAGTGAACAAATTATTGTGCCAGACAGAGCAATCGGCACTGATTTAAAAAATCGCTTTGTATTAACCGTTGGCGAAAACAACGTATTGCAGTACAAATTAGTCACTGTGGGTGAGCGTTATGGTTCGCTTCGCGCAGTAACATCGGGTTTGTCTGAAGGTGATGTGATTGCCGTAAATGGTCCTGCTCGCGTAGGCCCTGGTATGCCAATTGCACCAAACACAGTGACAATAGACAGCAGTGATGTTGCATTCACACTCTCTAATGACGAATCACGCTTAGTGGCTAAGCAATAAGGTTTATTGATGAAATTTTCACACTTTTTTATTCAACGGCCGATATTTGCGGCTATGTTGTCTTTAGTTATTTTAATTGCAGGTGGCATTTCTTTATTTCAGCTACCGGTAAGTGAATATCCAGAAGTTGTTCCACCAACAGTAGTTGTAACAGCAAGTTACCCCGGTGCTAACCCAACGGTTATTGCTCAAACAGTGGCAACACCACTGGAGCAAGAAATAAACGGCACTGAAAACATGTTGTACATGTTTTCACAAGCAACCAGCGATGGGCGTATGACCCTAACGGTAACATTTGCATTGGGTACCGATTTAGACCGTGCTCAAGTACAAGTACAAAACCGTGTAAACAGTGCATTGCCGCGTTTGCCAGAAGAAGTACAACGTTTAGGCGTGGTAGCCGAAAAGTCATCACCGGATCTAACCATGGTGGTGCATTTATATTCGCCAGAAAAAACACACGATACCGCGTATTTATCTAACTATGCCGATTTGTATGTTAAAGACGAAATTGCACGACTACCTGGTGTAGGCGACATTCGCTTATTTGGTCCGGGCAAATACTCAATGCGGGTATGGTTAAACCCAGATGCATTAGCAGCACGTGAGCTAACAGCAACCGATGTTGTAACTGCGCTTCGTTCGCAAAACCAACAAGTGGCCGCAGGTAGCTTAGGTGCTCAGCCGGTATCAAACGACAGCCAATTCCAAATACTATTAAACGTGAAAGGGCGTTTAAATAGTATTGAAGAGTTTGAACAAGTAATTATTAAAGTAGGCGATGAAGGTCAGTTAACACGTTTATCTGATATTGCACGTGTTGAATTAGGGCAAAATACTTACTCACTGCGCGCAGAGTTAGACACTCAACCAGCGCTCGCAATGCCTATATATCAGCGCCCAGGTTCTAATGCTATTGAGCTTTCGGATCAAGTGCGCGAAACCATGGCGCGTTTATCAAAAGATTTTCCAGAAGGGGTTAAATACGACATTGTTTACGATCCTACTGTATTTGTACGCGGCTCGATTGACGCAGTAATTGCAACGTTACTTGAAGCCATTGTACTGGTTGTAATTGTAGTTATTGTATTTTTACAAACATGGCGTGCGTCTATTATCCCGCTTATTGCTGTGCCTATTTCACTTATTGGTACGTTTGCTGTTATGCAGTGGTTGGGTGTGTCGATTAATACCTTATCGTTATTTGGCTTAGTACTTGCCATCGGTATTGTTGTAGATGATGCGATTGTAGTTGTAGAAAACGTTGAGCGTAATATAGAGCAAGGTTTATCACCACTTGAAGCCACCCGCGTTGCTATGAACGAAGTAACCGGCCCTATTATTGCTATTGCATTGGTATTAAGTGCAGTATTTATTCCAACCGCCTTTATTACGGGTTTGTCTGGTCAGTTTTATAAGCAATTTGCACTTACAATTACAATTTCGACTATTATCTCAGCGTTTAATTCATTAACACTTTCACCTGCATTAGCAGCGCTGTTATTAAAATCGCACGATGCAAAACCAGATGCATTTACACGTTTACTAAATAAATTATTTGGTCGTTGGTTATTTAAACCATTCAACCGCATATTTGACCGTGGCGCAAAGGGCTACGAAAAATTGGTTAAAAAGCTAATTCGTCTAAGCCTAATTGCTATGGTGGCCTATGTTGCACTGGTTGGCGGTACAATTAAACTGTTTGATACCGTACCTGGTGGCTTTATTCCACAACAAGATAAGCAATACTTAGTGGCGATTGCTCAGTTACCAGACGCAGCAAGCCTTGACCGCACTGAAGATGTATTAAGACAAATGCAGCAAATTGCCTTAGATGTTCCGGGTGTTGCGCATACGGTTGCTTTTCCTGGTTTGTCGGTAAATGGTTTTACCAATAGCCCTAACAGCGGTATTGTTTTTACACCTTTAGATGCGTTTGAAGACCGCGCCGATCCAAGTAAATCTGCAATGGCTATTGCCGCGCAGCTAAACCAACGGTTTGCCGCAATTGATGAAGCATTTGTCGCGGTATTCCCACCACCGCCAATTCAAGGTTTAGGCACAACAGGTGGCTTTAAGTTGCAAATTGAAGACCGATCAAACAAAGGATTCGAAGCGTTATTTAATAGCCTGCAAACGGTTATTGGTAAAGCACAGCAAGATCCTGCGTTAATGGGGCTTTACTCAAGTTTTCGTATTCAAGTACCACAAATGGATATAGATGTAGACCGCGAACAAGCACTAATTCAGGGTATTCCACTTGATGAAGTATTTAATGCATTACAAATTTACTTGGGTTCGGTGTATGTAAATGACTTTAACTTGTTTGGTCGTACGTACCAGGTAAATGCGCAAGCAGATGCTGATTACCGTTTAGACCCTGACCAAATCCTTAATTTAAAAGTGAGAAACCGCGCGGGTAACATGGTGCCATTAGGTTCAGTATTAACGGTTACACCAACAATTGGTCCTGACCGTGTAATGCATTACAACGGCTACCCAAGTGCAGAACTTAACGGCAGCCCAGCGCCGGGTTACAGCTCAGATCAAGCACAGCTGGCGATTGAAGCAATCCTTGCTGATAACTTGCCAAGTGGTATTGAATACGAGTGGACTGAGGTTACTTACCAACAAGTACTTGCGGGTAATACCATGGTGTATGTATTCCCACTGGTAGTGCTACTGGTATTTATGGTACTTGCTGCTCAGTATGAAAGCTTGCGTTTACCATTGGCTATTATTTTAATCGTGCCAATGACCATATTTTCAGCGTTACTTGGTGTGTGGTTTGTAGGTTCAGACAACAATATATTTACGCAAATAGCATTAATCGTATTAGTTGCCTTGGCATCCAAAAATGCGATTCTTATGATTGAATTTGCGAAAGATCAAAATGAGACTGGATTATCACATTTTGATGCCATATTAGCGGCGTGTCGTATGCGCCTGCGCCCAATATTAATGACCTCAATTGCGTTTACAGCTGGTGTTATACCGCTTGTATTGGCAACCGGCGCAGGAGCCGAAATGCGCCATGCAATGGGTAATGCCGTGTTCTCAGGCATGATTGGTGTAACCGTGTTTGGCTTATTGTTTACACCGGTATTTTATATGCTTGTAGTAAATAAAAAAGAAAAAGCGCAGGAGTTACCACATGAATAAGTTAGCAAATAAAACGCTAAAAACACGCTTAACAATAAGTACTGTATTGGTGGCTGCGTTTTTATCAGGCTGTGCGAGCAAAATAGATACGCTCAGTGAGCAAAACGCAATTAATGAGTTTGTTGCAAAAGCAGCCGTTGCTGAGCAGCTTACTGGCGCTGACGAAACAAGCTGGTGGAAAGGGCTTGAATCAAGCCAATTGAATCAGCTGGTAACTCAGGCACTTGCAAATAACTACGATTTAAAAACTAGCCAATTAACGCTTAAAAGTGCGCTCGCACGATTAGGTGAGCAAAAAGCACAATACCTGCCGCAAGGTGGTGCTGAAATTAGTGCTCAGCGCAGTGGCCTAGGCGATGTAAATAGCCGCCAATCAACTGCTAATTTAGCGCTCGACTGGCAACTTGATTTGTTTGGGCGCATTACAGCATTGGTTGATGCGGCAAATGCATCGGCTATGAGCCAAGCAGAGCAAGTACGTTTACTTCAGATTGAAGTAGTCTCGTCGGTTGTTAAAGGGTTTGTAAGCTATCAGGGTAATGTTGAAAAACAACACATTGTAGCGCTGCAAATAGAAGCGCTTGAACAAAGCATAGACGTACTACAAGCTCGCGTTGATGAAGGTGTTGCAAGCGAACTTGATTTAAATCGTACTATGGCGCAGCTTAGACAGCAGCAAGCACTTGTTCCTGCTTTTGAATATGCAAAATATCGCGACCTGTCAACGCTTGCCGTGCTTACTGGGCGTTTAACGCAAAACGTTGAATTAAGTAATGAACAAGCTATTTTAGAGCATGAGTTTAAGGTGTCTCTTAATGAGCCAAATAATGCAATTGCGCTAAGACCCGATATTAGTCGTGCGCTTTATGACTTTAGCCAAGCTAACAGTTTAAGTGTTGCCGCAAGCAAAGCGTTATTGCCAGATATAAGTTTAAGTGGTTTTGCTGGAGTACTTAGTTTAGGTAGTAATGGCTTTAGTGATACACAACAACAGTGGCAAGTAGCGCCGCAGTTACAGTGGTCTATTTTAAGTTATCCTGCGCTTTTAGCGCAGCGTGACGCGCAGCAGTTTTTAAGTGAGGCCGCTTACAGCGATTATCAACAAGTGGTGTTAAGTGCACTAAGTGAAAGTGAACTTTCACTGCAATTGTTGGTCAATCAAGCACAGCAAAAACGCTTTGCCGATGAGCGTTATGACTTTGCTAATAAAGCATTTTTACAAGCACAGGCAATGTACGAAGAAGGGCAAATTCCTTATCTTGAGTTGTTAGATGCGCGTCAGGATGTTTTAATAGCGCAAGAGAACGCTGTCGATTCAAAAATTTCATCGCTACTCGCTAAAGTTAATGCCTATCAGTCATTTAACGGGCGATGGAGTTATGCTTTAAGCAACACTAAGAAGTAGAGTTATATTGATGCCTAATACTGATGTTACACATGAATACACTATACCGCACACTATGCGCGCTATTGTATTACCAGAGCCAAACGAAGAAATTAGCTTGGCTGACGTTCAATTGCCTGTCCCAGAGTGTGCAGACAACGAATTGCTTATTAAAGTTGAATACGTTGGCTTAAATCCTGTTGATGGGCAATTTGCCAAATCGGGTTTTTGTAATTGGCAATACCCCCATGTTTTAGGTCTTGACGCCGTGGGAGTGGTGGTAAAAGCAAATAAAGGCGTTTTTCCTAGCGTGGGTGAGCGGGTCATGTGGCATGCCAGTGTGGGTGGTCAAGGTGTATTGAGTGAATACACAAAAGTACCTAACTACGCAGTATCGGTATTACCAGTAGGGTTAAGCCCTGCGGTGGCCGCTATTTTGCCTTGTGCCGGTATGGCTGCACTTATAAGCATAGACAAATTAAGTATTAACGAAGGCGACACTGTACTTATCGAAGGTGGTGCGGGGGCCGTAGGGCAGTTTGCTATTCAGTATGCTAAGCAGCGGGGGGCAAACGTTTTTGCAACTGCATCGAAAAGAAACCATAAACTGGTTAAGCAGTTAGGTGCTGAGGTGGTTTTTGATTACAACGATAAAAAGTTGTGTGACAAAATTCGCAGAGAGCTCGGCCCACAAGGTTTTGATGCCGTTATAGATACAATTGGTGGTGAGTCAACAGCTCGTAATATTGAGTTAATGCGTTTTTGCGGCAAAATTGCATGCCTAAATCCATTGCCATGCTTTGATCAGGACCTAATGTATCGCAGAGCGCCCAATATTAGCGTGGTATCGCTTGGTGGTGCATGGCTTGCTAATAGTTTATGTGCACAACAGCGTTTAAGCTTTATGGGTAACTTATTGCTAGAAGGCGCGTGTAATGGCGATATTAAAACGCCTGCACTCACCGCAGTTGAGTTTAATGCACAGGCTGTGTCTGATGCGCTTAATAAGCAATTAGCGGGTGGCTTTACGGGTAAACAAGTTGTTCATGTAGCACCATAAGCATACGTCACTTTAAAAAACGCAGCATTTTATGCTGCGTTTTTTTATGCCTATTTTATGTATTTTGCATCCCACCAAATCGTATTTTTATTTATTAACCTGAACTCTGGTTAAGAGGTTTACTAACATATTGAATCATGGTGATATTTAAATTTATTTTCTCTAGCCAGAGATTTTCAATGAAAACAAGGCGAATTTACGCGTCAATAGCTGGCCTATTGCAAGTAAATTCAACGCAGTTAGCACTGAAAATAGCTGCTAGAGATAGATTTATTATCCAGAGTTCAGGTTTATTAGCTGTTTTATTCGTCATTTTAATAAAAACAGTTATTTTCAGCGTACAACTGTAAGCCTTTGTGTTTCAACAGTTTACGTTCAGGTAAAGAAAATAAATTGAAAAAACTGTTAATTAATTGAATAGAGTAATTGATCTAAACGATTTTTTATGACGTAATGTAGGTATTATTTAGCTGGTCGGATGAGTTCAATCATGAGTTTACGTACAAAACTAAAAAAAGTATTACCAAGTATTTCTATCACAGAACAAGAAGCGCTAGACGCGGGTGATGTATGGCTTGAAGGGTCTATCTATCAAGGTAAACCTGATTTCAGCGCATTGCGCGACGTACCTGCAGCTACATTAAGCGCAGACGAGCAAGCATTCTTAGACGGTCCAGTAAAAGAACTACTGGGCATGATTGACGATTCAGTGATTCAAAACGGCATTCATTTACCAAATGACATCTTAGAATTTTTGAAGAAAGAGCGTTTTTTCTCGCTTATCATTCCTAAGTCGTTTGGTGGTTTAGAGTTTAGCCCTTATGCAAACTCAACCATTGTTGGCACAATTGCGACTAAAAGTTCAGCAGTTGCGGTAACCGTCATGGTTCCAAACTCGTTAGGCCCAGGTGAGTTACTACTTCACTTTGGTACGCAAGAACAGCAAGCACATTACCTACCACGCCTAGCAAATGGTACAGATATTCCATGTTTTGCATTAACAAGCCCAGAAGCGGGTTCTGATGCAGGCGGTATTCCTGATGTTGGTAAAGTAACTAAAGGTATGTACAACGGCGAAGAAGTGCTTGGTTTAGAAATTACTTGGGACAAGCGCTACATTACACTAGCACCTATTGCTACCGTACTTGGTTTAGCATTTAAAGTAGTTGACCCTGATGGTTTATTAGGTGGTAAAGAAAACTTAGGTATTACCTGTGCACTTATTCCAAAAGAGCACCCAGGTGTTGAGCTTGGTAATCGCCACGACCCTATGGGTATTCGTTTTTACAACGGTACTACACGTGGTAACAAAGTATTTGTACCAATGGATTTTGTTATTGGCGGGCAAAAAAACATCGGCCGTGGTTGGCAAATGCTGGTTAGCTGTTTAGGTGCCGGCCGTGGTATTTCATTACCTGCGCTAGGTGTGAGTACAGCACAAGTTGCATTTAAATCAGCGTCTGAATACGCAGCAGTGCGTGAACAGTTTGGTTTAGCGATTGGCCAATTTGAAGGTATTCAAGAAAAACTAGCTGACATTGCAGGTAAAACATACCTACAAGAAGCAATGCGTGTACTTACAACTGAAGGCTTAGGCATGGGCTTAAAACCATCAGTAGTAACCGCAATCGCTAAATACCACATGACAGAGCTTGGTCGCGACGTACTTGATTCAGCAATGGATATTCAAGCAGGTAAAGCGATTCAAAACGGTCCACAAAATACCTTAGCAAGTGGTTATGTTGCACAACCGATTGCCATTACGGTAGAAGGCGCGAACATTCTTACTCGTAACCTGATGATTTTTGGTCAAGGTGTTATGCGTTGTCACCCATATTTACAATCTATGGTTGAGTCAATTCATAGCGAAGACAAAGGCGCAGATAAAGAATTTAACGGTATTTTACGTAAAACAATTGGCTACAGCACAGCAAACAGCTTACGTGCTTTCCGCCTTGGTGTTTTACCATTTACAGCAAGTGCAAACTCTGAATTACCAGAAGTACGCGACTACGAAAAAGCAGTACATAAGTTATCTGCAAAACTTGCAGTGTACGCAGACTTTTCGTTACTTGTACTTGGCGGTAAGTTAAAACAAGCAGAAATGCTATCGGCACGTTTAGGCGATGTAATGAGCTTCTTATATGCAGCTATGGCATCAATTAAATATTACGAGCAAAAAGTATCAAGTAGTGACCGTGAGCAAGCAGCGCCGTATTTCCATTACGCGACGCGTTTTGCACTACAAAGTGCTGAAGAAGCATTGCATAAGTTTTTAGATAACTTCCCTGCAAGTGGTACACGTAAGTTTATTCGTTTTATTACAATGAACTACTCAACTAAAATGCCAAAAATTAGCGATGATTTAATCCGCGATCTAGCTAAGCAAGCTCAGCTAGATACCGCATTTAAAGCGCAAATTACGCATTTAGTTAAGCCAGTTGAGGGCGATGGTCATCATATTAATGAGCAAGCTTACAAAGCTAAAATGGCATCACTTGGCGAGCTGGCTAAAGTTAAAAAAGCACTACGTGCTAAAGTAATTAAACCAGGTGCACGTTTTAACATTACGCTTGATAACGCACTAGCGGCGAACGTAATTACCCAAGCTGAACACGTTCAGTTAATTGATTACAACATCAAACGTGAAAAAGCGATTCGTGTAGATGAGTTCGATTTTGATATGAACATACTAGACGATAACGCACAGCCGATTAACCCGCTTAAAAGCGTAGTTAATCAGTAAAATTAAATTCAATGATGCAAAGCGCCCGCAGTATCGGCGCTTTTATTCTTGAGTAAAAAATTAGTGTGGAGCCCCGCTTGTGTAAAAACAAGCGGGGCTTTTTTATGTGTTTTTTAAAGTAGAAATAGATAGCGGTATTGGTCTTAAAGCGAATATGTATGCGTAGAGGACTAAAAAGAGACGCTTATAATCTTGAAAAAGGGCTGATAACCCCGTTAGCACCTTGTTGTAGTACATGGGTATAAATTTGTGTAGTTTTAACATCAGAATGGCCAAGCTGAGCTTGAACAGTTCTTATATCGGCGCCATTTTGCAGTAGATGAGTAGCAAAAGAGTGTCTTAATGTATGAGGTGTTATTATTTTTGTTAACCCTGATTTTTGGACGGCTTTTTTAACCTCTTTTCTAATACAAGAGTGATGAAAATGATGTCGCCTTATTTCACCACTTTGAGGATCTGAACTTAATATATGAGAAGGAAATAAATATTGCCACGCAAGCGATTTTGCGGCACTTGGATATTTTTTTGTTAAAGCATATGGCATCCATACGCCAGAATATTTCGTATTATTTAAATCCAGTTTTAAATAGTCATCAACGTTCAAAATTTGATTTCTCAGTATAGGAATTAGCTCTGTGGCCAGCGTAACAATGCGGTGTTTATTACCTTTTCCATTCCATACTTGAATGCATTTATAATCAAAATCAATATCTTTTACTCTTAATTGCACCGCTTCCATTACTCTTAAGCCACTTCCATACATAAGGGCTGCAATTAAATAATAGCGCTTATTTAAATGAGCCATCAACATTTTAACTTCCTCTGGGGTCATCACGACAGGGAGCTTTGCTTGTTTTTTACTACGGGCAAAATTTAAATTTAATGAGAGTTCTTTTTTTATTATGTGCTTGTATAAAAATGACAATGAATTGAGTGCGGTGGCTTGCGTACGTGGTGCAACGTTTTGCTTTAACACTAAATGTTCTAAATAGCGCTCGACTTCGTTGTCTCCCATTGATGCGGGGTGGCGCTTATTATGAAAATGGATATAAGATGCAATCCATCTTAGGTAGGTATCTACGGTGCGTAATGAATATTGACGAACTAGCATATATTCAGCTATGTAATTTAAAAATGGGGAACGTGTTTTCATATTACCACCAATAACAGTGCTGTATTTATATACAGTATAGTTGTGCTGCTCCCATATTCAAGAAAATGAGCGACGAGCGCATTTTGTCTTTTATTGAGAGTTTGAGTGCTAATAAAAAATTATATGTAGCAATGTGTTAAGTTATTTGTTAAAAAAGAATTATTGAATACATGAGCGTGACATTGGCAGATATATGCGCGATGAGCGCACTATAAAATTGTTGAACTAAGCCGCTACGCGGAGATCCTATTCTGACCATTTGAGCCACACTTACCTTGGGGTTATCCCATAACTTGGAGGTAAGTCATGAATACACTCATTGAACAAGTCAAAACTGAAATAGCCTATCGTGGTTATTCGCAAAGTACATGTAAAAGCTACTGTGAACATTTACTAAAACTCAGTCATTATTTTAATAAACCGCTCGATTCGATTACTGATGAGGAACTTAACGCCTTTTTTAACGATCCTGCGATTCGTAAACTTTCTAGAGCAAGCCAAAAAATACAGATAAACAGTATTTGGTTCTTGTTTAAGAATATTTTACATCAGCCACTTAACTTAGATATTGTACTGCCAAAAGTAAAACTTCGCGCACCCACGTATTTATCGCGCGATGACATGCGACGGCTTATAGAAAGTTGCACCGATATGCGCTTAAAAACATTGATAGTGGTGTGTTATGGATGTGGTTTGCGTATTGGCGAACTGCTGCGCATCAAAGTGCAAGATATCGATGGACAGCGTAAAACCATTTTAATTGAACAGGGTAAAGGAGATAAGTCACGTTATGTTGTTGTATCAGATAGCGTGCTAAATCAATTACGTCGCTATTGGAAAATGTATCACCCAACAGGCTGGATGTTTTATTCACGATGGTTAATGGATAAACCTATGTCACCTTCAAGCTTCAGAAAGGCATTGAAAAAACATGCACAAATGTGTGGTTTAAAACACTGTAATCCACATGCACTACGCCATGCTTATGCAACACACCAACTTGAATCAGGTATGCCACTTCATCAACTGCAACATCAGCTTGGTCACAGTGATATTAAAACCACACAAAGTTACTTACATTGGTTACCTGAATTAGGGCATGGCGGCATTGATTTACTTGCGAGCTGGAGTAAACAATGAGCGCTTTACACCTCGCTGATATTTTAAACTCGAATCTTGAGAATTATCGCCAGCATCATACGATGAGCTATCAACAACTGCGTGTCTGTCAGCACCTTCAATCATGCAGAACGGGTCAGCTCGGTTACCAAGCATGGCAATGTGATAACTGTGGTGAGTCACAAAAGATTGGATGTAGCTGTCGAGACCGTCATTGTCCGCGTTGCCAAGGCATGGCTACGGCTAAGTGGGTGCAAAGGCAGCAAGAGGATTTATTACCGTGTCGGTATTTCCACCTTGTTTTTACGCTCCCCCATGAGTTAAATGTCATTGCGCACTACAACCCAAACGCGTTGTATCATTGTTTATTTAAAGCCGCATGGCAAACGCTGAACAAATTCGCGAAACGAAAGAGGCATGGTCAGTTAGGCATGACAAGCGTACTGCATACATGGGGGCAAAACTTAAGTCAGCATATCCACTTGCATTGTTTGATACCCGCAGGTGCACTTGAAAAAACGCACTGGCATGAAATAGAAAAAGGCTATTTATACCCCGTGAAAGCGTTATCAACAGTCTTTAGAGGTAAAATGCTGGCGGCGTTAAATGAATGCGATAGTTCATTTACGAAGATAAACATGCCAACCAAATGGTGTGTTTATAGCAAAGCCTGTTTAACGTACAGTGAAAATTTAGTTAGCTACCTTGCTCGCTATACCCGAAAAGGCGTAATGTCAGAATCACGTTTAGTGAGAGCAAATAAACAAACTGTGAGTTTTAAATACCGAGATTATGCAGATAAGAACCGCGATAAAGTAATGACACTGAGCTGTGATGAATTTTTACGGCGTTACTTACAACATGTATTGCCGAAAGGGTTTATGCGCATTCGTCACTATGGTTTTTTAGCTAATGCATGTCGCAAGCGAAAGTTAGCACTAATAAGGTCACAAGAATCACACATAGGTAAAGTGGAGAAGCTAAAGACAGAAAACGTAACACTGATACCGCATTGGCCTTGCCAGCATTGTAAGGCAGGTACCTTACGATTTATTGGTGTGATGAATTTAGATGAGGCGACAAATAAAATAGCGCGAACGAGTTAGCAGCCTTGCTTGCTGCATCAAATTAATAAGTTAACCTGCTTAATTGCTCAGGCTAATAGCGACTGTGCGAGCGAAAAATATCCTTGCTTAACGGTTAAACATTCGGTTTAATGAATAGATAATAAACGCTGAGCAATGCAGGGAAAGCTTAAATTATAATAGGTAAGCTTATTAAATTAGCTGATTTAGCTAGAGCCTCTAAAAAACAAATTCCCATAGCATAAACAACACCAACTCTATACACCGAGCAGGTAGCGCCTCAGTCCAACAAGCGATTATGCAACACAAACTGCGTGTCGCATAAATACTAAAATGTTATGTTCTTGGAGAAAAAATTGAAAATTCGAGTTTTAATAATTACTTTGACTTGGCTTTCCATCTTTATAAGCGCATTGGCTAGTGCGGCGGATAATAAAGTAGAGCTAGAGGTGTTGGTAAGTAACTACGAAGAGCTAGCAGTAGATGCCAAAAATTGTACAGATTCATGCAATCAGAAATCGGCACCATGTACTCGGTTTATTGAAATATTCAATACCGGGGAAATTAACAATATAATTAAATCATTTGGCAATAATGTGAGTCGCTATTTTAGTATCGATCAAGAACTGACACTTAGGGGTGTTACCGCAGTAGGACACATTGCTGATACCTTAGGCTTTTTATTCGAAAAACAAACTCCAAAATTGCAAAAACGAACATAACAAGAATTTCAAGCAGGACAAAATACAGTTGGCTTTTTGTTCACTACGTTCACCTATTTTAGCCAACTATATTTTGCCTCTTAAATGGGCGTTAGGTAACTCAATCGGCTATGCGTAAACTAATAGAAGGAGCGCTATCGTTACTCACTTGTATTTGGCTAATTTATATTGGTATTACGAAAGGCGAAACATCTTTCAAACATTTTACAATTAATGTAGAAAGTGAGCCTTTCGAGTTTTATTTAGTAATAATATTGTATATGTTGCTTGTGGTTTCCTTAATCGCTTACGCTATAAATTCTGTAAGGAGAATACCGAAAGCTCCAAAAATAAAGAGGCCTCCTAGAAGCTTTGATAGAAATGTAGTGCAAAAGCGCAGAAGAAGAAAAAAGCGTAAATAGTTACCTAACAAGCCAATTAAGCAGGACTAAAAACAGTTTGCTCGGTTTCGCTTCGCTACACATTTTAGCAAACAATTTTTAGCCCCTTATTGGGGCGTTATGTTTTTATCCAACAAGGAGTAGTTTTCATGAAATTTATTACCGTAAGTTTAGCTTTCTTATGTATAGCGGGATGTTCATCTGTAGAGAACAATGTCGATACTAGAGTAAAAAACTTACATAAAATTGTGGCTGTAGCAAATACAGATTTAGACAAAAATGGCGATACGTGCGCCGATGCAACAGGTATTGTTGAAATATTACATAATAAGATAGTCGGTTCAGCTAGAGATACTTTTGGTCGTGGTTATACCGTTTCAGGAACTATTGATGCTAATAATCAGGTTGCCGGAGGATTTGCAATCACGATAATTACCGCCGTTGACTACAATGGTGTAATGTCAAACACTGGAAATAAAGCTAATGGTACTTGGAAAGATTTATATAATTGTAGCGGTACTTGGCAGTCTCAAAAAATTGAAAACGGGTCATAAAAAAACATAACAAGAAATTAAACAAGGACAAAAAACAGTTGGCTTTTTGTTCACTCCGTTCACTTATTTTAGCCAACCATTTTTTGCCTGTTAATTAGGCGTTAGTTCTCTAGGGTAGAATCGTGGATAAATCGATATTAGTATTTGGAACCTTATTTGCAGCCACTATGGCTGGAATTTTTCTCTTTTTAACTTAATCAATAATAAAGAGCAAAAAGTATCGGAGTTCCGCCAAGCATGGATAGATGGGTTAAGAAATGAAGTAACAACTATTGTTGCGAGTCTCTATTATATTTCATATTACTATTCAACTCGGACTCAACAAGCACCTTCAAAACCAGATGACATACAAGAGTCCCATAAAGAATACGTAAAATCTTGTACATCAATGCTAACTCGCATAAATGCACAAGATCCAGATGAGGCTTTGAGAGAAAAGAATCAAGCTTTTCTAGATTCACTAAACAATATCCAAATTGCATTTAATGCTAACAAGTACAATGATGCCGCTTTGCTATCTAAAAATTTAATTGACGATTCAAAGCCTTTATTAAAAGCAGAATGGGAACGAGTAAAAGCTGGAGAAAAGTCATACCGTAGAACAAAGTGGTTGGCTGGCGGTCTTTCTATGTTTGGCGCAATATTGGCTTTAATATTCTTAATTGCAAATTACAAATTGACAGGTTCATTTACTGTCGAGAAACTAACAAGTTAATAAACAAGGACAAAAAACAGTTGGCTTTTGCTCCTTCGTCGCTAATTTTAGCCAACTATTTTATTGCCTGTTATTAAGGCGTTATGTGTAAATGGAAGTTAGGTGAATGAATTCTAGTTTTGACCAATATATTTCTAATCTAAATTCAAATAAGGATATTTATCCAAATGAATTATTTGAATTCGCTTCAAATAGTGAGCGATATGAATTAAACCACCCTCAATCTCTTCATGATTCGTGGGTAACATCGATTACTATCGCTGAAAATAGAAATAAAATCCGCCCATTTGAACCATCATTATCTATTGTTTTAAATTTACTCGGTCAGCAACATGATCGTGATATTGTACTTAACTATTTTAATGTTAAGTCATATGAAATCTTGGGTTCTGAAAACCCATTTAATTATGGTGACACATTTCATGGTGATGTATTAACACATGAAATATCTATTGTTGACGGTTTATTCCAACATGTTTTAGAACTTCGTTCAGGCTCTACTTTTAAAGTTATCTTTAGTGAATTCAGCTGTTTGGAGCAAGTTTACACATAACAAGCCAATTAAGCGGGACTGCTAACAGTTTGCTCGGTTCCGCTTCGCTACACATTTTAGCAAACTATTATCAGCCCCTTATTGGGGCGTTAAATTTACGAGGATATATGAGTTCAATAATCTTAGAATTGCAAGCAGACGCAATGAATGACAATATTTCAATTCAATCCTTACTCCGCAAGGCGTTTGCTGTTGCCATAAAACTGTCAATTGAAGACTCAAGACAGTGGATTGAAGCTGAAATGAATGGGTATAACTCAGGTAGTGAAGTGCCAATGTATCGACGCATAAAAGGTGCATTACAGGCTATAAATCCGGTCCGAGGTCCAATTCCAGTTCAAGTTGGTGACAACGAAATAGAAGATACTCTATCTGTGTTTCACTTTCGTCAGTCAATAGCTGAAATAGAAGGGATTATTTCTAAACATGGGAAAGGTTTCTTAATTCCCTTTACCGGTTCTCAACTGTCATCGTTGCAAGAATTTTTTCAGGTTGAGTATCAATTTCGTCTTAGCTTTTCAGCAACGTCATTGGTCCCTGTTGTAGACAATGTTCGTAACACAATTTTGCAATGGGCTCTGAAATTAGAGCAAGAAGGTGTAACTGGCGAAGGGCTTAGTTTCAGTCATGAAGAAGTTAAAAAGGCACATATGAGTACAAATATAAATATAAAGAACTTTCAAGGTGTATTAGGTGACGTTACTGATAGTGAGCTTACTCAAGATTTAGAAATGACTATTAGTGAGTCTAATAATTTTGAGGAGCTAGCAGAGTATCTGTCTAAGCATAATGTCCCTGAAAACGATATAGCAGAACTAAAGCATGCAATAGACAATGATGGCACAATTAGTCCTAAAGGTCAGTTTGGTACCAATGTAAGTTCTTGGATTGGTAATATGTGCTCTAAAGCTGCGAGTGGTGGCTGGGCTATATCTTTGGCAACTGCTGCTAATGTATTAGGTGCAGGCATCACCAAATTTTACGGTTTATCGTAGCAGTAAATTTAACAAGACCTTCAAACGGACAAAAAACAGCTGGCTTTTGCTCGTTCCTCGCTAATTTTAGCCAGCTATTTTATTGCCGCTTAAGGTGGCGTTAGGTTTCTAATGGAAATAGTCTTAATTCGGCATGGTAAGCCGACCGGTGCAATTTATCCTCGCGTTTCCGCGAGTGGTTTTACTGATTGGGTTAGGAAATACGATCAATCAGGTATTGTTGCTGGTAATCTACCTGAACTTGATGAAATGAATAAATATGAGAATCACTATATTGTATCTAGTGATTTAAAAAGAGCAGTTGAATCCGCACAAATTTGTTTTAATAAACAAATAAACTAGACACCCATCCTAAATTTTGCAGTAATGATGGTGCCACAATTGAGCAATGCGAAGAAATAAGAAATGAAGCGAAGTTTGCTTTATCGCTTACAGCAGAGTCAGCAGATAAAGACTTCATAGAGCAGTTTTTGCAAAAGCTAGCTCAGTATAAAACGAGACTTAACAAGTCAAATCAATCAGACGCATAAACGGCTGTCATTGTTTTTGCTAAAAGAAAAAGCCTGTAAAAACAACGCCATCCTATGCGCTGTTGTTTGAGGCGTTAGCTTTATAGGAAATAAACTAGACACCCATCCTAAATTTTGCACTTTTCAAAATTAAAGGCTAGCCTTTAATTAGTACAAAAAACAAGCAGGGTGTCTTATGGCAATTGCAAGAAAACGACAAGTAAGTTTGGTTGATACAAAATACTACCACTGTATTTCGCGTTGCGTGCGCCGTGCATTTTTATGTGGCGAAGACCGTTTTACAAGAAATAAACTAGACACCCATCCTAAATTTTCCCATCCTAAATTTTGCACTTTTCAAAATTAAAGGCTAGCCTTTAATTAGTACAAAAAACAAGCAGGGTGTCTTATGGCAATTGCAAGAAAACGACAAGTAAGTTTGGTTGATACAAAATACTACCACTGTATTTCGCGTTGCGTGCGCCGTGCATTTTTATGTGGCGAAGACCGTTTTACTGGTCAATCTTACGAGCATCGACGAGGGTGGGTTAAAGATAAGCTGCTTGAATTAGCGAAGGTATTTTGTATTGATGTATGTGCTTACGCTGTTATGAGTAATCACACCCACTTAGTACTGTATGTTGATGATAAAAAAGCGAATCGATTAAACGATAAAGCGATTATCATTCGCTGGCATAAGATCTGTAAAGGTACTGTACTTACGCAAAAATACATACAGGGTGAAAAGCTAAGTAAAGCCGAACTTATCTTTTTCAATCAAACAGTAAACGACTACCGCGAGCGCCTATCAAGTATTAGCTGGTTTATGCGGTTGTTAAATGAAAACATTGCGCGCAGAGCAAATAAAGAAGATAACTGCACAGGACGGTTCTGGGAAGGCAGATTCACATCACAAGCATTATTAGATGAAGCAGCACTTGCCGCTTGTATGGCGTATGTCGATTTAAACCCAATTAGAGCTAAAATGGCTAAAACGCCTGAGGAATCAGACCACACCAGCGTTAAACAACGACTAACATACGCAAAAGAAGGCAAACAACCAAAACAACTACTGCGCTTTGCAGGAATGCCACGTCAGATAATGCCAAAAGGACTCCCGTTTGAGCTTAAATCGTACCTTGAACTTGTTGAATTAACAGGGCGTTGTATACGAGAGGATAAACGCGGTTATATTAAAAGTACACACTTACCCTTACTCGAAAGAGTTAATATTTCCCCCGAAAACTGGTTAAAGCTTACAACCCAATTTACGCGCGTATTTCATGGCGCAGTAGGCAGGCCAGCCTCACAAAAAAGTTATTGTGAAAACTTAAAGCGAAAGCGGCGAGCGAATATCAGTAACTGCGAAAAGCTATTGGCATAAAACTTAAACTACTCAGTAAAACTATTCAGTAATAAATCACAACTGCACCATGCAGTTATTTTCATGGGCCGAATTTAGGTTTAAGCGTGCTAATTTTTTTATGGATGAAATGTAAGTAATCGAGTAGTAAAAGATAAATTCTTAACCAACAAATTAAATTTAATGGCAACGTTTTGTTTGTTTAATTATAGTGGCTGTCTATTTTAACTTTAACTGATTAAAGTAGCTTCATAGTTTAGCTGTAGTTTAAAATGGCGATAATTTTAATCTTTTTTAAATTTAGCTGCTGGTAATATAATAACTATTCCCGCCCATATCCCCCAGAAAAATATAGCAGGAAAAATGTCACTGATAAAATAGGACATACTTGTATAGTATCCTTCAGGCGCTGATGAATCTGAAGAAACAAAAAACACACCTATAGGTTTAAGGTAGGCAGGATAATGCGAATTGGATTGAAAAATCATACTAATATAAGGCCATACGAGTAACCAATAGATAGATCCAGAAATCTTATTAAACAATATCCGTTTTAATTTACTTTTACTTATGAACATTTATAATTTTCCGTACTAGGTAGGTTTTTTTGTGCTAACCACTTTGCTTTATATGCTCCCCAACCAGCTAGTGAATCTTTATTTTGAGAAACCGATTGTAACCCCCAAATAATCAACTCTTGTGTTGCTTTTACAGCTAGTTTACCTGAATTAGTATTCAAAGACCCTGAGTGTATATCACCTTTGGAGTGTGGAGTAATTGTGTCTATTGGTGAACCATGTTTCTGCTTATCATAATCAAATATTTTAATGATTGGATGGGGGTGGTTAGCTTCTGCAGCATCAACACCACTGATCATAGCTTCTTTTCTGCACAGGGCGGGATCACACTTTGTAAATAAACAAATTTTATGATCTAATACCATAAATTTAATCACCTTAAACTTATTATGTCACTCTTCTCACATTTAGAACTCGTCAAAGATAATCGTTCACATATAAATCAACACCATAACTTAGTTGATGTGCTTTTTCTTATTATTACTGCCGTTACATCAGGGTGTGAAAACTGGCAAGATATTGAAGTCTATGGCGAAAGTAAGCTTAATTGGTTAAGAGGATTTCGTTCTTTCAAAAATGGCATACCCACTCGACATAGTATTGCTCGGATTTTTAGAACCGTTGATACTGACTCATTACTACTCGCGATGTATAGCTGGGTCAATCAAAACCGCGTTAAATCAGCGCATCCTGTCATTGCCTTCGATGGCAAAACTATTCGCGGAGCAAGTAAACACATTGCTGATAAATTACACCTCGTCTCAGCATTTGATTGTGAGGCAGGTCTCACATTATTCCACCAAACAGTTGGCAGTAAGACGAATGAAATACCGGCAGTTCGGGATTTATTGAAAATACTCGATATCAATAACACCGTCATTACACTTGATGCTTTGCACTGCCAAAAAGAAACGCTAAAACAGCTAATTAGCAGACATGCAGATTATCTAGTGCAAGCAAAGGGTAATCAAAAGAAACTTTATAGCGCGATTCAAGATGCATTTACACACCAGTATGAATCTGAAAACTCAGAGATACTTAGTCATGTAACACAAGATGCAGGGCATGGGCGAAAAGAAGTACGCACGATAGATTGTCTTGATGCGCGTTTATTACCGAGTGAAATTAAAGAGAGCTGGCCATCAGTTAGGACAATCGTTGCGGTGCAGCGAGAGCGAACGAAGGGTAATAGAACGAGTATTGACACACATTACTACCTAACATCGTTGACAGACAATATATTGATAAGTAAAGCAATAAGACAACATTGGCTGATAGAAAATCAGCAACACTGGATACTGGATGTCGTATTTAAAGAAGATGCCTGTCAAATAAATGAGCCATTAAGTGCGCAACATATGGCACTATTTAGACGCGTCGTTAGGAACATGATAAAGCAGCATACGAAAAGCAAGGGGTCAATAAGAAGTAAGTGTGTAAGAGCTTGTTATGATGATGCTTTTAGAGAAGAACTTCTTTTTGGTTAACATTTTTAACAAAGTATGCTCGCGCCCTGCTTTTCTGCATTTGATTTGATATATAGCTTTTTCACTTCTTACTGTATGGGCTGGAGAAAATGAATCTTGTAATGCGTGTAAAGCCAAAGCTAAATGTTTTACCCCGTACCTCCTAGTTTGAAAAGTTACATTTTCATTATCATTTTGAAGCTGTTTTAAAATATTAACTTTTTGCTTACACTCAATCACCCATCGATCCATCTTCTCCTTAATGAACACACAGCCATTAATGTATGAGTCATATTCGGTTTCATTAGAAGATTTCATGAAGTGATAACGCTGGCCAGTTGGAGCTTCATGTGTCCAACTTTCATCAAAATCAACCGCTGCGATTCGTCTTGCAAGATTTTTTCTAGGATCGAAAGCGTTAAAATTATATGCTCTAAGGTTGACCATGTAGGCAATAAATGCAGAGATAAAATCAGCTCGATTTGAAACTTCGGGGTTGCTCCACTGATAAGTCCCATTTACGAATATTGGAAGGCTACAGAGTTTCCTTTCCACTTGACAGTTTTTTTGCATTTGAGTAATTGCTTCTACAGATATCTTTATATGTCCATCGGCTTTCATTTGCGATTCCTTTGCTTTATGTTTCTTTAGAAAAAAGAGGTAAGCATCCTGTAGAATAAACTTACTTCTTTCCTGCTTGATTTTTAGCCAGTTGATATTAAGTCAGGCTTATAGTTTATGTCAATGCCCATCAGTATAATTAGGAGCACAGGCGTTACTAGAACACGTTATCCGAGCAGACGCTGCATTGCTTTATACAAGTTATACTTTGGCTATGTCTAACTTTGACTAAATATTAATAAAACAAATTAACATGACACATATGGACGCTCCCTTGAAGTCAAGACGAGCCGATGTATAAACATCTAAGTTTTTGCTTTTGTTAATTATCATGTATCCCATTTCCCAGTAATGATGCGTCACAAGCTTGCTAAAAAACAAAGATAAATAAGCCAGACGCCCATCCTAAATTTTGCATTTTTAGAAACAAGTTGTATAGATAAATTAAGATGGGTGTCAGTCAAAAAGAAATGTTCTTTAGAAAAAAGAGGTAAGCATCCTGTAGAATAAATTTACTTCTTTCCTGCTTGATTTTTAGCCAGTTGATATTAAGTCAGGCTTATAGTTTATGTCAATGCCCATCAGTATAATTAGGAGCACAGGCGTTACTAGAACACGTTATCCGAGCAGACGCTGCATTGCTTTATACAAGTTATACTTTGGCTATGTCTAACTTTGACTAAATATTAATAAAACAAATTAACATGACACATATGGACGCTCCCTTGAAGTCAAGACGAGCCGATGTATAAACATCTAAGTTTTTGCTTTTGTTAATTATCATGTATCCCATTTCCCAGTAATGATGCGTCACAAGCTTGCTAAAAAACAAAGATAAATAAGCCAGACGCCCATCCTAAATTTTGCATTTTTAGAAACAAGTTGTATAGATAAATTAAGATGGGTGTCAGTCAAAAAGAAATGTATATTTTTGTTAAACCGTTCGGTTTTTATTAAGTAGTTTTATTAAAAACGCCCACTAATGTTAAACTACAAAAAATTTAATTATTTAATATTACCATGGCATTTTACATTCCTTTATTACAACCTCATTTTAAGCACATTGAAATTGGCGATACGTTAACATCCCTTCATAGCTTAGTTCTTAAGGAACACAGACCGTGTGACTTCCTATCTTAAAACGGCAAATATCATTGTTTTTCTCAATGCTTTGCCGCTTACAATTTACCGCTAGTAGCTCAAATACACGATGTATCTTATGGCTGCACCGTGTTTGTTCTATGCAATCCAGAATATCATCCAACCAAAGATAACTGCACTTACTCGCTCTAAATGTCGAGATCGCACACTTAAACATACCCGCTGCACTATGGCAGATAAAACGCTTGATAAGTGTTTGCAGTATGCTCAGCCAAACCAATGATTCGGCAATATGAGGATCTCGTGTGATGAACCCTTTAAGGTTATTCCATGACTTTAGTTCTTTGAAAAACAACTCAATTTGCCAACGAGTTGCATATATATCGAGTAGTTCGTCAAAGCTAAACTGTGCCTCTTTTAAATTAGTAACAAGGAAAACGGGGCGCTTTTCATTTGGTAAATAGATAAGCCTGTACTCGGGCCCATTTTTCTTCCAACGTACTGTTAATTCAAGTGGTTGGCTTGCGAATTTATCGAGTAACGTTTTGATTTTAATGTTCTTTTCCTTAAGTTCTATACCCGCGCAATAAGCTGATGTAACGATTGGGTTAATGTTTTTATTTGCTCTGATCAAAAAATATCCGCCATCTTGAGCTACTTGCTCAAAGTAATCTAAGTCAAAATACCCAGCATCAGCAAGTAATAACGTATCTTCAAGTGTGTGGCTACCTGGTAAAAAGGCGCGCTCAGTTTCAACATCAGGACGAATATCTATTTCGCAGGGTTGTTCATTAAATAGGTCATAGGTAACGTGCAACTCAATTGCGGCAGGACTTACAGCAGTAAAACGACCAGCAAAAACCTGCGCTAATTCATCATGTAGAGCAAATGAAGAACCATCTTGCAATAACACTCGCTGTATTCCTCGCTGGGTAAAAAAGGTTTTATCCAGCGTGTTTACAGTCAATTTAGACATCGCTTGAATAACGAGCTCACGGACAAGCTCAGTCAAGGCTGGTTTTCGAATTTGATTATGAAAGGGTTTATAACTTATCGTGCAATCAGCCTGCGTTCGCAAGTTTTGATGGATATCTGACAAGTTAGCGTCTTGCAGGCAAGATAAGCTTTTAAATACGGCTTTGAGCAGAGAAACGATCGACAGGCAACGGTGTCGAACTTGAAATCCAGAGGTTTTTGCAAGCTCAATGAGGTGTTTTTCTGAGATAAGGGCTTTTAATTGGTTTGAAACTTGGTTAATCTGCATGTGAACTCTGTTTTTAGTCATGTTTTTATTGGCGTAACTATTTGATCATTAACAGAGTTCAACTTCAAGTTTTCTTAAGATCCAACCTATGAACATCCCTTTGGAGTGGCTGTGGCAGTATTGTGCAGTGCCAGCTTGATGATGAGGCATGTGTTATTAAAGCGATTAAAATACCTAGCTATATAAACCATCCAAAAATTAAACAAAGCGAATTTGCACTTAAAAGAAAGCAGCATTCCTATAGCGTTGAATACACTTTTTATAAGCTTTATAGCCAGCATTTACCAGTACATGCGCAAAGTATTGAATGTATAAGCGCAATTAATAAAGATGATGAATACGCGCTGGTGTTTAAAGACTTTACCAAGCATGGGTTTACTCAAGCGAAAAGCGAACATATAAAAGCTATATTAAAGTGGCTTGCGCACTTTCATGCATTTAACCTAAACAAACCTGTTGACGGCTTGTGGCGGCAAGGCAATTATTGGCATTTAAGTACGCGGCCAGATGAGTTTAATAAATTAAAAACAAACGCGAATGAAAAGTCCGATATTAAAAATTTTGCACATAAAATAGATGAGGAACTACAAAGTTGTGCGTATAAAACGCTGATTCATGGCGATGCAAAACTTGCTAACTTTGCAGCAAATGAGCGCGATAAAATACTCGGTTATGATTTTCAGTATATAGGTGCAGGTAGTGGGATAATTGATGTAATGTGTTTTATGACCAGTTGCTTAAGTGATGCACAATTACACGAATGGGCTGAGGATTACCTTGTGTACTATTTTGATAATTTAAAGGCTGCTATTAATATTTATCACCCTACAGCACCAGCAGGTAAAATAGCTGACGATTGGCTCGTTTTATGGCCTGCGGCATGGGCTGACTTTTATCGGTTTTTAGTTGGCTGGAGTCCTGAACATCAAAAAATAAATAGCTATATGCTTAAGCAAGTAAATAACTGGTTAGCAGCTAATATTTAATAAACAGACTGTGTTAGCCACTTGCATAAATATCAAGCAAAGCAATAGATTTTTGCACAGCATATGAAAATCCCATTAAAATTACAGGTCAAATGACCTTTTTTAATATAAAATACCGCTAATTATTGTCTCTGTAGGTTTTTATCATGGCTATTCACGTTATTACTCATCCTCTTGTTCAACATAAACTTGGTTTAATGCGCGCATATGGCATTAGCACTAAAAGCTTTCGTGAACTGTGCTCTGAAGTAGGCACATTATTAACCTACGAAGCTACTAAAAACCTTCCACTTGAAGATAACGAAATTACCAGTTGGGACGGCAATAAATTAAATGTGCAGCACATTAAAGGTAAAAAAATTACAGTAGTGCCTATTTTACGTGCAGGCCTTGGTATGATGGACGGTGTAATGCAATTACTACCAGCCGCTAAGGTTAGTGTTGTAGGTCTTCAACGTAACGAAGAAACGCTAGAGCCAATCCCTTATTTTGAAAAGTTAGTAGGTAATATTGACGAGCGTTTGAGCCTAGTAATTGACCCAATGCTTGCAACCGGTGGCTCAATGATTGCCACTATCGACATGCTTAAAAAAGCAGGCTGTAAAGAAATTAAAGTTATTATACTTGTAGCAGCACCGGAGGGCGTTGCAAAAACACTTGAGGCTCACCCAGACGTAGAAATATTTACTGCATCAGTAGACAGCCACCTGAACGAAAAAGGATACATAGTGCCCGGTTTAGGTGATGCGGGCGACAAAATATTCGGTACAGTTTAGGAGTGTTCAGTGCAAAATAACGCCACATTTTCTATAAAAACCATTTTAACGGGTGCACAAATGCTGTTTGTAGCATTTGGTGCATTGGTGCTTGTGCCGCTATTAACAGGGCTCGATCCGAGTGTGGCATTGTTTACCGCAGGCATTGGTACTTTGCTGTTTCAGATAGTGACTAAAGGTCAAGTGCCTATATTTTTAGCCTCTTCATTTGCTTTTATTGCACCTATTATTGCTGCCGTGCAAATGTGGGGTGTGCCCGCGACAATGGGGGGCTTAATGGCGGCAGGTTTTGCATATATGCTGTTGAGCTTATTAGTAAAATTTAAAGGCGTAGCAACGCTTCATAAAATTTTACCACCTGTGGTTGTAGGCCCCGTAATTATGGTTATTGGTTTAGCCCTTGCACCTGTTGCTGTAAATATGGCGATGGGTAAAAGTGGCGACGGCAGTCTTCAAATTATTGATTACAATAACGCTATTTTTATTTCGATGTTTTCGTTATTAGTAACGCTTGTTTTTGCAGTATGGGGAAGGGGTATTTAAACTTATTCCTATTCTGGCAGGGGTTGTAGCGGGTTATGGCTTATCGCTTATTTTAGGTGTTGTGCAATTTGACGCAGTAAGTAATGCACAATGGTTCGCTGTGCCTAACTTCACATGGCCAGAATTTAAATGGCAAGCTATTTTGTTTATGGTGCCAGTGGCTATTGCGCCAGCCATTGAACACATTGGCGATATGATGGCGATTAGCCAAGTAACCAACAAAGACTTTTTGAAAAAGCCTGGCTTGCACCGTACTTTGTTTGGTGACGGCTTAGCTACATCAGCCGCGTCATTATTTGGTGGCCCGCCTAACACTACTTACTCAGAAGTAACGGGGGCAGTAATGCTTACCAAAAACTTTAATCCAAAAGTAATGATGTGGACGGCCATTATTGCTATTGCTTTAGCGTTTATCGCTAAAATGGGGGCTGGGCTGCAAACAATACCGGTACCTGTAATGGGCGGTATTATGATTCTACTTTTTGGTTCTATTGCCGTTGTTGGCCTAAATACACTGGTTAAGTCGGGAGATGATTTAACTGCGCCGCGCAACTTAAGCATTGTTGCCCTTATTTTAGTGTGCGGTATTGGAGGAATGCATGTTGGTGGTAGCCAATTTAGTTTGGAGGGCGTAAGTTTATGCGCCATCTTAGGTATCGTACTTAACTTAATATTACCTAAAGCAGAGCCTGTAGAGGCTTAATTTTGAACATTAACTAATTAGTTTGCACCATAATAGCGCATTTTAAATGCGCTATTTTTTTAACCTATTAAAAAATATACAAAAAAAATATTGGTCTAGTATCTGCATTTACTCCTTCAGAACGTATTGTATGCAAGGAGTTACTATGTCAGAGGCCAATATTGTGGATATAACCCCGTTTTTAGCAAAGCACCAACTGCCTTTAAAGTATCAATATTTGAGTGAGCAATACTTTGTTCCACTCGCGCATGACATCCTCGAATCTAAAAAAACAAATACTCCTATTTTTGTTGCCATAAATGGATGCCAAGGATCAGGGAAAACAACACTCGCTGATTTTTTAGTTACGTGGTTTTCTAAAAACACATCCCTTAACAGTGTCGCATTATCTATTGACGATTTTTATTTAGCTAAGCAAGCGCGTAAACAACTTGCTGAGGATGTTCATCCACTATTTGCAACTCGTGGAGTACCAGGTACTCATGACACGGAGTTGATGAATAGCACTATTTCGCAGCTATTAGCAGGTGATATAAATGTGCCATTACCACGCTTTAATAAACACATTGATGATTGCGTTTCTCAAAATGAATGGTTAGCTAATTCAACGCCTGTCGATATTGTTATTTTAGAAGGATGGTGTGTAGGCAGTGAGCCGCAGCCATTATTTTCATTGAGTGAACCGCTTAATGAGTTGGAGCAGCTTCATGATAAGGAGGGCGTGTGGCGTCGTTGTATAAACAGTTGTTTAGCCAATGAGTATAAAGCAATTTTTAATAAAATTGATTACACCGTAATGCTTAAAGCGCCAAGCTTTAGTGATGTATTTACATGGAGACAAGAGCAAGAGCAAAAACTAATTGCTAAAGAAGGTGCAGGATCAGGCACGATGACTAATGCGCAGTTAGTGTGGTTTATTTCTCATTTTGAGCGTATTACACGCGAAAATTTAAATACTTTGAGCAGTAAAGCAAACGCACTGATTGAGCTTGATGCTAATCGCGATATAAGTGGGATGCATTTAATTAGCGATGACACCCTTCAGCCAATTATTTTTACCGATTTAGATGGCACTTTACTCGATCATAGCGATTACAACACCAGTAATGTGAGTGTGTTATTGCAACAGTTACAAAACGCACATATCCCAGTGGTGTTTAATACCAGTAAAACATTTTGCGAAGTGGTTGAAATTAAAAACGAATTAAACATCCAACAGCCTTTTATTGTTGAAAATGGCGCTGCAGTTTATATACCCGATCACTACTTTGAACTTAAACCGATTGGTTGTAAAAAAGTTGGCGCTTATTGGTGTTTTGTATTAGCTAAGCCTTTGTCGCGTTTATTAAGTGATTTAGAGTCGCTCGATTCTAAATACAAAGCGCATTATAAATTATTTAGTAACTTAACCGGTGAACAAATCTCTGAGTTAACAGGGTTGAGTGACGAACAAGCAAGGCGTGCGCAAACGCGAGACTACTCAGATCCACTTTATTGGTATGGCAATGATGACTTACTAAATACCTTTGTCGAAGATGTTAAAGCGCTTGGTTACGACATAAAAGTAGGAGGGCGCTTTATTCATATTGCCAAAAATACAGACAAAAGCGCTGCACAGCAGTGGTTGGTTAAGCAGTTTACCCATCACTTTAGAAAGCCTCTCACAGTCATAGCATTGGGCGATAGCGATAACGATAAGCAAATGTTAGAGCAAGCCAATATTGCCATTATTATTGCAAATCCGGCGAGCAAAAAACCGGTTAAATTGTCACATAACAAGGCACGCTATTCACAATCGCCAGCACCATTAGGTTGGATTGAAGAAATAACATCACTACCTTGTATTAACAGTATTTTAAGTATTACTGAGGAGCAAACATCTCATGGCTGATTTTTACCAAAATGGCGTAATTACTACATTACACAATATAGCTGACAGACCAATTGAAGAGCTAGAAAAAGAATTAATCGGGTTTAGTAAGCAGCGTCCAATGGGGCTTATATTACCATCGTTATTTAGCGAGTTAGAAGGCCCTGCGCTGCAAAATATAGTTAGCGAGTTGCGTGAAGTACCGTATTTATCGCAAATTACTATTGGCCTAGATAGAGCTGACGAAGCACAGTATCGCCACGCACTTGGTTTTTTTAAAGAGTTAAATCAAAACCACAAAGTACTTTGGAACGACGGCCCGCGCTTACAAGCTCTTGATAAAGAATTACAAGAGCTAGGCGTAGCGCCAAGAGAGCTTGGAAAAGGCCGAAATGTTTGGTACTGCATGGGTTATAAGCTAGCAACAGCAGAAGTAGAATCTATCGCGCTGCATGATTGCGATATTTTAACCTACGACAGAAGCCTACTTGCTCGCTTAATTTACCCTGTTGCGCATCCGCGTTTTAACTATGAATTTTGTAAAGGCTTTTACCCGCGTACAGCAAACGGAAAAATTAACGGCCGTGTATCACGCTTATTAGTAACGCCACTACTGCGTTCATTCAAAACTATATTAGGTAACCGCGACTATTTGGAATACATGGACTCATTTAGATACCCATTAGCAGGTGAGTTTTCGTTCAGACGTGATGTATTAAACGACATTCGCATCCCAAGTGATTGGGGATTAGAAATTGGCGTACTAAGTGAAATGTATCGTAATTATTCACATAATCGTTTGTGCCAAGTAGATATCGCCGATAACTACGATCACAAACACCAAGTACTATCACTTGATGATCAAAGTGCTGGGTTATCTAAGATGTCGATTGATATAACCAAAGCTTTATTTAGAAAGCTAGCAACACAAGGCGTTACTTTTACCAGTGAAACTATTCGCTCACTCAAAGCAACGTATTACCGTATTGGTTTAGATTTTATAGAAACCTACCATAATGATGCAATAATGAATGGCTTAACGCTTGATGTGCATCAAGAAGAAAAAGCAGTAGAAATGTTTGCACAAAATATTATGAATGCAGGGCAACAATTTTTAGATAACCCAATGGAAGCGCCATTTGTACCAAGTTGGAACCGTGTTGTGTCAGCAATGCCAGATGTATTTGAGCGCTTAAAAGAAGCAGTGGAGTTAGATAACAAAGAATATAGCCAACCTAAAAAATAAATGTTCAGGTTAAGTAACTAAAAAATAAAAGGGGCGCATGTGAGCACAGTTAACGAACTATTTTTACAGCGGGTAGAGCAACATCTTCGAATAATTTATGAGGATGTTGAACTGCCCTTATCAATTGCTGAGCTTGCTCAGCAATTGATTAAGATTATTTTAGGCAGCAGTCCACTGCGCGACCCGACACCGCATACAAACAGGTGGGATGAACAAGATATAGTATTGATAGCTTATGGCGATTCAATTATTAAGCATGATAATAGTGATTTTGCGGTATCAAGCCCAATGGAAGCTCCGCTCAAAACACTACACCGATTTATAAAAGATCAATGCGATATGCAACTTAATGCGCTGCATATATTACCATTTTACCCGTACAGCTCAGACGAAGGCTTTGCAGTAATGAACTACGTGCAAGTTAACGAATCGCTAGGGGATTGGGGGGATATTCAAAACATAGCCAAAGATGTAAAGCTAATGGCTGATTTAGTAATTAACCATTGCTCAAGCAGAAGCGTATGGTTTGAGAATTTTTTAAACGATTTACACCCAGGTAAAGATTACTTTAAAACGGCAAGCTTAACTGATGATTTAAGCCAAGTTGTACGCCCGCGTACCTCATCGTTATTGAATACCGTAACAACGCCAAGCGGCGAAAAGCACGTATGGTGCACGTTTAGTCACGATCAGGTTGATTTTGATTTTGGCAATCCTGATGTACTTAAAGAGTTTGTGGGTATAATTCGGCATTATTTAGACAACGGTGTGCGCTTATTTAGACTCGATGCAGTTGCTTTTTTATGGAAGCAACTAAATACAAATTGTATTAACTTACCACAAACACATGAAGCCGTAAGGCTAATGCGCACGCTTATTGAGCATGTAGAGCCAAGTGTGGTCATAATTACCGAAACCAATATCCCAAATCAAGAAAACCTATCGTATTTTGGTAACGCCAATGAAGCGCATGCGATTTACAACTTTGCACTGCCACCATTATTGCTACACACTTTGTTAAGTGGTGATAGCACAGCACTTAAACACTGGATGATGAGTATGCCGCCGGCGCAAAACGGCACAGCCTACTTTAACTTTATAGCATCGCATGACGGAATTGGGCTTAGGCCAATTGAGGGTCTATTAGAACCTAGCGAAGTGGCTTCACTCGTAAGCACAACGATGCAATTTGGTGGGCGTGTTTCAATGCGTACCAGTAATGACGGCACACATACCCCGTATGAGCTAAACATTGCATTATTCGATGCGCTACAAGGAACACATAACGGCCCAGACAAATTTGGCCTTGAACGGTTTATGTGTGCACACGCAATTATGTTTGCACTTGAGGGAATACCAGGGCTTTATATCCATAGTTTACTTGGCACAACAAACGATTACGAGCGTTTTGAAAACTCTCAACACAACAGAGCCATTAACCGTCATCGTTGGCAAGAGTCAAAATTGTTAGCAGCGATTGGTGAAAAATACAGCCATCATCATAAAGTATTTAACGGTATTAAAGCGTTATTGGGTGTACGTAAAAAGCAAAGTGCGTTTCATCCTAATGCCACGCAGTTTACGCTGCATTTAGCGGGGGGATTATTTGGTTTTTGGCGACAAAGCATCGATCGAAAGCAAAGTATATTTTGTGTTTATAATATAAGCGATAAAGCACAAACCTTAATACTAGCCGATTTAAACCTAATTAATACGCAGCAATGGTTCGATTTAGTCGCAGTAAACACAATAGAAGAAGGGCAGCTAAATATTGAACTCGAGCCATATCAAAGCGTGTGGTTGAGCAACCTGCAGTAAATATTTTTAACAATTTAAATATCAAACTAACTGTAAAGGGGCTTTACAGTTAGTTTCGATCTATTCTACTACCCGAGTTACTTTCTTTTCTATCCTTGATACAATCTGTAGGTTTTTAACTTAGTAAGGTTGTTCATGAAGTCTTTTTATATATTTTTCACATTGTTATTTAGTTCATTAGCATTTGCTGATCAGCCTGTTGATCTCGAAATAAACATGAAAAACACAGGGCTTGCTTATAAACAAGCAGTACAAGCAACTGATCTAAAAGAATTTAATATCGCAATCGATAAGTTTATTAAGCTGGTAAAAGTAAGTAAAACAGCCAAATTTTATAAAGAGCCCGAACAGTCATTACAAGGCCTTGATAAAGTAATTACTCAGGCTGAGCTTGCTAAAAATGCGGCTAATGAACAAGGGCTCGCAGAGGCGAAAGCATCATTAAAAAATATAGATGATTTACGTAAAAAATATCACAAACTACATGAGCCACCAGGCTTTTTTGAATTATTGTTTGGTTCGTAATCTAGGCTCAAACTAAAAAATTATGTATTAGTAAATATTTTAACCAACATTTAGGTTATATAAGGAATAACAATGGAAATTTCAGTTTCAATGTTAGAAGGCCAAAAGCAAAGTGCAAAATTTGGCGATTTAGAAGTGATAAGCGATCAAAGTATTGCTGCGGGTGGGAGTGCCGAACACCCTGAACCTTTTGACTATTTTTTAGTGAGCATGGTGCTATGCGCAGGGTTTTACGCACGAAAATTTTGTGAACAACGTGATATTTCTACACAAGGAATGACGCTAACACAAAACAATGAAAACGTTGATGACAATGGTAAAAAGTTATTTGCTATTGAAATTAACCTACCAGAGGGTTTTCCTGAAAAATATAAAAAAGCCCTTATAGCTGCTGTTAATACGTGTACTGTTAAAAAAGTAATTCAGGCCGTGCCTGAATTTTCAGTCATTGTAAAATAGTAACGTCCTAAAATTAGGTAGCTTAAATAAGCTACCTAATTATGTATTAATACCCCGCTGAGATTACTTCTTTTTCATCCCTTGAACGGCTTTAAAGCGAGGGTTGCTTTTACAGATAACAAATACACGGCCTTTGCGTTTAACTATTTGACAACCAGCGCGCTGTTTTGCACTTTTGAGTGAGCTAAGTACCTTCATTATTTTTCCTCTTTTTTACTCGTTGAAACACCTTTAAATCGACGATTAAACTGTGCAACACGACCATCTGTGGTTACGGTTTTTTGCTTACCTGTATAGAAAGGGTGTGAATCACTCGACACATCAATAGGCACATACGGATAAGTTTTACCGTCTACCTCAACAGTGCGGTTGGTTTTAATTGTTGAACCGATAATAAAATAAGAGTCGGCAGCGGTGTCGTGAAAAGCAACTACTTGGTAGTCAGGGTGAATATTTGGTTTCATAATGCGCCTCAATAAATGATATGTGATAATATATCATTTAATTTAACGCATTTTTTTGTGCTTTGCAAATAGTTTTAAAAGCAGTGAAAAGCACCAGTTTGATGGCTATTTGTGCAAATAAATCAAAAAATAAGCACTTAGATTAAAAATGCTGGCTATTAGCGTTTAGGCTGTTATAACTATATTTAAGCTAATAAAAACGTTAAAACCGCATTTACAGTTGATCACAGAGGTAATGTATGAGCGACGCAGTACAACAACAAGAAAAAATAGATCAAGGGGTGATGGATACCCTAAGAGAGCGTGACCATAGTGCCTTAGCACATCAACTTAATCCTTTAAGTTGTAACCACAACGACATTGTTGAGTTATTGGCACAATATATGGCACTCAGTGAGCAAGACAATGATGAATTGTTTGACGATTGGTTTGATAATTTATCTAAAGAACAGCATACGGTATTAAAAGTTTTTGAAATTTATCGAGGTCAATATGAGCATCAAAACTAATATTGTTTTAGATGCTTAGTTTTACTCTAAATACGAATAATTTAACTTTATGATTAAAGCGTTATTAGACTAATATAAATTTACTCTCTGATTAAAGTTTGGTTATACCGAGCTAAATTAGTTTAATAATTCAAGTTTTTAAGAAATGTTTGTTAAAATTAGTCAGTTAACAGGAGTCAACAGTGGCAGACATTAATAAGTTAGTAAATAATATAAAAACAATAGTGAAAGATAATCAAATACCGCTTAATAAACTAATGACACCTGACTTTATTAGCTCACATACAAAGTATAATGATTTTGATAGTTTATTGGCCGGAGGCGGTTTTGAAATAACGGATGAAAAACAATTTAATTTATTTCCTAGTAACGATTGGGAAGCGTACATAACTAGGCAAACGCAGTTTATATCATGGAGAGAGATGAGGATGAGAGCCATGGTTATTTATGTTGGTTATCAAATAACACTCGATGATTAATTTATTACCTTTATTATTTCTATTTTAAAAGATCACAAAGTTAGTTTTGGTTTTATAAAATCTAAAAAAGCGACAATACGAGACGAAACTGCGCTGTTTTTATAATAAACCGCTTGTATAATTTCACGATTATTTGGCCTCATAACCGCATTGGGTAGTAATTCAATAAGTCGCTTTTCATTTATGTCATTTCCAATCATAAAATCCGAAAGTAGAGCAATGCCTTGCCCTACTAAACATGATTGTCGTACTGTCTCTCCGCTACTCGCGCTCAGCGAATAGCTTAGTTTTAAAGGTTGAATTAACGGCCAGCTATTAAGTTTAGGTGAGTCGGTAAAACCAATTAATTTATGGCTGGTTAAATCATTTATAGCATTAATTTTAGGGTTACTTTTTAAATACTCAGGGCTTGCGACTATACGCAGTTTACTATGGCCTAACTTACGAGCATGTAGGTTTGAGTCCTTTAAATCACCAATGCGTATGGCTAGGTCGGTTTTATGTTCAAGTAAATCAATAATGCTATCGTGCGAGGTTATATCAAGCGTTATGTGCGGGTATTGCTTAGCAAATTCGCCAATTAAAGGCGTAAGTTGGTGCAATACAAAAGGGCTTGCCGCATCTATTCGCAGCTTGCCACTTGGCGCTTGTTTTAAAAGCTTTATGGCTTCTTCAGCGGTATAAAGCGTATTTAATCCTTCGCGCGCATATTTTATAAAAGTATGGCCTTCTTCGGTAAGTTCTAATCGGCGTGTTGTTCTGTTTAGCAAAGTGCATTTCAGTGTATTTTCAAGGCGTGATACAGCTCGCGACACTTTAGCCACTTGTTGATCGAGCAAATTAGCCGCCCCCGAAAAGCTTCCGCAATCGACTACCGTTATAAACGTTTCTAAATCTTCAGTTTTTGAATGAACAGCCATAAATATACCAACACCATCTTTGCATTATTAACAAAAGTATTTTGTCACTAATGCTATTTTTTGCAAACGATATTTTAGCCAAACTATATTCTTCATATATTAATGAGGATATAACTATGCCATTGGCTTTGTGGGCGCTTACCTTAAGCGCATTTGCAATAGGAACAACTGAGTTTGTAATAGTGGGGTTAGTACCCACCATTGCAAACGACTTAGGCGTAAGCCTACCTTCAGCAGGTTTGCTTGTAAGTTTATATGCGGTTGGCGTTGCTATTGGTGCACCGGTGCTAACAGCTTTAACGGGTCGTTGGAATCGTAAAGTGGTCTTAATAAGCTTAATGGGCTTGTTTGTATTGGGTAACTTACTTGCTTGGCAAGCGCCAAGTTACGAAACATTAATACTTGCGCGCATATTAACGGGGCTTGCCCATGGTGTGTTTTTTTCAATCGGATCGATTATTGCCACAAGTCTAGTAAGCAAAGACAAAGAAGCCAGTGCAATTGCCATTATGTTTACCGGGCTTACTGTAGCACTCGTAACTGGTGTGCCACTAGGTACATGGATTGGACAACACTTTGGTTGGCGTGCAACGTTTTTAGTTGTGTCGGTATTAGGTTTAATTGCATTAATCGGCAGTTCTATTTTAGTGCCAAAAAACTTAAAACAATCAATACCAGCCACGTTTAAAGAACAACTACAAGTAATTGTAAAACCGCGTTTATTACTCGTGTATTTAATGACGATATTGGGCTACGGCGGCACGTTTACAGCGTTTACTTATTTAGCACCTATTTTAGAGCAACAAACAGGCTTTGCGCCTTCGGCTATTGCCTTAATAATGCTTGTTTACGGCGTATCGGTAGCGGTAGGTAATATTTGGGGTGGAAAGTTGGCCGACAAGCGCGGCCCAATTAGCGCTTTGAGTATTATATTCAGCGCTTTGAGTGTTATTTTACTGATATTTACCTTTACGATGGAATCAAAAATTGCCGCTGTACTTACTATTCTAGTCTGGGGCGCATTTGCTTTTGGCAATGTGCCAGGCTTGCAACTTTATGTAGTAAAGCAAGCGCAGAAGCACACGCCAAATGCGGTAGATGTTGCATCAGGTTTAAACATAGCCGCATTTAATATTGGTATTGCTCTTGGCTCAATTATTGGCGGTAGCGTAGTAGAGAACATGACTCTGCAAGACACAGCATGGATAGGCGCTGTTATCTCTGTTTTAGCCCTCGGTGTTACACGCTACAGCGGTATGCTTGATAAACGTGAAATTCAGCAAGCATAAAGTCTTAGCTGTTAAGATTGAAACTAAAATTAATGACCTCATACCTGTTATAAGGTCATAGATTTTTAAGTGACAGTCGCAATAAGAAGTAAAAGGTGTATTTCGTAAAGCTTTAAAAGAGCTTGTTTTTAACCGATTATTTTATAAGGATAAACCATGACAAAACGTGTAATAGAAATGCCAGAACTAGGTATGGGAACATTCCGCTTAGAGGGCGACACTGCCTATAACTCAGTAAAAATGGCACTTGAAGTTGGGTTTCGCCATATTGATACCGCACAAATTTATGGCAACGAAGAGCAAGTAGGCCAAGCTATAAAAGACAGCAATATTCCGCGCAGTGAAATATTCTTAACCACCAAAGTGTGGAATAACAAATTAAACAAAAGCGACTTTATTCCAAGCGTTAAAAAGTCACTTGAAAAGCTACAAGTTGATTCGGTCGACTTACTGCTAATTCATTGGCCATCGCCTGCTAACGACGAGCCAATGAGTGAATACCTCACTGAATTACTAAAAGCGAAGCAGCTTGGTTTAACCAAACACATTGGTGTATCAAACTTCACCATTGCAAACTTAAATGAAGCAATGCAAACACTCGACTCGCGTGAAATATTTACCAATCAGGTTGAGGTTCACCCATATTTAACTAATACTAGATTGCGTGCGTTTTGTGCTCAGCACGATATACACGTAACGGCGTACATGCCATTTGTAGTAGGCAAAGTACTTAAAGATCAAACCATTATCGACATTGCTAAAAAGCACGATGCAAGTCCAGCACAAGTTGTTTTAGCATGGGTTAACGCCAGCGGTATGACGACAATTCCATCATCAACTAAGCGCAAAAATTTAGAAGATAACTTTAACGACCACGTTAAATTAGATGATGAAGACATAGCCCGCATTGACGCTCTAGATTGTGGCGACCGCCAAGCAACACCAGACTTTGCGCCGCAGTGGGATCAGTAAACTTACCTCAAACGCAAAGTTAAACTAAATATTTTAAGGTGTAGATTATCTACACCTTAACTTTTAAAAAGGAATACACATGTTAACGGTTATAGCTGCACTGTCGTGCAAAAATATTGATGCAGATGTGATGCTTACAGCACTTGAAAACTTACAAAAGTCATCGCGCCAAGAAGTAGGGTGCTTACGTTATGAATTATCGGTAAAAAGTGATGATGAACATACTGACTATGTAGTTAGCGAACAGTGGGCGTCTGACGAACACTTTGAAGCGCATAAAAACGAGCCACACTTTAAAGCGTTTGGTATGCAAGTTACTGGGCTTTTAACCAATAGTAGTATCGATGTATATAAATCAATTGGTTAAATTATTTTTATAGTGCTTATTATGGTATGTATTAAAATACTTAGCTAAATTACATGTAATAAAGTAAATACTCAAATAGGTGCTGTTAACTTACATCACCTTTTTATTTTTTCACTCTAACCTGCCTCTAAAATACTCAACTTCCCCAATATATCAATGCAACCTAATAGGACTCTTTTTATGAATTCGTAGTGTGTCGAAATCTAAGATAGTTTTGTAGTGAACGCCAAATTTTATGGTAATAGAAAATCTACTTGGCCCACCTGTTTTAGTTGATAATTCATATGGTTTTGCTCTTACTAATGCAAATTGATGATTCTTCTGTTAGTTTAGCAACTGACCTGAAGCTAGGTGGAAAACACATGGCTCCCTCTTTAGTTGTTGAACTAGGCAAAGAAGCAAGTATCAATATTGATGGTAAAGAGCTTTCAGTTTTAGTAAGCAAATCAAGCAGCTAACAAGTTAAAAATTAGGAATATAATTAATGAGAAACTCAAGAAATGAAATAGTAAAATATGGAGTCTCTTTTGGTACAGCCCTAGCAATTGCTATTTCATGGAGTGCTAACGAGTCTGTGTTATGGGCAATTTTGCATGGTTTTTTATCTTGGTTTTATGTTATTTGGCATGTAATTACGCAATAAGTGTTTTCGCGTGTGCACTGATTGATTTGTAGACCGCGGTCAATGTTAATAGTTGAGCAATTACCATTTAAAACGATTAAGTTAAAAATATAAAAGGAATAATTAATTATGATGTGCGGTGGCTTTTATATGCTGCTAAACGCAATTTCGGTGACTTCTAATTTTGGACTAAGCTCTCGCATTTATAGTGTTAATGCTTTAGGTGGCTTTGGCGTTACAGGCGGCATGGTTATGATCCCGTTTCTTTTTGGTGTGGGCCTAATTTTTTATAATTCTAAAAACATTTTAGGCTGGGTGCTATCGCTTGGCTCGTTAACAGCACTAATATTTGGCGTTATATCGAGTGTTCGATTTAGTATGCGAACTATGACGTCGTTTGATTTGATTGTTATTATAATTTTAGCGTTTGGTGGCTTAGGGCTGTTTTTACGCTCGCTTAAATCTGTTGATACTTAAATAATTACCACGCTTTGTTTTAAATACAATTTTAACTAGAGGCATTTAACATGATGTTCCAATGCCTAAACTAATATATTAATAATATAATCCTTCCTATTTACTGCTTAACCAGCAACGTATTTTAAAGAGATTTATGTGAACAACTCAATACAGCTAAAACTAATTGCTACTCATTTATTAGCACAAAGAGAAGAAAACCCAGCGCGTTCAAACTTTCCCAAAGAGTTAGTACTAGACTCGACTGACGATGCGATAGAAGTACAAAAGTTGATGATTTACTTAAATGATCAAACTGTATATGGCTGGAAGTGTATGCTGCCTTTAGATGATGGCTCAATTATATTAGCGCCTCTTTTACATGCACCTATAAAACAAGCTGAAAATTGCCCACTGTATACAACAAACAATAAAGCGCTTATTGAACCAGAAATTGCATTTATTTTACAAAGCGATTTACCAAGTAATAAAACCTATACAAATGAAGACGTGGATACTGCATTTGCCAGCGTCCACTTGGCACTTGAGCTTATTCAAAAAAGATTTGATGAAGACACTCCAAGCACTCACATTGAAAAGCTGGCTGATGGTTTATCTAATCAAGGCGTGTATTTAGGCCCGAAAATAGATAAAGCCAAAGCGTATAACGCAAGTACTGTAAATATAAACGTTAAGCAAACTGAGCTGGAGTTAAATTTAGCGGGTGTGCATCCTGCTGAATTTGCGCAACTTCCACTTTATTGGGCAGTTAATTACTTATCAGCAAAGGGAATTAGCTTAAAAGCAGGGCAAGTGTTTATAACAGGTTCTTATTGTGGTGTTGTTGAGCTTAATACCAATGAGCAAACATGTATTACATATGAAGATTTAAATACATTTAATGTGACATTTTTATCCCATTAAGCGTAATACTCATTTTAACGGTCATAATAAAACAACCCACTAATTAGTGGGTTGTTTTTTATTAGGCTAAATTTTAATTATTTGATTTTAGAGAGTAATGCAGGGTTTATTACGAGATTTCTTACACCGTGAGCATGATCTTCATTAAAGGTATTACTTTCACACCACTTACCTACACTGTTTATATCTACTTTTGCTACTTTTGGTTTAACTGACCATGTTACTTGGAAAGGAGAGCCTGCCTCATTGTAACCAGGGCCAGTGGTAGAGCCGGTATAAATAACTGCTTCACCAGTATTAGTAAGTGCATTCGCTGCTTGGTAATAGCCATTAACCGATGACACGTTACTTATTTCGTTAAAATCAAGCGCGTTTGCATCGTTTACTAATACGTATACTTGCGCTTCAACACGTAGTTGCGGATTTTTAATCGAATCACTCAAACAACTACCCAGTGTAGGGCCAGGTTTAACCATTGCACTGCTATGCACATTGTGAACTTCAATGGTGTCGCCTACTGAAAGAGCGCCGTGTTCGCTCGGACAAATCTTTATTTTTGTAGGTTTGCTCTCATTTTTAGTTAAAGAGCCTGAATACACATAGCCACTTTGATAGCCATGACCATCGCCATTGCCTGCATATTTACTAAACTCGCCGCCGGCGTGTTCTGCATTTTTATGAAAATGGATATTGCATAAGTTCATTTGTGATGAAGCAGGCGCATCAGAAAATATTACTGTATTCTCGCCTTTATGATTATCAATATTACGCGGAGATTGAGGGCCAAAACCTTTATTAATTGTGTTTTTAGCAAGTGCGGCGCGCTGTGTTTTTACTACGTCATCGCTTACGTTCTCGTGGTTAGCTTTAGCAAGCGTATTAAAAGAAAGAATTGTGAGTGCAGCAGAAATTAAGCTTATTTTTGTTTTCATTGTCATTGAGTCAGTGCCTTTATTAAGGTGCTTTATTGCGAATTTTCGCTCGTTTGATACGTGATAGTTACGTTAATAGATCTCATTTAATCTAAAAATAATCCTAAAATAGTAAATAATCAACTTAATATAATGTTATTTAATAGACAAATCATACTTTAAAACAAGTGCATCAATGTAGCGAGTGCGTAATGTGCTTTGCTTTTCATGATCGGCACCATGACTCAGTGCACGGTTTAAAAGCTTCATAGCGGGATGTAAGTAAGAACGCTCGTCTTTGTCTAAACTCGCTTTACTTCGTAGTTCGGTAATATCGTCTACAACTAAGCGACCAATATCAACAGCGACTATTTCGTCTATTAATCCATTTTGAGTAAGTACGCCGTATTTACTGCATAAAAATTGTTGCCAGACTTGTTGTAAGTGCTCGTCTATTTCGCAGCCAAATAACTCTTCATTAAATTCAAACCCTTGCTGAGCTAATTTAGTCAAAATGGCAATGTATTGTTGTGCAAAGTAATTAAAAGCATGGCTTGATGATTCTATTTTTTGTTTTATTAAACCTTGCCCCCAATTTACACAGCCGCGTGGGTAGTAATCGTCATACTCTTCGCATTCATACAAACCTGAATATGAACTACAACTAAGTTGACTTTTAATACAATAACTTGGTTTGGGGAAAACACTTTGCTCTTGCCAAGTTAAAAGCATGTCTGAATCTATATTTAATGCTTGGCATAGTTCATCGGTGTTATAAAAATGAGTTGCTAAGTAGTCAGATAAACGCATAAAGCCTCTGGTATCGTTAAAATACAAATACTGTTTATGTATACAGTGCTTAATTTTGAATTAACAAACTCAATAACACAAGGTATTTTATAATTAAATATGCGCTTACACCTCCAAAAGTACTGGCAAATATGTTACAAATAGCGCAAGTTTTATAAATAATGAATTTTTATGCGCACCCTAGAACAAATTAAACAAGCAAGCCTTATTACAGCGATTAAAACGCCATACTTAGCAAACGGTGAAATAGACCTAGCAAAGTACGATGAACTCGTTGCAATACAAATTGCAGCGGGCGTTGATGGCATTGTAGTCGGTGGCACAACAGGCGAAGGCCAGTTAATGAACTGGGAAGAGCATTTAATGCTTATAGCGCACAGTGCAAACAAGTATGGCGACAAACTGGTTATTGTTGGTAATACCGGTAGTAACAACACCCGTGAAGCGATTAAAGCAACTAAATATGGCTTTGCCAGCGGTATGGATGCAGCACTGCAAATTAACCCGTACTACGGACGTACGTCAATCGCGGGTGTTAAAGAGCACTTTAAGCGTGTGCTTGATATTGGCCCAGCCTTTATTTACAACGTAGCAGGGCGCACAGGTCAAGACCTAACACCTGATATTATTGAGCCACTTGCAAAGCACGAATATTTTATTGGTGTTAAAGAGTGTGGCGGCAATGAACGCATTGCCCATTATGAGCAACAAGGTATTGCATGTTGGTCGGGTAACGATGACGAAAGCCACGATGCGCGCCACACACATAAAGCGCACGGTGTTATTTCGGTTACTTCTAACTTAATACCTGGGTTATTTCGCCAATTAATGGATACTAAAAATAACGAGCTAAATACTTCGTTACAACCATTAATGAACTGGTTATTCTGTGAACCAAACCCGATTGCTATTAATACCGCGTTGATGATGACAGGTGCAGTAAATCCAGTATTTAGATTACCGTATTTACCGCTTAGCGAGGAGCAACAAAAAATCGGTTTGCCATTAATAAATCAACTTAACGAAAGTGATGTAGTAGGCGGTAAGGCTGACTATATAGATATAAAAAATATTGCTCTACTTTCTTAGTAATATGAGCCAGTACTGAATGATTTTAGTTGCTGGCTTTTATTTAATGATTATTTACTTTTATTGCTAATATCGGTAAAATTCTCGTCCTTATAATTAATAAAATATGTATATCTGTGAAATTTGTTGTTGAAGAACTCGCTATATGGATAAAGCCTGAACAGCGACAAATAAAAGAGAGTAATTGGTTTGATTCCTCCGTATTAAATCTTAGTTGGGTGCCTGCTATGCAGCGACGCCGCATGACTCCTTTTATTAAAATGGCGCTCTTTAGTGCCCATCAAGTAAGTGCTCAAGGTAGCTATATTAATTTACCTAGTGTTTTCTCTTCTCGCCACGGCGATTTTCACAAAACGTCTAACTTACTTGTTGATGTAGTAAATGATCAGCCTTTGTCGCCAACTGGTTTTGGGCTAAGTGTGCATAATGCGGCTTCAGGACTTTTTGGGATAATACAGGGTAATACAAGTGCTACAAATGCAATTTCGGCAGGCGCTGAAAGCTTTATTTATGCACTAGTAGATGGCGTTGTACGCCTTATTGATAGTGAACAGCAACATATATTAATAGTCCATACCGATGAAACCCTCCCTGACATTTACGTGCAGTTCGCTGATGAACAGCAAATAGCACACTCAATTGGTTTAATAATCAGAGCCCCGCAAGAAGGCGAACCTCATTTTAGTTTAAAAAAAGTATTTAATACGGGCATGGAAAAAAGCGACTTACCAATGAGTATCCAATGCGCTAAAGCTTTGTATGAGCGCAGCAATATATTACTTGTTCATAACGCGCTTGAGCACGATTGGCAGCTTACGTACCATGCTTAAAAATGCACAAAGGCTATGTGGATTGTTTTGGCGAATGATTACTACTGCATTTTGCTTTTCAGTTTTTGGAATTGGTGGTTTAGTATTAGCCTTTATTATTTTTCCCGCTCAGCGTTTATTTGAAAATAACCCAGTTAAACAAAAGCTTAAAGCTCGAAAAACAGTGCATTACTGCTTCAAATTGTTTGTTAGCTTAATGCATTTACTGGGTGCTATTCGGTTTCATGTTAACGATAAAGCACAAATTGAAAGCTTAAAAGGACAATTGATATTAGCAAACCATCCTTCTTTAATTGATGTTGTTGTTTTAATTTCGGTGATAAAAAACGCAGATTGCGTAGTAAAGGCGCATTTATTTAAAAACCCTTTTGTGCGCGGCGTTATTAAAAGCACAGGCTATATAAGTAATGATGATCCGCAAGAGTTATTACGAGAGTGCGAGCAAAGTTTACAAACGGGTAATAACTTAATTGTATTTCCTGAAGGGACACGGACAGAGCCTCACAAAAAATTAAAGTTTAAACGTGGCGCTGCAAATATTGCAATTAGATGTAATGCGCCTATCACTACTTTTTTAATTAAAATGAAACCAAACACTTTAACCAAAGGCACTCCTTGGTATAAAGTCGCGCCATATCAGGCGCATTTTACAATGAGGCTTACGAGCCAGCAGTTTAATTGTGCAACGTACGACAGCGATATGCCTGCAATGCAATCACGCCAATTGACTAAAGATTTACAACATTATTTTACACAAGAGCTAAAAAATATATGAGCGAATTAAAAGAACAAATAAAACAACTGATTATCTCAAGCCTTGACCTTGAAGACATGACCACTGCTGACATTAAAGACGATGACGCTTTATTTGTAGATGGGCTAGGGCTAGACAGCATAGATGCGTTAGAGCTTGGCCTTGCGATAAAAAAGCAATTTGATGTGAAAATAGATGCAAATTCTGAGCAAACTAAAGCGCACTTTGCCTCAGTTAATTCTTTAGCAAAATTTATTGAACAAGCACGTTCTTAATATATAAAAGTAGGAAGAAAAATGAAAACTGCTGCTGAAATTTATGATGTATTACACGGCATTTTAGAAAACGAATTTGAAATAGACCCAGAAGATATTAGCTTAGAGGCTAACCTATACCAAGATCTTGATTTAGACAGTATTGATGCAGTTGACTTAGTTGTGAAATTAAGAGAAATCACAGGTAAAAAAATTGAGCCTGATGCCTTTAAGCTTGTGCGCACAGTGCAAGATATAGTCACCGAAATAGAAAAGTTAGTTAACTAATACTATGTTAAAAGCAGTTTTAACAACGTTAATTATGATTTGCTTGGCTTGCTACCCTATTATTGTGTACGTAGGCCTTACGCGTTTTAATAGTCAGATTATTACAGTATTACTGCTATTTTTACTCGGGCTTAGACTTTGGTTAAGCAGAGCCTTATTTGATAAAATGCCGTGGTTAAAGCCCGCTACATTTTTAGCAGTCATTACTATTTTGATTTCCAAGGTAATGGATAGCGACTTAGGGCTGCGTTTGTATCCCGTAATCATTAATTTAGTTATGTTAGTTGTGTTTGCGTATTCTTTGTATAAAGGGCCTTCTATTATTGAAACCTTTGCGCGCATTACTGAGCCCTCACTTGATGAAAACGCTCTGATTTATACAAAAAAAGTAACGCTAGTGTGGTGTCTGTTTTTTGTATTAAACGGTGGTATTGCCCTGTACACCAGTATTTTTAGTAGCCTAGAAACCTGGGCTTTTTATAATGGTTTTATTGCTTACTTAGCTATGGGCACATTGTTTGCTATAGAGTGGTTAGTCAGACAAAAAGTAAAAAGGAACGCCGGTGTTTAATGCTTTTCAAAGTAATGCAATAAGAACATGTTTTAATCATACTGATAATGATATTTCTGAGCGTGAGTTTGTTAGTGATATAAATGAGGTTTTAGCAAAACTATCAACGTTAAACGCTACATCATCGGTTGTTTTATACACCACAGACGCCTACAAATTTTCCGTGTACTTATTTGCTTTGGCATTACACGGAAATACAGTGATTTTGCCGCCTAATGGGCAACCTGAAACGTTAAACTCCTTGCTTAAACAGACGCCGTTTTTTATTGGTGAGTCTGAATTAATAGCTGATTTAGCGGCTGATTTTTTAGATGTAAGCACTTTAGCCAATCAACCTCACTTTGTATTCATTGAAACAATTAATTGGCCTGAAGAAGGTACAATCGTTTTTTATACGTCGGGCTCGTCGGGTAAAGCAAAGCCAATTGTAAAAACGTGGCAGGTAATAAATAAAGAAGTAAATACATTAATTAACAGCTACGCACTGATTGATAATCCTATTTTTATAGCAAGTGTTTCGCATCAGCATATATACGGTTTACTGTTTAGGTTACTGTGGCCATTGCGTGCAGGGAAAGTTGTTAATACAGAACTACTGCATTACCCCGAGCATGTAGCTAAAAAGCTTAGGTTATTTAAAAAAGTGGTACTTGTTTCAAGCCCTGCACAATTAAAACGTTTGTGTATTGACAATGTGCTGGTGGATGAAAAAGCGCATTTACAATGGATTTTTTCATCAGGTGGGCCATTACTCGATGAAGATGCAGTGTCACTATATAAGCAATTAAATAAGCCTGTTACACAAGTTTTTGGTAGTACAGAAACCGGCGGAATAGCATATCGACAAGTTACTTCACTCGATAAAGTTAGCTTTTGGCAGCCATTTTCGGGTATTCAAGTAAGGGCGCAAAACGATCAGCGTCTGGTATTGAGCTCGCCATTGGTGCACGATAAAAATTATCCTTTGGACGATAGAGGAGAAGTATTTCAAAATGGCCAATTTAGATTACTAGGCCGGTTTGACCGGATTATAAAATTAGAAGAAAAGCGATTAAGCCTAGATGAGCTAGAGCAACACTTATGTACAAGTGAATGGGTCAGTGAAGCTAAAGTGATTGCTTTACCTGGTGAACGGTTAATTGTAGGCGCTATTATTGTACTCACTCAAAAGGGGCAGATGTTTTTTAATAGTGATGGGAAATTAGCAACTAATAATCTACTCAAAGCGCATGCTTTGGTGCGTTTTGAACGTATTTGTACTCCTAAAAAATGGCGTTTTGTAGAGCAATTACCTTATAACTCACAAGCTAAATTAAACTTAAAAGCGCTGGAGTGTCTTTTTGAAAAAGTTGATTAAAACGCAGCCTGATTTACTTACCTATGAAAAAACAGAGTGGGGTTACACGCTCAGTTTATTAGTCCCCCATGATTTAGATTATTTCAAAGGACACTTTACGGATGGCCCAATACTCGCAGGTGTTGTGCAATTAGACTGGGCTGTGGCTGCAATTTGTAAATATTATAAGGTTCAGCAACCTGTTAAAAATGTTGAAGTATTAAAGTTTCAGGTAGTGATCACCCCAGGTATAACAGTTGAATTATTGCTTGAGCAAAAAGCAGAGAATAAATATACCTTTTCTTATAATTCAAACAAAGGACAGCATGCATCTGGCCGTGTTGTTTTTGATAGCCTAATAAATGAATAACTTTTGCATTGTTATCCCAAATTATAATCATATTACGGTTATTGATGATGTACTGAGCCAATTATCGTCATTTAATCTTCCTATTATTATGGTTGATGACGCAAGCAACGCCGAAGCTAAAAATGTATTCAGTAACCTTGATGCAAAATACGCGCAGTTGAGTGTAGTTACCCACGACGATAATCAGGGCAAAGGCGGCGCGGTACAAACAGGCTTAAAGCAGGCACATAAGCTAGGTTTTTCACATGCGATACAGGTTGATGCAGATGGGCAGCATGATTTAGCTGACATTAAAAAACTAATAGCACTTGCAAATGCTCAGCCTAAAGCGCTTATAAGTTGTTGCCCAATATATGATGACTCAGTGCCTAAACACCGTTATTTAGCACGTTATTTAACGCATGTGTGGGTATGGATTGAAACGTTAAGTTTTACAATTGTAGATTCGATGTGTGGCTTTAGAGTGTATCCACTTGAGCAAAGTACAAAGCTAATTGATGAGGTGTCGCTTGGAAAACGCATGGATTTTGACCCTGAAATTTTAGTGCGTTTATATTGGCGCAATGTGCCTTTTGTATTTTTACCTAGCCAAGTAATTTACCCTGAAAATGGGCTTTCTCATTTTCAACCATTGCACGATAATGCGCGTATTTCCTGGTTACACACTCGTTTGTTTTTTGGCATGTTGATTCGCTCTCCTGTGTTAATTTGTCATAAATTAAAGAGGCGTTATGGCCGCTAAACATTGGTCTAAAATGCAGGAACGCGGTAATTTTTTAGGTATTCAAATACTGTTATTTGCCCATAAATTACTGGGTAGAAAAGGACTGTGGATTGTTTTGTTTCCTGTGGTTTTTTATCTTTTCTTAACAGGAAAAGTAGCACGTAAAGCATCTAAAGCGTTTTTAGCGCAGGTTAATGTTTACCAAGGCTGCAAACAACTTGTTACGTTTAAAATGCAATTAACACACTTTTGCAGTTTTGCAGATAGCGCATTAGATAAAATTGATGCTTGGCTTGGGCGAATAACCCAACGTGATATTAAGTACACTAATGAGCATTTATTTGCTGAGTTAGATGAGCAAAACCAAGGGGCTATTTTTATAGGTTCTCACTTGGGTAATTTAGAAGTATGCAGGGCACTTAGCCAACACCGCAGCAGTAAAAAAATAAATGTATTGGTGTTTACTCATCACGCTGTTGAATTTAATAAAATGCTTAAAAAGATTAACCCAGATGTGTCGGTTAATTTAATACAAGTGACTGATATGGGCCCTGACTTAGCTATTTTATTAAAAGAAAAAGTAGAGCTGGGGGAAATAATCGTTATTGTTGGTGACAGAACAAGCACAACAACGGCTTCTCGGTCGGTACAGGTACCATTTTTAGGAAAAAACGCCCCATTTTCACAGGGGCCTTTTATATTAGCCGCGTTGCTTGATTGTCCCGTTTACTTTTTGTTTTGTTTAAAAGATAAAAAAAGCAAAAAGTATCAAGTGATATTTGAGCATTACAGCCAATCATTAAAAATGCCTCGACGAGAGCGACAGCAGGCGCTAACACTTATTATTACTGACTATGCAGAGCGTTTGAGTTATTACGCAGCTTTATATCCTTATCAGTGGTTTAATTTTTACGATTTTTGGAAAAGTGATCAGCAGGTAGTGCGCGATCAATCAATGGAGAGCAAGTGTGACTGAACAAAATATACAGCTTTTTGGCAATCAGCGATTATCAATTGAAGATATTGTTCGAGTTGCCTTTAATCAAACACAAGTGCAATTAAATAGCTGTGAAACTTTTAGCGTTAAAATTAATAGCGCTTTGTGTTTTTTAGACACACTTTTAAAAGAAGATGGCGTAATTTACGGCGTTACAACTGGTTACGGTGATTCTGTAACAGTTGCAGTACCCCTTGATTTAGTTGATGAATTACCTCTGCATTTAACTCGCTTTCACGGCTGTGGACTGGGGGATGTATTTAATAAAGTGCAAGGGCGTGCAATTTTAGCGACCCGCTTAACATCACTTTCACAAGGCTATTCTGGTATTAGCTGGGAAATGCTGCACCTACTTAAAGATTATTTAAATAACGATATAGTGCCTGTGATCCCACAAGAAGGGTCAGTAGGTGCCAGCGGTGATTTAACACCGTTATCTTACGTTGCTGGTGCGATGGTAGGCGAGCGTGATGTGTTTTACAAAGACCAAGTACGTAACAGTGCTGAAGTTATGAAAGAAGTTGGCTTAGAGCCACTAACACTAAGGCCAAAAGAAGGTCTTGCCGTTATGAATGGCACAGCGGTAATGACTGCATTAGCGTGTTTAGCATTTGATAGGGCTAATTACTTGGCTAAATTGGCGAGCCGTATTACTGCATTAGCAAGCTTGGCACTTAAAGGAAATAGCCATCATTTTGATGAGATATTATTTTCAGTTAAGCCGCACCCAGGGCAGCAACAAATTGCGCGTTGGATAAGAAAAGATTTAAACCATCACGATCACCCTCGTAATGCAGACAGACTTCAAGATAGGTATTCAATCCGTTGTGCACCCCATGTTATTGGTGTGCTGCAAGACAGTCTGCCGTTTTTTAGGCACATGATAGAAAACGAGCTTAACTCAGCAAACGATAACCCAATAATTGACGGCCAAGGTGAGCATGTATTGCACGGCGGGCATTTTTACGGTGGCCACATTGCAATGGCAATGGATAGCATGAAAACAGCCGTTGCAAACCTTGCTGATTTAGCAGACAGACAAATTGCTTCTTTGGTTGATACTAAGTACAACAACGGCCTACCTTCAAACTTGTCTGATAGTGCACCAGAGCGCCGTTATATTAATCATGGTTTTAAAGCGGTTCAAATTGGCTGTAGTGCTTACACTGCTGAAGCATTGAAATTAACCATGCCGGCCAGCGTTTTTTCTCGCTCTACAGAGTGCCATAATCAAGATAAAGTGAGTATGGGGACTATTGCGTCACGCGATTGTTTACGTATTTTACAGCTAACAGAACAAGTGTTAGCAAGTACGTTATTAGCCAGTATTCAAGGTGTTAGATTACGTATTAAGCAAGGCGATCTTGAGTTTTCGACTTTAACGCAAGATATGCAAAACATGTATACCGATATAACTGATTACTTTGAAAACCTCACAGAGGATAGACCAATGGAAGCCGTGCTAAGGCAAACAATAGGGTATATTCAAACTAAACGTTGGGCGTTGTATGAATAGTAAAGGTGCATTATTAACGCATGTGGTAGAAATTGAAATTCCATTTCATGACTGCGACCCAATGAATGTTGTATGGCATGGTAATTACCCACGTTATTTAGAAGTAGCGCGCTGTGAGTTACTGCGTTTATTTGATTACGATTACCCACAAATGCATGAGTCGGGCTACGCGTGGCCTATTGTTGATATGCAAATAAAGTATATTGCCTCAGCGGTATTTACTCAAAAAATTAAAGTAGCGGCTTATTTAAAAGAATTCGAGAATCGACTACGGATTGACTACGTAATCACTGACTCGCTAACTAATAAGCGCCTTACTAAAGCCTCAACCACGCAAGTTGCGGTTGAGATCAGCTCCAAAGAAATGCAATTTGAATCACCCGCTATTTTATTTAATAAGTTAAAAGCAGTTTTGAATTAAATTTTTATTTTATAGGCGATTAAATGAATTTTTTAAAATGTTTTACATTGAGCATTGCCATTAGCTTTTTGCTGTTTTGCTCTGTAGTAAATGCAGCAGCTATTAAAGGTGAGTTTAAGCAATATAAGCAATTTAATGGATTTGCTAAGCCTTTTATTTCGTCGGGTGTTTTTTCGTTAATTGACGAAAAACTAATTTGGCAAGTGAAAATGCCTGTTGAGAGTATGCTCATAATAGAAAACGGCAAAGTGCTTGCACAAAATGCCAATGGTGAGTTAATACCACAACCCGGTAGCGAGCAATTTGTAGGATTACTGAGTGACTTACTTAGCGTAAATATGAGTGCGCTGGAAACACGTTTTGACATTGTTAAAATGCAAGACGGTTGCACACAGTTAACACCAAAAGAAGCGATGCTACAGCAATTATTTAGTGATTTTATTTTATGTAATACTGCTAAGCAAGTGAGCAGTATTACACTAAATGAGCACTCAGGAAATAACACAAAAATTGAGTTTACTTATCCCAAATAAAATTATGTTTTTAAATAATGCAGTGGTTAATTAAGGGAATAGTGCAGTGACAAAACGAATTACCGTTATTGTAGGGTGGTTTAGCAGTTTAATTTTACTTTTTGCTGCAGCTTTTTGGCTGTCTAAACCAACGTTTAGCGCCGATATGTTTAGCTTGTTACCAAAATCACACTCTCAAATTGCCTATGCGGAAGATGTTTTTTTTCAACAAAATGCTAACCGTGTTATGTTCTCGTTTGCAGGAAATAATAAAAATAAAGCATTTGATGATTTCCAAAAATGGCTTGACGATAATGCAATTAAAAGCACATTTAACTTTCCGTCCGTTAACGATTTAGCGCAAACATTCTCACCTTTCAAACATGCGTTATTAAGTGATACTTACAAACAAACATTAAGCAACAAAACAACGTTTGAACATTATTACCTTGCGCAATTAAATCAGTTAGGCAACCCATTTGTAAGTGCTACCTTAAGCAAAGATACAAGTTTGAGCTTAGCGGCATTTATAGAAGATAACTTAAAACAAAGCCAATTGTTTACGCTTGAACAAGGCCGTTTAACTCGACGTTTAAAAGGCGTTGAATACCGTGTCATTTTGGCAAACTTAGCGCCTGAAAATTTAGGGGTTAATAAATCAATTGATTTAGCTGGCGCGATAATTAAACAGATCAATATACTTAATAAAACCTACCCTGATTTAAGCATTACTTACTCCGGTGTGCTATTTCATACGGCTGAAAATGCTAAACAAGCTAAATACGAGATGAGCTTGTTTGGTGGCATTAGCTTAATAGCCCTTATTGTTATGGTATTTTGGGTATTTAGGCGTTTAAACAGTATTTTATTAGCAAGCTTTACCGTACTGAGCGCACTTACTGGTGGCGCTATCGCTATGGTGTTGCTATTTAAGACTATTCATTTATTAACGCTTGTTTTTGCAGTTACCTTGATTGGTATTGCCATTGATTATGCATTTCATGGCATGACTGATTTAGCCAAAAAAGAGCATGAAAAAGGCTACAGCAAAGGGACACAATCTGCGCTTTTACTGTCTCTTATTACGACTACGCTGGGTTATTGCTGCTTACTCGGTGCGCCACTGACGTTATTGTCTCAAGTTGGGGTGTTTGTTATTGCCGGTTTGGTGAGTGCATGGCTATTTACCGTGTTAGTTTTGCCATTGTGGCAATCTACGCTCACGTTATCGCCTTCGAGTTTATTAATGAGTAAAAAACTCATCAATGTTTTTGAATATTGTAACCACCTAAAAACACCAATACTTATTACATTACTGGCCTTTATCAGTGCGTTATTTTTAATTAAACCAATTAGCTTTAATGATGATGTAAAGCTATTAAATGCAAGCTCCGATCACTTAATGCTAAACGAAAAAAAGCATTTGTTATTACTTGGACAATGGGACAGCCAAATTGTTTTTATGTTTGCAAATAGCGACGAAGCGCTTTTACAAAAACAAGAACAATTTTTAACACGCTTAACCCAACTAGACCCAAATTTTAAACATAATAGCATTAGCCATTGGTTGCCTAGTTTACAAAGACAGGGCGATAACCAGGCTGTGTTTGAACAGGCTAAAAACAAAGGGACTTTGGATATTGCAGAGCGCGTTACAGGGCAAGCACTTGCAAGTACAAAATCACCGTTAATCACTTATGAAACACTCGTCGCGAGTACATTTAAACCGTTACTGCTTTCTCAAATGGTTGTTGAGCCAAGTCAATCGATAACATGGATGTCTATTTCGGGTATTTCATCTGATCAATTAATTAATGAAGTTGAAAAAAGCAAAGGTGTTTATATTTATAACAAACCTCAACAAATTAGTGCTTTATTAAGTGACTACCGCGAATATTTGCTATTAAGCTTGGTTCTCGCGGGTCTGATCAGCTGGCTACTATTTAGCTGGCGATTTTCGATTAAGATAGCGCTTCTGCAAGTAACCATTTTATCTTTTGTGGTATTGAGTATGCTTTGGATATGTAACGCAATTCAAGGTAGCTTGTCGTTATTTAATTTGCTCGGTGCATTACTTGTTATTGCTTTAGCAATTGATTACCTCGTTTTTTATCAAATAAATAAGTTAGAGCCCAAAAATGTACTGGCGATTAGTTTATCTGCAGCGTCATCAATGTGGGTATTTGGCATGCTGAGTGCCTCTGAAACCCCTGCTATTTTTAGCTTTGGGCTGAGTGTAATGGTCGGGATCTTAGCTATTTATTTTTTATCACCGCTAAGTGTTTTAAAGCCTCAAAAGGAACAATAAATTGAATAACCTTGAGCAGTACGATGTTGTTGTTATTGGCGCGGGTCCATCAGGCGCTCTGGCTAGTAGCCTGTTAGTTCAAAAAGGTTGGCGGGTACTTGTACTCGAGCAACAGGTGTTTCCGCGTTTTTCAATTGGTGAAAGCTTATTACCGCAATGCATGGCCTACTTAGAAGAGGCAGCTTTAATTGATTCAGTACATGACAATGCAGCGTCTTTAGGTTTTCAATTTAAAGATGGTGCTGCTTTTCATCGGGCGGGGCAAAATACAACTATAAACTTCACCGAAAAATTCACTGATGGCCCAGGCACTACGTACCAAGTAAAAAGAGCCGACTTTGACAAGTTATTAGCAGACAAAGCACAAGACCAAGGCGTAGAAATTCGATATAGACACACTGTAGTCGATTATAATGACGAATTAAATGGTGCGTCGTTACTTGTGCACAACGAGCAGCAGCAAGCTTACCGCGTTAATGCTCGGTTTGTATTGGACGCAAGTGGCTTTGGGCGTGTATTACCAAAATTGTTAGATTTAGAGCTTCCCTCTCACTTTCCTGTACGCAGCGCTTACTTTAGCCACTTTAAAGACAATATTAGTGATAAAAACTTCGATCGCAATAAAATTTTGATTACCGTACATCCTCAATATTCTGATGTGTGGTATTGGCTTATTCCCTTTAGTGATGGTACTGCGAGTATTGGTGTTGTGGCGCAGTCGGAGCGTCTTAATAACGACGAATCTAGCGATGTGCTAAATCAATTTATAGAGCAAGACCCTTATTTAAAAACACTGTTGGCACAACGTCAGTTATTAACTCCTGCAAGGAATATTAAAGGTTACTCGGCAAATGTGAGTAAGTTATATGGTAAGCACTTTGCTTTATTGGGTAATGCGGGGGAGTTTTTAGACCCTGTATTTTCATCAGGTGTAACAATTGCACTCAAATCAGCAAATTTAATTGCCCCACTTGTTGATCGCTATTTAAAAGATGAGAACGTTGATTTTGACACCCACTACGCACAGCCATTACAAGCTGGAGTCGATTGTTTTAGAACATTTGTAACAGGGTGGTACGATACACGTTTTCAGGATGTAATATTTTACTCTGAACAAAATACCCAAGTACGAGAAATGATCAGTGCTATTTTAGCGGGCTATGCATGGGATACTAATAATCCATTTGTTGCGCAAAGTGAACGTCGTTTAAATGTGTTGGCTCAGTTATGTCAAAATTAATTAAGTATGCGGTGTGTATTGTATTTATATTTGCTGTATTGAGTGCATGTACGAGTTTAACAGCATCTAAAAATAGAGTGTATCTATCGCCTAATATCCAATTAAATATTAATAGCGTCCCAACACAAATGTTTGGCCAGTCTTGGCAGCATGTTTTGTATATTACGAATCAGCAAAACACACACACTGTATTTGCTCAATTAGCTATAAATGGCAAAGGTGCAATTAAGTTATTGTTAATGACAGTGCAAGGCTTTCCAATTATGGAGCTAGAAAAACCTTTAAATGGTCCAGTAAAAACAAGAAAGATGTTGGCGGTAGAAGGGATAGACCCTCATTATATTTTGGCGGATATTGCATTAGTACATTGGCCAGTAGCATTTTTACAAAAGCAGTTAGAGGGTGCTTTAATAGAGCAGGTTGACTCTAATCGGGAGGTATTTAACGATGAGGGTACATTTATCACTATTGACTATAGTGATGATTCGACAACGTTGAACAATATTTTACATCAGTATCAAATAACATTTAAAAAGGTAGAACAGTGACATATTGGCTGAATGATTTAGGCATTGTGAGTGCGATGGGCATAGGCCAAGATGCAACCACAACAAGCTTAAATAAATATAACCCTGCAACTCCTTTATTAACTTTAAATAAAAGTTTAAGTGCTGAGCAAGCCCTGCTGTATGTAGGGCAAGTTCAGTCTATTGCTTTATCAAATAATAAACGTATCAATACATTTATTGATCTAGCTTTAGAACAGATTAAGCCAACCTTAGATAAACTTTCGCATATTGATAGGTCGCGTATTGCAATTGTAATGGGTACTAGTACATCAGGTATTCATGATGGTGAAAGAGCGCGTAAAAGCTATGAAAGTACAAAGCTCTGGCCTGATGACTTTAGTTACAGTGATCAAGAGTTAGCTACACCCGCTCATTACATTGCACATAAAATAGGTGCATTAGGGCCTTGTTACAGTATTTCTACAGCGTGTACCTCAAGTGCAAAAGCGCTAATTAGTGCGCGTGCGTTGTTAAATGCTGATTTAGCTGATGTAGTAATTTGTGGTGGTGCAGATAGTTTGTGTCAATTAACAATTAATGGCTTTGATTCGCTAGCCTCTTTAAGCTCAGGTTTATGTCAGCCTTTTTCTAGCAATAGAGACGGCATTAATATTGGTGAGGGGGCAGCTTTATTTGTAATGACTAAAAATACACCAATAATAAATAACGGCATTATGCTAGTAGGCAGTGGGGAAAGTTCTGATGCTCATCATATGTCTGCACCTGATCCTAATGGAATGGGTGCTCAAGAATCAATGGAAAAAGCATTAAAAAGTGCAAAGTTATCCTCTGGTGATATTGACTATATTAATGCCCATGGTACGGCCACCTTCAAAAATGACGAAATGGAAGCACTTGCAATTAATCGCGTGTTTGGCAACAATACCCCGCTTAGCTCAAGTAAGCATTTAACAGGACATACTTTAGGTGCTGCAGGCGCCATTGAAGCCGGTATATGTTGGTTATTATTAAAAGACAGCGGCCAACATATACTGCCATATAACGCAATTAAAGAAGACGGTGATTTGGCTGATATAAAAATAATAAAACAAGCGTTTAAGCCCGCTCTTAAATACTGCTTATCTAATTCATTTGCATTTGGCGGTAATAATGCCAGCTTAATATTGGGAGTTAATGTTGACTAATTACCCTATAGAGCTAGTAGTCCCGCACGACGCGCCTATGATTTTAATCGACAGCCTTTTAGCGTATAGCGAAGATGAAGCACAATGCATTATTACTATCACTGAGCAAAGCCCTTTTTTTAGTCCTGCGATTAATGGTGTACCTAGCTATATTGGCGTTGAGTATATGGCGCAGTCTATTGCCGCTTACGCTGGCGCGTTGGCGAATGATGAAAATAAACCTGTAAAAATTGGTTTTTTAATTGGTACGCGAAAATATCAAACTTATCTACCGTGTTTTAAAAACGGCAGTAAGCTGACTATTGAAGTGAAAAAGCTATATCAAGAAGAGTCAGGTTTGAGTGTATTTGAATGCCAAATACATGATTGTGAGACTGTACTTTGCCAAGCAAAAATTAATGTATTTCAGCCTGAAAATCCGCTGGAATTTATAAGAGAAAATCAATGATAAAAAGAATTTTAGTTACAGGTTCAAGCCGTGGTATTGGTAAAGCTATTGCGTTAAAACTTGCTGAGCAAGGGTTTGATATTGCAGTGCATTGCAGATCGGGTGTTGAGCAGGCTCAAGCAACATGCTATGAGATTAATGCATTAGGTAGAGCTACCAGTTTATTACAATTTGATGTATGCGACAGAGAGCAAGCCAAAGCACAAATAATAGAAGATATAGCTAAGCATGGCGCTTATTATGGCGTGGTGTGTAATGCAGGTATTACTAACGATATGGCATTTCCTGCTATGCAAGGGGAAGACTGGGATTGTGTAATACGTACAGGCCTTGATGGGTTTTATAATGTAGTACACCCAACTGTAATGCCTATGGTACAAAGCCGTAAAGGTGGGCGAATAATTACAATGTCGTCGGTATCAGGTATTGCAGGTAACCGAGGGCAAGTAAATTATAGTGCAGCAAAAGCTGGTATTATTGGAGCTACTAAAGCACTTGCATTAGAATTGGCAAAACGCAAAATCACAGTTAATTGTGTGGCACCTGGTTTGATAGAAACGGCGATGACTGACGAATTACCTATTGATGAAATGATGAAAATGATCCCCCTCAAGCGCATGGGGAGCGTTAAAGAAATTGCAGGAACCGTCGCTTTTTTAATGTCTGATGACGCAGCATATATTACACGCCAAGTAATTTCTGTTAATGGTGGCATGGTTTGATGAAACGCGTTGTCGTAACCGGTATGTCAGTGGTCACTGCATTGGGTGATGATTGGTCTGAATTTAAACAAGCCTTAATTAAAGGCGAAAATGCGGTTGTTACTATGCCAGAGTGGGATATAGCTAACGAACTCAATACCCGTTTAGCCGCGCCAGTTAAACACTTTGAGCGACCAAGTCATTACAAACGAAAACAAATCCGTTCAATGGGGCGAGTATCACTTATGTCAACTCGTGCTACTGAATGCGCACTTGAACAAGCCAAACTACTAGAGCACGACAGTCTAACAGATGGCTCTACGGGCATAGCGTATGGCTCATCTACGGGCTCTACTGAGCCACTACTCGCCTTTGCAAATATGATGGAAACGGGGTCGATGTCAGGTGTAACAGCCACGAGTTACATTAAAATGATGGCACATACTGCCCCTGTAAATGTTGGTGTGTTTTTTGGTTTAAAAGGGCGTGTTATAACAACAAGCTCTGCTTGTACATCGGGATCTCAAGGAATAGGCTTCGCCTATGAAGCGATTAAGTTTGGCCGACAAAAAATAATGGTGGCTGGTGGAGCGGAGGAATTATGCATCACAGAGGCTGCAGTATTTGATACGCTTTATGCAACATCTACAAAAAATGACACACCAAAGCAAACACCTCGTCCCTTTGATGTAAATCGTGATGGCTTAGTGATAGGCGAAGGCGCGGGTACACTTATTTTAGAAGAATACGAACATGCAAAAGCGCGCGGAGCAACAATATTAGCTGAGGTGGTTGGTTTTGGTTGTAATTCTGATGGACAGCACGTTACTCAACCAACATCAAAAACAATGCAACTAGCGATAGAAATGGCACTACAAGATGCCAATTTAGAACCAGAAAAAATTGGTTACGTTAATGCTCATGGTACATCAACAGATAAAGGTGATATTGCCGAGTCTCACGCAACGTTTAAAGCATTGGGTAGTAAACCTATTAGCTCGTTAAAAAGTTATTTGGGGCATACATTAGGTGCTTGTGGGGCAATAGAGGCATGGGCAAGCATTAATATGATGGCTGATAATTGGTTTGCACCAACAATTAATCTAGATAACGTTGATGACGAATGTGCTCAGCTTGATTACATAAGGCATCAAGGACGTGAGATTAATACCGATTATGTGATGAGTAATAACTTTGCGTTTGGTGGTATTAACACCTCTTTAATATTTAAACGTTATAAAGCAGATTAAACGCGTTAAAATAGAACTAATGACTAACTGTTGACTCGTTTTTGCTGTATAATTTGCGACCCTTGATAATGTGGCCGTAGGTTATACAGCATGAATTTTAAATCTTTTAGTTTCGCTCCTGAAATCATCCAGGCGTTGGACGAACTTAACTATCACACTCTTACGCCCATTCAGCGCGCAGCTATTCCTGCTGTTCGTAAAGGTAAAGACGTTTTAGCCAGTGCACAAACTGGTACCGGCAAAACTGCCGCGTTTGCTTTACCTATCATCCAAAAATTGGTTGAGTCTGAACTCAGCACAACGAATGCACCTCATGCATTAGTACTTGCGCCAACGCGTGAACTTGCAGAACAAATTGCAAATAACTTCAGAGATTTTGCAAAGCATACTTCGCTTAAAGTCGTTAGTTTATTTGGTGGTGTTAGTACCGCCGGCCAAGCAAACGCTTTAAAAGAAGGTGTGGATATTGTTGTTGCTACACCAGGTCGTTTATTTGATCATATTCGTTTAGGTAACTTAAGCCTTGCAAGTGTTAAGCACCTTGTTCTTGATGAAGCTGACCGTATGCTTGATATGGGCTTTATTGAAGATATGCAAAACGTTATTAAAAGCTGTGCAGAAGAGCGCCAGATTTTACTTTTCTCAGCTACATTCCCTGCAGCAATTAAACAGTTTGCATCTAAGGTATTAAAACAAGCTGAAATAGTACGTGTTGATCAAACTAACAGTACAGCAAGCACTGTTGAGCATGTTGTTTACCCTGTTGAAGAACGTCGTAAGCAAGAGCTACTTTCTGAATTGATTGGTAAGAAAAACTGGCAACAAGTGCTTGTATTTGTAAACATGAAAGAAACGGCTGACGAGCTTGTAAAAGAGCTTAACCTTGATGGTATTCCGGCGGGCGTTTGCCACGGTGACAAATCTCAAGGTAACCGTCGTCGTGCACTTCGTGAATTTAAAGAAGGTAAAGTGCGCGTATTAGTGGCTACAGAAGTGGCTGCTCGCGGTATTGATATTGATGGTTTACCTCGTGTAATTAATATTGATTTACCATGGCTTGCAGAAGATTACGTTCACCGTATTGGCCGTACAGGTCGTGCTGGTCGCCAAGGTCAAGCAATTTCATTTGTTAGCCGCGAAGAAGAAAACACTTTGTTTGAAATTGAAACGTTAATCGGTCAAAAAATCAAACGTGTATATTTAGAAGGTTACGAAGTAAGTAACCGTGAAGTACTCATTGATAAAATTGGTAAAAAACCAGCGCATTTACGCCGTACACGTTCTAACAAGTTATCAGGACAAGCAACCGGTGAAGCGCGAGCAGTAAATCGCTCACGTATTTCAAGCGTTCGTAAAAGCTTAAAAGGCGAAAAACTGTCACTTAAAAAGTCATAGTTAACGCCGTTTAGTTTAAAAAAACCTGAGTTTACTCAGGTTTTTTTGTGCCTAGTGATAACACCTCATCAATAATATTTGCGTATACATAAGCCGCTTGCTCGTCCTCTTTATTTGCTATTATGGACAAACCAACCGGTAAACCACTTACTTTTCCGACAGGTAGGGTTATGTGCGTTGTTCCTGCAATAGCAGATAACGAACTACTACTGCCATTAAAATTATCACCATTAACTAAGTCTGTTTTCCAGGCGGGTGATACTGTAGGCGCTATAACAATATCAAGCTTGTTGTTTTTATATACATTAACAATGGCTGTCGTTGCTAAAGTGCGATAGCGTTCTTTAGTCTCTTGGTATTTTTGTTTGTTTGTTAAATCAATAGCCTGCGATTGAACTAGGATATCTTGCTCAAAGTGGGGCATTTCTGTATTTTTATTTTGAATATTAAAATTAATAAGTGCTTTTAGGCTTTTAACAGCTACTTGTGCGGGAGTGCTTGCGAGGTAGTGATTAATTTCGGCTTTAAAGTCGTAAAGTAAAATATAGTATTCATCAACAAATAGCGTATCTAAGTTATCAGTAATAACTACATTAATAACAGTGTGCCCAGCCTGTTTTAATGCTTGTAACTGCTTGGCATAAAGGCGCTGCGTTTCAATTGTAAATTTATCGCTAGGTAGCGCACCGATAATAAGTGACGATTTTGATTTTAGATTACCTGCTTTTAATTCAAACCCTGTAGTTGTTGCATCAAGGGGGTCCTCACCTTGCAAAACCGACAAAACCAGCAGTGCATCTTTAAGTGAATGCGCCATCGGCCCTACTGAATCTTGACTGCTAGAAAGAGGCACTACACCTGAGCGTGATACTTGGCCCATACTCGGTTTTATTGCATAAACTCCATTTACTGAGGCAGGGCACGTAATTGAACCGTCTGTTTCAGTCCCTAATGCTATAGGCGCAAAGTTAAGTGCGATTGCCACAGCAGAGCCTGCACTAGAACCACATGGATTACGTGTTACATCGTGCGCATTATGTGTTTGCCCACCTACGGCACTCCAGCCTGACGATGAATAGGATGAACGAAAATTTGCCCATTCACTTAAATTAGCTTTGCCTAAAATTATAGCGCCCGCATTACGTAGTTGTTTAACAACAAAAGCATCATTATTAGTAACGTTATTTTTAAGTGCTAAAGAGCCAGCCGTTGTGGGAAGTGTGCCTTTCGTTTCTATATTATCTTTAAGAAGTACAGGTATTCCGTGTAATGGACCTGCCCAAGAGCCTTTGGCGGCAAGTTCATCTAACGTTTTAGCTTGAGCAATAGCTGTAGGTTCAATACTAATAACTGCATTGTATTGTGGGTTAAGTTTATTAATTCGCTCTATATAACTTTGGGTGAGTTGCTGTGCATTAATAGAATTATTTTTATATGCAGTGTGGATTTCATCGATGGTTTTTAGCTCTTGTGCTTTAGCGTTAAAAATTGCTAATACAATAAGCAACGAAAAGGTAAATGTTTTGATCATTGTTGAGGTGCTTGAGGTGTTATTATTTTCTATACATTTAGCACAAAAAAACCTCACAAAGTGAGGCTTTTCGATAAACAGCTTAAAAAAGAGGTTTAAGCGTTTTCTAACATAGACAGTGCGACTGCTTCAGCTGCTTTAATACCATCAATACCCGCTGATAAAATACCGCCAGCGTAACCTGCGCCTTCACCTGCAGGGTAAAGCCCTTTGGTGTTAATACTTTGGAATGTTTTATCACGCTTAATACTAATAGGCGACGAAGTACGTGTTTCCACACCGGTTAATAAACCGTCGTTAGTTGAAAAACCACGAATTTGTTTATTAAACGCTGGTATCGCTTCGCGAAGGGCATCAATTGCAAATTGTGGTAACACTTTACTCAAGTCAGTTAACTTAATACCAGGTGTGTAAGAGGGTTGTACTTCTCCTAAATCTGCAGATGATTTACCTTTTAAGAAATCTCCAATTAACTGCGCTGGTGCATCGTAGTTGCTACCACCAAGCTCATACGCTTGCTCTTCAAGTTTGCGTTGTAAGTCTATTCCAGCAAGTGGATTACCAGGGAAATCTTGCTCTGGTGATATACCTACCACAATAGCGCTGTTAGCGTTGCGCTCACTTCGTGAATATTGACTCATACCATTGGTAACAACACGGCCTTCTTCAGAGGTTGCCGCGACTACTGTGCCACCTGGGCACATACAAAAGCTGTAAACCGTGCGGCCATTGTCGCAATGATGCACAAGTTTATAATCGGCAGAGCCTAAAATTGGGTTTCCTGCATTTGTGCCAAAACGACATTCATCGATCATTGATTGTTTATGTTCGATTCTAAAACCGACTGAAAATGGCTTTGCTTCAACATAAATCCCTTTTTTGTGGATCATATCAAACGTGTCACGTGCGCTGTGGCCAACGGCTAATACAACATGGCGAGTGTTTAGCTGCTCGCCATTTGAAAGCGTTAAACCTGTTACTTGCCCGTCGTCTAAATGAATATCGTCAACACGTGTGCTAAAGCGAATTTCGCCGCCAAGCTCTATTATACGAGCGCGCATTTTTTCAATCATGGTGACAAGTTTAAACGTACCAATGTGTGGCTTACTTACGTATAAAATTTCATCGGGTGCGCCTGCTTCTACAAATTCAGTAATGACTTTTCGGCCATAATGCTTTGGATCTTTTACTTGGCTGTATAACTTACCGTCTGAGAATGTACCTGCGCCACCTTCACCAAATTGTACATTTGATTCTGTATTAAGTGTGCGTTTACGCCAAAAGCCAAACGTGTCTTTTGTACGTTCACGTACTTCTTTACCGCGCTCTAATATAATGGGTTTAAAGCCCATTTGAGCAAGTAATAAGCCCGCAAATAAACCACAAGGACCAAAACCAATCACGACAGGGCGCTCTTTGATATTATTGTTAGCTTGGGCTACAAATTTATAACTTGTGTCTGGTGCTACTTTTACATGCTGGTCTTTTTCAAATGCTGCGAGTAGCTCGGCTTCGTTATCAACTTCTATATCGAGTGTATAAATAAGTAAAATAGCTGATTTTTTACGTGCATCATAACCACGTTTAAACACATTAAAACTGTGCAATTGTTCAGGTTGGATTTTTAGTTTATTTACAATTGCTTGACCAATTGCGTCTTCGTCATGATCAAGTGGCAGCTTTATTTCGGTTAAACGTATCATTTATATCTCTTTTAGGTGTCATAGCGGGGTATTATTACCGCTCACAATAAGGGGATGCAGGGCACAACGAGTGTGCAAACATTAGGCGCGCATTTTACGTTAAAATAGCCTGATATGGCACTTATTTATTGTATTTTTGGGGTGGATGGGTATGATCCACAACTGTTGTTCAAAATCTTAGGTATTAAAATAGTATGGCGTTTGTTGTCACCGAAAATTGTATAAAATGTAAGTACACCGATTGCGTATCAGTGTGCCCAGCAGATGCATTTTTTGAAGGCCCTAATTTTTTAGCAATTAGCCCGATTGATTGTATTGATTGTGGCTTATGTGTCCCTGAGTGTTCAGCTGATGCGATATACCAAGAAGATGAGCTACCAGAGTCTCAAAAAGAGTTTACTGAATTAAATGCTGAACTTGCACTGGTCTGGCCGCGCATTACAGAGGTTAAACCTGCACCAGAGGACGCTGATGTATGGAATGGTATAGACAACAAACTTAAGTTACTCGAAACTTAATTATCATTTTAAAATTAGTCCTTTATTATTAATTCGTTAATATTTAGCGTAATAATCTTTGCAAGGTATTAACAAATGTACTCGCTTAAATTACAATTCATCCTATAAATTACTCACAACGAGTAAAGCAAATTTAAATGGATGTTTATGCAACTCTTTATAACCATAATAAAAAAATTATTTTTATACTTTCAAGTTTTTCTTTATTACTATCCAGCCTAGATGTAGCCGCTGAAAGACAGCAAGTATCCTTATCCCGCATTGCTTCAAATATCACCGTTGATGGTGTTATGGATGAAGCGCATTGGAAAGATGCGACACGTGTTTCCTTACTCTACCAAGACGAGCCTAATGAAAAAGGCACTCCTCCTGTAAAAACTGATGCCTTTATCTATGAAGATGGCACAAACTTATATGTTGCCTATGTTGCACAAGACCCAGACCCTACGCAAATTCGTGCATCACTTCGTGATCGTGATACGCTCTGGGAAGACGACGTAGTTATTCTAGTTATTGATACATTTAATGATGAACGCAGTGGCTATGAATTCCATGTGAACCCGCTGGGCGCGCAAGGCGATATACGAATGACCGATACCGATGGGTGGAGCTCTGATACTTCATGGAATGCTATTTGGGATAGCGCAGGACAAATTAACGAGAAAGGTTATGTTGTTGAAATGCGTATTCCTTTTAAAGCACTGCGTTTTCCTGAAAATAAAAATGAGCTAACGTGGGGTTTTTCTGTAATGAGAAACTATCAACGAGATGTATTATATCAGCTATCAAACATGGGCTTTGACAGAAATGTGAAATGCAGCCTTTGTCAGTTTGATAAGTTAGTTGGCTTTAGTGACATTGAATCAAGTAAAAATATTCAATTAACACCTACCTTGACGGCACTTCGTAACGATAACAAACCTGAATTACCGGGTGATTGGAATAATGGCGATATAGACACTGAAGTGGGCTTAGATTTACGCTGGGGTTTAACAAAAGACGCTGTTTTAAACGCAACAATTAACCCTGATTTCTCGCAAGTAGAAACAGACTCTTTAGAACTTGATGTAAACACAACCTTCTCTATTTATTACGCTGAAAAGCGTCCTTTCTTTTTAGATGGTGCTTCTTACTTTAAAAGCAGCTTATTTGAACTTTTATACACGCGTACAATTGCAGAGCCTAATTTAGGCGCAAAATTAACGGGTAAAACAGGCAATCATAGTTATGCTTTAATGCTGGCTGACGACGACAACAGTAATATTTTACTGCCAACGAATCAGGGCTCTGGCTTTGCAAGCTTAAACGAAAAAACGAATGCGGTGGCTGGGCGTTATCAATATGATATTGGTCAGCAAGGTACTATTGGACTTTCAAGCACACATAGAGAAAGTGATAGCTACCATAATACAGTATTGTCAGTTGATGGTAGTTATTGGTTTAATCAATCGGATACTCTTTTGTATCAAGTATCGACGGCTGATACTCGCAACTCGGCGTTTTTAATTGAAAACTATAACTTATCTGAAACTCAGTCAGATGAAGCATATGCCCTGGAACTTACCCGTGATAAACGTGATTACAAATTGTTCGCCTCTTATGAAAATATTGGGCAGGATTACCGCACTGATTTAGGTTATCAAGCTAAAGTCGATTATGAAAAAGTAGGCTTAGGTGGCGGACAAACATGGTACAGAGATGAGTCAGATTTACTTACTTCATGGTCATATGAAGCTGACTGGGATAAAACGTGGGCGCAAAACGGCGACTTACTTGAAGAAGAATACGAAGGTTTTTTAAGCTTCAAAGGTCAAAAACAATCCATTTTTGAAATTGGTTTAGTGCACCGTTATGAAAATTATAACGATAATTTTTATAATCAAAATATTGGATATATTTACACTGGATTCAAACCTACTAAAGATTTAAAGCTTTCGTTATATCTTGAATACGCTAGCCGAATTGATTATGCGAATGAGCAGATTGGCGATGTGTTTGATACCCAAACTCAAGTAATATGGGATATTAACGACCACTGGCAGCTTGATGTGAAACATAATTACAGCCAATTAGACAACCCACAAGGGGATCGTGTATTCACAGCGAACTTGGTTGATTTTAGGCTTCATTATAAATTCAGTATGCGTTCAATACTTAAGTTAATTTTACAATTTGAAGATATAGATCGTAACGAAAAAGCTTACTTTTATCAGGTTAGTCAAACTAATAAGGATTATGGTAGCCAGCTTGTTTACTCATATAAAATTAACGCACAAACATTATTTTATTTAGGGTATTCAGATAGAGGGTACCAAGACGATTCACTCAAAAATATTGAACGAGATCAGCGTACGTTTTTTACAAAAGTTAGCTATGCATGGCAACTTTAAAGTAGCTAAAACGAGGTGATTAATGCTTATTAGTCACCTCGAAAGACTGTTACAATTTTATTTAATTACAATAATCATATGTATAGTTTCGAGTTTAATAGTAAATTTCTTTTACTAGGGCCTGTTGACCTTTCAGGATTAAAGTTTGTTCAATCTAGGGGCGATTTAATCGCGGCGTGAGGTTTGTAACCTAGCGGGCTAAGTTAAAACCAAGCAACAAAGAGTAAATTGCCCCTAGGCAGAACCCTTCGGGCTGACGAATCCCCAAAACGTGACAGGCACAGCAATTTATGATCTTATGTAAATCACCACAACCCACATAAGTCACAACTGCTATGCCTGACACATCAGTTTGCCATAAGTACTTTAAACATGCATTAGCGCCATTCAATAATGCCAGAGTAAAAACATTACTAAGCTGCAGTAATGCATTAATTTCGGGTAATAAACTTACCTTAACTGAAATCGGCAGAAATTTGTCTGGCGCTGTGGATGTAAAACATAAAATAAAACGCGTTGATCGCTTCTTAAAAAATACTCACCTCTACAATGAAAGGGTCGCTATCTATAAAGCATTAGCTCATCCTATTATCGACTCTTTACCAATGCTTGCAATTGCCGTTGACTGGAGCGGTGCCTGTGGTCACGACTATCACTTACTGCGAGCAAGCTTACTTGTGGATGGGCGCTCTATCGTGATTTATAACATGATTGTTGAGCAGAAGAATTTTGATAGCCCAGCAACCAACAGCCTGTTTTTAGATGAACTTTATGAAGTGCTTGGACGACATCCTAGTGTCTATATTGTAACAGACGGCGGCTTTCTTACGCCTTGGTATAGTAAAGTACGCGAACTTGGTTGGCATATGATAGGTCGATTAAGAGGCTCAATGAAGTGTAAACTAGCCATGCAATCACAATGGCATACATTAAAACAACTTAGGGCTGGTGCCAGCGATATACCAAAGGCGTTAGGTCAAGCAAGACTAACTCAGTCCAGCCCGACAGCATGCGATGCATTTTTACACGTATATCATGGAAAAAATAAAGGAAGAAAAGGAAAAAGCAGATTTACGAAAGATACAAAAATGTATCAAAACTTAGCGAAAGAGCCATGGTTACTCGCGACATCAGACAATACAATGACGAGTAAGCGAGTAGTTGGTTTATATAGTAAAAGAATGCAAATAGAGCAAAATTTCCGCGATGACAAAAGTTTGAGATATGGTTTTTCGTGGCGTTTTAGTAAAAGCACCGGCATAAATAGAATAGGAATATTATGCTTGATAGCCACAATAGCGAGCACTGCGTTATGGTTTATAGGGTGTGAAGCAGAAAAAAGAAAGTGGCATATAAAATTTCAAGCAAATAGTGTTAAGAATCGCCGAGTTCTTTCATTTTTAACCTTAGCCAAGCAAGTCATAAAGCTATGTAAGAGACGTATTACACAAAGCTATATAGAAAAAAGTTTAAAAAACTTTATTTCTAATTATCAAAAAGAGGCCGCTGGATAAAGTGGGGATCCCTCAGCCCTTCGGGCAGCGCATGTTTGGCATTTATTCCACGTTATCGCCTATTTATGGGAAATAACCACACTACATAGACTCTGCCTTGCCTAAATACCAAACAGACTGCTGCAAATTTAACCTCGAAAGATAAACAGCCCCTAGCAGATTTAAATTTTCAGTAAAGGTAGTGTTTGCTGAACTACTTCCTCAATAAAATTAATTCAACATAGCAAGTACATAGGGTCTTCGCTTTGTGAAGAACAACGCTCATATCTATCGTTTTTACCTTCTATAGCACTGAAAATAAACACATCAAAAGACACCTTATATTGGACAATATCGAATTTAAAGCTTACGTTTAGTAGTATAAAAAGTTGATAATATTAAACAAAGGCATATCTTTAATGCATGTGAGCCCTCTAATAGAAAAAGAATTAAATGATAGTGTGCGGATCCTTTATTTAAATGCCTACTCTGGATTGTTTATATCTTTTATTGCTAGTACGGGCATAGTTTTTGGTTTTAGTGATAAGTCTTTTACTTCAGTTACCGATAAGCTTATTTGGTGGTTTATCATGGTTGTTGTTTTAGGGATCCGTTTCATAGATGTTTACTATTTTAAACGAAGCAGTAAAGCAGCGAGTTATGTTGATTTATATAGATTCTCTTTAAGTGTAACCCTCACTGCGTTGATTTGGTGCTGTTATGGATTGTATTTCCATTCATCTTTCAGCGTCCTAGAGCTTACAAGTATAATCCTCATTTTTTCTGCACTAGGTGGTGGCTCTGCAAATATTCTTTCAGCGCATCGACCAACATGTTTTATTTACGCATTTTTGTTATTGATACCATATTCAGTGCTACTGACCCTATCTGAAGAACATTATCAAAATGTATTAGGAGTATTAGGTATAGGCTTTGGGTTTGTTACGCTTATTGCTTTACACAAGGCTGCAAACTTTACGCAAAATGCCATCCATTTAAAAAATCAAAATATTGAACTATTAGAACTGATGGAGCAGCGTGTCGAATTACGAACACAAGAAATTTATCATCTATCAAATAGCGATTCCCTTACTCAATTATTGAATAGAAACGCTTTTTTAAAAGAGTCAAAAAAAGGCTATCGCGATACCCTAATGAATCATTTGCGTTGTTATTTATTGACTTAGATGGCTTTAAACATATTAACGATACTATGGGGCATGAGGTTGGCGATCAGATTTTAACAAAAACTGCCCAGAGAATTTCAGCAGTGTGTAGCCAAAATGAGTATAAATGTCGGTGGGGAGGTGACGAGTTTTTGTTACTTACTGATTATAACTGTAAGGATAAAACTAATGATTTTGCAAATAAAATCATTAGTGCCATTACACAAGTACACTCGAATAGCCATTACAAAGCGGGAATAGGTGCAACGATAGGTATTGCATTTTATCCTGAACATGGCAGTGATTTGGACGAATTAATACTAAACGCAGATATGGCGATGTATCATCAAAAGCGTATTAATAGAGGAAAAATTAGTTATTTTGATGATAATTTGCGTATGCAACTTGAGCGTATAAGACGCTTAAATGACAGGCTTTCTTTTGCGGTACAAGACGGAAGTTTATCGCTTGTTTTTCAACCTATTATAGATTCGAATACAAATTTCCCCAGTTCAGTTGAAGCACTTTTACGTTGGCAAATGGATGGTGAACCGGTTCTACCGGATGAGTTTATTCCTATTGCAGAGCAATATGGGATGATTAGTGAAATTGGACTCTGGGTTTTAAAAAACGCGTGTATTCAAGGGCTCGAGTTTCAAAGAATCATTCCCGATTTATCAATTAGTGTTAATGTCTCTGTTATGCAGCTTCAAGGGCAAAAATTTGTTGTTGAAGTTGCTGATATTTTAAGAAAACTTAGCTTTCCAGCTGATAAGTTACATATAGAAATCACTGAGTCAGTATTTGCTAAGGATAAAAGTACATTTTTATCAACGGTTAAATCTTTGCAAGAGTTAGGGGCTAGGATATCGATAGATGACTTTGGTACTGGCTATTCATCCTTATCAAGTATGTTAGATATTGGTGTGGATATCGTAAAAATAGATAAAACGTTTATTCAAGATGTCGATAAAAAAGGTCTGAGTATAGTAAATGCAGTGGTACAAATGGCCAGTTCACTTAGCTTTGATGTGGTTGCTGAAGGTGTTGAGACAATTGATCAGAGCGAAAAGTTATACAGTTTAGGCGTTTCGCATTTACAAGGTTATTATTTTTCTAAACCGTTAGATGCGAGTTCTTTATGCGCTTATCTTGAGAGTATAAAAAAGGCTTCATAAGAAGCCTTTTAATTATTGATGTGTTTTACTTACAAATCAAAAGTACGTGATATGGCAAGTACGATACGCTCATCTGCGTAATCGTAGTCAAGGCTCGTATTTTCAGCCGCCACTTCAATACCAAACCCTTCATAACTAGTTTGATATGCTAAACGGTAATGGTTGTATGATTTTTTCTCGTTAACGTCCCACGCCCATTTTTGGCCATCAAGTGAGTTTGATATATCAAAACTTGCACGTAGTGCATGATTTGGAGCCAGCTCATAGGTGTGTGCAACCATTGAGATTACATGACCTCCACCTTGACCAAAGTAATCCCAGCTATACCAAAAGTTAAGCTCAGTTTGGCCGTATTCACTCGCATAGCCAAACTTAGTGTAAGCTTCAGCGTAGTTACCATCGCTGTTATTACCTTGATAAGTGTAATAAGCAATACCGTAGTCAACGCTAAACTGCTCATCAAGCTGCACATACTTGCCTACATAAGCATCAAGTTCAAAATCAGTGTCATCACCAAAATCTACATTTGATGCCCAAACACCGGCGTATACACCGCTATCAAAAGCATAATCTAAGCTGCCTTGAATTGCAGGGTCGTTATCTGTCTGTGTTACACCATTAAATGTGTAGTCAGACGCTGCCGTGATTGTTGTTGACCAATCAGCAGCTGCCGTTGTTGATAAAAGTGCAAATGGTAGTGCTACTACAAGTTGTTTTAGTTTGTTATTCATTGTTTATCCCTAGTGTACTGTGTCTATTTTTGTGTAATCAATCTTGTTTGCTTTTGGTGAGCTGTCTATATTTTTGACTGTTTTAAATTTACTGTATCCAATAAAAGCAGCACACAGAAAGAATAGTCCAATAACTAATGCGCCTACCCACTGAATTTGTAAAAACTCTAGTTTAAATAATAGTGTTAATAGAGACAGAGCGACAACATTCCCAAGTATATATTTCATTTTACCAAAACGTTTAACAGTAAGGTTTAGGTTATCTGTATATAAACGCACTAACGAGTCGAGTGAGTTGATTACAAATACAATACCTACAAATACCATAGCAAAGTTTTTAATACCTTGAGTTGGGATCCCTGCTTCATGGTAGTGATAAAGTACGCTAAACCATATCGCAATAGGAATAGAAGGGAATATCAACATCGCACCTAATACTTGGTATGTTTTAAGTCCACCAACAAAGCGTGATGTAAATTGACCAATCATTATGCTCCACGCAAACCACCAAAATAAGTAAAACTCATGGTAATCATTCAACGGTAAAACAAATTCGTTAATGTTGGCAAAGTAAGTGCCAATTGAGCCCAAGTTATTAGTAAACGCAGACATTTCACTATCACCAATAACAAACGCGCCAACCCACATGAAACCTATTAACGCTAAGAATAACCACGTAGTCGCAATACTTAAAATACGCACATATTTAATGTCGGTGCTTGAGTACACTGCAAAACAAATCGCAGCAAATACAATTAAATAAAACTCGCTAACTACACTTGTACCGTCACCTAATTCGGGTAAGTACCAAGGTAAATTTGTAAGTAGTAAATAAGCGGTAAATGCACATGTGCCAATAATTACAACATTATTGATAAATTTGACCCAAGGAATTTCGAAAAATTTAACTTTAGGTTCTATTACACAGAAATAAAAGCACGTAAGAAAGTAAAATCCCCAGATCAAGAATCCCCAATAGCCAAATTCAATAGCCAGTGGATTTGCAAACGCGTATTCTGGGCTTGCTTTTATGTCTGCATAACCTGCAAACTCAGTTAAAGGAAACATAATAAGGCCAACATCAAGGCCTGATGTAAATAGTATCGCTATAAACGTAAAGGTTTTTACCGGTGTTACACCTACTACACGTACATTACCCCATTTAAGTAAGATAATAACAACTGCGAGTAAAGTAAAAATGATGCCTGCATTAAGCCAAATAGTCATTGTTACCCTCCAATAATGAATAAAAATAATTCATAAGCACTCCGTATTTTATTGTTTTATTCTCGCATTAACACAACGTAACCTATTTACATCGTGTGCCACTGCAAGGCACGCTCAGGTTTAGCCCGACGAGGCTAAACCTGAGCATGTGGCTAAAGTTAGATCTTTGAACTACGTTGTGTTTCTTGCCAGTTTGTTGTTATGGCAACATTCACATCCGATTTCTGTAATGGGTTTTTACCCAAAATTATGTCAGCTGCTTTTTCGGCAACCATAATAGTAGGCGCATTCAAGTTTCCGTTAGGAACTGTTGGGAATATAGAAGAGTCAACAACACGTAGTCCTTCAATGCCATGTACTTGCGTATTTGAATTAACAACGGCCATATCATCTTCACCCATTTTGCATGAGCAAGAAGGGTGGTAGGCACTTTCTACGGCTTGGCGTACAAAGGCATCTATTTCTTCATCTGTTTGGATATGCTTACCTGGTTGAATTTCTTCATCGCGGTATTCATCAAAGGCACTTTGCTCGATTATGTCGCGTGTTAGGCGAACGCACGCTCTAAAGCCTTCAATATCGTCTTGGTGTTCAAGGTAATTAAATAAAATGGTTGGTGGTTGCTCAGGGTTCGCAGAGGCAATAGTGACACTACCACGACTTTTTGGCTTGTTATGGCCAACATGTACCTGAAAACCATGACCTGCAAATGCACTTCTACCATCGTAGCGCATAGCCGCTGGTAAAAAGTGATACTGAATATCTGGCCATTCAACACCTGGTTTTGAGCGAATAAACGCACACGATTCAAAATGATTCGTTGCACCTAAACCCGAACGCGTTAATAACCAGCGCGCGCCAATCAACCCCTTTGAAACAATGCCTAGCTTGCCGTTAAGCGTGATAGGTTGCTTACACTTGTATTGAAAGTAAAACTCAAGATGATCTTGTAAGTTTTGACCAACACCTGGTAGATGATGCTGTACTTCAACGCCTGCTTTTTCAAGCGCTTGAGTATCACCAATACCAGAGAGTTGTAAAATATGTGGAGAGCCAATTGGCCCTGCACTTAGTACAACGTCTTTTGCAGCATGTGCGGTTTTAACGTCGCCATTGACTTTGTATTCAATGCCTGTGGCTTTTTTGCCATCTAAAATCACGCGTTGTGCGAGTGCACCGGTAATAATCGTTAAATTACTACGCGATTTAACAGGGTCTAAATACTCACGAGACGCAGAGCTTCGCACGCCGTCTTTTACGGTCATGTGCATTGGGCCAAAACCCTCTTGCTGCGACGCATTATAATCATCTGTAGAAGCGTAACCAGCTTGTACACCTGCTTTTATAAACGTACGGTAAAGCGGGTTTTTCATTTCGTTGCCGTTATTAACGCCAAGCGGGCCTTTGCCACCACGGTAAGTATTTTCACCAAGGTAAAAGCTTTCTGCTTTTTGAAAATACGGTAAACACGATTGGTAATCCCAACCGTTTGCACCGTGTTGCTGCCATTCGTCAAAATCTTTTGCGTGGCCACGTACATATACCATGCCATTAATAGATGACGAGCCGCCTAATACTTTGCCTCGAGGACAATGCATTTCACGGTTATCTAAATGAGGCTCAGGCTGCGTATGAAACTGCCATGCGTATTTGTCACTATTCATAGGAATAGATAACGCGGTTGGCATTTTTATAAAAATACTTTTATCGCTACCGCCAGTTTCTAGTAGTAACACGCGGTTACTTGAATCTTCAGATAAACGGTTTGCTAAAACACAACCCGCCGAACCCGCGCCAACAATAATATAGTCGTAATGATTACTCATAGTAGGGCGCCTTAAAATGGGCTTTCTATGTCGGCCATACCAACATAAATAGACTTAGTTTGCGTGTATTGATCAAGAGTTTGTATACCATTTTCACGGCCAATGCCCGATTGCTTATAACCGCCAACTGGCATTTCAGCAGGTGAGTTACCGTATGCATTAATCCAACAAATACCAGCTTGTAACTTATGAATAACGCGGTGCGCACGTTTAATATCGCTAGTAAATACGCCTGCGGCCAAGCCTAGGTGAGTTGCGTTAGCGCGTGCAATAACATCGTCTTCGTCGTCAAAAACAAGCACGCTCATTACAGGGCCAAATATTTCTTCTTTAACGATAGTCATATCGTCGTTGCAATCAATGAACACAGTCGGTGCTACAAAATAGCCATTAGGTGCAGACTCAGGTGAAAGCGTTGTACCACCAGTTAATAGCGTTGCACCTTCTTCAATACCTTTATTAACGTAGCTCATTACTAGTTCTTGGTGCTTTTTAGAGATAAGTGCGCCAAAGTTTGTATTTAAATCTTGCGGGTCGCCAGCAATAATGTTTTTCTCAGTGCGCGCTTTAAGCTCATCAATAAACTGCTGATATACATTTTTATGAACGTAAATACGTGTACAGTTAGTACAAATTTCGCCTTGCGTATAAAAGTTACCTAACATAGCAGCGCTAACCGCTTGCTCTATATTGGCATCATCAAATACTAATAGTGGAGATTTACCACCAAGTTCCATCGTGACATCTTTTAACGTACCGGCAGCACTTGCCACTACTTTTTTACCTGTGCCTACTTCACCCGTAAACGACACTTTATCAATATCGCTATGCTGCGTTAGCCACTGGCCTACATCGCCTGCGCCTTGAACAACATTAAACACACCTGCAGGTACGCCAGCTTCAACAAATACTTCTGCAAGTTTAATTGCGCCAAGTGGTGTTTCTTCAGATGGTTTGAATATAAATGCATTACCAGCAGCAAGGGCAGGGCCCGACTTCCAACATGCAATTTGTAGTGGGTAGTTCCATGCACCTATACCCGCACAGATACCTAATGGCTCTTTACGTGTGTAATAAAAGTCATCACCAACCATTTGTTGTTGGCCTACTTGTGCTGGTGCAAGGCCTGCAAAGTATTCAATTACATCAGCGCCGGTTTCAATATCAACACAATTTGCTTCTTGCATTGGTTTACCGGTATCTAGTACTTCTACGAGTGCTAACTCATCGTTGCGATCGCGTAAAATAGCCACTGCTTTTAATAAAATACGACTACGTTCAATGGGTGTCATTGCTGACCACTGTGCAAAACCTTGCTTTGCACTGGCAATGGCTGCGTTTTGAATAAATTCGTCGGCAATTTCTACTGCGTAAATAACCTCACCCGTTGCTGGGTTTGTTACATCAAATGTTTTGCCGCTCTGATTTGCAAGAAAATGGCCGTTAATAAAATTTTGATAGACAGGTGTAGTCACGCTAGGCTCCATATTGCTTGATAAGTGAAAGTACATAGCTTTTTGCTAACTTTTCACTGTGTTTAAACTGATTATTGTCTGATTTACTCAGTACTGCTCTTAACCATAGGCCATCGATCATCGCGGCGCTAAGTTCTGCAGCTTGATTTGCTTGCTCAATAGGCATTAATTGCTTAAAAGAAAATGCTAAATTACTTTGCAAGCGTTTACTGTTTACGTTTTGTAGTCTGTGTAATTCTTCATCGTGCATCGATTGCGCCCAAAAACTCAACCACGTTCGGGTTGTATCATTACGCTGTTGTACAAGCGCAAAGTTGGCTTCGATAATAAACATTAAACGCTCAGTGGCAGTGGTTTGATGACTTACTTTACTTATTAAGCCTTGCTTTAAGCTTGTTAGTAAGTATCTAACCGTGGCTTCAATTAACCCCTGCTTTCCACCAAAATAATGGCTAATGATACCTGATGATAAACCTGCATTTTTACTAATGCTGTTTATCGTTGTGCCTTGAAGTCCCTTAGTAGCAACTGACTCTATAGTTGCGTCAATTAGCTGCTGACGTCTAACAGGTTCCATTCCGACTTTAGGCATAATTATTATTAATTGAACGTTCAATAAAGATAAGCTTAAGGTAATAGCTCTAATAATTCAAGGTTAAGGTAAACACCGAGATATTAAAATGTAGATAGAACATTAATGATCTAGTGATTAATAGAATAAATGCAATGATTTTAAAGTGGATGTGTATTCAATAAAATCAAATGGTTAAGTTTGTTTTTTGAGTTTTTGAAATGGTGATGATTTCGTTACTATAATAAATTAAGAAAATTATTATAAAATCGTTAGTACCGTAATAGTTAGAGTACTAATAGTGTTATTTTAATGCAAAAGAGTATTAAACCTACAATTAGTTAGTGTTCTAATAAACACATGTGTAAATAGTTGACCTATAAATTAATTAATATTTAAACTAGATTCGGACAACATGATGCTCTGATTTTAAATTTTTATTGCAATTAAGCGTTATTAATAACGCCTTTAAATAGTAGGGGGTAACGTCTTAGTCTATTGCCAATGTAGTCATCAGCTAAAATTTGCTGGCAAATAAAGTCTATATCTTTGCTTGCCTCAAAGACCCAATCAAAACGCTCTATAGCCAGTAAAAAACCACGCTTTAAATGAGTTTGAGAGCGGTACTGTTCTAGGTTTTTTTGAATAATTGAGATTTTGCTTGGATCAGCTTGAAGCTCTTCTACTACTTGGTTAATAAAAGTAGTATTGAGCTTACTGGTAGGGCGGTGTCTTAGTTTTCGTGGGTGCATTATCGCTCGTTTGCAATGTTATATAATTTTTTCAAAAAGTCGTCTTTATGCTTTTCATGTTGGTAGTCAAGGTGGTAAGTATTATGAAAACCAAAGCGCAGTTCTACGCCGCTACCTTGTAAATATACGGTGTAACCGTCTACGTCAGAATAAGCAGTAACCCCTTGATAATGTTTACCTTCATCAGTCATTTCGCCTTTTTGAATTATACGTTCATAAACGGCCAAAATCTGTTTATTGTCGAGTTCGTTTTTCATGCTTTATACCTTTTATTTAGTAACTCATACGATACAGATATGAGGGTCGATCAACTTAAAAACAATAGCTAAAAAAGTGTGATATTGCTTTGTAATTTAGCCTTTTTAAATTATGCTCAAAACTCATTTATTGTTGAGCTTACACCATGATAGACAAGGCGTTACTACTAAAAACTCGTGAGTTATCGGATCAATTAATTGCATTGCAAACGCCTATTAGGATACTCGATGCTATTAATTGGGATAAACAAACTAAAGAGGAGTTTTTTAGACAAAAATGTCAAAAAATCCACTGATCGATCGTGCATACTATCAACAGCGCGATCTTGGTTTTGTACCTAGCGAGTTACGCCAAGCGTTTTCTACTTTGCACCGTAACATTATTAATCAATTGGGGCAGTTAAATCCCATTGCTCAATACATGGGAAAAATGTGCACAGAGTATAAAACAGTATTAAGCATGCTTGAGTATCGTGGCACACCTGAGTTCCATGACTTATCGGTAGAGTTATTTGGTCATCCTAAAGATTTATTTCATGCCGGTGAGCCCTCACTTTCTGAGCTAGCTAATATGCTAGATAAACCGCTGCAAAATTTACTCATAGCCGACATACTACCTGACGACCCTAAAAATATTGCTGCTGTTGATGCGGTGCGTATTTTGTCTGAGCAAGTAAATGCCAGCATGGCAGGTATAAACGTAGAGGTTATGCTTAGCGATGGGATTGTCAGTGATGCAGCCGCCGGTGCAAATAATATAAAACTAAATCAAGATGTAAGTTTTTCCCAGCGTGAGCTTGATATTTTAGAAGTTCACGAAGGGTGGATACACGTAGGCACAACTCAAAATGGTTTGGCTCAGCCTTATTTAACCTGTTTAAGTAAAGGTACGCCAAGCTCGACTATTACCCAAGAAGGTTTAGCGGTACTTACCGAAATTATTACATTAAAATCGACCCCAAGGCGTTTATCTAAATTAGTGAATCGTATTCAAGCCGTTACAAAGGTAATAGATGGCGCTGAGTTTGTAGATATTTACCGTGACTACGTAGCGCAAGGTTTATCAAAAGATGACAGTTACACACTTGCGCAGCGTGTATTTAGAGGTAGTACGCCAACAGGTCTGCCGTTTACAAAAGATATTGCCTACATTAAAGGCTTTGTACTGGTTTATAACTTAATACGCGTAGCAATCCAGCTTGGTCGAATCGATAGGCTACCTTTATTATTGGTAGGTAAAATATCGATAGATGACTTTAGATTAATATCGCAGCTTCATGATTTAGGTGTGATAGAGAGCCCACAATTTGTGCCGCCACACTTTAAAGATTTACGCGGTTTGGCCACTTGGTTGAGCTTCGGTCGTTTTATTGGCGACTTATCGTTTGAAAAGTTAGAAAACGATTATAAGCCGTTATTTTTATAATTATAAATTATTGAAATTAAGTCCTTTAATAGAATTAAGAACTGTTGATGTCTAATAAGCTTTTTGGCGTGACAAAGCTAGTTTATATGTTAACGGCTAAGGCGTGTTGAACTTTGTCGATTGAATTTCGTTAAATCAGGGAGAATCATATCGCGGCGCGAGGTTTTTAACCTCGTGGTTCGGTAACTGCTCCTGCTTTACCCTATTGGTTTACTCCATGTAAGAGCCGAGCACAGCTTCCGCGTCTTACCTGCGTCCTTGTCTCTTGAACACAATTTGTCTGTCTGTTGAATTGGTATTAACAATTCGACAGATTCGACCATTTCAGCTAATTTCAACCATCCCTTTGCAGATGGCTTTATGCTAACTCGAACATTTCTCTTACTTTCATACCAACCACCAAAGAGCAACATGCCCTAGTCGTTTATTTTAAGTTATTACTCTAGGTCATTTTTATAAAAATACAAAAGCCCGGATAAAATATTTATATCCGGGCTTTTTCATTTCATTATTCAGTTATTAATAACTTAGAATGAAAGTCGAGCGCCTAAGTAAAAACGACGAGGCTCAACCCAGTCGGTTGCTTGACCAAATGCAAATGTACCATCACCTTTTTCTAAGCTCTGTTCAACCGTTGTTGCTTGATCATCAAGCAAATTAAATACATCTAAAAAGAACTCTGCTTTATAGCCATCAAAGTCATGAGTATATTTAACACGAATATCTAATGTGCCATAAGATGGTGTTACTTCGCTACCTACGTTTCCATCAGCTACCCAATTAGTTGTATAACCGCCAAAGTCATAGGCAGTATCAACTTGAAGTGGTAGGTACCGTCCTGAAATTGATTGCGTTTTACTATAGCGAGTACCTGAATTCCAGTTATATACACCACCTACCTCAATATTATTATCAAAATAATATGTACCTAACAATTTAAACTGATGCTCAACATTACCTGGCTGTTTGCCATACATATTTGGCGCACGAGGATCTAAAATTTCCCAGTCACCTTGGAAATCAGCGTTGCCATCTGAATTCGAATTACCTTTTGCATCGTTGTTTGTGTATGACGCAAGCATAAACCAATTATCAGTACGAAGTTTTTTAAACGTTACTTCAATACCTGTATACTCGCGTTTACCGCCAGCAAGAGTACCAATAACATAGTTAGAACCTGGGTTTTCATCATAACCAAAATATGAAAGAGGAAGTTCTAGGTCCGTTCCTGCTAAGTAGCCTTCTTCGGAATAGATACTTAAATCGTAATCTTCCATAATATCTTTAGTAGTACGCTTAGTATACGTTACGGATATATTAGTACTTTCGGTCAGATTCGTTGAATAACCAATTAAGTATTCATCCGTATAAGGTGTTTTAGTACTCGGTGAGAAAAAGGCATCTTGCTGTTTTGCACCACCGCGTGTTCTAAAGGTAACCCAGTCATCGTTGACATATACGCGTTCTTCTAAAACAGAACCGGTTAAATTACCCGCAAAAGAAGTCATGTCAGTACGAAGTGGATCGTAATATCTGCCACCAAACGCCCAAACTTTAGAATCACCATCACCAAAAATATCGTATACAATGCTTAAGCGAGGTGCTATTTCCCAATCAAAAGTAAATATAGTCTCGCCTGTTGATGCTATATGATCCCACTTTTCAGCACGCAAACCTGCGTTAACGGTTAGGTTTTCGTATGTTACGCTGTCTTGTAGATAGATCATTTTACCTTTAGTTTCAAGTTTAGACTTTGCTTGCTGAACTTGTTCTATTTGATAAGCATTTATATCACCGGTAGGGTTACCTGCACTGCTACTAAATATGATAGCTTTAACTTCATTTTCATCGACTATACCATCGCCACTTGTATCTGCACCGTGTAAGTTACCACTATCATTTAGAGCTTTTGCAACACGCACGTAATCAGCCGCTGCAAGACCTTTCTCACCAGTCCAAGAGCCTATTGCGTATGTTTCAAATGACACGCCACTATCAGCGGCCGCAATAGAATTATATTGAGTACTACCATTGTAAACACTGTTTGTAATATTTTCGTTTGTTTCAACAGAGTAACCAGCTTCGATAGTATGTTCACCAAAATCAGTATCTAAATAATATTCAAAGTTAATGTATGCGCTTTTCTTATTTCGATCCCTCAGAGTGTCAGCACCTAAACCCCCGATATCGGTTTGAGCTTTAGATGGCGATGCACTTAAAAAGGCAACATCACTGCGTGTTGATTTATCTGATGCTACAGACGAATATTCAGCTTCATGACTCATATAACCGGCGTTTATAATTAAATCTTCCCACGAATGTGAATAATCAAGTTTATAGTTGTCGCCACCAAGTTTTGTACCTGACTGTCTATTAAATGCCGTTGTAGTTGATGTTGAACCTGATTTTTCTCTCGGATCATTAAAGTAAGTAAAGACGAGTCGATCGTTGTCAGTTGCTTGCCATGTAAGCTTACCAAAGCCAAGATCAGACTCATCTGTTACTGAATGGCTGAATGCACCAGTGTCAGGATCGCTGATGTCGCTGTCACTATTTTTGAGTTGATAAGACGCGAAAAACCAAAGTTTATCTTTGATAATTGGCCCACCTAGGGTAATTGCAGTGTCATAATTTGAGAAATTATTATTTTCTTTTGACTCATTTTCGTAATCGGCGACTAAGCTGTCATTTTGAAAGTAATAATTTATAGAGCCATGGAACTCATTACTACCAGATTTTGTAACAACACGCGATACAAGACCAGCTCCACCGGCATACTTTGCTGCTACACCACCAGTAATGACTTGCTGCTCTTGAATTATCTCTGAGTTGATATTACCACCGGCTGTACCATCAACATTATCTGTTACATTAACACCGTCAATATAATAAACGTTGTCTGTTGAACTTCCAACAGTACCACCAATATCAGAATAGTTGACACCTGACTTCGACGATGGATTGCCATCGGTAGTAGGTTTTACACCAGGTACTAGTTGAAGATAGCTTTGAAAGCTTCGACCAGTAGGAAGCGATTCCGTCATATCAAGAGTAACATCAAGACCAGTAGACGATGATGTAGTATCAATTGCAGTTACAGAACGGCCTGATACAACAATTTTCTCTATTGAATCAGTACTGGAAACGACTGAGTAATTTAAATTTAAGTTTTTGTCTGTAATTACTCGAACATTTTTTGCTTCGAATGGTTGAATTGAATTTCCTGTAATATCGACCACATATTTACTTGATGGATCTAAGCCCCTAAGTAAAACATAACCTGCAGAGTCAGATACTCCTTTTTTACTAACTAAACTTTCTGGTGACTGCACTGAAATGGTTGCGCCAGCTACTGGATTGCCTTGTTTATCTGTAACTCTTATTTTCAGTCCACCAGTATCAGCAGCAAACGCAGTGCTAGAAATACTGATAGAGGCAGCAATAGCGATAGATAATAATTTCTTGTTAAATTTTTTCATTAATTTTCCCTAATTCATTGTTATTTGACTTACTTTTGATTAATAAATCACCATAAACATTAACACTATTTTTTAGAATGTAAATAGCTTTAACTTTCATTTATTTGTTTTAAATTAGTTGTTAAGTACTGATTTATGACGGAAGGGGCGATTCTAACTCTCTAAATAATAAAAATAGTCTATTTAATAGAATGAAAATTATCTGTGATTTATCTAAAAAATGCAGTTACACAAGTATTCTGTGTTAAGCCGTCAAAACATTGCTTTTCGCTTGCTCATTTGAAGCGATGATTTCTGCACGTTTAAAACGTTGTAGTGGGTTGTCGTAGCTAATTTTATAAGCGCCTATTATACAGCTGATAATTAAACCACTGTTGTTCTATTTAGGTAACTGAATAGGCTGATAATTTCATTTATATTGTCGCAAGTAGGGACGGAAATACAGAATCAAAATACTGGTTTTATTGTTTAGTACTGTCGGGTGGGGAGTTCGCTTCATCAAACATTAAACCGCAAAATGAACCGTAAATACTACCGTATAAGTAGTACCGTGTTTTGCCTTTACAAACAGACTGCCCCATTATTAATGATAATACTTGTCACACAGCTTATAACAATGAAACGATAAGGTTCTGCAGTAATTTTCACTGTTTCAGATGTTTAGGTAGTTGTTGAGTTTATTAGTGCAAAAAACACGTCAAGCGGAAGTGCATCTACACTGTATGGCACAGGGAAATACCACCTGAATTAAGCGTATTAATAGCATTAACTTATTTAGTTGAGCTTACCGATTAATAAAATTAATCGGTAATCTTAATATTCATTTGTGTTGAGCTATATTAAACGTAGTTTTATATATTGCCATCATCCGCTCTGCTACCTCTGGCGAAGTCGAATTATGGTGAGTCTGCTTTAAAAAATCATAGGCTGCAGGTGTTTTCATGTAATTATCAATTAAGGCGATTGCTTTTTTTCCTTCTGAAGTTTTACTACAAGCAAAGTACCCATTTATAAACTCGGGGTATTCACTAATGTCTCGACTTTCTAGCTGAGAAAATTGCGTATCTGTTAAGTTCATTTTCATAGTGTTTTCATAATCGATGATCATATCAACACGTTTATGAATTAATAATTGGCTAAGTTGAGCAAAGCTGTTTACGCCTGTTATTTTTGCTACTTGGGTTCTATAATCCGAAAATATCACATCTAATTGTTGATAACTTGTTGAACTAACTATGGCAAAGGTGTGTTTGTTATTAAGTAATTTTGAAATAGAAACTTTTGTAGGTAAATCTTTTAAAGTGTTTTTGAAACCGAATAATCTGCGTTGCTGATGCATATAAGTTGGAATTTGAGAAAAGACAAGCTGTTTGTTTCGAGCTTTTGTTTTTATTAAATTAAAGCTACAAACTGCCTCGTTAGTCGATAAACGTTTAATTAATCGAGCATGATTTGTTCTCGTTAAAACGGTATTAAAATACGTGTTCAAAATTGGCTGAAAAAAATTATAGTATTGTTCGCCGGATCTTGAATCGGCATCTTCATCTGAAAAATACGAATAAGATAAAATAGTGAGGGAAGGGTTCGCATAAATTAAAGAAGGTGTAACTAATAAACTGATAAGAATACATATTTTAAAAAACTTCATATTTATGCCTTTTTCTTTAAAAATACCAAGTATCTCCAGTGTTGTCTTTATAAAAAGCCCTTTCGGGCTTTTTTGTACTAAATTTTGAATTTTATTATCGAGCGTTGGTGCTTTCAAATATTTTGTCAGCAGAGGCTGCAACAAAACCAGTATAAAGCTCACCGTCTGCTTTAGGGTAACGAATAGCAAACTCATAAAAACAGCTAGGGATGCTCATATCACCGTCACTAAAGGTAACTGAGTATTCATCAGCAAGTGTTGACGATTGCTCTAGTAACACCTCTGGAGAGCCTTTAACCTCGCCGCCTGATGTATTAAGCGAAAAACCTGCGTCTTTTAGGGCTTGGTTAACATCATGAATGTTATCAAACTTAGCAAGCGTATTAATATTTACGGTAAAGTGATTGGCACGGTAACCCCACGCCGACATCCACGCTGCATATTCGCTTTCAGCTAGCAGTTGTTTGTAAGTATCGGTGCTTACTTGCCAATGCGTGCCTGAATATAAAAAGTTGTCTGCTGTAACTGCACTTTCGTCAATTTGACTTACCATATCGGTTACGATGGCTTGTAACTCTGGCGAGCATTTTTCTACTAATAGTTCAGAGATAAATACTTTTGGCTGATTAGGATCGCTATGCTCATAGTGTTTTGCGTAAAGTTTTTTAGTTTCAAAGTGGTACTCACCACATTCTTTGTAACCAATTGCTAAAAAGTGAGCGGCGAGCTTTTCAAGACCCACTTTTTCAATATTAAATGTACGCAGCGCAATATGATCGTTAATGATGTCATCTTTTTGCGTTGAACCTAAAAGGTCATGAATTTTATCTGCCGATGGAGTTACGTTTAAATAGTTTTCCCAAAGGTTCTCAAATAATGTATTTACATCAGTATGCATGTTAAGTCCTTAAATCTAAAATTTGGTTTTATTGCTTATTCAATTACCAAGCCTGGTGCTAGAGTTTGCGGTAAGCTCACTTTATCTGACTCAACAGATGCTACAGGGTATGCGCAATAATCGGCGGCGTAATAGGCACTTGCTCTGTGATTTCCACTGGCGCCAATACCGCCAAATGGAGCTGCACTAGAGGCACCTGTAATAGGGCGGTTCCAGTTAACAATACCGGCACGAATGCGCTTTAAAAAGTGAGTGTAGTCATCTTCACTGTCGCTAAGTAAACCTGCAGATAAACCAAAGCTTGTGTTGTTGGCTTCAATAATTGCGCTGTCAAAGTCGGTGTAACGATACACTTTAATTAGCGGCCCAAAATGCTCTTCATCTGGCATGTCGGTAATGCTTGTTACATCAATAATGCCCGGGCTTACAAAACCTGTGCCTGGATTTAATTGCTTAAGTTCAACAAGGATTTGCGCGCCTTTTGAGACTAATTCACTTTGCGCGGCAACCATACCCAGTGCTGCTTTTTCGCTTATCATTGCACCCATAAAAGGCTGCTCTGTAGCAAAACTGTCGTCTACAACTATGTTTTTAGTTGCGCTTATTAGCTTTTCTAAAATAGCATCACCGTTGGCTGATTTTTCAATAAATAAGCGACGTGCACACGTACAACGTTGACCTGAGGTAATAAAGCCTGATTGAATAATATCGTGTACAGCGGCGCTTATATCGCTCACATCTTTTACAATAAGAGGATTATTGCCGCCCATTTCAAGTGCTAAAATTTTGCCAGGGTGTCCTGCAAACTGTTTATGTAATAAGTGGCCTGTGTTTGAGCTACCGGTAAAAAACAAGCCATCTATATCTTTATGAGAAGCAAGCGCTTTACCTGTTTCAATTTCACCTTGCACAAGGTTAATAACACCCGCTGGCAAACCTGCTTTTAACCAAAGTGAGAGGGTAAATTCTGCAACGTGCGGAGTCAATTCTGATGGCTTAAATACAACGGTATTACCGGCTAAAATTGCAGGAACAATATGCCCGTTTGGTAAATGTCCAGGAAAGTTATACGGGCCAAAAATAGCCACAACACCATGCGGTTTGTGTCTAATAAACGCTTTAGCACCGGGCATTGGGTTTTCGGTTGTACCTGTACGCTCATGGTAGGCTTTTACAGATATAGCTACTTTTCCTGTCATTGCGCCTACTTCGGTACGGGTTTCCCATAATGGCTTACCCGTTTCGCGTGCAATAATGCTAGCAAATTCTTCGCTGTGTTCTTTTAATTGTGCTGCGAAGTTTTCTAAAATGGCGATACGCTCTTCAAGTGGTTTGTCTGCCCATTGTAATTGCGCGGCTCTAGCTGCTTTTATAGCAGAATCTACTTGCTGGGCGTTTGCGCCATTACCTTGCCATACCACATCGCCATTACTTGGATTGATTGACTCAAATGCTGGACCAAGTCCCACATGCCATTGGTTATTAATTAGGTGTGTATTCATAAATTATTTACAGGCGGAAAAATCGCGCTGCATCTCCTTGGCTTAAATTAAGCGCATTAGCCACATCTTGGCTAATGACGAGGGTATGTTTTGCATGATTGTAATGTGCGTCTTTGGTAAATGTTGCTCTAAAGCCACTTACGCCTTGATTGCATACAGCCAGCGTATCAGAGCTATTTTGTGATATGTGATCAAGCTCGCCAATCGTAACAGGGCAAACTTGAGAATCGCGAATGCTGCGAATATTTCCAAGCTTTGCTTCAACTGTTGGGCCTGCGTCAAATAAGTCAACGTAGCCTCTGTGCTCAAACCCTTCTTTTTCTAATAGTTTTAGCGCAGGTTTTGTTTTTTCATGCACATGCCCAATCACTGCTTGGGCTTTTTTACTAAGCAAGTTCACATAAATAGGGTATTTAGGCATTAACTCGCTAATAAATACCTTATCGCCTAAGCCAACTAAGTGATCCGCTTGTGGAAATTCGATACTAAAAAGTGCTCTTGCAGCCATTGCCAAAAAGGAGAATGACCGTCTTCGTCGCTAACACCGCGCATTTCTGCGATAACGGTATCGGCAAAACGCTCGCTATGCTGAGCCATAAACAAAAAGCGTGAACGTGATAAAAATCGACCCGTTAAACCTTTGCGGCTATTTTCTCGCAAAAATAATGTGCATATTTCTGAGCAACCTGTGTAGTCGTTACACATGCTTAAAATATCAACGGTGTTATATACATTTAAAGTAGGCGAGTGGTGTACTGTTTTACCCAAATGATAATGATATAAAGGCACCGATAAACCTACTGCGGCTTCTATAGCGGTTGTGCCAATAACGTCACCTGTTTCACTGTCTTCTAAAACAAATAAATAGCTTTCATCAAGTGGCTGGTTAATGTTTTTGGCAAAGCTTTTTTCAGCACGTTCAATTTTTTCTTTAAGCTGTGCATCGTCCACAGGTAAAGAGGTAAACCCATGACCGGATTCAATCGCTATTTGTTTAAGCGCGTCAAAATCATTGGCAGTAATAGGACGTAATACTTGCATTTATTGCTTGCTCCAATAGCACGCTTGTAGGCGTGCTAATTTAAACTCTATTAACCGTTTACTACATCGCTAACTGCTTTTTCAAAGCGCGCTAAGCCTTCTTTAATATCTTCAAACGGAATAACTAAAGACGGTGTAAAGCGAATTACATTCATGCCAGCTACAAGGTTCATTAAACCATTATTAGCACTGGCTACTAAAAAGTCGCGTGCACGTCCTTGAAATTTGTCATTTAGTACTGCGCCAATTAATAAGCCTTTACCACGTACTTCGCTAAATACGTTGTATTTTTCGTTAATTGCGTTTAATCCGTCACGGAATAATTGCTCGCGCTCTTTAACTCCGTTTAGTACGTTTGGTGTATTTACTGTATCAAATGCGGCTTCAGCTACAGCACAAGCTAGCGGATTACCGCCATAAGTAGAACCGTGAGTACCAATTTTTAAATGCTCAGCAATCGGTGTACGTGTGATCATAGCGCCAATTGGAAAACCACCACCCAATGCTTTTGCCGTTGTTAAAATGTCAGGAACAACCCCTAAACCTTCATAAGCGTATAAATCGCCTGTGCGACCAACACCCGTTTGTACTTCATCAAAAATAAGTAACGCGTTATGTTTAGTACAAAGTTCGCGTACTTTTTTAGCAAATTTATCTGTTGGTGAAATAATACCGCCTTCACCTTGTAATGGCTCCATCATAACAGCACATGTTTTATCGCTGATCAGCGCTTCAAATGCCGCTATATCGTTAAAATCACAATGTACTATGTCAGCTGGTTTTGGACCAAAGCCATCTGAATAAGCCGCTTGCCCGCCCACAGTTACTGTAAAGAATGTACGACCATGGAAACCTTTATTAAATGCAATAATTTGCGTTTTTTCAGCGCCATATACGTCCAATGCATAACGACGAGCTAATTTAAGCGCGGCTTCGTTTGCTTCTGCGCCTGAGTTTGCAAAGTAAACTTTATCAGCAAATGTTGCTTCAACCATTTTTTGAGCTAAACGAAGTGCTGGCTCATTGGTCATAACATTTGATAAATGCCAAATTTTTTCGCCTTGCTCTTTTAATGCTTTAACTAATGCAGGATGACAGTGACCCAAACAGTTAACGGCAATACCACCGGCAAAATCAATGAACTCATTATTATTTTGATCCCAAACGCGTGAACCTTCACCACGAACTGGGATAATTGCTGATGGGTTATAGTTTGGTACCATTACGTCGTTAAATAAGTCTCTAGTTACTTGCATTTTTGTACACCTAAATTAAATGGGCTTAGATAAAAGATTAGTTGCTAAATTAAAGAAGAATATAGCCGTTATTCTTGAGCAAACACGTTATTATTTTTTATTGGACACTATTATCGAAGGTTCGCAGTTAAAATTGCAGTGCTATTTTGTGAAAAATGATTAGAATAAAAGGCAAAATAACGAAATAAATAACCATTATGATAACTCCACAAGACGAAAAGCTATTATCGATACTAAAAACAAATGCACGCGCGAGTATTTCTGACCTTGCCAGACTATTGAACCTGTCGCGCTCTACAGTGCAAAGTAGAATGTTAAAGTTAGAAGAAAGCGGGGTAATTAAAGGGTATAGCGTAGACTACGGAGATGACTATTTAAACAAAATGGTATCGGCGCATGTATCAATAAAAGTAAAGCAAAAGCTCACCACTAAAACCAACTTAGAACTAAAACAAATTGACGCTATTTCACAGCTTTATGCAATAAGTGGCGAGTTTGATTTAATTGCGGTAGTTCAAGCACAAAATTTGGAGCAACTTAGTCATTTGCTAGACGATATTGGCAACCTTGATGGGGTAGAGCGTACAACATCGTCTGTTATTTTAGAAACCAAATTTAAGCGATGAGCCTGAGTATGTATCATGTCAATGCATCAGATTACTTTGTTGATGCATTGGTTATTTTTGGCGTCACTTTTACTCTTTTCACCACTGTTTTATTTGCTTCATCAAGCTTAATAAAGTAAGCATTACCGCCAATACCTTTAAACTCTTCATCGGTAAATACAATGGTGTTGTCGTCAAAGAACGTAACAGCCTCTTTTTGAGTAACAATCCCTAGGTCTATTTTTGATACATCACCAGAGAAAAATTTATCACCTTCAAAGTTTTCAAATAACCAAATACTGGTTGAATCAAGTAATACCAATTTTTTACGGTCAGGACTTAAGGCTGCTGATGTTATCCAACATAGTTTTTCTAATGTAGTACATGTTTTGAAAGAATCGATTAACTCAGCTTTAAAGTTAGCGGCGTGATCGCCCACTTTATATACCTTAGTAATACCATCAAACGGTTCAGTGCGGTTTTTAGTAAATAAATATAAATGACGGCCAAGCGCGACAAATGCTTCTAAATCAAAATTTCGATTATTGGGTTTTATTGGACTTCCATCCATTTCTGGGTAGGTAAATTTTATAATTTCTGCTTGAGTTATATCTGTTTTTATATCTATTGGGTTTTCTATTTTATAAATAGTGAGCCATCTGCGATCGTTTTTGTTATTGCCAAAATCACCTAGGAAAAAATGCCCAAACTTGTTTTGAGTCATATCTTCCCAGTCTATGTTTTTGGCATTTTCAACTAAGATTTCTTTGGCGATAGAGCCATCTTTGTTGAGCCTATATAGTTTGGGTTCATTGCCTCCATCGTTAATAGCCCATAGGCGTTTTTGCTTATCAAATTCTATACCTGATATTTCTTTTAATTTAGGATCAACTGAGATTTCTTTTTTGCTATAAAGGGTATAGATTGAAGAACCAATAAGTGTGGCTATTATTAAAAAGGTGATTGCTATAGTTATTAGAATGCTTTTTTCAACATGAAAATTATGATATTTCAAAGTATTAATATGCGGTTTATTATCGTTTATAAAAGCGCATAACAAAAGAATTTTATAAGTTTAAGTAATACTTTTGAATTATTTCATGTTTGGTACTAATAAAAGTTGAGACAATAAATAAAGTGTGGCACGTCTAGTTGGTTTAAATATTGCTCTATAATATTGAGCTTTACAAAAGTGAATGTTTAGATACTAACTGCACTTTTTAGGTGCAAAAAAAGAATTGCTGCACTGTAATAATGCGTAAATAAAGTTTTGGTTAACTTACAACGTGTTTAATGATTTTGAATGGAATCCACATCGCCTTTTTGTTTAGTTGTATGGCCTGTGGCAAAGATTAATTACCCTTTATGGTTTAGTTGGAGCCTGCTATGTTGAATAAACGTTTTTTTAAAACAAAAGATGAAGCTGAAGTTACTTTTGAGTTCACTCACCCTGAGGCAGAGCAAGTCTGTTTGCTAGGTGAATTTAATGATTGGCAGCCAGTGCCAATGAAGCTCAATAAAAAACAGGGCGTTTTTAAGTGTAAGCAACGCCTTCCTATTGATCAGCAGTTCCATTTTCGTTATCTAATCAATGGAGATATTTGGGATAACGACCACCAAGCCGACGGTTACATTGGTAATACATTTGGCACAGAAAATAGCATAGTGAATACGCAACGTATAAATTAAGGCCAATAAATGGACGCTCTTTCGCAGTTATTTTACCTGCATGGCATTGGTTATGAATTCACTAAATACACTGGTGAACAGGTTGTTTTTAGCAACGATACACGAAAGCAAGCTTTACAGTGCTGTGGTATTGACACTAACGATGCTAATCAAATAGCGCATCTTAACTATGAATTAGATGCAGCTACTTGGCAGCAATTAGTTCCGCGTGTTAGCTTGCTTGAATGGCCTGAAAATACCTTAAAGATTCGTATAGATGAGCGTCAACAGCATTTATGTGTAGGCATAAAAGTAGAGGCGCTTGGTCTTGACTTGGCATTTCAAACTATGCGTGATTTACCTGTCACAGGTGAATATTACTTGCATGGCGTGCGATATATTGAGGTTGCGCTTGAATTACCTTTTATCCCAGCTGGATATTATGATGCAACGATAAAAGTAGGCGAGCAATTTTCAAATACACAGGTTTGGTCTGTTCCTGAACAAGTATATCAAGTAGATGATATAAAGCGTACAGGGCTCTCTATTCAGCTTTATACTTTAAAAAATAAAGCGCTATTAGGTGTTGGCGATTTTAGCGATTTATTATCGTTAACTCATTTATGTAGTGCGCAAAACATGGATTATATTTTACTTAATCCACTTCATTTATTATTTGCCGATATGCCAGAGCGAGCAAGTCCTTATAGCCCTAACAGTCGTGCTTTGCTAAACCCTTTATATATTGCCATTGATTTATGTGACGACGCTAATAACAATGCAGAGCTAAATGCTTTAATGCAAAGTGATGATGTTATTTCTCTCATGCAAAGCAATGATCAATTTATAAATTACGAAAACGTAAGTCGTATTAAATATACGTTATTTAAAGCGCTTTATAGTCAGTTTGAATTAACTGCCAGTAATGAGCGTCGACAAGCGTTTACAGCATTTTGTAACACTCATACAAGTACGCTAAATACCCTTGAATCAGATAATTTAACGTTTGACTATTATTTGCAGTGGCAAGCGTATTTACAGTTAGCACTTTGTCAAAAAAGTTGTATAGAGCTGGGAATGGCTATTGGTTTAATCAACGATTTAGCTGTTGGGTGTGCTGGCGATGGGGCCGAATTTAAAAATCAGCAATCATTATTTAGCCAAGAGGCAAGTGTTGGTGCCCCGCCAGACCCATGGGCTGAAGCAGGTCAAAATTGGGGGCTTCCGGCACTCAATCCTCGCAGTCTTAGCAATAATCACTTCGAGTTTTATCGCTCACTTATTCGCGCAAACATGCAAAATGTAGGTGGTCTCAGAATTGACCATGTAATGGCTATTAGGCGTTTATGGTGGTGTTTTGAAACGAATGGTAAACAAGATGGCTGTTATGTTTATTATCCGTTTGAGCATTTACTCGCAATTTTAAAAATTGAATCGCATATTAATCAAAGTATTGTTATTGGCGAAGATCTGGGTGTAGTCCCCCCTGAGGTAAGAGATGCTTTAGCCTCTAGCGGTATTTTTTCTAACAGCTTATTTTATTTTGAAAAACAGCACGATGATGAATTTTTATTGGTTAACGATTTACCATCACGTTGCTTATTAATGATTGCCAATCACGATGTGCCTCCTTTTATGGGCTGGTGGCAACACGATGATTTAGATATAAAGCAGCAATACAGTTTAATTAACGAGCAGCAATGCAACGACTTAACCCACCAACGTGTTGAAGAGCAAGAGCGATTATTGCGCTTTATTAATGTCAATCAAACAAAAGAACTTAACCTACAAGCTAATGCAATGGACGTTTATAAATCACTTGCCTTATGTTTAGCAAAGTCGCAATCACGATTACTTGCGCTGCAAATAGATGATTTAGATGAGCAGCTTTACAGTGTGAATATTCCAGGAACAGATACCGAGTATCCCAATTGGCGGCGTGTTTTAACACACACTTGCGAAGAGATTTTTAGTAAAAATGCCTCTTTGTTAGCTGCAATAGATTCAATAAGGAAAGGTTAATGAGTAGCTCAGCAGTAGATAATATTGGATCTTCTTTTAATAGTTATGATGATCAAGTACAAGCGTTAAGCGCAGGTCGTTTTAAAGACCCGTTTAGCTTTCTTGGGGCACATAAACTAACAAACACAGACACAGAGTTACGACTTTACTTACCCACTGCGTTGAATGTTGTAATTAACCTTGGCGGTAAAAAAATAAAAGCGCTGCGATATAAGCAAAGTGATTTGTTTATTGCAAAGCTAAAAACATTGCCAAGCGCGCCATATCAATGTGATGTTGAATACACAAATACAGCCGTTACGTTTTACGATGAATACAGTTTTGACACTGCGCTCGATACACAGGCAATGTACTTATTTAACGAAGGTAGTTTAGAGCATGCATACTCACACTTTGGTGCACATTTTAGCACTCAACAAAATGTAGAGGGGGTGCGTTTTTGTGTGTGGGCGCCAAATGCAGCAAGTGTATCAATTATTGGTGAATTTAATTTTTGGCAAGCTAATCGTCACTTTATGCGCTTTCATCCTGCAAGTGGTGTATGGGAATTATTTATACCAGGCCTTAAAGCTGACATGTGCTATAAATTTGCAATTACCGCACAAAGTGGAGACGTGTTTGAAAAAGCAGACCCATATGCGTTTAAAATGCAGCAAGCCCCCGGTACTGCCAGTGTATTGCAATACAAACCAGAACCTATAATTCTTGATGAACAGGCCTTAAAAAATAGACAAAAGCGTAACCATATTGATGCACCAATTAGTATTTATGAAGTGCATTTAGGCTCATGGCAACGCGCTGAAAATAATCGTTATTTAAGTTACGTAGAGCTTGCTGACAAGCTAGTTAGCTATGCACTTGAAATGAATTTCACCCACCTACAGCTTATGCCTATCAGTGAATACCCGTTTGATGGCTCGTGGGGCTATCAACCCGTTGGTTTATTTGCACCTACTAGCCGTTTTGGTGACTATAACAGTTTTAAATATTTTGTAGAGCAATGCCATAAAGCAAATTTAGGTATTTTACTCGACTGGGTACCTGGGCATTTTCCAAGTGATCCGCATGGTTTGCATCGTTTTGATGGCACTCATTTGTACGAACATGCCGATATGCGTCAAGGTTTTCATCCCGATTGGAATACCTATATTTATAATTACGATCGCCCTGAAGTTAAAAGCTTTTTGATTTCTAATGCAATGTATTGGTTACACCAATTTGGGCTTGATGGTTTACGAGTAGATGCAGTGGCTTCAATGTTGTATTTAGATTACAGCCGTAAAGAAGGTGAATGGATCCCTAATTGTTATGGAGGACGCGAGAACCTTGGTGCAATCGAGTGCCTAAAGCAGGTTAATTTACGAAGTTATAAAAACAACCCTGGCATCATGATGGTAGCCGAAGAATCAACTGCATGGCCAAGTGTTACACAAAGTGTTGAGCATAACGGTTTAGGGTTTGGCTATAAATGGAATATGGGCTGGATGAACGATAGTTTGCACTATATGCAACGCGATCCGCTTTACAAACAGCACCACCATCACGAAATAACCTTTTCGATGGTATACGCCTTTAGTGAGAACTTCATACTGCCATTGAGTCACGACGAAGTAGTGCATGGCAAAGGCTCACTTATTGAAAAAATGCCAGGGGATGATTGGCAAAAGTTCGCAAACCTTCGAGCTTATTATGCGTTTATGTGGGCGCATCCAGGTAAAAAATTATTGTTTATGGGTTGTGAAATAGCTCAGCGCACTGAGTGGGCCCACGATCATTCGCTTGATTGGCACTTATTAGAGCATCAAAGTCACAATGGTATAAAACAAACAATTAAAACACTCAATCATGTATATAAAAACCAACCTGCTTTGTACGAACTTGACACAAGTGCAGCAGGCTTTGATTGGATAGATAACAACAATAACGCTCAAAGTATTTTAAGTTTTGTACGGTATGCCAAAAATGCACGAAATTTAGTGGTTGTTATAGCTAATTTCACTCCAGAGTCTTATCAAAATTACGTCATTGGTGTGCCAAATAAAGGCCGCTATAAAGTAATTTTAAATACAGATGAAACCGATTATTTTGGCTCAGGGATAGACGTTACACAAAACGAATCAAAGACAGTTACTACCTTCGACAGCCCTAATCATGGGTTCGCTCAAAGCATTTCTATTGCCATTGGTGGTTTAACTACTATTTATTTACAAAAGGTCGAAGATGAGTAATCAATTTGAAGTCACTCACGGCCAAGTTGAACCCTTAGGTTCAAGTGTTACTGACGGCGGTGTAAATTTTGCACTTTATGCGCCAAAAGCAACTCAAGCTTATTTATGTTTATTTGACAAAAGTGGCCATTCAGAAATATTAAAGGTGGCAATGAGCATTAACGAAGGCGGCATTTGGAGTATTCATATATTTCCTTTAAATGCAGGTGCTTTGTATGGCTTTAGAGTAGAGGGTGAATATAACCCTAAGCACGGTCAATTGTTTAACGAAAACAAACTATTAATAGACCCTTACGCAAAAGACTTATTTGGTGAGTTTACTTGGAGTGAGCGTCATTATGGGCAAATGCCAATCGGCACTAAAAGCACCGTAAATAATGCGATTGATATACCTAAGTCAAAAGTAGCAGCACCTGTGTTGTACGCGCATAAAAAGCCAAACCATAGATGGTCAAATACGGTTATATACGAATGCCATGTGAAAGGAGCAACGTGCCGTCATCCCGAAATACCTAAGTACCTACAAGGGAAATTTTTAGGACTAAGTCATCCCCGTTTTATTGAACACTTACAGAGCTTTGGTATTACAGCTGTGGAACTTTTACCTGTTCATTCATTTATTAGTGAACAATTTTTAACGGGTAAAGGGCTGCAAAATTATTGGGGTTACAACACGCTTAACTTTTTACACCTCATAATGACTACTTGGTTAAAGACGATATAAATGAGTTTAAGCAAATGGTGCGAGAGCTTCATGCGGCCGACATTGAAGTTATTATCGACGTTGTTTACAACCATACCGCAGAGGCCGGTAATGATGGCCCAATATTGTCACTTAGAGGCTTTGATAACTTAGCTTATTACCGCACTGTAAGCGATCGACCAGATTTATATATAAACGATACTGGATGCGGTAACACGATTAATATTGACCACCCTCGTGTATTACAACTTGTACTCGATAGTCTTCGTTATTGGGTTGAAGTAATGGGAGTTGATGGCTTCAGGTTTGATTTGGCGACTATTTTAGGGCGTTCTCAATCTGGGTTTAGCGCTTCTCATACTTTCTTACAAGCGGTTGCCCAAGATCCTATTTTAAACAAAGTAAAGCTCATTAGTGAACCGTGGGATATAGGCCCTGGTGGCTATCAGTTAGGTGCTTTTCCGGCACCTTGGCGAGAATGGAACGATCAATATCGTGATGTAATAAAGCGTTTTTGGAAAAGTGAAGAAGGCATTATCGCCACCGTTGCCAAACGTTTACATGGCTCATTTGATATCTTCGAGCACAGTGAGCGCGGTCCGCTCAATAGTATAAATTTTATAACGAGTCACGACGGTTTTACGCTTGCTGACTTAGTTAGCTACGAAGAAAAACACAATGAGGCAAATGGTGAGCAAAATCGAGATGGTCACAGTGCTAATCATTCTTTTAATTGTGGTGTAGAAGGGTTTACAAATGATCCCAAAATAACAGCGCTCCGCTTGCAACAGCAAAAAAACTTTTTGCTTACACTTATTTTGTCCAAAGGAGTTCCTATGCTCTCATCTGGGAGTGAAATAGCGCACTCGCAAGGGGGAAATAATAATGCTTATTGCCAAAATAATCGTACCAGTTGGCTTGCATGGAAAGACTCACAATTAAATCATACATTGACTCGTTTTATAGACGATGCACTAAAAATCAGACGTGCCCACAGTGCGTTTAAACACAGTGTGTTTTTAGATGATATTGATGAGCGCTTTACAGTTAGGTGGTTTACCGAAGAAGGTGTAACTATGACTGACGCGCATTGGCATGAAAATACGCGTCAGTTTTTAATGTACAGCTTGCTCGATAAGCAAAATAAACATGCACTTTTAATAATTTTTAATGCGAGTAAAAAAGTAATGTCCTGCCAATTGCCGCAATCTCCAATAAGTGCGCCTTGGCAAATGGTTTTATCAAGTGTAAATAATGCATCTGTAAGTAGTAACAACGATGCGATGGTTGAAATTTCTGCACAAAGTAGCTGGGTTTTCAGTTCAAATTTAGAGGAAGTAGGTCATGGCTAAGCAAGATGAACAAGTGTGTGTAGTAAAGGGTTGGCAAGAAGGCCCTGTTATTGATGAAAGTACGTTAAAAGATGATTTAACACGTCACTTTTATTACACCCTCGGCCGAGATAAGGTCGGCGAATCACAGTTATATTTATATCATGCATTAGCGCTCACTATTCGCGATCGACTTGTTGCTCGTTGCAGAGAAACCAATCAACAAATTAGACAGCAAAAGCGCCGTAAAACGGCTTACCTTTCTCTTGAGTTTTTAATGGGACGAGCACTGGGTAACGCTATTTTAAATCTAGATTTAGATGATCAAGTTGCTTCTGCATTACAAGAATATTGTACAACAGTCGAAACGCTTGAAGATGCCGAACATGATGCAGGGCTAGGTAATGGTGGTTTAGGGCGTTTAGCAGCCTGTTTTTTAGATAGCTGTGCAAGTTTGGCCCTGCCTGTAATTGGGTATGGCCTTCGTTACGAATACGGTATGTTTAATCAGTCTATAAATGACGGAAATCAAATAGAACAACCCGACAACTGGCTTCGTGAAGGACATCCATGGGAACTGAGTGCTCCAGAGCATGCAAAGCGCGTTAAGTTTAGTGGCTATGTGCAAAGCTATACAGATAAATATGGCCGAGAGCATCGTCAATGGATGAGTTCGCACGATGTATTAGCTGTGCCTTATGATGTACCAATTCCTGGCTATAAAAATAATATTGTTAATACACTTCGTCTGTGGAAGTCAGAAGCGACAGATGAATTTAATCTAACTGAGTTTAATGCTGGTAGTTACTCAGAAGCTGTAGCACAAAAAAATCTAGCTGAACAAATTACTATGGTGCTTTACCCAAACGACAGTAGCGAAAATGGTAAAGAACTTAGGTTACGCCAACAGTATTTTTTATCGTCTGCGAGTATTCAAGACATTGTTGATCAATGGGTTGCACAACACGGTGAGAGTTTTTCTGATTTTTCTGATTTTCATGTGTTTCAATTAAACGACACGCACCCAAGTATTGCTGTTGCAGAGCTGATGCGTATTTTAATGGATGACTACGAACTTGATTGGGAAGATGCTTGGAAAATTACTACTAAAACAATGGCCTATACAAATCATACCTTACTTCCTGAGGCACTTGAAAAGTGGTCAGTATCTTTGTTTGCAAGGTTATTACCGCGTATTTTAGAAATAGTTTACGAGATAAATGCACGTTTTTTAGCCCAAGTTGCACAGCAGTGGCCAGGGGATGTTAACAAACAGCGAGCGCTATCGCTTATTGAAGAAGGTGATGAGCCGCAAATTCGTATGGCTTATTTAGCAATAGTCGGTAGTTACTCCGTAAATGGAGTCGCGGCACTGCATACTGAGTTACTAAAAGCAGGCTTGTTTAAAGAGTTTTATGCACTGTGGCCAGATAAGTTTAATAACAAAACAAATGGCGTAACACCACGTCGTTGGCTTGCTCACTGCAACCCTATTCTAAGCAACTTAATTAGCGAAAAAATTGGTAACGATTGGGTAGGCGATTTTAGTCAAATTAGTCAACTACGTCGATTTTTTGATGACCAAACCTTTCATATTCAGTGGCAATCAGCTAAACGCGAAAACAAACAACGCCTTGTTGATTTAGTCAAAGCGCGTTGCGGTGTTGAGTTCGATGTATCGATGATGTTTGACGTACAAGTTAAGCGAATTCATGAATACAAACGCCAACTACTTAATGTGTTGCATGTAATTCATCTATATGACCGTATTCGTCGCGGTGATACGCAAGGGCTTGTTCCGCGTTGTGTATTACTCGGTGGTAAAGCAGCGCCAGGCTATTACATGGCTAAAAAAATTATTAAGCTAATCAACAATGTGGCTGAGGTTATTAATAAAGATCCATTAGCAGCACCGTATTTACGCGTAGCATTTTTACCAAATTATAACGTAACAGCAATGGAAGTTATTTGCCCTGCAACCGATTTGTCAGAGCAAGTGTCTACCGCAGGTAAAGAAGCATCAGGTACAGGTAACATGAAGTTCATGATGAATGGTGCATTGACGATAGGTACACTTGATGGCGCAAATATTGAAATTAGAGATGCCGTGGGTGCTGATAATTTCTTTTTGTTTGGTGCTCAAGCACATCAAATTGATGATATTAAATCACGTTATAATCCAGATCATTTAATTTCACAAAATAGTGACTTGGCAAACGTAATGCAGCTTTTAGAAAGTGGCCATTTTAATTTATTCGAACCATGCTTATTTGATGACGTGATCAATGCGATTAAGAGCCCGAACGATCCTTGGTTGGTCGCGCATGATTTTGAAAGCTATGTTGATGCTCAAAAACAAGTAGAGAAGACCTACACTGATCAAGCCTACTGGACACAAATTAGTATTTTAAATACAGCAGCCAGTGGCATGTTTTCAAGTGATAGAACCATAAGCCAATACAGTGACGACATTTGGCATTTAGAACCCCTCAACATTAGTGCAACAGACTTAACGACAACTAAAAGTCATACCACTAACAGCAAAAACTAAATGGAGAGAGTATTATGCCCAACTACGAAAATCGTTATATAAGCAGCCTAACCAGAGAAACTTACGCACTAATACTGGCTGGAGGTCGCGGTTCACGCCTGCATGAACTGACTGACTGGCGAGCAAAGCCTGCGGTTTACTTTGGTGGTAAACATCGAATAATCGACTTTCCGTTATCTAACTGTATTAACTCAGGCGTTAGGCGCGTTGGTATTGCCACACAATATAAGTCTCATTCACTTATTAGGCACGTTAACCGTGCTTGGGGGCATTTTAAAAAGGAATTGGGAGAGTCGGTTGAAATTCTACCTGCATCGCAGCGTCAAGGCGATGATTGGTATTGTGGAACCGCCGATGCTGTTTTTCAAAATATAGATATTATTCGTCATGAACTACCAAAATATGTGATGATTTTATCGGGCGATCATGTATATCGTATGGATTACGGTGCTCTTTTAGCTAAGCACGTAGAAAATGGCGCCGACATGACTGTTTGTTGCATCGAAGTACCCGTAGAAGAAGCCGCCGATACCTTTGGTGTAATGACCGTTAATGAGGAAAATCGTGTTTGCCGTTTTGACGAAAAGCCTGCAATGCCAAGTTCAGTACCTGGTAAGCCAGGTACGTGTTTAGCTTCAATGGGCAATTACGTATTTAACACCGAATTTTTGTTCGAACAGCTCAAAAAAGATGCTGAAAATGAAGGCTCTGGTCGCGATTTTGGCCACGATATTATTCCAGCGATAATAGAAGAGCATAACGTATTTGCCTTCCCATTTAGAGATCCAAACCAAGAAGGGCAACCTTATTGGCGTGATGTAGGTACACTAGATTCATTCTGGGAAGCTAATATGGAACTGGTAATGCCTGAGCCGCAACTTGATTTATACGATCCGATGTGGCCAATTTGGACCTATCAGGAACAATTACCGCCCGCTAAATTTATTTTTGATGACGATGATAGGCGCGGAATGGCCTTAGACTCAACAGTTTCTGGTGGTTGTATTATTTCGGGCTCTGCTGTTAGAAAGTCTTTATTGTTTTCAAATGTACATATTCGTTCATTTTGCGAGATAGAGCAGTCAGTTATATTGCCTGGTGCAATTATAAATAGAGGCTGCAAAATTAAGCGGGCGATAATAGATAGAAGCTGTGAGATACCAGCAGGACTAGAAATTGGTTTTGATCGTAAGACAGATGAAGACAATGGCTTTAGAGTGTCTAAAAAAGGCATCGTACTCGTGACCCGTGATATGCTCACTGAGCTTGCAAAAAAGCTTGCGCGCCAAGCAAATGAAAATAAAAAGTTAGCTTAAATAAACTAGCTAACTAATTTTAAGCATGACAACAAGGCTTGCTCTTTATTGAGCAGGCTCATTAGGTTAAAGGAAGTAGTAAATTAATGCATGTATTAATGGTTGCAGCAGAGAACGACGCGTTACCAGGCGCTAAAGTAGGTGGAGTAGCTGATGTAGTGCGTGATGCACCAAAGGCGTTGGCAGAGCAAGGTGTAACTGTAGATGTTGTTATTCCTGATTACGGCTTTGCGTTTATTGAGCGTATTTATCTCGGTGAAGTAACGGTTGCTTTTAATGCACAGCCACATGTTTTAACACTTTTTAAAGTACGACAAACGCAAAGTAATGTCAGCCAAATTGTTATTAGCCACCCATTGTTTAGTGAATCTGGCACTGTTTACTGCAACGATGCACCCGGTAGGCCATTTGCCACGGATGCAACCAAGTTTGCTTTATTTAATGCCGCAGTTTGTGAGGCATTATTACAAGGGGTACTTACACGCCCTAATGCATTACATTTGCATGATTGGCACAGCGCGTGTGTTGCCGTTTTAATTAAATTTGAGCCACGTTATAGCGCACTAAATAACATACATATAGCCTACACTGTACATAACATAGCGCTGCAGGGAATAAGGCCTTTTAAGCACGATGACTCGAGTCTAGAAGCATGGTTTCCTTCGCTTAGTTATAACGGTCAACATTTATGTGATCCACGTTACCCGCATTGTTTTAACCCAATGCGCAGTGCCATTAACCTATGCGATAAAGTACATGTTGTATCACCAACCTATAGCCAAGAAGTACTTAAACCAAGTAATTATGAACATGGTTTTTTTGGCGGCGAAGGGCTTGAGCAAGATCTGCAAAATGCGGCAGAACAAGGCAAGCTGGTTGGTATTTTAAATGGCTGTGAGTATCCTAAGTTAACAAATGAAAATGCAGACTTAAATACTTTATATAAAAAAATAGAGAACACTTTATTTAGCTGGATGAGTAACGATAAACAGCTTCAAAGTGGTTATTATATTGCGCACCAGCGACTACAGCAATTTAAAGCAGCAGCAAATAATGGCCCATTAGTAACAAGTGTAGGCCGACTTACAGAGCAAAAAGTCTTGTTGTTGTGCCAGCAGGTGAACGGTACTTTAGCGATTGATAACGTTTGCCAACTAGTTAATAAATACGGTGGTCGATTCATTGTTTTAGGTTCGGGTGACAAAGAACTTGAAAGTCTTTTTACTAAAGCAATGGCACGCAATTCTAACCTTTTATTTTTGCAAGGTTATGGTCAAGGTGTTGGTGATTTAATGTATCAACTAGGTGATTTGTTCTTAATGCCAAGTTCGTTTGAGCCATGTGGTATAAGTCAAATGCTGGCAATGCGAGCGGGACAGCCTTGCTTGGTGCATAGTGTTGGCGGATTAAAAGACACCGTTCAGCATAATGAAAATGGTTTTAGTTTTAGTGGCGACACATTAGCCATTCAAACTAGTAATTTAATCACCTGTTTAGACGAAACACTCTCAATTAAAAAGCAAGAACCTCAAAAGTGGCATAAAGTAAAAAAGGGTGCTGAGCAAGCCCGTTTTTCATGGACGCAAATCGCAACTGCTTATATAACAACCTTATATAGGTAAATTATTACGTGCTTTGCAAAGTTCAGTGACAATTGTATCGCTTTAATGTTTAATGACTTAGTCTGAAATAAAAAACAAGAAGTAGGTAATGTGTCTGTATTTGTTGCAAGGCAAGCAATATTTAATCGTCGTCAAAATGTAGTAGCTTACGAGCTACTTTTTCGTGATAGCCCTAAAAATTATTTTCCTGATATTGCAGAAGGCCAAGCGACCGCTCGTCTTATTATGGAGAATCAACTTAACTTAGGTACTCGCCATATTACATCAGGTAAAAAAGCACTCATTAATATTGGTCCTGAATCATTGAAGCTCGACTTATGCGCTTTTTTGCCTTGCCAAGATGTTGTAATCGAACTACTTGAAACCATTGAGCCAAACGATGATAACTACGAACTATGCCGAGGTTTATTTCATAGTAATTATAAACTCGCACTCGATGATTTTGTGTATAAACCACAGTGGGATCGTTTTTTAAAGCTCGTCAAATTAATAAAATTTGATATAAGAATGACACCGCTTAACGAAATACAACCCATCGTTAAAAAGCTGCAAGCACATAAACAAATAAAAATATTAGCCGAAAAAATAGAAACTCAAGACGACTATAAATTAGCCTTTGATATGGGGTTTGATTATTTCCAAGGTTATTTTTTTGCAAAACCCACTATGATCAAGCAAAACGATATCGATTATAATTATGGGTTAGTTGTCGCTATTTATGCTGAAATAATGAAGCCAAACCCAGATATAAAAGTTATATCTGGGTTGTTTGAGCTAGATGCCGCCCTTGCATATAAACTACTGCGTTTAATAAACAGTGGTGTTTTTCCTATACAAAGTCAAATATCGTCATTAAAGCAAGCACTTGTCTATTTAGGGCATGATCGTCTTAAAAAGTTTGTGAGCCTTATTGTTACCGCTCATACAGCAGGAAAAAAGCCTGCTGAGCTAATGCAGGTTTGCGTTGTTCGTGCTCGTTTTTGTGAGCTTTTAGCAAAAAATGTAGCAAAGAGCCAAACTGGAGAGGCTTTTTTAACCGGTTTATTTTCATTGCTTGATGCAATACTTGATCAACCGATGAGCTTACTCGTTGAAAAGCTGCCTTTTCCAGATGAGATAAAAGCTGCATTATTAAATGATAAAAATAACCTTTACTATATTTTAAATGTTGTTAGAGCATACGAAACTGGAAGCTGGTGGGCGTTAGAGCAAGCTGGGCTTTTGTTGAATATAGACAATGCTATACTGCCTGCACTCTACCAGCAGTCGGTCAATTGGGCCGACAGCTATAAGAACAATATTTAACGGACACTAGCTTTAATGCGCAATTACAATATGGACTTCATTCGTGGCATAGCTGTACTGGGCTTAGTTTACATGAATAGCTATGCTTTTGGTGTTTTTGAATTAGGCTACATTGCGCACAGTAATGCCCCTGTTAGTGACTCTATTATTTATATTTTTAGTACCTTATTTGTAGACGGTCGTTTTAGAACGCTGTTTAGTTTGCTGTTTGGGGCTGGGCTTTATATTCAATGGCAACGTTATAAGTCTGATGTGCAGTTAAAAAGTAGGCTTTACTGGTTAATACTGTTTGGTTTAGCGCATGGGCTTTTACTTTGGGCTGGTGATATTTTATTTGTTTATGGCATTTCAGGTTGGTTTACTCTGAAATACCTACAAAGCGATAATGCGTTACTTTTGAGGCGAGGTCTTGCATTTATTTTACTGTGTGGCATCACCACTGGGCTGGTTATGTATAGTGCACCTGTGGATATTATTTATCGCGACTCTCAAGATTTTATTTCTTTATATAGCCCACATTATTTTGATTATTTTATTTCTAATTTCGGTATGAATGCATTAATGGTATTTATAGTGCCGATAATGACCTTGTGGATGTGTGCAGGGATTATGCTCATTGGTATTTACTTGTATAAACAGGGGGTATTTAGTGAAGGCTTAAGCACAAAACAGCTAGTAACAATCGTTATTGCAACCACGATCTTGAGTGCATTTAGGCTCTATACCTCGCAATACAGTAGTGGCTTTATGTATGCCATACAAGAGTTAATAAATATGTTTGCGGCACTTGGAATGGCGACGCTGTATATTCATTTAATTGTTAAATTTTGCAATAACAGCGCACACGTTGGCAAGCTTATTCAGCAAACAGGGCGCTTAGCATTTACCTTGTATATTAGCCAAACACTCATGCAACTATTGTTATATAAAGTGCTATTTACACACTGGGTGCTCGGTTTTGATCGTATTGATTACTGGGTGCTGGCAACGGCATTAGTTGTAATGCAGCTCATATTTACCTTTATATACAGCCGCTATTTTAACCAAGGCCCGCTTGAATTTGTATGGCGTAAATTAACGAAAGCAAAAATTAATGCTTAAACACCTATAAATTCTAAATTAGGGGCGAAAAAATAGTGTGGGTGGTTTACACTACTCGCCTTAAAAATTACTACGCTATAAGTGCCATGACCGAATTAAAACGTTTAAATAAATTTATTAGTGAAACAGGATTTTGTTCACGCCGCGAAGCCGATAAATATATTGAGCAGGGTCGTGTCAGCGTTAATGGCTACTCTCCAGAAATGGGCGTAAAAGTAGCCGCTACCGATGTTGTATTAATTGATGGCAAGCCACTTAAAGCCACACCAAAGCGCGTTTATATCGCTTACAACAAACCCGTTGGTATTACGTGTACTACCGAAAGTAAAATTCAAAGTAATATTATACGAGCAGTTAACTATCCTACGCGTATATTTCCAATAGGGCGCTTAGATAGACCGTCTGAAGGGCTTATATTTTTAACTAACGAAGGTGACATCGTTAATAAAATTTTGCGTGCGGGCAATAATCACGAAAAAGAATACGTTGTTACGGTGGATAAACCGCTTAATCGTCAGTTTGTTACAAAAATGGCCAATGGCGTGCCTATTTTAGATACCGTCACTAAAGAATGTAAAGTCACGCAAAGTGGCCCTAAAGAATTTAAAATAGTACTTACCCAAGGTTTAAACCGCCAAATACGCCGCATGTGTGAATATTTAGGTTACGAAGTGGTTACGTTAAAGCGCACACGTATAATGAACGTAACACTAAAAGGTTTAAAGGTAGGGCAGTGGCGTCATTTGTCTGATACTGAAATGGCGCAAATAAACGACTCGATTTCTGACTCAGGTAAAACCCAAGAGCATTCGCTTGATGCTAACAAACAATCAGAAAATAATACGCCGTCGGCTCCCAAAAAACGTGATTTTCAGGGTGAAAATCCTCGCCGTTTTAATAAAGGCGAACAAAGTGGCGAGCGTAGTACTGAGCGAAATTCAAGTCGCAACTCTGAGCGTAGTAATGCTAATGGCGAGCGCAAAAATGAGCGCAGTAAAGCGCCTTATCAAAAGCGTTCTACCACGTATGTTGGTAAGCCAAAAAGTATTAAAGAGAATAAGTCGTCTAATGCTAAATCAGACTCACAACCAAGCTCAGGCCGTATTCTCAGTTTAAAAAAATAATGTGCAGCTAAGTGGTGGTGTTATACCACTTAGCTTAATTAAGTGTGTTATTTTGAGGTAAGAAAATAGTGTCGATAACAAGGCAAAAATTTCTTATTTAGTTGTTATCACTAATTACTCCTGCATCCATGCAGTCGTATATCAGTAATTTTTAACACAGTTAGTGTCAGATTTAATCCCTCAAATTGATTAAGTATTATTGCAGATTGATATTAGATACTAAAATGTCTCTAAGTTGAGTCAGCGTAATTTCACTCTATTACGAATTTAAGGTTTGTCTAAATCTCTATTTTAAATCCATTAAATAGCTTATTTATGTCGTTATATTAGGCGTATATACGCTAAAGCCTAATTTATATTGTGCATTAACAAGTACACTTAGTTATATGTTGGGTAAGCTGTTAAGATGCGCCGTCTTAATAATGTAGAAAGGTTATAGAAGTAGCATGTCAAAGTTTTTCTTTATGGGTAAGCCCGATATAATGGGTAAAAATAACAGTAATGGATTTGCGCCAAATCGTACTGCAAAGGTAGGCACAGAGTTGCACCCGTTAACGCTAATTGTAAACTCAGCTGAACGACAATCAGAAATAGAAGCAATACTAGAAGATCATTCGCTGTTTGCTTCGATTGGAATTAAAGCAGACGTACCAGAAGATATTCGCGAACTAGACTTTGCGCTTAGCAAGTCAACACCACAAGTATTTGATAAAGTACCAGAGCGTAACGCACCTTGTGTATGTGGTAGTGGCAAAAAATACAAAAAGTGTTGCGGCTAATTTATTAACCACTCAATATATGGCCTTTCTTTTTTCATCGGTATTAAATAAAAATGCCACTGACCTTGAGCCAGTGGCATTTTTTATGTTAACCGATTAGATGTTTAACTACTTACGCGGTTCGTAATCAATTCTAAATATAACCGTGTAAAGTACTGGCACTACAATGAGGGTTAGTATGGTGGCAAAGCCTAAACCGAACATTATGGTTACCGCCATTGACTGGAAGAACACGTCAAATAGCAGCGGGATCATACCTAAAATAGTGGTTATAGCGGCCATAGCAACTGGGCGTACACGACTCACACCAGAGTCAAATACGGCTTCATAAGGCGATTTACCTTCCCTTAATTCGAGATTTATTTGATCGACCAACACAATCCCATTTTTGATCAACATACCGCTTAAGCTTAACAAACCAAGCAAACCCATAAAGCTAAATGGTGTATTCATAATCAATAACCCTGCACTTACGCCAATAATAGCAAGAGGCACGGTTGCCCAAATTACCAAAGGTTGTTTAACTGAGTTGAATAATAATACAGTTACTGCAAACATAGCTAAGTAACCCAATGGTAAAGAGCCAAATATTGCTTTTTGAGCCTTGCTTGATGACTCAAACTCGCCGCCCCATTCCAGTTGGTAACCACGTGGCAGTTCCATATTCTCTATTGGGCCGCGAATACGCGCAAATAGTTTAGCTGGGGTTTCATCGCCGAGTACATTATGATCGGCCATCACAGTAATAGTACGTTTACGGTCGCGGCGCATTATTAGGCTGTCTTCCCATTGTACAATAAACTCGTCTACTACTTGGGTTACTGGTACAAATACACCAAGTACTGGGCTGTATATTTGAAGGTCGTGAACGCTTTCTACGTTTAAGCGCTCGTTAGCTGGGGATCGTGCAATAATAGGCAGCAACTGCGTACCATCACGATATACACCTACTTGCTTACCTGACAAACTGGTGAGTAATATATCATCCAAGTCTGATTTGCTAATGCCTAAGCGGCGTGCTTTTTGTTCGTTAAACTGTGGGCGAATCATTTTGGTACGTGCGCGCCAGTCATTACGAATATTGTATGCGCCATCATCGTTACCAATCAGTTCTTCGGCTTTAGCGGCCAGTTGCCTTAAAATAACAGGATCAGGGCCCGAAAAACGGGCTTCTATTTTGGCATCGGTAGAAGGGCCTATTTCCATTGGTTTAATTTTAAGTTGTGCAGAAAGCGCATACTGATTTGAATAATCACGGACTTTTTGCATTATAGTGGCAACAGCTTCCCTATCGGCAACACGAACAATCAATTGCCCATAAGCTGGGTATGACTTTTCTGGCGCGTAGGTAAGCATAAAGCGCGGTGCGCCTTGCCCTGTGGTACTTGTTACTTCTTCAACGAGTTCTTCTTTTTGTAAAAACGCCTCAAGCTGTTTAACTCCCTCAAGGGTTGAGCGAACATCAGAACCTTGTGCTTGCCAGTAATCTACATAAAACATAGGTGTATTAGAGGCAGGAAAGAATGACTGTTTTACAGAGCCAAAACCAACAACCGCAGTACACAGTAAAACAACCATTAATATAAGCGTGGTTTTTCTAAAGTGTAGAGAAAAATCTAATACAGCCTTATAGCCATTAAAAATAAAGCCTTTGTATGGGTCTTCATCTTCTTGGTCATTTTCGCCTTTGAATTGAGTTTCTTTAAACATTAAATTGGCAAAAAATGGCGTTAATGTAATAGCTGTTATCCAACTTAATAAAAGCGAAATAAACAGCACCCAAAATAAGCTACCGGCAAATTCACCACTGGCATCAGAGCTTAAACCTATTGGTGCAAACGCGGTTACCGCAATGACTGTTGCACCTAGTAAAGGCCACTTAGTTTGTTCAACAATATTAACTGCTGCTTTGAGTTTTGTTTGGCCACGTTTAAGGTTTATTAGTATCCCTTCGGTTACTACTATTGCGTTATCAACCAGCATCCCTAGTGCAATAATAAGTGCCCCAAGCGATATGCGCTGTAAATCGATAGCAAACAACTTCATAAATATAAACGTACCTAGTACGGTCAGTAGTAAAATACCACCAATTAAAATGCCGCTTTTTAGCCCCATAAACAAAAGCAAAACCACAATTACAATCGCAATAGCTTCAACCAAGCTGATAATAAATCCATCAACTGACTTTTCAACTTCTTTAGGTTGATTGTATACCGAACTAATATCAATGCCATGTGGTCGTTGATACTCAAGCGATGCCAAGTGTTCATCTATATGCTTGCCTATATCAACCACGTTAACACCAGAGGTAAATGACACACCTATTAATAATGCTTGTTCATTATTGTAGCGAATAATATTACTTGGTACTTCGGCATATTCTCTGTGTACCTTGGCTACATCACCTAAGTAAATTAGCTCACTTGCGCCTGTTTTTGAAATCAGTAGCGTTTCAAGCTCTTTTACATTTTTAAACTCACCCGTTGGATGAAAACGGATTGATTCATCGCCTACGCGAATTTTACCCGCGTTTGATACCGTGTTTTGCGATTGTAATAGTTGAAATATATGACTAGGAGCTATGCCTAATTGCGCTAATTTACGAGTCGATATCTCTACCATAACCTGTGCTTGCTGCTCTCCAGCAACGGTAACTTTACTAACCCCCTTAACAAGTACCAGCTCGCGCTTTAAATAGTCTACGTAATCTTTAAGTTCATCATACGAATAGCCATCGCCTGTTACCGAATACATCACACCGTATACGTCGGCAAAATCATCTAAAATTATACTTGGGTAGACACCGGTAGGTAATGAGGGGGAGAGATCATTAATTTTACGACGCATTTCATCCCATATTTGTCGCAGTTGTTCTTTACGGTAGGTGCTTTTCATTTCTACTGTAATTTGCGATTTTCCATTTGACGAAATTGACGTTACATAATCGACATAAGGTAATTGTTGAATCGCATTTTCGATTGGGAAGGTTACTTCTTCTTCAACTTGTTGCGGTGAAGCACCTGGGTACATGGTTATAACCATGGCCTTTTTGAGTGTAAATTCAGGGTCTTCTAATTGCCCTAAATCAAAATACGATACGCTACCACCAATTAATAGCAGCAACGTAAACATCCAGCTGATTACTTTTTTTCTATGGAGAGTTGTGCAAAGCTCATTGTTATAAGCCTCGCTCTTTATTCCACGCGCGTACCTTCATTCCTTCTTTTATTGAGTGTACACCCGCAGCCACAACTATTTGACCTTCTTTAATGCCGCTTAGTACTTCAATGCCGTCGCGATGAAGTTGACCGATTTCTACCGCTTGCTTATGAACCTGACCTGTTTGCTCGTCGTAAAGCCAAACATATGCATTGTTTTTAATGGTTTCTTGGGGATCAGAAAAAACGGATTCGATAGGTAAAATTGTGTAAGCAACTTGTGAGTTAGTTACTTTACTCAAATCAATTAGTACACTGCCTGTCATGCCAGCAAGTAAATTAAAGTCATCGGGTACAGGCAGAGAAAAAACAACTTTATAAGTAAGTGTTGCAGGGTCTGCCTGCGTATCCCATTCTTTTATCGTTAAGGTGTATTCTTTGTCGTCGTAACCGTCAAATTTAACAGTAGGTTGGTAGCTAGTGCCTTTATTAAAGCGTGCAACTATTTTTTCAGGAACTTGTATTTCAACGTCCATTAAATCGCGGGTTTCTAAACGTAATATATTTTGCTTCGCTTGAATATTTTCAAAGTTTTTAACAAATACTTTAGCGACGATGCCACTAAAAGGAGCACGTAATTCACTGTACTCAAGGTTTGTTTGTGCAATTTTAAATGCTGATTCAGCAACTTGCATATCAGCAGTTGCTTTATCGAGCTCTGATTGGCTAGTAATTCGTTTTTCAAATAATTGTTCTATTCGGTTAAGTTGAGATTTTGCAAGTTCATACCTAGCTTTTCTATCATCATATTGCAATTCAAAATCTTCAGGATCGAGCTTTGCCAATAGTTGGCCTTTCTCTACATGTTCGCCTGCTAAGACAGGAAATTTTACAAGCTCGCCATTTACTCTAAAAGCAAGGTATGACCCTTGGTTTGCAACAACTTCAGCAGGAAAGCTGCGAATGTTAATTTGAGAATCATGACCTATGTTGAATAATTTAACAGGGCGAATGGGCTCTTCTTTAACTTGTTGTTCTGGCTCAGAACAGGCTATTAAGCTAAGTAAGGTCGTTGTTAATAAACATAGACGAAAGAGTTTCATGTCTTCTCCGTTGCAGTGATGGCAAAATAATTAAGTGCAGCATACGCTGCAAACATATAAAATAAAAATCATTAAATTTTAGAAACTCAATAAGTTTTACTTATAATGTTGCAGGGCGGTATATGAAGCTGAATCAATTAATAATTTTAGATGCCATAGTGCAAAGCGCAAGCTTAAGTGGGGCAGCACTAAAGCTACATAAAACGCAGCCCGCGCTTACACTTGCTATTAAAAAACTAGAAGAAAAAATAGGATTTGAGTTACTAGATAGAAGTAAGTACCGATTACAGCTTACTGAAAAAGGGCGTATTTTTCACCGCGAGGCGCAGCAACTCCTGCATGCGAACGGCGAGTTAGCACAGCTTGCTAAAGAATTAGCACTCGGGAATGAGCCCCAATTTAGAATTTGTTACGAACAACTTTGCCATATGCAAAGTTACAACGAGATCATAAGTAATACTTTTAGGTTGTTTACCAGCACGGAATTTAGCTTAACAAGCGGGAAGCGCTTTATTTCGTTAGAGCAAGTAAACAGTGGGCAAGCTGAATTAGGCATTGGCCCGTGGTTTGATTTATTTCACGCGACAGGCGATTTAGAAAGCGTACCTATAGGCAGGCTCGATATTGGCATTGTCAGCGCTAAAGGCGTACTTCCTCAAAAGCTAACCTATAGCGAACTGCAAACGTATCCGTGTTTAGCCATGTTTGAAAGTGATTTGAGTATCGACAGTGACAGACTATCGTACTCAAAAGGCTCGGCCATGATGAAAATTGATGATGTATCGACCTTAAAATCGTTTTTACTCTCAGGCGCAGGTTGGGCAATGATGAGCCTAGAGCACTGCGACCCTGAAATAAAAGCAGGCTTACTTCAAGAAATACACATAACTGACCGTGAGCATAAGTTTAGTGCACAAATTAGAGCCTTTAGACAACATGCAGTGCATCATGGCCCTGTAGCGCGCACTATATGGGAGCAATTTAAAGTACTTAGTGAGGCGTATTTAAATGAACGCTGATATTGATAAAGAAACACTTATTTATACTGTTATCGCAGGCATACCAATAGGTAAAGTAGCAAGTTACGGTCAAGTTGCAGCTCTTGCGGGTTATCCTCAAAACTCACGGTTGGTTGGGCGCTTATTAAAAGTGATGCCAAACGACTCAGTTATACCTTGGCACAGGGTAGTGAATAGCCAAGGTAAAATATCATTCCCTGAAGGTAGCGAAAAATACCAAGAACAACGTGAAAAGTTATTATCAGAAGGAGTATTGTTTAAAAATGACAAAGTAAATATGCGCGAGTGCCGGTGGGAGTGATATGACTATGTATGGGCAGGTAAGTGCCATAGCTGACCTCTAGGCGTGAATTGATACTCTGTTGGGTGGCGCCTTCGGCTTAAGCAATCTACCTTTTGACGTAGGTCGGATAAGTGGCTTCGCCATGCCATCCGACACAGTAAAATACCTTGCCAATTATTATCAATATTTTATGTTGTCGACTGGCTGGAGAGTGCCAGAAGCCGCCGTTGATAACATTTTGCTAAGGGGCAATTGACTATTGGCTATACTTGCTCGAAGCGCCAAGCCAACTGTTAATTGTCCCAGTGAGTTTACAAACGAAATTGAGCAACTAGTTATTCATCATTCAGCGCCAACCATACAAGCTCGGTAATTTCAGGTATTTCTTCTAATTTCAAATCAGAAAGTTGATTACTTCGAGATAACAGGTTGTCAATTTCCTTAACCAATGAAATACAAGTATTCAACGAATCTACGCGGCTTTCATCATAACTAACACTAACTTCTGTAGGATAATGAGCTAAGATTAGATCGTTTATTGACCTTTTAGAGTCAAACTCGACTATTTCCATCAATTTTTCCAATGGGTAATATGAGTTTGAATAATTAGTTGAATAACACATTTGATAGATATCATTTTCATTACACAAACCATTAATCAGAATTTCTATCAAACTAACCAGTTTGGTTCTGACTTCAAGGAGGTTATCTTGATATCTGGGATGAACCTTTTTATCTACACACAAACTAAGAACATTTAGATTGTTAATGATGTTCATAAATGCGTAGGTAAAATAAAAAGCTTTGCTATCAGAAAACTTACTAAACTTTGTTCTTTTTATACTTGGCTTGTATCCATCTATCTTCTTATAGTCAGAGTAAAGCTGACTATTATAGTGTGAGTTTTGATGAAAGACGGTTGTCCCATCTAAATATCTTTTAAGATACAACTCTAAGTTAGCAGCTATTTCTGAAGCAGCATTAACACCACTAGAGAAGACCGAACGTTGATCTGAGAGGCTACTTTTTTCTTGGAATGTAGCAAACAACTCATTGAAAATTAAAACTTTTGACATCAAGGAATTCGTTTGAAACTCAATCACCTCATCAAGCTTGTTTTCTATTGCGGCAAACTTGCTTTTAGTGCTTTCAAGGTCACTAATAAGCTTTTTCGAGATAACAGATTGAGATATAAACGTGTGGTTATTTTGTATCAAGAAAAGACTAGGAGAAAAATAATCATCACCTTCAACATCCAATGTCTCTAAGTTACAAACAATTTTCCCCAAATTATCTCTAACTTGACTACCTCTTAATATGTACTCATCATTGTCTATTTTTTGTTGAACATCTTGTGGGATGATAACTTTGAGTTTTTTTTCTGTACTATCCATTTTTACCTACTACGAATATGATGAATAACAACTTTATCAGAGGACACTTTCCCTTTTTTAGCACGAAAACGTCCTTATTTTATGAGTTTGTATTAATATCAAAAAGCATAAGTTATTACTAGCTATATATATTCTGCTTTATGTAACTTATCAGGGCAAAATCATACTTGAGCGTTATTTATCCTAAAATAAGCTGCTCTCTTACCTCATCTGACCAAGCAGCCTGTTTCAACTTACCTTTCATACTGTCTTTTATCGCGCTTAATTTCGCTAAGTTCATCGCAAATCGTCTAAAGGTCGCCATATTCTCGGGGGCATCACCTCGACGAATACGTGAATCGTCTTCTTTAAATGTCATATCTAATACCCAGTGTGCTGAGTTTTCTATTCCCCAATGCTGGCGAATAGACTTGGCTACTTGCTCTGGGTTTATCCCTAGCGAGCTGATGTAATAACTCGTTTCCATTGTATGACTATCACCAACATAACGCTGTCGTACTACCTCGACTATGGAGTTGAAATTGACCCAACCGTGGCGCTGCTCAAGCCAATCTGTCACCAACAGTTGAGTGTAAGTGCGCTGCTCTATTCGACCATGCCCATCATTTACTGTTTCATGGCTATTTTGCTGGATGAGTGATGGCTGCTCTCGTCTGACTTTGTGATAGTAGGCTTGAATTTCTTTGTTCAATTTTCCTTGGTTATTCTTCACTTGCAGCAAATAGTCTCCGTCTTTCTTGCTGACGGCTTTCGTCACTTTCTTTAAACAATGCATCGCGTCTGCTGTGATGATATTGCCTTTAAGCTCAAGTAATTCAATAAGTGCCATCACTGTTGATACTTCATTCTTCTTACTTTTTGATTTGCATTGTGCTAGTACTAGGCCCTGTTCAACTGCATAAGCTGAAACACTGTGAATAGCTGTTTTTTTATCACCATCATAAGAATGGCGAAGTGTTTTACCGTCAAAGGCAATGACGCTTTGATTATTCGCATCTCTAAGCTCATTAACCCAAGAAACAAAACAAGCTAATAAAGCTTCAGGGGCCAGTGAGCTAATGATACGAGCAATCGTATCATCGACAGGAATACCATTTTCAAATGAACGAAACTTACGTAACCAAGTCAGTTTACTGTCACCGAATTGCTTAATATCCTTCCACCCTTCAGCACCTGAAATAATCGCAGTGACTGTAAGGAATATAACATCCAGCAATTCATGTTTTTTGTTGATGTGTGAACGAGTATCTTGAATGTCGTTGAAATGGTTGATGAATGACATGTTAATCGCCTTTGAGAAAAAGGCGATTTGATCACAGATTCGAAGTAATAATCAAGTTAAGTATGATCTTGCCCTGTGTAACTTATATAAATATGTAAAAAGAGGAAAGTGTCCTCTTATTCTTACTAAGTTAAAAACGACTCACCTGATCGACCGCTTATCGCTCTTTACCCATTGCGCCGAAAACACGAAACCCAACCTTGAACTGAAAATGCCAATCGTTGGGAATCACTCTTAAATGCTTTGTTATAACTCTCTAACCACTACTGCTCATACACAAAAGAGAGCAAATCTCTAAAACCTGTTAGCTCACGAAGCTCATCGACATTTTCGAGCAAGTAGTTAATTCTCTTCCAAGCTTGATAAGGCTTGTCTTTTCCTGCTGGTCGAGCATCAGGCCATAGCAAATCTTCTAACGTATCTTCTGACTACAAACTTCTCTACATTTGGTGCTGCACTATCAATTTTTGCATTAGCTCGATAGGGATCAATACCTGTCAACTCCTGAAGCTCCTCTTCAGTACGATCTTTTTTGTCCATATCATGGACAATTCTAAACGGTACCTCGAAATTAGCTAAGAGTCTTGCTATTGCAGGGATCGTCCACTTACCACCACAAGAAACAATTGTAGTGTTCTCAACATTACTTGATTCCATTTCAAATGCTTCAAGTATTTCATATGCCCGTTTAAAGACAGCCACCTCACTGTCACCCTCGACTAAAACAACGCAACTAGCAAAGAATGCTTCACAAACTGTGGGGTGAAAATCTAAGGTTGCTCTTAAAGCTTGTCGTTCTTGAGCGCCATTCGCCGCCACGGCGAATGGATCAGATTGCAACTGTTTAACTTCCGAGGGTTCTCCCTCCCATTTCTAGATACCAACACCAAAGACTTAGGGTCAGAAGCTACATCAATGAGAAATGGTGAGTGAGTAGTTGAAACAACTTGCCAATTGCTACTTGCACCAATAGTTTCAAGTATACCCTTTAGTTTTCTCATTAAATGAGGATGGATATAAAGTTCAGGCTCTTCAAATAGTAACAATGTAGATTTAACTTGTTCGCCACCTTGAGCGCTTTCCATTCGTGCTATTGTTTCTAATAATGCGAAAGTCAAAGCTCGTTGTGCACCATTGCCCTGATTGTCTGGAGACGTAGTATGACCGTCATTGACTAAAAGGGTCGCTCCAGAGTTAATAAACTTCTCTGAGTCAGGAGTATTAAGGCTCATTAGTACTTCGGCGTCTAAAATACCTGACAAACGAGTAGTCAATGAATCAGTTATACCTCTGATCTCTTCAAATTCGTCTTCGGCTTGCCCCTGCATTTTTTCAGTTAATGCCTGGATAGCTGTCTGCAGAGTTCTAAACTCGTCCGAGCGCGAAATGACTGGCATTACAACAGAAGAAAGCAATTGATTAAAGGGCGATTTCCCTGTTGTTTTTAAATCATCACTAATCTTGCTAACCGCTGGAATAACTACACACTTTGGTAAAGCTTGTTGCAGGGCAGGTTTAATACTTATGCCCTCATCAGTCCATACATAGTCACCTGTAGTGATCAGGTCTGCATCATTTTCTCTTAGATACTGCTTTATGGTTTCTCGGTTTGATACTGTTCGCCAACTAGTTCCTGTTATACCTTGCTCAGCTGCAATATCCTTAATGGTCTGAGAAAGATCTCTCCAGCCAGATGACCAACCATCAATTTGTTCTTCCCGAATATGAGCTTCGTAATCAACGTTAATTGAAGAGGTTTCAACATCGGCGGATGCTACTAAGCGTAGATGGATCTCATTGTTCTGCACAATACCAGCAACTCCGGGACACGCAGATTCCCACCCCTGCAAATTTTCAAACCAGCACTCAATTATGATGGGCTCATCATAATTGTTATTTCTCCAATCAGAAAACTGAGGCTTAACCTGATTAAGAAAGTAATCTATCGCACTAAATATTGTTGACTTACCAGTATTATTAGCGCCAATCAAAGATGTGTAATTTCTCAACGAGAATTCTATATTTTCTATAGATCTGAAGTTTATTATTTTTATTTTCGAGAGTTCCATTTTGCCTCCTGAGTTATAACGCCGCGCTAAACCGCGCCGGCTCTTTCGACGTCGGATTTAAGCGCCTTATAGTTACTCCGTTCCATTAATTAATGTATTTACCTATCTCATTAATACATGGAATATGCTTCTGTTGATCACGAATATTTGAGCGGAAACAATCAATGTTTGTAACAAGACTTTCGGATCAACAGGAGTTATTTGTTTCAATACGCATACTCAGGGATTGTCGTAATGCCGACTATCTATAAGACCTGCGAGAAACACTATTAGCCTCTATTTATTCTTTCACTTTACCTCTAGGAGGCCCAAAATGGAAGCCTTTAACGTCTCAGATTTTGCAGCCCTTATCGGGATCGATTGGGCTGACCGTAAACACGATATTTGTGAAATAAATCGTGACACAAATACACAACATTTAAGTGTGATTTCCTCTGAACCTAAGTCAATTAATGCATGGGCGCTTGAGTTAAAACAACGCTACAACGGCAGATCTGTTGCCGTCGCGTGTGAGCTAAAAAAAGGCCCACTTATATATGCACTCAGTAAATTTAAGCACATTGTATTATTTGTGATTAACCCATCAAGTGTTGCTAAATACCGTGCTGCATTTACGCACAGCGGGGCTAAAGATGATCCTACTGATGCAATTATTCAAGTTGAAATCTTACAACTTCACATGGATAAATTAACGGTTATTAGGCCGGATTCAGAGGACGTTAGGTGTCTTGCGCAGCTTGTCGAATACAGACGTAAACTAGTACAAGATCGTGTTAATTTAACCAATAAAATAGCCACAACGCTAAAAAATTATTATCCCCACGTGATTGATTGGTTTAAAGAAAAAGACACTCAAATATTCTGTGACTTCTTACTGCGCTGGCCCTCTCTTGCTCACGCTAAAAAAGCGAGGAAACAAACACTACTCGACTTCTTTAATCAACATAATTCCCGCTACCCACTCGTTAATGAAAAGCGGATAAAAGAAATAAAGGATGCTGAAATTCTTACCGATGATATGGCGGTGATCACGCCAAACTTATTGCTTATTGAATGCCTCGTTCCTCAACTAAAACAGCTCATGCTGGCAATAACACGATTTGATGACGAAATTAAAACGCTTTATAAGCAACATAAAGATCGCGCTATTTTTGATAGTTTACCAGGTGCAGGCCCACAATTAGCACCTCGATTATTAGCCGCTATGGGGTCAAATCGTGACCGCTATAAGTGCGCCGCTGACATACAAAAATACGCAGGCATTGCTCCAGTAACCGAACGCAGTGGCAAAAAGGAATGGATACACTGGCGATACTCGTGCACTAAATTTTTAAGGCAAACATTTGTGGAATGGGCTGGATTATCTGTGCGCTATTCATTTTGGGCAAAAGCCTATTATCGGCAGCAAGAAGCCAAAGGAAAACCCCATAATACCATCATCAGATCATTGGCATTTAAGTGGATACGAATTCTATTTAGGTGCTGGAAAACACATACGCCCTACGATGAATCAACTTACTTAACCGCATTGAAAAGTAAGGGTTCACCGCTGTTAAAATTTGCGGTGGAAAGTGAGCTTTAGCGCTTGCTGTCCACCTCAGGGCGTGTTGTTATAGCTGACGTGAGTGCCGCCAAACAAAAAGTATGGCGATGCTAAAATCCACTACAACTGATTGATTTTTTTACGGTGATATTGGAGTTGCACTGAGCAAGGAACGGACGGTTGATATTGACGGCCATTCCTTTGCCAAATAGTGCAGCCTTCGATGACCGCGTTTTATTACCCAAATTCTACCAGACTTTAACGAAAGCAACAGGAACAACGCTGGCGAGCTGTAAACCCTGTGAAAATCTTAAAATTAGCGAGCAAAAGGAAACACTTCTGACGTTTCACTTGAGCTATAACATTTTAGTATTTATGCGACACGCAGTTTGTGTTGCATAATCGCTTGTTGGACTGAGGCGCTACCTGCTCGGTGTGTCAGAGTTGGTGTTGTTTACACTATGGGAACTTGCTTTTATTGCCTAAGCGATATCAAGCCAACATTACTGGCGTGTCTATCGTATCTAAGCTGTCCCTGAGTTACTCAGCGTTTATTATGTATCCATTAAACCTAATGTTTAACCGTTAAGCAATTATATTTAGCCAATCCCAATGACCGGTTATCGCTCCTAGCCGAACTTCGCCAAGGTGCTATGAGCAGAAGGTGATAACATTAATCACTTGCTAGGCATTTATGCTCAACCTTTCTTGGAGCTCAATATTGCTATATTGCATTAACTGAAATGCTTTAGATACCTGTAATACAGCTCTTTTTCACCACCTGCAAGGGTCACATTTAAACTACCAGCTTCTAAGCATTCCAGAGTGTTCTGTGTAACCGCTGAGGCAAGATCTATAATTTTGTTTGGATTAATTAAAGTAGCCATCTCAGGTTTATAGCTTTCAATGTTTCCATCCCAACTCACAGATGAATATTCAACTAAAGTTTGTATTTCTCTATCAAATCTAAAATTAAAACTGGGCTTGTTACTATGCTGTGCAATTGCCATTAAACTTGCGTTATGAAGAAATGAATTGCGTAATGCATATATTGCTTTCGTATCAATGTGACCTTCGGGATACTCAGCAAAATAATATAAGGCTTTTAAAATGGGACTAGAGGCCGAATTAGAAAATTCATCCATATCCGTACGCGCGTAACAAAAACCTATTTGTTCTATAACTGCAAAAGCACCAACAACAGGTATAAAGTTTTTTGAATACTCCATATGTTTAGCGTGATTAATTTCTTGAAGTGCAATCGGTAGGATTGATTTTAGGTGGCCGTCTTTAAGTTGGTAAAAAGTAGCTCCACCTAAATGTGCATATGCTAACTCTAAAAGAGATAATTCCGTAAGAGTCTTATTTTTCCATTCACTGGTGTCCAATTAATACTCCTTGAAATGGTGTGGTATGACTAATCACACTTTTATATATTTTTATGTCTGCTTTCGTATAAAAAATTGACTTTTGAACGATTGTATTTCCCCCTATTTAGTCTGCTTATAGGTCCAAGGCGAACTTCGTCAAAGTACCAGCTATAGTCGCACAATAGTCATTTGTTAAATGGTTTTACTACGATACTCAATTTCGAGAATTGCTTTCGTCATAGCCCCAATACTTATAGCTTCGACCATCGTTAAATCCGGTTTAGCTAGACTACCATGACCCGCCGTGGGCAACTGATTACGAAGCTTATAGATATCCATTATTGCGTTAATAAGATTTTCAGGTAACTTTGAGACCTTTTTAAATTGCTCAAAAAAACCACCTAATGATTGGTTCGAGACATTAGGATTTTGAGTAATGTCTTTTGCCATTGTTTCTAATATATTGGCAGCAGCGTGTATAGCTCCCGCAGGGTCATTTTGGTCCAAACAATTATCCATTCGGTCAATTTGTTGAATAATATTTGGGTGCAATCTATTAATAAAGCTACTAGCTAGGTTTTTATTAAAATCCCTCACGCTATCAAATACTTCGCAGTCTAAATAATACTTAGGATTAACCGACATCCATGAGGACTTCCAGTCATTTGGCAAATTATCACGTTGTGCTATGCGAGTACCAAGATCCTGATCTATTTCATCAACATATTTATACATATAGTCAGCGTAATAATGCAAATATTTAAACGAAACTTCAGGACAAAAATTACTGACGGACGACAGACCTCCAGACTCTTTTGTATAAATTGCTGGAACTTCTTCATCACAAAGTGAAGAAAAACTTGTCCTGCTCCAGAAAGAAATTAGTTCTTCAGTTTTACTTTTTGTAATCCCTGCAATCATATTAATGCGAGATAACAAAACTAAGCTCTCAAAGTACCGTGGGCATTTATGGGAATTTGCATAAGGGCAAGTTGATAGACCGTCGCGTCTTTTAGATTCCGCTTGCCACCAATTTCTATCAGGTACAATTCTACTCATACTTCGATTAACCATCTAATAGTGCGCTCATCGCGCATATTTCTGCCGACTAAACGCTCATTTATCTACTTTATATAGTTTTAACAAATAACCTAAGGTATTACTATCCCTAAGTTTTCTAAAACTTTAACTAAAGTTAAATTGAACAATATGCGCTTGTCGCTCATTTACATGAATATATGAGCAAAGAGCAGTTTGACCAATCAATTAACGACGATATTTAGCCACTTTCAATGACCGGTTATCGCTCAAACCTGACCATTTTAAATGGCTATACCAGCTCAATAAACATAATTACTAATTGAAATATAATGGCAAACACACCCAGCAATAACAAATAAGTGCCAAATAGCGTGGCTAAATTGGGTGCTTTTAGCACTGTAAAAAAAGTGCCTAAACTATAAAAAATACCGCCGGCAAGTAGCCAGTAAAGTGCTTTTACATCAACACTTGAATAAAGCGGATAAACAATAGCCAGTGCAAACCAACCCATGAGTAAGTAGGTGGCGAGTGATATTTTTTTATTACCGTTTTTTACAAATACTTTGTATGCAACGCCTGCTAGTGCCACAGTCCAAATAAATGTAAGAGTTGCCCATGACCAAGCACCAGTTAATGAGATTAATAAAAGGGAGTGTAGGTGCCGGCAATTAATAAGTATATGGCGCAGTGATCGCACTTTTTATAAAAGGCTCTTAAGCGCGGTTGAATACTGGCATGGTACAAAGTGGATGACAAAAATAGTACAAATAGACTGCTGCCATAAATTACAGTACTAATATACGCTTTAGTGCTGGTGGCTTGGCTAAATAAATCCCACATAACAAATGCGGCAAATACAATACCAAGTGCATGGCTAATTACGTTTAGTTGTTCTTCTTTTTTAGAATAGGGCGCTTCTAACGACATAACAGATCCTACCACTATTTGAATGAATTTTAGTGTACAAGTGTACGCTGAGTTTTTCAATATTATAATTTTTATATGAATACAATAATTTATTGTTTTTCATAAAGTTGAAACATCAATTTAACCAATGCGTAATTAATAAGACGTAAAAAAGTCGTAATAGTTCGTTAGATTACCGGTAATTCCTAAAAACAATTAACCGGACGAACAGTGAAAAACATGAAAAATAAATTAACAACACGGCCTTTTCTTAAACTTACTAAATTGTCTGTGGCGATGATTTGCGTTACATCAACAAATAGTTTTGCAGATCAAACCATAAATAAAGAACTTGATGAAATAGTGGTTGTTGCTCAAAAGCGTGCGCAATCAATACAAGATGTGCCTGTAACAATAAGTGCCTACGATGGCGACTTTTTAGAAAGCTTAGGTATTGGCGAACTCGACACTTTATCTGAAATAACACCAGGGCTTGTTATTCAAGAGCAAAGCCCTAACAACCCAGGCTTTGTAATTCGTGGTATTACGTCTGATAGTGGGTCGTCTCAATCATCCCCTCGTGTGTCTATTTATTATAACGGAGCAGATGTATCACGCTCTCGTGGCTCATACTTTGAGCTTTTTGATGTAGAAGGGATTGAAGTTGTTAAAGGACCACAAGCGACACTGTTTGGAACAGCAGCTTCTGTAGGTGCTATTAGTGTAGCAACACGTAAACCAGAAAAAGATTTTTCGGCGCAATTAAAAGTATCCGTTGGTAATTACTCGGCCAAAGGTGTTAGTGGTTTTGTAACGGGTGGTAATGATTTAATGCAAGGCCGTGTTGCTTTTACTTATCGTGAACGTGATGGGTTTATAAAAAATATTGCAGGAAATAGTAACTCCCAAAATCCGGCTGGGTTTAAGCAAGATGACATGCATGCTATTGAGCGTTTTTCTTATCGTCCGTCTTTACGTATTACACCTAGTGACGATGTAACGATTGATTTGGTGTATACGTATGAAAAAAATGATGACTCGGGTACATCTTTTAAAAATGGGCTTTATGCACCAACCGGTGGTGATACAAGTCCATATAGCTTTGTTGAAATGCCAGGTAGTCCGTATGCAGAGTTTGTGTTTGGAAAAAAAGACTTAGGTGTGGAGCGCACAGTTAACGATTTAAATTTGACTGTAAATTGGGATGTAAGTAACGATTTAACAATCACCTCAATTACCGCAGGGCGTAACTTTGATTCTTTAGAAGTGTTTGATGCTGATGGTACGCAGGCATGGTTTTTAGAATTTGCAGAAGCTGCTGAGGGCGATCAATTTAGCCAAGAATTACGCGCTGTTTATACGCAGAATAAGTTTACTAGTATTTTTGGTGTGAGTTACTTTGAAGAAGAGGGTAGCCAGCGTATTCCATTTAGTACAGAGGAGTCTATATTCTTAAATTGCTTAGGCGTATTGGGTACAGGTGTTCCTTGTATTAATAATGATGGTAGCGTTAATATTTTAACGCCAGTATTAACAGGTGGTGCAATAAACGAGTTGCCATATTCATTAGAGTTTACAAACTATGGTGAAAACAAAGCGTACTCAGCGTTTGCTGATGTAACTTATGCTGCAACTGAGGCACTGGAGTTAACAGCGGGTCTTCGTTATATAAAAGAAGAAAAGCGCAGTGGTTATAGCTCTGCTGCACCCAATAGTGTTTTAACACAAGCGCCATTGTTTACGGTTGATACAAATGGTGAAACATTCTATGGCGATGCTGATTATGATGATTGGCTGCCACGTTTTAATGCGCTTTATATAATAAACCCTACTACAAATATGTATGCGACTATTTCAAAAGGGCGTCGTTCGGAAGTACTTGAAGTAAGTTCGGCTAACGACGAACAAGGGAATGCTGAAGCCTCTATATCAGAAGTTCCAGCGGAAATTATTTGGAACTACGAAACCGGTATTAAAGGCAAAGCGCTTGACGGGCGTTTAGATTACTCTGTCGCTGTATTTTATCAAGATTACTCTAACTTTCAGGTTACGTTACAGGATGATGAAGGCGTTGCGTTTTCTGCTGATGCGGGCTCTGCCACTAATGTTGGCGCAGAGGCTGAAGTAAGGGCGTTAATTAATAATGAGTTTGAGGTATTTGCCAATGCGGCTTACCTTGATGCTGAAATAGATGATGATAGTAATAACGGTAACCTCGCAGGTAATAAATTTAGATTACAACCAGAGTGGACGTTTAGTACGGGGCTGTTTTATTCAACAGAATTGTCAAACTCACTTAATTTAACGAGCTCTTTAATATATAGCTACCGCTCTGAAGTGTATTTTGAGCCAGCAAATGCGCCAATATCAGGCTTAGATATTAGCCAACCAGGGCTTGGATTAGTCAGTGCGCGCTTAGGAATTGCAAGTGGTGATGATTGGGCCGTTAGTATTTTTGCCAGTAACTTATTAGATAAAGAGTATTTAGTTGATGCAGGTAATACTGGAGGGGGATTTGGCAATCCAACATTTGTTGCAGGGGCACCTCGTTTTGTTGGTATTGAGTTAACTCTCGGGTTTGGTGGACAATAATACATTTAACTACTTGATATTTTAATTGAGCCACTGCAAAGTGGCTTTTTTATGTGACCACTTTAAAAAGTGTAATTTCTATATTGGATAAATATGAAACCAGATCTTAAAGCTGCTTTACTTACCGCCATTGTTTATCCTGGAGCGGGGCATTTTTCTTTAAAAAAACACCTTATAGGCGCTATTTTTGCGGGGGTATTTTCTGTTCTTTTAATTTTAACCTTTCAAGATATATTTGCGATTGCACAGTGTACTGCAAATGAAATTGTACACGGAAAAATCCCTATGTCGGTTACGGCCATTTTAAAAGCCGCGCAACAACCTTCTGACGCCTGCGCCCAATTCGCTGAATATAAGTATGTGCCTTTAATGATTGTTATTTGGGTATTGAGTATTGCAGATGCCTATCGTTTAGGACGTAAGGTGTTGCCCAATATAATTGACTGAAATGTATGCAAGGAGGTGTTTCTTAATCGATGGCTACCTATTTACTCTACTTAAACATTTTATTTTTACCTAATGTAAAAAAAGTGTAAAAAACAATATATCCCCGACAAAATCTTCGAACTTCGTTAAACATGCCTTTTATTCTCCTTTTCCTAATTCACGGCAGTGCTTCGTGAATTTTTTGTTCAGTTAATGTTAATAATAAGTTGGTACTTTTAACTTACGTAAAATATAAATGACACTTATTTTGTATTGTTTTTTTGCGGTTTTACTTTATTACATCAGCGAAATGACGACTGATAACTTCAATTTAAGGAAATATTATGAATAACAGTTTAATTAATCACAACAAAAGGAACTTTAAACTGACGAGCTTATCGTTAGCTTTATTATTAGGTTGTTCAACAATGGCTAATGCCGCTGTTGAGAAATTAACGGTTAGCGGTAATCAAATTCTTGCTGGTGGTGAAAATACGAGCTTTGCAGGTACCAGCTTATTCTGGAGTAACACGGGGTGGGGGCTGAAAAATTTTATACCGCAGAAACAGTAGCACGTGCTAAGTCTGAATTTAATGCAACATTGATTCGCGCGGCAATAGGCCATGGGTCAAGTGCTGGTGGTAGCTTAAATTATGACTGGGATGGGAATATGAGCCGTCTTGATACTGTTGTAAATGCTGCTATTAGCGAAGATATGTACGTTATTATTGACTTTCATAGCCATGAAGCACATACAGATCAGGCTACTGCCGTTCGATTTTTTGAAGACGTAGCTACAAAGTATGGGCAATACGATAATGTTATTTATGAGATTTATAACGAGCCGTTACAAATTTCATGGGTTAACGATATTAAGCCTTACGCCGAAACTGTAATTGATAAAATTAGAGCAATCGATCCTGATAATTTAATTGTGGTTGGTACACCAACATGGTCTCAAGACGTTGATGTGGCATCACAAGATCCGATAGATCGCGCCAATATTGCTTACACTCTGCACTTTTATGCTGGCACGCACGGACAATCATATCGAAATAAAGCGCAAACAGCACTCGACAACGGTATTGCATTGTTTGCTACAGAGTGGGGGACAGTTAATGCTGATGGCAATGGTGGTGTTAATGCTAATGAAACAGATGCATGGATGGCATTTTTTAAAACAAACAATATTAGTCACGCTAACTGGTCTATTAATGATAAAAACGAAGGGGCTTCGTTATTCACCCCTGGCGGCAGTTGGAATTCATTAACCGCTTCAGGCACTAAAGTTAAAGAGATCATTCAAGGTTGGGGTGGCAGTACCGTTGCTTTAGACTCTGATGGCGATGGTATAAGTGACAGCCTTGATCAGTGTGATAATACTCCTGCCGATACAGTGGTTGATCGTATTGGTTGTGCGGTAACTGATGCCGATGCTGATGGTATTAGCGATAGTGTTGATCAATGTCCAAATACACCTGCAGGGGAAACCGTTAATGATGTGGGTTGTGCTGTTGAAGTAGTTGAACCACAAAGTGATGCGGATAATGATGGAGTGAATGATGATATTGATCAGTGCCCAGATACACCCGCTGGTACAAATGTTGATGCAAATGGATGTAGCGTTGTAAGTTCAACCGATTGTAATGGTATTAATACATACCCTAATTGGGTGAAAAAGGATTATTCGGCCGGTCCATTTACACACAATAACACCGACGACAAAATACAATATCAAGGCAATGCATACAGTGCAAATTGGTATACAAACAGCCTTCCAGGAAGTGATGCTTCGTGGACGCTTCTTTATAGTTGTAATTAAGCGCGTTTAATAAAATAAACGAGAAGGTAAATAATGTGTTTACCTTCTTTTTTATTATCCTTTATAAACACTTTGATGTTGATTAACAATGCTGTAGCTTGAAGTGTTAATGTTATCTACATAGCGCCAATCGGTTGTGATTTGCTCTTTAGTAATAGTCAGTAACATATAGCCACGGTGTGATAAGTCACAATAGTTTAAGTCGTTTATTAACAATGAAAGCGAGTCAGCCATCTGCTTTGCTTGTGCTGTATTAAGCGCTAAATAATGCTCCATACCCGGGGATGTAACACCAGGTGTTGCAAACTCTACTCCTACGCTTTCGCCTTTTGCATTTTTTAATGTGCCATGCCACGCATTGTGCGTATCACCTGCAACCACGACTAACTTTTTATTTAATGCAGTAACGCTTTTGTATAATGCTTCGCGCTCGCTTGGGTAACCATCCCACGCATCTAAATTATAAGGCATTAAAGTATTTACGCGTGCGAGTTGCTCGGGTGTTACCGCTTTATTTGCTAACACTGTTTTTTTAATTGCAACAAGCTCTTTTAATACCATCGGGATTTTAGTGCGATCGGATTGCGAGAATATTTCAGTAGGCAGCCACATTTTGCTCATGAGTACTTGCTGCCCTAATACTTGCCACTTTGCATTTGACTCAGTTATTGCACTCGTGAGCCAGTTTAGTTGTGTTTTACCTAGTAACTGCCTTTTTGGATTATTTAAATCACTGACAAAGCGCGCAATATCCATTTGCTTGGTCTCGGGGTTTTTATAGTCGCTGTAAGCGAGTTGTTTATCGCGTGCTATTACGCGCGTATCTAGCATGTGTAAGCTTATTAAATTACCAAAATCAAACGTGCGATATATTTGCGGGCTTTGTTCGCCCATAGGCGGTCTAATTGGCAGCCATTCGTAATAAGCTTGAATAGCCGCTGCACGACGTTTAAAAAAATCACCTTCGTTAGTGTTGTGATTTTCCGCGCCATTTTTGTATGTATCATTAGCAACTTCGTGGTCATCCCATATTGCAATAAAAGGCGCTGCTGCGTGAAGTGCTTGTAGACCTTTGTCTGTTCTGTAAATTGCATAGCGTTTGCGGTAGTCGCTTAAAGTAATAATTTCACCGCTGTTATCGGCGGCTAATTGGCGGCCAATTTTTTCAGCATTTTCAGTGGCGTATCCACCCATTGGGTATTCGTAAATGTAATCTCCTAAATGCAGTACTACATCTAAATCCTTTTGCTTGGCGGCATCAGTGTAGGCATTAAAGTACCCAGCAGGGTAGTTTGAGCACGACACAACAGCCATTTTTATTTGTTCAACATTACTTATTGGCAGTGTTTTAGCTCGGCCTATAGGGCTTTGTGTTTGCAAACCCATAAAACGGTAAAAGTATTCGGTATTTGGTGCAAGATCTTGCACGTCTATTTTTATAGTAAAGTCGCGGCTTTTATCTGTTTGTTCGTAACCGCTGCGTAATATATTTTTAAAATCAGGATCAGTTGCCAGCTCCCATGAAACAGTCGCAATGGAAGATGGTTGAGAGGTTGTGGCTCGCGTCCAAATTATTAAAGCATTACTGAGTGGATCACCACTGGCAACACCATGCTTAAACTCAATTGCTGATAATGGTCTGTCAGCTAGTGTTTGAGCGCAGCCTGTTATAGCGCTGGAAATAGCAACGGTAAATACACTGGCTACTGATGTTTTTAAAAACCACGACGAGATAAGATAGACATACTGCACTTTTCAATTATTTATAGTAATGGAACTTTAACGTTTAGATATGACGTTTTTATAAACGCTAAATGTATTTACTGTGACTTTTATTAACGTGGGTAAATAGATCTTAATTATTAACCAAATATTGGTCAAAAAATAAAATTAAGTGGTTAGATTAATAGAGTGTGAATTTTTGAAATTAATTAAATTTATAAAAACCTATTTAATTACAATGCTTTAATTTTATTTTCATGTTGGCACAACCCTTGATTATATAACTTCGTCTAATCAAACAATATACAAACAAGGAATACCATTATGAAATATTCAATTAAAATCGCTATGGCAAGTTTATTAGTATTAGGTTCTGCGCAAGTACACGCAACAGAAGTGGACCTAGATGTTACTGATATATTAGCTCAAAGTGTAACAAGCTACGTTAAGCAAACAACATTCGAACTTGAAAAGTCATTAAAAGAAACGCTTTATTTTGATGCTAAAACTGTTTTAGTTGGAATATTAGATGAGGCTGTTTTAACCGAGAATACTGCGTCTAAAAATACTGACGCGAGTGTTAAAAACGTTAAATAAACCATTTAAAGGATTAAAACGATGAGCAGTGAATTTGGGTTATTTGCTTTAATGTTAGCGCCAGTAGCCAGTATGATAAGTGCATATTACTCAGTCCAAGTACTAAAAAGCATGGGGAGCTGGTTTAATATTTAACCAATGGTGAAGTAGGTAATTAATTCGATTCATGCAAAGCTGATCGACTTAGCAAAAGCGCACGTAAGTAAAGGCAGAGTGTTTGAAATAAGTAGACTTTATGAAACGTGCGATTTTTCCATTACCCATTTTTATGTTACCTGAAGGTTATACGCGATTACGCATATTTGAGCCTCGCTATTTAAATATGGTTAAAAACGCATTAAAAAATAATACAGGGTTTGTGCTTTGTACATTTGAGCATGACACGCCTTTTAATATAAGTGCGCAAGGTTGTCTTGTTGATATAATCGATTTTGACCAAGACGATAACGATGTATTATTAATTGATGTATATGCATCTAAAAACGTGCAAATTAATGATGCTTACCAAGACGAAGACGAACTGCGACATGGGCTGATATCGCCTTGTAATACGCCTTATTGGTATAAAGACATTAACAATTCAATTGGCGAACATTACCTATTACATGATGCGCTTTTAAACGTCTTTGAAAGTAATCCGGAACTTAGTTTACTGTACAAAAAAACTCATTTTGACAAGTTGCCTTGGGTTGCAGCACGTTGGCTTGAGCTCCTACCTATTTCTATCGAGAAAAAACAGCAACTTGCGTTTGAAACGAACTTTGATAACTTACTGAATTTCCTCCATACTGTGATTAATAACGAATTTGCCTAAATTTTATGATCCTAAATTAATTATTGCCCGTATTACTTAATACAAAAGCAATAATGGGATAAATTATTATGGTAAGTCAACAACAGTCACCACGTTGTGAACCTAATACAGGTAAGTACACTGCCATGCCAGAAACGCCGAGTAAAGAGCTCATGCAAGCGCTTATAGACGTTGCGCAATCACGCGATAAAAAAGCGTTTTCCTATTTATTTGAATATTTTGCGCCAAAAATTAAACGCTTTGGAATTAAGCAGTTTGGTGTTGAAGCTCAAGCAATGGAGCTTGTTCAAGAGACGTTAACGTCTGTTTGGCGTAAAGCACATTTGTATCACAGTGATAAAGGTGCAGCGACTACGTGGGTTTATACCGTTATGCGTAATGCTTCATTCGATATGCTTCGCAAAATGAAAAGTAACAAAGAAGAAAACATAAGCGAAGATATTTGGCCGTTATTAAACGAATCACAAGATACACATCACGAATACAGTGATCATTTAGAAGACAAGCAAATTAAACGCTATTTAGACAAGCTACCAATCGCTCAACGTGAAGTGGTAAGAGGCGTTTATTTTCAAGATATGTCGCAAGAGCAACTTGCACATCAACTTAACATTCCAGTAGGCACGGTAAAATCACGGTTACGTTTGGCCTTGCAAAAATTACGTAATGAAATGGGAGATCAGCATGATTAAACATCACCCGAGTGAAACTTTACTGACACAGTATTGCGATGCATCACTTGCTACATCACTGAGTTTAGCCGTTTCTATACATGTAGATATGTGCCCTGTGTGCCAAGCTAAAGTCGCTAAAATTGAAGCAAGTAACGCAGACGCGTTATTTAGTGAAGAGCCAGTCCAATTTGAGACAGTTCAAACAGAGCAATCTGAGTTATTTGAAGACTTTGAATTGAATGTTCTTGATATGATCACATCTGATGATTCTATCGACGAAGTTTATGAGGTAGAGCCTGTTTCTATTAAAGTAAATGAACATAACTACCAGCTTCCACGTGCTTTAACGCGTATTTCTCATAGTAAATTTACACAAGTTGGTAAGTTAGCGCGATCTCGAGTTTCGCTTGATGATGGTGCGCTGCGTTCTAGCCTGTTACACATTGATGCGGGTGGTGAAATACCAGAGCATACGCATACTGGATTTGAAGTTACTTTACTCCTAGATGGTGAGTTTAGTGACGAAGATGGTAGTTACGTACCAGGCGACTTCATATGGCAAGATGGTAGTCATCAGCATACACCTTTAACGAAAGACGGGTGTTTGTGCTTTACAGTTGTCAGTAGTGCGCTACATTTTAATAAGGGCTTCAGCAAGTTACTAAATCCAATAGGTAATTTGATTTACTAAGAGAATATATGCACACAGATATAATAAAAATAGGTATAAGCGCCTGCTTAGCAGGCGAAAAAGTTAGATTTGATACGGGTCATAAAAAATCAAATTTTTGTATGGATGAGCTAGGTAAACACGTTGAATACACACGGTTTTGTCCGGAAGTAGCTGTTGGTTTACCGATACCTCGCCCAACTATTCGCCAAGTTAAAGTGGGCGATACTATTAAAGTATGTCGCCCAGATGGCACTGGCGAAGTAGGTCAACAACTTACCGAATATGGTAAAAAAGTTGCAACAGAACAAGCTAAAGAGTTGAGTGGATTTGTATTTTGCGCGAAAAGTCCAAGTTGCGGTATGGAACGCATTAAAATATACAATGAAGCAGGCACGGGTAATACCTCAGAAGGCGTTGGTTTTTTTGCTGAGCAAATAATGAAGCACAACCCATTATTGCCATGTGAAGAAAACGGGCGTTTAAACGATATCCATTTACGTGAAAACTTTGTAATGAGAATTTACGTATTTAAAAACTGGCAAAAGTTAGTACAAGAGCCGCTTACTGTTCACAAGCTTACTCAATTTCACTCTCAGTATAAATATTTGTTGATGGCTCACAATTATCAAGCTTATCGTGATTTGGGTAACCTGCTTGGAACGTTTGTAGGTGACGATATAAATGCAGTTGCTGATGAATATATTTTAGGTTTGATGACAGGCCTTAAAAAGCCAGCTTCTCGCAGAAATAATTGCAACACGCTAATGCACTTACAAGGCTACTTTAAAACTGATTTATCGAAGGTTGAAAAACAAGAACTTCGTGATGCGATAGATGAATACCGCGAAGGATTGGTGCCATTGTATGTACCACTTACCTTGTTAAAACATCATTTGAAAGTTCATCCGAATGAGTACCTTGAAAAACAAGTGTTTTTTAACCCATACCCTCACGATTTAAAACTACGATTTGGTATTTAATGGATACATTATTTTGGTTTAGGCGCGATTTGCGCCTTTTTTCTAACGAAGCGTTAATTCAAGCGCTAAACAATGGCGCTAAACACGCCATTTTTTTGTGTTTGAAAAGCAGTGGCAACAACACCAAACAGCGCCTATTCAGATTGACTTACTCAAGCGCCGAGTTACTTATCTTCAATCCCAACTTGCTGATTACGGTATTACTTTACATATTATTGAAGCGCCTAGCTTTTGTGATTGTACGCGCGAGCTCATTAACTTTTGTAAAGCAAACGATGTAAAACACGTAATTGCTAATACAGAATATGAGCTTAATGAAGTAAACCGCGATAAAGCAATTTTGCATGAATGCGATGAGCGTTCAATTACTTTTACTTTGTACGAAGGTGATTTAATTGCGCCTGCAGGCTCAGTTAAAAATCAAAGTAATGAAATGTATAAAGTGTTTACTCCATTTAAACGTGCATGGTTAAAGCAGTATCAAGATACACACTTTAGTTTACCACAATGGCCTTTAACTTCTGACCCTATTGAATTTGACGAGAGTGATTTACTAAAAAATGATGGGTGCTCAGATAAGTGGCTGGTTGACGACGAAACACTCTCTACCGTAGTTGATAATTTTATATGCGACAAACTTACAAGTTACGACGACCAGCGTGATATTCCCAGTGTAAAAGGCACATCGGGTTTAAGCCCGTATTTAGCACTAGGTATTGTAAGCACAAAGCAACTGCTTATTAATATTCAGCAGCGTTATCCTGATATTTTAACTACATCAAAAAGTAAAACGTTTACGTGGATTAACGAGCTTGTTTGGCGCGAATTTTACAGGCATTTAATTGCTGAATTTCCGAAGCTTTCGCGCGGTGATAACTTTAACGAAAAGTATAACGCTGTAGTGTGGCGTAAAAGCGAAAATGAATTTACAGCATGGTGTGAAGGGCGTACAGGTTACCCGTTAGTGGATGCAGCAATGCTACAACTTAAGCAAACCGGTTGGATGCATAATCGTTTACGAATGGTTGTTGCAAGCTTTTTAACTAAGCATTTATTAATAGACTGGCGTGAAGGTGAACGCTTTTTTATGCAGCACTTAATTGATGGCGATTTAGCCTCAAATAATGGTGGTTGGCAGTGGGCTGCAAGTACGGGCTGTGATGCTCAGCCTTACTTTAGAGTTTTTAATCCTATCAGACAAAGCGAGCGCTTTGATCCAACGGGCAAGTTTATCCGTAAGTATTTGCCAGAGCTTGAAAACGTGCCAGATAAACACATTCATTTTCCACACACTTATTTAGCCGCAACAGGCAAAGATAAGGAATGTTACTGGCCAGCAATAGTTGATCATAAAGCGGCACGAGAACGTGCACTTGCTGCATTTAAGGTGTGATATGGATAACCAGTTACCAGTAGATAAATTTGTTGAAATATACCAACAGCTTGATAGCACTAATCTTGATTTATTGAGTGATATTTACTGTGACAACATACAGTTTATAGACCCGATGCATGAAATTAATGGCATTGTAGAATTGCGCAGGTACTTTGCTAACTTATACAGCAATGTTAAGCATTGTCAGTTTGATATTAGTGATTCGTTTAATAGCGGTAACAATGCTTTTATTTATTGGACTATGCATTATGCACATCCAAAGCTCTCATCAGGTAAAACTATTTCGGTAGAAGGTCATAGCAAGCTTATTTTTAAAGATGGCAAAATTATCAAGCACAGAGACTACTTTAATGTGGGCGAGTTGTTATACAAACACATTCCTTTACTTGGTAGCGTTATAAAGCTAATTGATAAAAGGACAGGTTAATTATGATCACACTTATAACGGGTGCTACATCAGGTATTGGCGAGCAGCTAGCAATTAAATATGCGCAGCTAGGAGACACTGTTATAGCTTGCGGACGTAATAGTGAAAAGCTCGCCGAGCTTGCTAAATACGACAATATTCAAGCTTGTAAATTTGATGCAACTAACCTGCAAGATATAAAAGAGTCTACTATTGGCTTTCCTCATTTTGATCGAGTTATCTTAAACGCCGGTAACTGTGAATATATAGATGATGCGCGAAATTTTGATAGTGCATTATTTGCGCGTGTAATAAACGTCAATTTACTTTCTATGGGGTATTGCCTTGAGGCGTTACTTCCTAAAATAAATCCAGGCGGCCAGCTTGTTTTAGTTAGCTCAAGTGTTACTTATCTTGCGCTACCTCGTTCAGAAGCTTATGGTGCATCAAAAGCGGGTGTAAGTTACTTAGCAAAAAGCTTAGCTGTTGATTTAAATGATGTTGATGTGACTTTAGTTCATCCAGGTTTTGTAAAAACCCCGCTCACTAGTAAAAATGATTTCCCGATGCCTATGGCCGTTACCGCTGAAAAAGCCGCTGACTACATGATTAAGGGTATTCAAATACGCCGCAAAGACGTTCATTTCCCTTATCGTTTTACACTTATATTAAAAGCATTACGTATTTTACCACTCCCACTTTGGCTTAGAATCGCAAAAGGATTAGCCCGTTGAAAAAAATAGCAATAATAGGAACTGGTGTATCTGGTTTAACATGTGGGCATTTGCTTCACAAACATTATGATGTAACCATTTTTGAAAAAAATGATTACATAGGTGGCCACACTGCAACAGTTGATGTTGATGTAAGCGGCATAAAATACGCAATAGACACAGGCTTTATTGTGTTTAATGACCGAACTTACCCATACTTTGAAAAACTGCTAAAGCGTATTGGTGTCAATAAACAAAAAACAGAAATGAGCTTTAGTGTTCACAACGAAGCCACTGGTTTTGAATATAATGGCCATACGTTTACAAGTTTGTTTGCACAGCGCCGTAATATTTTCAGACCAAAATTTTGGCGTTTATTGTACGACATTGTTAGGTTTAACAAACTGTGCAAAGCAATGCATGAAAAAGGTGACTATCAATCTGAACAATCATTAGGACAATTGCTTAACGATAACCAGTTTAACGACTTTTTTAAATACCATTATATTCTTCCTATGGGCGCGGCTATTTGGTCTACCAGTATTAAAGAAATGGAAAACGTAGGCGTTGAGTTTTTTGTTAAGTTTTTCTTTAATCATGGGCTTTTAGATGTAACCAATAGACCACAGTGGTATGTAGTACTAGGAGGCTCTCGTCAGTACATTAAGCCGCTGATCAGAGGCTTTGCCGACAAAATTAACCTCAATACAAATATTAAATCTGTTACGCGTCAAAATGATGAAGTAACAATAGAGTTTGCCAATGGTGAGCAAAGTAAATTTGATAAAGTAATATTTGCTTGTCATTCAGATCAGGCGCTTGCACTACTTGGTGATGCTACGGAGCAAGAAAAGTCAGTATTGGGGGCAATAGCTTACACTGAAAACTCAGTGGTGCTGCACACCGATACAAACCTTTTACCAGATAGAAAAGCGGCATGGGCAAGCTGGAACTACCTACTTAATAACAACACTGATAAAGCAGCTGTTGTTACTTACCAAATGAATATTTTGCAAGGTATACAATCGGATACACAGTTTTGTGTAACGCTTAATCATCTTGAAGGAATAAGCCAAAGTAAAATTTTGCGCGAGTTTACCTATCATCACCCTGTATTTAACCAAGAATCTATTGCTGCTCAAAAATTAAAACACAGTATTGATGGGAACAATAATAGTTATTTTTGTGGTGCTTATTGGTACAATGGCTTCCATGAAGATGGTGTACACAGTGGTGTAGATGTGGCTAAACAGCTTGGGGTCGAATTTGACTAGTGCAGTTTATTTAGGCGATGTAAAACATCGCCGTTTTGCTGTTAAAGAACATCGTTTTAGCTATCCTTTGTATATGATGTGGGTCGATCTAAACAATCCTCAGCAATTAAATGGTGTACATAAAAACTTAGGTACATCAGGCTTAAAAGCCTTAAAGTTTAACGAGGCAGATTACCTTCAAAGTTTATCAGCTTCTGACCAATCTCCCATTATTGAACGTGCTCATAAGCAACTTTCTTCATTAGGTATAAAGGAAACATTTACTCATGTTTATATGCTTGGGCAACTACGCTGTTTAGGGGTTTATTTTAGCCCTGTTAATTTTTACTTTTTGGTAATAGCGATAATAGCTTTACGTATATGATTGCTGAAGTAAGTAATACACCGTGGAATGAACGCCATTACTATTTAGTCTCCTTAGAAAAAAAGTGAACTTTAAGAAGGTTTTTTCCGTATCACCTTTTATGAATTTAGATATGAACTATCATTGGCATATTCGACAGTCGCCTGATAAAACATTGATACATATTGAAAATAAACGAGATGAAGTATTATTATTTGATGCAACACTTCGTTTGAAACGTGCAGAGCTTACTAATCAAGAAGTCAGTAAGTTACTAAAACGTTTTCCGGCCATGACGTGGTCGATATTTAAAGGTATTTACCATCAAGCGCTAAAGTTATTTATAAAGCGAGTGCCTTTTTTAGGTCACTCAGGTAGGCCATAAAACATATACAGATAGTTAGAACAATAAATAGGTATTTTAATGGATAAAGTGTCGAGCTTAAATTGTGAACAAAGCACTAGTTGGTTAACTAACATATATAAAAAATTAGTAACTAAAGCCTTTTCGTCAATTAAAACTGGTCAAATAGTTTTGATTGAGGGAAACGAAAGAACTATTTTTGGGGATTCATCTTCAGAACTAAAAGCAACTGTTACAGTTAATGATAAAGCTATGTATAAAGCGTTTGCATTATCTGGGAGCGTTGGCGCTGGTGAAGCGTATATTTTGGGTCACTGGTCTTGTGACAACTTAACTTCATTTATAGAAATATTTGCTATAAACGAAAAGCAACTCGATGAGTTTGAAAAAAATTCGCATTTTTTAGTAATATCGCACACCGATTTAATCACATAAAAAATAAAAATTCTGAATCAGGCTCTAAAAAGAACATTGTTGCTCATTACGACTTAGGTAATGATTTGTACGAATCATTTTTAAGTAAAGAAATGCTTTACTCAAGTGCTGTATATCCTACTAAAGAAGCAACACTTGAAGAGGCGCAGCAATACAAGCTTAAACGCATTTGCGAGCAAGTTGAGCTTCAAAAAAATGATTCAGTAATTGAAATTGGTACAGGGTGGGGGCTTTTGCTATATATGCAGCCACACATTACGATTGCCATGTAACTACAACAACCATATCTGATGAGCAACATGATTATGTAGCTAACAAGATTGTTGAGCTTGGTCTTGAGAATAAAATAACATTACTCAAGCTCGATTACAGATTACTAAAAGGTAAATACGACAAGCTTGTTTCTATTGAAATGATAGAAGCGGTTGGTCATGACTATTTACCTAGCTTCTTCACTCAGTGTGGTGAGCTCTTAAAAGACGATGGCGCAATGCTCATTCAAGCTATAACTATTGGCGATCAGCGTTATAAGCACTACTTAAAAAATTCTGACTTTATCCAACAGTATATTTTTCCGGGCGGATGTTTGCCATCACTTAACGAAATGAGTGAGCAGATTAAAAATAATACCGACATGGTAATTCATACTGTTAATGATATTGGCGCTCACTACGCACGAACATTAGCTGATTGGCGAACCCGTTTTATAAAAAGCTGGCCAGATTTGGACCGTTCAAAATTTGATGAACGCTTTTATCGCTTGTGGTTATTTTACTTTGCTTATTGCGAAGGTGCGTTTAGAGCTAGAGCTACAAGCACAGTGCATTTAATGGCACGTAAACCGAGGTTTATGAGCGATAACGATGATATTGCGCTCGGTTATTAATTTTGTTTTATTTCAAGCAGTGTGGTTTTTATCATTGCTGCTTGAGGCTGATTCGCTATTTTTTAGCGGATTAATTATTGTTTTAATGTTTTGTTTGTCAAAGCAGAAAAAACAAGACACCTTACTACTAATTAAAGCCCTACCTTTAGCAATGTTGTTAGAGTTTATAGCGGTAAAGTTAGGCTTGTTAGAATTTAAAGTTTATCCCTTTCCTCTATGGCTCGCCTTTTTATGGGTTGCATTATTACTTTCTTTAAACACCTCAATGATCTTTTTAGGTAGGTTAAAACTTTGGCAGGCCTTTTTAGTATGCATGGCTTTTGCGCCAGCAAGTTATTGGGCTGGAGCACGCTTTGAAGTAATAAGTTTAGGGTTCCCTTTATGGCAATTCTGGCTCGTTTACGGGGCGCTTTGGTCTACAGTGTTTACTGTTATTCTTTTTATAAACCAAAAAATCAAGTTATTTATCAATCGCTGATCTTCCATAATTTCTATTTCGTAACATTACCCATTGACTCAAAGGAAGCTTATTTTGAAATCTTTACTAAAGGCAGTTACTTTTTATTTGCTTACAACTTCAATTGTTTTAGCTAACACACAATTCAATAAAGTAGGCGAAGCACGAATGGAGTATTTATTTTGGGATGTATATGACGCTGTGCTATTTACCCCTTCAGGTAATTACAGCGCAGGAACACATCCTATTAAGTTTAAGCTTACCTATTTACGCGACTTTGAAGCTAAAGAAATAGTTAAAGCAACAAATGAGCAGTGGGAACATCTTGGAAAAAAGAGCTAGCTGATAAATATGACAGTAAATTATTGTCTATTTGGCCTGATATAAAAAAGGGTGACTCACTAACATTAGTGACAAATGAGCAAGGTATGAGCACTTTTTATCATAATGATGAAAAAATGGGTGAAATTGATGAACCTCAATTTTCGAGTGACTTTTTAGCTATTTGGCTTGATGAAAAAACCTCTGAGCCAAAACTACGAAAGCAACTATTAGGGAATTAATATGAATATATTAAACACGTTAAAAACAGCATTGATCTGCTCATCAGCTCTACTTTTAATTAGCTGTTCAGCGCCAAATGTTGAACATTATAAAAACACATCGCCAAATTTCGACTTTAAAACATTTTTTAGTGGAAATTTAAAAGCCTATGGCGTTGTACAAGACTTTAAGGGCGAATTGACCCGCAAGCTGGTTGTTGATATGAATGCAACGTGGGATGGTAACCAGGGCGTTATTGAGGAAGATTTTGTTTACGATGATGGTGAAACACAAAAACGTATTTGGAAAGTAACGCTTAATAACGATAACAGCCTAACGGGCACTGCTGATGATGTTATTGGTGTAGCTAAAGGGAAAAGTAATGGCAGTGTATTTCATTGGAACTATAATGTTGAACTTGCATATGATGACAGCACTTTAAACGTTAATTTTGACGATTGGATGTACTTGGTTACACAAACGCGCTTGATAAACCGCACATCTATTGTTAAGTTTGGTGTCGAGGTCGGGGAAGTGACCTTAGTTATCGAAAAAATATAGTTTATTATGTTGCCTAAGTTGCACCAAAATTGTACTTAAATTAAGTTGTTGTTAACTCAACATGCTGTATTTTACCGAGAATTATTTAAATTTTATGTGTTTTTGAAGATTTTAAACAAAAAATGCAATTTGCTGTTGCTAACTGTTTAAAAATGCATAAAGATAGGATTTGCGAAGGCAAAATAATAACGAATAGGAATCTAACAATGAATAAAGCTCAATTAGTTGAAAAAATTGCTACTGATGCAGAAATCTCTAAAGCTGCCGCTACTCGTGCTCTTGACGCGTTTACCGGTGCTGTAACTTCTTCTTTAAAAGAAGGTGATTCAGTAGCGTTAGTTGGTTTTGGTACTTTCTCAGTAAAAGAACGTGCAGCTCGCACTGGCCGTAACCCACAAACGGGTGCTGAGATCCAAATCGCAGCAGCAACTATCCCAAGCTTTAAAGCAGGTAAAGGTCTTAAAGACCAAGTAAACCCTTAATAGGTTTAACAAATTAAATAAAAAAAGGGCTAATTAGCCCTTTTTTTTATCTATTAAAAAGCCAAATTTCAATGGCTTAATTATAGGTAAGTTATGCTTTTAAGGCTTTATCGCCTCTTCCTATGCCTACAGCACCTGAGCGCACAACTTCAATAATGTCAGTTTCATGTCGCAACGTATCTAAAAATGATTCTATCTTATCTGTGCTACTAACAAGTTGTAGGCTGTAACTTTGACGTCCCATATCTAAAATAGCGCCTTGGAAAACATCGACCACACGGGTTACTGCAGCACGGGTTGATTCATCTTGCGCGAATACTTTAACTAATAAAAGCTCGCGTTCGATGTGACTCATCTCGGTTAAATCTATAATCTTTAATACATCAACAAGTTTATTAACTTGCTTTGTTATTTGCTCAACAACACGGTCATCACCCATGGTGGTAATAGTGATACGCGATAATGATTGATCATCAGTTGTACCTACAGTCAGGCTATCAATATTGTATGCACGTTGTGAAAAAAGCCCAACAATACGTGATAGAGCACCGGGTTCATTTTCTAATAATATAGATAAAATACGACGCATTATGCTTTTACTCCTTTACGTAACCACATCTCATCAATGCCACCTAATTTAATTTGCATTGGATATACATGCTCTTTTTCGTCGACAAGAATATCTAAAAAGACTAAGCGGTCGTTTATGCTCATCGCCCTGTCAATTGCAGGTTGTAGTTCATCAAGCGTATTTACTTGAATACCTACATGTCCGTAGCTTTCAACTAACTTAACAAAATCAGGGAGGGAATCCATGTAAGATGATGAATGGCGTCCGCCGTAAACCATATCTTGCCATTGACGTACCATACCTAAAGAGCGGTTATTAAGTGATACAACTTTTACCGCAAGGTTGTACTGTAAACAGGTAGATAGTTCTTGGATATTCATTTGAATAGAGCCATCACCTGTAATACATACAGATTCTTTATCCGGAAAGGCTAGCTTTACACCCATTGCAGCAGGTAAACCAAAGCCCATAGTGCCTAGGCCGCCTGAATTTATCCACTGACGAGGATGTTTAAATGGGTAGTATTGCGCTGCAAACATTTGGTGCTGACCAACGTCAGAACTTACGTAAGCATCGCCATTAGTGGCTTTATAAACAGCTTCTATAACGGCTTGTGGTTTAATTTTTTCGCTATCAGTGTTGTAGCTTAAACATTTTTGTTCGCGCCAGCTGATAATTTGACGCCACCAATCTTCTTGTGCGCTGCGGTCGATTTTAATTGGGCTTTTATCGATACCTGCTTGTAGTTGCTCCAGCACCGTTGCTAAGCAACCCACAACGGGAATATGCGCTTTGATTGTTTTAGAAATAGAGGTTGGGTCTACATCTACATGTACAATTGTGGCATTAGGGCAAAACTTTTGAACATTATTAGTTACCCTGTCATCAAATCGGGCACCTAATGCCAAAATAACATCGGCGTTAGCCATTGCTTTGTTTGCTTCTAGTGTACCGTGCATGCCTAACATACCGACAAAGTTAGGGTGCACACCTGAAATACCACCCAATCCCATTAGTGTGTTTGTAATTGGCGCATTTAACGATTCAACTAAGTGTGTTAATTGCTCTGACGTGTTTGAAATAACAATGCCGCCACCCGAATAAATAACAAGCTTTTTAGCTTCTAAAATGGCAGTAACAGCTTTTCGAATTTGCTTAGAGTGACCTTTAGTATTAGGACTGTAGGTTCTAAGTTCTGTTGTTTGAGGAAATTCGTATTCAAACTTAATCGCAGGGTTTAGCATGTCTTTAGGGAGTTCAACTACAACTGGGCCTGGACGACCTGTACTGGCTATATAAAAGGCTTTAGCGAGTATTGCAGGGATGTCTTTAGCACTTCTACAATTAAAGCTGTGTTTAACTATAGGGCGAGAACAGCCAACAATATCAGTTTCTTGGAATGCATCGTCACCAATTAAATTTGTAGGTACTTGGCCTGATAATACAACCATAGGAATTGAATCCATGTAGGCCGTTGCAATACCTGTAATACAGTTTGTAGCGCCAGGGCCTGAGGTTGCAAGCACAACACCCACGTCACCAGTTGCTCGTGCATAGCCGTCGGCCATATGCGTAGCAGCTTGCTCGTGACGCACGAGTATGTGTTCAATATCATCTTGTTGAAAAAGTGCATCGTATAAATCTAATACTGAACCACCGGGGTAGCCAAATATGTATTTAACCTTTAAATCTTTTAATGCCTGAACAACTAGTTCAGAACCATTATATTCTTGTTTGCTCATCCTCATTCCTCTGTGCGCTTTTTATGCATAAAAAAACCCCCGCGTAGTGCGAGGGTTTTTAAAAGCAGTATCACCTTTTAATACATCCCCGCTAGGCTTATAACTAAGACCAGTACGAGTACGACTAAAAGATTAATGTGTGTGTTCATAGTTTTTACTCTACTTAGCAAAACACTGCTTTTAAATTAAAAATTCTGTATAGGTTTATTTTTAAGGGTTTTGAGCCTTTATGTCAACCTTGAAAGCGGTTTTTTGCATTTTAAATTCGTTTTGTGGCTTTTTTTAATTTAAATCTGCAGAAACTCTGTGTTTAACTGAGTTTACTAGCAGAAATTATGCACTTTAGGTTGTGGGTTCGATTTTAGATATAAAAAAATAGTGAGAGACCATTAACTTTTATTGCATATGTTAACTATATGTTTTTATCGCCTGTTTAAATTCCTATTATTAGGTATGATTACTACATAATTATGTTTGAGGAAAACACAGTGAAAAAAGTGATGTTAATTGCGCTTTTAACTACGCTATTAAGCCCAATAGTGGCAGCTAATAATATAAGTCCGCATGATGTTGGTATAACTAACGAAGAACGTATTTTATATTGGCTTAAAAAAAGAGACCAAATATCTTCAAGTGAGTTAGATAGTTCATTTAAGTCATATATGAGTAATAAAGAAGCTGCCAATCACTCAATTAAAAATGGCTTTAGGCAATTTAAATCCTCCTCTAACGTTTTTTCAAACACAAATAAACAGCAGGTTGCTTTTTCAACGTCACTAGTGCCAGATCAAAGTGTTAATGATGTAAAAGTGTTAGCTATCTTAATTGATTTCCCTGATCTAAAACATGACGACAATCAGCTTGTAGAGCAAGACACCGACATGTTTTACGCTGAATATTCAACTGAGCACTATCAGCAAATGCTTTTTAATACTCAAGGTTATACGGGCCCTGATGGACAAAGCTTAAAAACGGCTGCTGATTATTATAAAGTGGCTTCGGGGAACAGCTTAAACTTTAACGGACAGGTATATGGCTGGGTAACCGCTGATAGCAATGCAAAAATATATGGTGAGCGCCAAGGCAGTACACGGGATATAAATGCACCCGCTTTAATTAAAGAGGCTGTGGAGAAGGCGGTTGCAAAGTTTAATATTAATTTAGCGGATTATGATTTAACCGATTTAGATGATATTGATGGCGACGGTATTGTTAATGAACCTAATGGCATCATTGACCATGTAATGATTTTTCATTCAAGTATTGGTGAGGAAGCAGGTGGCGGTTACCTAAGCACCGATGCTATTTGGTCGCACCGCTACTATGTGTTTGATGAAAATAGCGGGCCGAGCGAGATCGCAGGCAGCAATATTAAGCTCTTTGGTTATACCATTAACCCTATTGATGCAGGGATTGGTGTGGTAGTGCATGAGTTTGGACATGACTTAGGATTATTGGATGAATACGACTTGCAATCTAACACGGTAGGTGAGCCCGTCGCGTCTTGGTCAGTTATGTCGACAGGAAGTTGGGCTGGTTCGCCAAGAGGCTCAGAGCCGGTTATGTTTAGTCCTTATGCGCTTGAGTATTTACAAAAACGATACCGGGGTAACTGGGTTAACCAGCTTACGCTTGATATGGATGAGATAGAGGCTAACTCACAGCAAACATTAATTAATACTGCGAGTACTTCACAACTGCAAAATCAAATAAAAATAACACTGCCACCAAGGCTCGAAAAATTTAGGGCTCCAGTAGAAGGTGATTTTCAATACTATTCAAATACGGGCGACAATATTAGCAACAGCTTAGCGAATACAATAGCGCTACCAAGCATAACTGAGACACTTACTTTAAGCTTTATTGCTTATTACAGTATTGAGCGCGATTACGATTTAGTTCAAGTAAAAGTAAATGGCGAGCCAATCGCGAGTAATTATACGCAAGCGCTTAATCCATACTACGGTGATATTGGTCCGTATATCTCAGGTGATTCATTTCTTAATAGTGATGCTAAGCAACCTAACGGCTATTTAACCCATAAGTTTGATTTATCAGTTTATGCTGGGCAAACAATTGATTTAAAAATTGAATACATAACAGATGCGAACACACATTATTATGGTTTTGTTGTTGATGATATGCGCATTGAGCAAAGTGATACTTTAATTTGGCAAAATAATGCACAGGATCAAGTTAACACTGAGTTTAATGGCTTTGAAAAAATTGGTAATTACACATATGCATCACCATCACATTACTATTTACAATTGCGTTCATACACAGACGTTGACAATAGCTTACAAGCAGAGCAGTACTCACCGGGGTTATTATTGTGGTACAGCAATGAATCTCAAGCAGATAATAACACTACCGAGCATCCAGGCAGTGGTTTTGCATTAGTGGTAGATGCCGATCAGCGCTCAATAAATAAAGGCAGTACGCAAACTCCGGCTGCTTCAGCAATTCAAATACGTGATGCTGCTTTTAGTCTATACCAACAAAGGGCAGGGTTAGGTGATGATGATTTATCAGCTATCACCCAGTTCACTGATAAAAACGATTATAGCTTTTCAGCACAAAAACCATCGGGTGTTATGCTTCCACAGGTTGGTTTTGGGTTTAATATTATAAATCAGTCAGCTGATAGTGAAGACATAGAAGTAGAGCTTAATTACGATGTCACTAAGGGTATTAATTTTACCAAAACAGGTTTAACCGTTAATTTTAATGTAGAAGGTTTTGCACTCACGCCTTCGGATACATTTACGTGGAATTTTGATGATGGTAGCTCAAGCATAGAGTTAACCCCTACTCATGAATACCAAGACTATGGCACTTACAACGTTGAGTTTATGGCAAGTAATGGTACTTCAGATCAAGTAGCTGTAGTTCAAGTTACACTAGCTGAACCATTATCTGTAAATGAAATTGAATATGAAATAAACCAAGGAACTTTAACAGCTGAGGCTTCGCTTACAGGTGGGGTCGCACCGTATACTTATAATTGGCAGCTAGGGGATGGAAGTACTTTAACGACGCAATCGCTTACTTATAATTATTTATACTCTGGTGATTACCAAGTAACGCTTACAGTGACGGATAACGAAGGCACGGAGCAAACTAAAGCGATTGATGTAACTGCAACTGTTCCGCTTAGCATAAACGCAAACGCTACCGTTAGTGATTTAAGCGCACAATTTAATGCCCAAGTAACCGGCGGCTTTAATAGTTATACTTACAGTTGGGATTTTGGTGATGGCAGTGCGTTATCAAATTTACAAAACCCAATACATACTTATCAAACTGACGGGACATATAACGTAACGTTGAATGTTACTGATACTCAAACCAATGATACTTTTACTAAAGAGTTATCTGCTACTGTGCAAAAACAACAAAGTAGTTCGGGGTCAAGTGGCGGATCACTTTCAGGTTTATTAGGATTACTACTTTTGGGCTTATTTAGGTTTAATACTAACTTGCATAAATACACTAGGTTAGTATAAACGTAGTTAGCAAACATAAAAAAGCCCGCTAAATTAGCGGGCTTTTTAAATTAATAACAAATATTAATTATAAACGGTCAATTACTGATTGAGTGAAATCAGTGGTACCGTGGCTGCCACCTAAATCGCGAGTTGTACGGTCGCCTGATTTAATTACATCAGCAACAGCACTACGAATACGCTCTGCTGTATCGCCCATATTTAAATGCTCAAGCATTTGAATAGATGCTAAAATTACAGATGTTGGGTTAGCTAGATTTTTGCCTGCAATATCAGGCGCGCTACCATGTACAGCTTCAAAAATTGCTGCGTCTTCACCAATGTTAGCACCAGGTGCCATACCTAAACCGCCAACTAAACCAGCACAAAGGTCAGATAAAATATCACCAAATAAGTTAGTCGTAACAATTACGTCAAACTCTTCAGGTGTCATTACCAGCTTCATACATGTTGCATCGACAATCATTTCATTTGATTCAATTTGTGGGTAACGCTCTGCTACTTCACGTGCTACTTTTAAAAACAAACCAGATGTTGATTTTAAAATGTTAGCTTTATGAACGGCAGTTACTTTTTTACGACCTTCGCGTACCGCTAGCTCGTATGCAAAAGTTACGATTTTTTCTGCGCCTTCACGCGTAATTATCGATTTTGCTTGTGCTTCATTACCGTCTTCACTTACTACTTGGCCAGCACCTGAGTACATACCTTGGGTGTTTTCACGAATAGTAATGATATCAATATCGTCGTAACGCGCTTTAGTACCAACAAATGATTTAACTGGGCGTACGTTAGCGTATAAACCAAATTGCTTACGAAGCGTTACGTTAATAGACGTAAAACCTTCACCTACAGGCGTAGTTAAAGGACCTTTTAATGTGATTTTATTTCTAGCAATGGTATCAACCGTTTCTTGCGGAAGTAACTCACCTGTTTTTTCAAGTGCTGCAAGGCCTGCATCAACAAATTCATAATCAAAGTCGCAACCTGCGGCTTTTAATATTTCAAGTGCTGAGTCGATAATGCTCGGACCGATGCCGTCGCCTTTGATCACTGTGATGGTTTGTTTGGCCATTGACTTTTCCTTTAAAGATTTTGATTTGCACATAAATTATTACTCTGAGAGAGTAACAGCTTGTTAGGTCATTTATGTGAATGGGATTGAAAATTGTAAGGGCGCATTTATACCAACTTATCGCCCATTTTGCTAGTTTATACTACAAATACTGGGTATAAATTGTATTTATAATGGAAATAAAAAGACTAAATAACCTGAACACAGAACAAGATATTTACTAACATATTGAACCATAATGATATTTAAAATTATTTTTCTAGCCAGAGATTTTCAATGAAAAAAGGCGAATTTGCGCGTCATTAGCTTGCTTATTGCAAGTAGATTAAACGCAGTTAGCGTCAGGTTTAATCCCTCAAATTGATTAAGTATTATTACGGATTGGTATTAAATAGTATTAGATAAGGCAAGCTCTTGGAGCTGTTCATTAAATAAGTGATGGTTTTCCCATTTTTGAGTAGTTAATTGCTGATCTAATATTTGCTGTTGCCAAGTGCTTAGCTTTAGCTGCGGTTTAAATACGGTTTGTGTAAGCGCCTTTATTGCTACCCATAGTTTACTGCGTTCGTTGAGCTGCTTTTTTGGAAGATGTTCAGCTTCCAATAATGCGATTGCCCAAGGGTTATCACTTAATAGTAATGTAAGTTGTGCTTTTAGCTGCTCAGTGTCTAATGAACTAACACCAAAAAAGGCACTAATAGGCGTATTCAATGTGGTGTTAGGTGTTTCATCAATCATTATTTTTCTAGATATATGTGTACTGCATTGTGTTAATAAAAAATAAGCATAGCCATAAAGAGGAAGTGCGATATGTTCAAATTGAATCATTTTATTTTTACTAACCAATAGAGCAATAATTTCTACTATGCACTCTAGTCGCGTTAAAACAAATTGTTGTAAAGGGTGAGGAGTTACCTTAACCAGTTGCTCAAATATAACTCGCTGAATAATTGCAGGGGCATTAAAATAACCAACCATAGATAGACTATGTTTCAAATTTTTAGCCGCTTGATGTTCATTATTATAAGGTTTTACAGCCTCACATAGATTTTCTATTACATTAGGATAAGGCGCCATAATTTGGCTTAACGCTTTGTAGCTGTATTCATGCTGCAACTTAAGACGACTAATTAACTCTATCAAAGCTAGCGACCCATTATTTAGTATATTGGCAGTGGAAGTTATATGCTCACTGTCCCATACACTAATTTGGATACGTGAATCATTTGATTGCCACTGGATAGCGTTGCTGTTTAGCAATGCCTTGACTCTATACCACGCTATTTTATTTTTATTCTCGACGTTTATTAGTATATGACGCTGCTGATTGTCGCTGGCCAAATACACCATTAATTGATCATTATATATAACTCGGCTACCCGGTAATAATGGGCCTATATGTGCGATTAAAAATTTTATTAGCTGTTGCGCAAATAGGTTAGGTGTACGTATATATAAATCGCCGAGAGCTTTAAAAAGACTAATATGTTGTTTAGAAGGGCTATAAGTAATGTTCATTGCAATTATATTAGCGATAGCAACAAGCGTAATGCCACCATCATAAAGCATTATTTTTGGTGTAGTGACTAATGCTTGCTTGTACTTACTTAGTTTTGCAAGAACTTGCGTTATTGGTTTTGCTGAATCACCACCAGTTAAGATTATTTTAGCGGTGAGCTGGTGGCGTAGTTGCCATATTTTTTTATCACTATCACTAAACTTTAATTGTTTGGAAAGCTTGTTTAGTTGCTCACCCACACATAAGTGATCAACAAGTGCAGCACAGATATATAATTCACTAAGCTGATTATTGTATTGCTGGCTTTTACACAAAGCAGCGGTTAAAACACATTGATTGATAACCAAATTAACAGAATAACTATATTTAGGGTTAAATACAGCACACCTAGCTTGTAAAGCTACAGGGTATTGCTCATATAATTCTCTGTATTGCTCAGAAAGTTTACATACTGCAGGGTAGACTGTCTGCCATTGTTTTTTTACATTATATAAAGTTAAAAATAGTTTTGTATTTTCAAGTAATTGGTTTAGTTTGACAGAAATAGGCTCATTCATTATGCCTTCACCTAGTTTTAATCCTGATATTTTTTATAAGCACTAGGCCCCCACAAAATAAGTTGACCATTTTTAAATAACAGTCCGGTACATTCATCTATGGTTGTTATGCCATCGGACGTTTTATGTTGCGTGCGATAAAAAATGATTTGAAGTACTTCATCACTATTGCGTTTTGCAAAAGTAAGATCTGGGCTGCCTAAGTAGTCAAGTACACTATTAATAGTAGTAGGCTGCTCTAGTGAAAGCTTTTCGATATAACGTTTATTAAATGCTTCGCGGTCTTGCCAAATCATCGCTTGGGGGTCATCTTTATAGAAAGTGATCACCAATGTTGCTATTAGCGCATATAGCCCTAAACCTAGAATTAAATACCTAAAAAACTTTTTCAACATTATTTACTCTGGTCACAGAATCTAATAATAGTATACGTATTGTAATTAGCACACGCTATAAACATGCGACTAACTAAGCCTTAATTGCTTTAAACTAAAACCCAAGTTTATATCCGTGCGTAAACTAACCAGTTGTTTTGAGATTACATACATATCCATATTTGCTTCTAGCTTTTTATGAATACTTGGGCTTAGTAATTTATCTTCTAGCGCTTGCTCAACAGTATTATAATTATTAATAAGTTGTTGAGCCGACTTTATCCCTATGCCTTTTACGCCTGGAATATCATTGGTTTTATCACCAGCGAGTGCCCAAAAGTCTACTAACCTACTTTGTTGAACTCCAAAACGTTCTTTTATACTGTGCTCATCAAGGTATTGCTTTTTAAAGTAATCATAAATAGTTATGTATTGACCTAAATGAGGTAAGAAACCTTTGTCAGTAGATACAATTGTGTTGCTTACATTATTCGTTGCAGCTTTACACGCAAGAGTGGTAATAATGTCGTCAGCTTCGTCATTAATAGGTTCAAATACTACAATACCTGTTTCTTCAATGGCTGTTTTGAAATGTATTAATGCATCCTTCAAAATTTGTGGCATTGGCGAGCGTGAATGTTTGTAATTTTTATAGAAATGGTAACGCCAACTTCTGTCACCATCAAACACAGCAATAGCATGGGTGGCGTTGGTAGTGTTAAGTAGTTTTTTGCATGCATGAGCTACTCTAGCACAACATGCTTCGATCATTTGATCATCACTGTGGTGTTTTTGGTTTACGTCAACCGCGTAAATGCGCCTAATTAGATTAAGCGCATCTATAAGAAGTAAATGTGGTTTCAAATTATAAAACTCATGCTTTTATTTCATAACATGGAGTGTACTTACTACCAGGGAGTTTCATACGTCCTTGGTCAACAAATGCCTGAAGCAGTTTATCCATATCTTTCATCAAAGCGGGCTCACCGCTTAAAATATAACGGCCATTTTGTTTAATCGCTTTTATACCTTCGTCTTTTACATTGCCGGCAACAATTCCTGAAAATGCTCGTCGTAAATTAGCTGCTAATAACTGTTTCGGTTGATTAAGGTGTAAATCAAGACCAGCCATATTTTCATGGGTTGGTGCAAAAGGTTGCTGAAAATCGTTATCAATCTTTAGCGTCCAGTTAAAGTAATACGCATCACCTTCGCTTTTACGATAATTGCGTACATCAGTCATTGCTAACTTTAATGTTTGTCCAACTAATTTAGGGTCATCAATAATTACTTCAAATTTGTTGAGCGCTTCTTTACCTAATGTCATTTCAACAAATTCGCACAGTTCTTTAAAATAAGCTTCGCTTTCTTTTGGGCCCGTTAAAATCACAGGCATGCATTGTTTGGCGTTGTCAGGATGTAACAATATACCTAATAAATACAAAAGCTCTTCTGCGGTGCCAGCTCCACCAGGAAAAATAATTATAGCGTGAGCGGTGCGTATAAATGCCTCTAAACGCTTTTCTATATCAGGTAAAATTACCAGCTCATTTACAATTGGGTTCGGTGGTTCAGCAGCAATAATACTTGGTTCAGTCAAGCCTAAGTAACGATTATCTTTAATGCGTTGTTTCGCGTGGCCAATGGTGGCTCCTTTCATAGGGCCTTTCATTGCGCCAGGTCCACAACCTGTGCAAATATTTAAACCGCGTAAGCCTAATTCGTATCCCACTTGCTTAGTATATTTGTATTCAACTTCATTAATAGAATGTCCGCCCCAACAAACTACCATGCTAGGTTCGCTATTTACGCGCAATGCATCGGCATTTCTTAGCATGTCAAACACCATATGAGTAATGGCTTTTTGTTCTTTAAGATTTTTTTCGTATTTTTGACATATAAATAAAATATCGCGGATAACAGAGAAAATATGTTCGTGAATACCGGTGATAATCTCACCATCTACAAAAGCAGTTAAGGGTGGATTTTCAAGCTCAATTTTAATCCCGCGTTCACGGCTCAATAGGCGTATATCAAAATCTTGATATTTATCATAAATTTCGTTGCTGGCGTCCGTATGACTCCCCACGTTTAGCACAGCAAGTGCACAATTTCTAAATAGTTTATAGCGCTCGCTAGTGGATGATTGCTCTAATAAATCAACTTCTAGTTGTGACAATAAATCTAAAACCCCAGTTGGGTTTAATTGTATTAGCATCGGCGTTCTCCTTGCTATTCTTTTATGTAAATTACCACTTCGTGATATCTTTTATTTAAAATAAAAAATATGACATTATTTACTTATACAAAGACGATCCCGACCTGTATTTTTCGCTTCATAAAGAGCATCATCTGCTCGGTCAAAAGCGATTATAGGTGTATCGCCTTTCTTTAACTGAGTAACACCTAGAGAAATAGTTATTTCAATTTGTTTATCTTTAAATTTAAAAGGAATACTTTTAATTATCTTCCTCAGTTTATCAAGAGGGGCCGTAGCATTTATGAGCGAAGTACTAGGCATAAGTAAAACAAACTCTTCACCGCCATAACGGGCAATAAAATCTGATTTTCTAACAGATTTTTGTAGTGCTTTGGCTATAACTTGTAGTGTTATATCCCCAGCAGTATGACCAAATCTATCATTAATGGATTTAAAATGGTCAACATCAATCACCGCAAGAGTGACATCCGATGACTGAACATTAAATAGGTGTATTTCATGGTTGTAACGTTCATCGAATGCAGCACGATTAGGCAGTTTTGTTAAACTATCCAATAGACTTTTAAAACGTTGTTCGTTTAAGCGTTTTTTATATTTTGTTAGTTTGCTTTCAAGGGTACCAATACGACCATTAATTTCATCAAAGCTAGAAACCAGCATTTCTCTGTCAGTGCGTTCAAGTTTTTCTTTTGCAATAAAGTCTTCACTAAGCGATTTTAATTCGTTATCAACCAACTCTTTTAAAGATGATATAGAAGTTGCATTTTGAGTTTGCACATTAAGATTTTTAATTTTACTTTCAATGCTTTTATTCAAAATATCAAACTCAACTTCCATCGATTTTGAGTGTTTACTTGTTGATACAATTGAATGATGTAAATCTTCAAGTGTTTGGTTTAAAGAAGATAAAAAGCTTTGTGCCGATTTACGCTCTTTATTAATATTCTTTACAATAACACTAATTATATTAATAGAAGCCTTTAACAGTGCATCTAACGTGTCGCTTTCTGTAATACAATTTTTTATGTATTTAATTTCTTCAGTTGCTTCGTCTTCCAACACTAATTCGTTAGCTAATTTTAGTAATTTTTGTGCAAGCTCAGGTGTTGCAGTACATTTATCGTCAGACGCAGCTTCTAGTTTGAGACTTAATGTTTGATGATAAAAAGAAATTAGTTGGTCAAGTAAAGGTATAAAATCATGGGTAGAGTGCACTTGATTAATTTCGTGATCTAATAAATGGCGAAGTGTTCTACGTGTATCCTCTGGTAACCCTTTTGTTTTTTGCAGTTGTTTACCAGCATTCTGTACGCTGCTATACAAATCTCGTTGTTGGGAGAGTTGTACTGATTCTTGGTTTTTTAATAAAACAATTGTTTCACTTATCAATGGCGATAGATCTTCAAAGCTGACACCTTTAATGAGTGCAGCCCTGAACTTAGCAAGCCTATTATCTAATTCAGTATCAAGTCCTTTACAACTCAATGATAATTTAGCTGAGAAATCAGAAAGAGTGTCCACCTGATATTTACGCGCGTCTTCAACAGCCATTCGGGCGTTAATTGCTTGTTTTAGTTTCCTATCTGTAGCGTTAGATTTATCAGACACCTAAGCTTACCGCCATCGTATTAGTTATATTATCTTCAGTTTACAACAAATTTTTGTTATGTGTAGTTATCTAACTAAAAACTTAGTAATTTTAGTAAGCTAATGCGTATAAACTCATGTACAAGACTCTTTATCGTATTTAATTCACATTTAAATCCGAGCTTGTTAATCTAGCTAATAATTAAGTTTCTATTAAGAGTTTTTATGAAAAAGTTATTAGCTTTATCGATTGTAGCTGCATGTTCTACTTCAGCTTTTGCTGATGTAAATTACGAATTAAAAATATCTGAACCACAGCATCATTTGGGTAATGTAAGTGTTGAATTTCCAAAATCAGCACAATCTCATATCGATGTAAAACTTCCTGCTTGGCGTACCGGGCGATACGAAATTTTAAACTTAGCCAATGGCGTACGTTACTTCAATGCAAAAGATGAAGATGGCAAAGAGTTAACGTGGGAAAAAATTGACCATAGTACATGGCGTGTACATCTTAATAAGCCAACAGAAGTTAATGTTGATTATCAAGTGTATGCAAATGAACTAGGCAAACGCGCCCGTCATATTGACGACAGCCATGCATTTATTGATGCATCAGGCTTTTTTATGTTTAGCGAGTCGTTTCGTCAAGAGCCAGTAACAGTCAATTTAGATATACCTAAAAAATGGCGTTCTGTATCAGGTATGGATAATTTAGAGGGTAAAAATTCATTCAAAGCAGCTAACTACGATGTGCTTGTTGATTCGCCAATCGAAACAGGTATAAATCAATTACACACATTTGAAGTAGATGACCGCGAATATGACTTAGTTGTATGGGGCGATGGTAACTACGATGTAGATTTAATGCTTACAGATCTGAAAAAGCTAGTAGCGACAGGTAATGTAATTTGGGATGGCTATCCGTATGAACGTTATGTATTTATGGTACATGCAACGTCGGGAGCGGGTGGTGCAACTGAGCATTTAAACTCTACTATTATACAACGCCCACGCGATCGATTTGGTAGCCGAGAAGATTACTTAGGTTTTATAAGCACAGCCGCACACGAATTTATTCATACATGGAATGTAAAAGCATACCGCCCACAGGGTTTAGTGCCGTACGATTACACGAATATGAATTACTCTAAACTACTTTGGATCGCAGAAGGTTCAACAAGTTACTTTGAAGATCATTTATTAGTGCGCTCAGGCATTCAAACAACAGATGAATTTTTTAAAGTAATGAGTAAAACAATCAACCGTCATTTACAAACACCGGGCCGTGAAGTGCAAAGCGCAAGTGAAACAAGTTTTGATAAATGGATTAATCAAGGTGGCGATCACGCACGTAACTACAGCACCAATATATATTCAGAAGGTTCGTTACTTTCACTTGCTTTAGATATCGACTTACTAGAAAAAAGCCAAGGTAAAATAAGCTACCGCGATGTGCACAAAGCACTTTATAACAATCATAAAATGCCAGCAGGGTTTACAGACGTAGATGTGCTTAACATTTTAAAAGATTTAACAGGGCGTGATTACTCAAGCTGGTGGCAAAAAAATGTAGAATCGCCTGCAAGTATCAACTTTGATGAGTTACTTGCTAAAGTGGGCTTAAAATATGAACGACCAGAGAAAGCAAAAGCGCTTGCGAGTATTGACGCCACCGCTAAAAATACCGGTGAGTTACTAACACTAAGTTACGTTCGTCGTGGCGGAAGTGCATGGGAAGCGGGTTTAACTACCGATGATAAAATTGTTGCTATAAATAAGCATCATGTAGGTAAAGATTTAAAAACGAGCCTAGAAACATTTAAAGCAGGCGAGAAAGTAACCGTTGACTATATTCGTCGCGATGCTCTTGATAGCTTAACATTAGTATTATCAGAAGATTTTGATAAACCTAAAAAAGTAGTTGCTAATAAAGACGCTACGCTTGAACAAAAAGCCCTATTTAAAGCGTGGATCGGTGTAGAACACCCTGCAGATGTAAAAAAAGACTAAAAGTGATTTATACCAACCTGCATAAATACTTGAACAATTTAACGAATTAAATTTCACTATAACGTCGTTAAAAATTTTTTATTTAGAACAACTAGATACAAAAATTTTTGCCTAGTTCTAGCGTGATTTTCTTAACGTTAAATAGACTTAATATATAAGCAGATTGGTATTAAATCTAGTTTAAATACATTCATTTAAAGTAAGGGAGTGTGTGCTCCCTTTACTTTGTCATTTATCATTCTTAGTAATGGCTCAATTATTTAATAAGTAAATCGGTTACTATCGAACAAACAATAAAAAGGATTCTATAATGCGTTTAAAACCTCTTGTAGCTACATTAGTAGCCACATTTTCTTTATCACTTTCAAGTAGTGCCATAGCCGACGAAGGCATGTGGCAACCACACCAACTTCCAGAGTTAGAATCAATTTTAAAAGCCAAAGGGCTTGAAATTGATGTTGAATCTATTTCTAAATTAACCGAATTCCCAATGAATGCGGTAATTAGCCTAGGTGGCTGTACAGCATCGTTTGTATCGCCTAAGGGTTTAGTTGTGTCAAACCATCACTGTGTTTATGGCTCGGTACAATACAACTCAACACCTGAAAACAATATTTTAGAAAATGGCTTTTTAGCTAAAAGTCCTACAGAAGATTTACCTGCAGCACCGGGCTCACGCGTCTATGTAACAAAAACGGTTACCAACGTAACAGATGAAGTAATTAAAGGTACTAACGAGTTAACAGCAAAAGCACGCTACGACGCACTCGAAAAAAATGAAAAAGCGCTAGTAGCCCAGTGTGAAGCCGACGAAAGCTATCGTTGTAACGTGTATTCGTTTCATGGTGGTTTAGAGTTTTACCTAATTAAGTCACTTGAAATTAAAGACGTACGCTTAACTTATGCACCGGCAATGGGCGTAGGTAAATACGGCGGCGATATAGATAATTGGATGTGGCCGCGCCACACAGGCGACTTTGGTTTTTACCGCGCTTATGTAGGCAAAGATGGAAAACCAGCAGAGTACAGCGAAGACAACGTACCTTACGTACCAGACTCTTACCTAAAAGTAAGTGCTAAAGGCGTGCAAGAAGGCGACTTTGTAATGGTTACAGGCTACCCTGGGCGCACTAACCGCTACCGTATAGCAACAGAGGTAGATAACGTATTTAACGACAGCTACCCTAAAGCACGCGTTCATAACTCAAAATACGTGTCGCTTATTGAAGAAAACTCAGAAGACGGCAGTAAAGCGCGTATTGCTTACGAAAGCACCATAGCAGGTTACAACAACTACATTAAAAATTATGGTTCGATGATCGAAAGCTTTAAAAAAGGTACTATGTTTGAGCGTAAAAAACAGTTTGAACAAGAACTAACTAATTGGATCAATAGCGATAGTACACGTAAAGAGCAATACGGAAGTGTACTAGGTGAGCTATCAGAGCTAATTGCGCAATCACAAGAGCACAGTGAACGCGATCGTATGTTAGGTTATGTGCACCGCTCACAGATGATCAGCACAGCACGACGTTTATACCGCTTAGGTTACGAAAAGCAAAAGCCAAATAGCGAACGTGAATCGGGTTATCAAGAGCGTGACTTACCTCGCATTAAAGCAGGGCTTGAGCGCATGACGCGCCGTTATGATAGCAAAGTAGACAAAGCTATTTTACTGCACTTTTTAGAATTGTATGCAGCACTTCCAAAAGAAGAGCGTTTTAGCGAGGTTGATAACGTATTTAAAGTACAAAATGGGTTTGATAAAGCAACCCAAAGCGCGTTACTTGATAGCATGTATGAACAGTCAAGACTTGATAATGCAACTGTTCGCAATTCATTATTTGAACAATCGTTTAGCCAGCTAAATCAAAGCCAAGACCCATTTGTGCAGTACGCTAAAGCAATATTTAAAGTAATGAAAGCACAGGAAGATAAATCAAAAGCACTTGCAGGTAAATTACAAGCAGCTCGCCCAGAGCTAATGAGCGCAATCATTGCGTTTAACAAAGCTAAAAACAAACCTGTATACGCCGATGCCAACAGCACACTCCGTGTTACCTATGGCACCGTAGGCGGCTACTCACCTCAAGACGGCTTGGTAGCAACACCGTTTACCTCGCTTGAAGGATTACTTGCTAAAAACACCGATGTTGACCCATTTAATGCACCTAAAAAGTTACAAGAGCAAATTAAAGCCAAGCTTTACGGTGATTACACAGGTGGCATGAATACAGTACCCGTTAACTTTTTATCAAATGTAGACACTACCGGTGGTAACTCAGGTTCGCCAACACTTAACGGCAAAGCAGAGCTTGTTGGTTTACTGTTTGACGGTGTTTACGAAAGTATTATTGGTGATTGGGATTACAACCCTGAGCTTAATCGCTCAATCCACGTTGATTCGCGCTACATGCTGTGGGTAATGGATAAAGTAGATAATGCACAAAACTTGTTAGACGAAATGACAATCGTAAAATAAGTAATTAGTGAGATTAGAGAAGGGCGCTTACCGTAAAGGAAGCGCCTTTTTTGTTGATGTTTGATTCGTTTATTTATGGCTACTAATTGCCAGCTGCTGACCTTCAAGGCGTGAATCTGAAGCTTTGTTGGGTGGCGCCTTCGGCTTAACCAACTTACATTTTGACGTAGGTCGGATAAGTGGCGAAGCCACGCCATCCGACACAGTAAAATACCTTGCCAATTATAAACAACATTTTATGTTGTCGAGTGGCCGAACTCACAGCCATTAGCTGTATTAGTTCAGACAAGATCTGACAATTCAACTTGAAAAAGTGAGAGTTACCCGTTTTGATAAAGGTGTCGAATCTTTAAATCAAAACAAACAAAAAGGTAACTCTCATGTTGCATACTAACAATCCAATCATAAAACACAAAGCTGGTTTACTTAACCTTGCCGAAGAACTAGGCAATGTATCAAGAGCCTGTAAAGTCATGGGCGTATCACGAGATACATTTTATCGTTATCAAGAACTCGTTAATGAAGGTGGTATTGATGCATTAATCGAAAAGAACCGCCGTACACCAAATATAAAGAATCGCGTTGACGAAGAAACAGAGCAAGCCGTCATTAACTATGCAGTTGACTATCCTGCTCACGGTCAACATAGAACCAGCAATGAGCTTCGTAAGTTAGGCGTGTTTGTCTCAGGTAGTGGTGTTCGTTCAATCTGGTTGCGTCACGATTTAGAAAACTTCAAAAAACGATTGAAAGCATTGGAAAACAAAGTCGCTAATGAAGGCATTATTTTATCTGACGCTCAAGTTGCTGCGCTAGAAAAGAAAAAACATGACGATGAAGCCTGTGGTGAAATTGAAACAGCGCATCCCGGTTATCTTGGCTCACAAGACACATTTTATGTTGGTAACCTTAAAGGTGTTGGTCGTATCTATCAACAAACCTTTGTGGATACCTACAGTAAAGTCGCCTTTGCGAAGCTCTACACAACGAAAACGCCAATTACAGCGGCTGACATGCTCAATGATAAAGTATTGCCTTATTTCGAAGGTCACAAATTGCCTATGCTTAGAATATTAACTGACCGAGGAACTGAGTATTGCGGGCGAGTTGAGCATCATGATTATCAGCTATATTTGGCAATTAACGACATCGACCATACAAAAACGAAAGCAATGTCCCCGCAAACAAATGGTATCTGTGAGCGTTTCCATAAGACGATTTTGAACGAGTTCTATCAAATCACATTCCGCAAAAAGTTGTACGATTCAATGGAAAAACTACAAAAAGATCTGGACGAATGGATGGATTACTACAACAATGATCGGACTCATCAAGGAAAAGTATGTTGCGGTCGAACACCACTTGAAACATTACTGGATGGAAAAACGGTTTGGGCAGAAAAGAATTTAGCTCAAATCTAAACTAACAGTCACCATTAGAAAAATGGGTAACTGTCAGATCAAGTCTGAGCTAGTACACATTAGCAGACAATGAAGGTTTTTAATGTGTGAAGTCAAAGTTTGACCCATTCGCTCTCATTTATGCGTCGGCTGGCTTTACTTGTTATATTCTTTTGGCAACGGACAATCATAATTAATGTCTATCATGTCTAGGTTTTTTATTGAGAAGTTGGCATATTTGTTACCCGCCTGTGATATGTTCTCACTGGGTTCACCATACACAAATACAAACGCTGTTGGCTTATCTTGTGCATTTATCTTTTCAAGCCTTGTTGCAACTAACTTTTTTATTTTATAGCTTTCAATCAAACGATCGGCGATCATTATCGTGCTCGTATATTCATCATCGCCTCTCTTGAATTTCTTCTTAAATTTAATCTGATATCCAGCGCCCGATGGAAGCCTATTTATAAATGCCCATCCATAGTAAATTACAGGATAGCTTAGAAGCTCATTCAAGTCTTGCTCCCATATACATTTAAATATACTTCGGTAATATATGTCTTTGCCTAATATGTTTACTCTACGCTGCTTAATGGAGCCATCGTTTCTATATCTGATATATCTTCCAACAACAGACCGAACAGAGTATATATTCCCGATACTTCCTGTTTCTCTTAGTCTCGTGTCTTTTGATCTGCGGACAAACTCGGGCTTTTTAAAAACTTGATTATTAGCTCCACGGTCAGATCGAGCTTCATCATAATAAGAATCTGGTCGCTCTAGAAGAAAGGTATCTACAATAGATTCATCTACAGTCCGCTTTTCTTCCTTTACAGATGTGCCATCTTCATATTGAAGATTGAGAGGCTTATTATCAAAAACTTCACAGTCTTTAGAATGCTCTCCGTAGATTCGATAGTGCGGGACGACCTTCATATCTAGAAGATCTTCATCCAAGTTTGCGCAGGTTACTTGCGCCGTGCAATCAGTTCCTGGACAAAGAAACTTCTTCTTATCTGTGATAACGCCAGACCAGTAAAGATCATATGCTCGATCAGGGTCTAAATAATCATTTGCCTGAATGCTAAAAGCAACATCTATTGCCAATTCAAAACTCCTTGTGAATATAACGCTCACATAAGCGGACTAAAATAGTGGGCTATAATTTGTTGAGGAACGAAACATTGCTTGTTAGACGTTTTTAGTAATATGCAAAAAGTCTAGTTAGTATGTCTCTACGGTTTGTAGCTGTAGACTTTGCAAGCCATTGAAAACTCATTAGGTCCAGACCCTGTTGCGACGCATCGCGTCCCAATTCTTTGAGAATACTTCGTACTTTTTTTGCATCCACCAAGCTCCAGATCGCGAGTAGCGTCCATCTAGAATTAGGTTTTAAGTTGCCTAAATTACTTTTCTCATCCCAGTTTGGAGCTAATTCACGCCAATTTTCTACTTGATCGATGCCTTTTTGAGGTATGACAAAATACTTAGGATATAAAGATACTGCGTCTTTCCATGCAGAAAGAAACATTGGCTGATGAATCACAGACATTGCAGATTCATTTGCAATCGATACCGCATCTTCAACGGTATTCACATACGGCTTTGTCTCACTGCCATTAAACTCTTCCAAAACAATCGGTAATCCTCCCGAAAAATAATAGATGCCAAACGTAGAGTTTTCTCTTATTGTAAACACAGGGGAAAATTATGAAAAAAGCACATTTTACAGACAGTCAGATCCTCGCCATTTTAAAACAAGCAGAAAGCGGCGTGCCTATTCCTGAGCTATGCCGTGAACATGGTATGGGCAACTCAACCTTTCATAAATGGCGCGCAAAATACGGCGGCATGGATGCGTCTTTAATGACACGAATGAAAGAGCTTGAAGATGAAAATCGCCGTTTAAAGAAAATGTATGCTGAAGAGCGGCTAAAATCTGAGGTCATTCAGGAGGCAATGGCAAAAAAATGGTAAAGGCTTCTGAGCGCAAAGTCTTGGCTCATGAAGTCGTTAGCACAAATAAAATAAGTATTGCCCTAGCCTGTCGTACTTTTATGATAAATGAAACATGCTATCGCTATACGCTAAAACTGTCTGATGAAAATGAGAAAATTGCAGCGTTGCTATTGGATTTAAGCCAATGTCAGCGTAATTGGGGATTCGGTTTATGTTTTTTATATTTACGCAATGTTAAAGGCTACACATGAAATCATAAGCGCGTTTATCGTATTTACCGTGAGCTTGAGTTGAATCTGCGAATAAAGCCTAGAAAACGTCTAACAAGGAAGAAGCCTGAACCATTGGCTGTCCCTGAGACCATTAACGAATGTTGGTCAATGGATTTCATGCACGACCAATTATCTGATGGCAGAGGGTGTCGCTTGTTCAATGTGATTGATGATTTCAATCGCGAAGGACTCACAATAGATGCTGACTTATCACTCCCCGCTGAGCGTGTTATCCGCTTACTCAATCAAATTATAGAATGGCGTGGTAAGCCAAAAGCTATCAGGTGTGACAATGGGCCTGAATATATTAGCCATAAATTAGCAGAGTGGGCGTTAAATAATAATATTGAATTACAATTTATTCAACCAGGTAACCCGCAACAAAATGCTTATGTAGAGCGGTTTAATCGCACGGTTAGGTATGACTGGCTAAGTCATTATATCTACAGTGATATTAGTGAGTTACAAGATAAAGCAACCGATTGGTTATGGACTTATAATAATGAACGCCCTAACATGGGCATAGGTGGCATAACACCCATACAAAAACTGGAAAAGTTAAACAACGGAAATTCTACAAATAGCCTCCATTAAAAATGGGGGGATTACCACGTCAATGTGACTTTTATGTATAAATTCGCTCATTCATCTATTTACGCTGCAAGTGATGAGAAATAAAACTCTAAGATATTTTATTGGTTGACATTCTTTTATGAATGAATAATATAAATAAGGTGTTAAGAAAATGTAATAAACCAAGGCTTCACGGATAAGAACTTCATCTAATACTTATAGGGATTTAAGTTGTCAAAATATTCTTCTGTTAAAAATAATAAAATTTCTCTTGATTATCGTATATCTTTTTATTCTGAGGATGTTCCTTGGATTTGTCTGATATTACCATTTGGACTTAAATTAGATGTAGCTAACTCATTCTTTGATTATTTTCATAACCAATTTAATATTATTACTTATGAAAGTCGGTTGATACTCGATTCTTCTTCCCTACAGGTAATAGACGGTGAACTCACTGTCGAAAATCATGTTAAAGACTTAATGGTTGTACTAAATCACAAAAATATTGAGGATACTATATTAGTTGGTTATTGTTCTGGCGCTGGGATTGCACTAGCCGCTGCAAATCAAAATCCAAATAGGTTCAGTTATTTAATTCTCGTTAATGGAGAATTTGTCCTATTAAATGATCGTGATTGTGTTACTCAGTACGGAATAGATATTGATAACTTACTACCAATTGCTGCGATTGATAGAAGTAAAGCCGAATTTATTCTTAATCGGCTCCAGCCTAAAAAATCCTACAAGGTCAGAAATACCTTCTGGCGTAAATTTACCCTTTTCACAACCACATTTTTTTAATCGGTACGCAATTAATTACTTATCATATCGTGATACCAACTTTGAGAAACTAGCGAGTTCAATAAATACGAAAACATTGATTATTGGTGGAGAAAAAGATCAGCAAACCAATGAGAGTAGTGCCATTAAAATTCATAAAGTAATCAAAGGTTCACAGTTATATATAGATCCTTTAGGGGACCATTATGGGTTAATTCGCCAAAACTCAACAACTTTAGAATATATTTCTAGTTATTTAAGTATGGAATTATCAAATGTTGTATAAAAGTGAAGATGCTTTATTAGTACATGAACTTGTAGAAAAACAATCAAAGATAAGTCCAAATAATACCGCGGTTAAGTTTGAAAAAACAGCTAAGCTATGATCAACTCAATATAAAGGCAAATATTTTTGCTAAACATATATTGTCTTGTGGGGCGCAGCAAGGAGATGTTATTGGCTTGTCAATGACTCGATCGTTGGAAGTGATTGTAGCAATGCTGGCTATTTTAAAATGTGGTGCATCATATCTACCTGTTGATCATAATACCCCTATATCCACTAGTATTAAAAACTTAGACACAGCCAATGTAAAGTTAGTTATTTCAAATGGCGAATGTAGTGAGTTACTTGATAATAAGCGGACTGCTATCTATTTGAATGATATTACTCTAATGGATGACTTATCTCAATCCGACGGCATTGATTTAACGTCAACTTGTTTGAGTGAAAATGCATTGGATGACAAATGTTATGTCATGTTCACTTCAGGCTCTACAGGTGAACCAAAAGGTGTTGTTATTCCTCATCGAGCCGTTGTTCGTCTTGTGAAAAATACAAATTATATTGAAATTAAGTCAACAGATAACATTTTTCAATTTGCACCATTGTCCTTTGATGCTTCAACCTTTGAAATATGGGGGCGCTATGTACAGGAGCAACTTTAGTACTCTATTCAGGCTCAATTCTTGACCCTAAGCTATTTTCCCGTGAAATAAAAGACAATAACGTCACTATTCTCTGGCTGACAGCTGCGTTATTTCATCTTATCGCAAGCCGTTATATCTCTGCTCTTTCTCCAATTAAAACGTTATTAGCAGGAGGAGATGTTCTTTCTTCAAAACTTATTAATACGGTTTTAGATGCATATCCAGAAATTACTGTAATAAATGGGTATGGGCCTACTGAAAATACCACTTTTACGTGTTGCCACCGTATGACTGTTTTAAATAGACCGAATGATGTTGTGCCAATCGGTAGGGCTATTACTGGAACCCAAGTCTATTTACTTGACGGTAATTTAGAAAAAGTTGCTGATGGTGAAGTCGGTGAGTTAGTTACGTCTGGCCTTGGTATTGCAATAGGTTATTTAAATTCTAAAAGTATAAATTTTTTCAAAGAACCAAGTATTGATAAAGGCTTACTTTATCGTACCGGAGATTTAGTACGAAAAAATTTGGACGAAGAATTTGAATTTGTAGGTAGAAAAGATAATCAAATAAAAATACGAGGTTATCGAGTTTCATTAGAAATAATTCAAAGTAGTATTTTAACTTTGGAACATGTCAATGATGCGATAGTTTTATTAGAAGAACATGGTGTTGGTGAACAACTATTAACTGCATATTTGCAAGTGGGTGAAGATACTGAATGGACTGTTAGAGGAGTGAAAAGTTCTCTTTCTACTAAATTAGCCAATTATATGATCCCCGATGTAATTAATTTTAGTTCAAATTTACCCATCAGTAAAAATGGAAAAATTGATAAAAAAGCTTTTCACAATAAATCTATAAGAATGTAATTAAACCAGTAATAAGGAGAAATAATAATGGGTGAAATAAAAATAAATGAAGTTATAAAAGGCATTTTTAAAGAAAAACCAATTTTTGATGGTATTTCACAGGAGCAAGATTTCTTCGATATAGGAGCATCTTCTTTGACAGTTGTTGATTTACAAATTCAAATTGAAGATGCACTAAATATTGAAGTGCCAACGTCTAAATTAATGGAGAACCCAACGTTAAAAGGATGGGTAGCTTCATATTTGTCAGCTTCGGCTAGTGCCTAATTTTATCAATAACGTAAGTTAATATTCAACTAATAATAATATGGATTGAAATAATAATTATGAATAATTCGTATAGTTTAACCTCTGAAGAACTTAAGTCATTCAGAGATAAGGGTTTTGCAGGTCCTTTTGATTTGTATGAAAGGGAAGAAATTCTTACTAAATATAAAAAAATACGGGCTGCGTTATTCGATCGTACAAATGCAGCTTATGATCTTGATAATACTAGTGTTATTTCTGGTTATGATCGTCACCTCGATGTTGATGAGCTTAGTCAACATGTAGTTCGTCCAGAAATTACAGATAAAATAGCAAGTATTCTAGGTCCAGATTTAATTTGCTGGCGCAGTGAAATGTTTCCAAAATATCCTGGAGATGAAGGAACTGATTGGCATCAGGCCGACACTTTTGCTCATGCCTCGGGAAAACCACAAGTCGTTTGGCCGATGGAAGGTGACTTTGGTGGCGCAGTTACTGTGTGGACTGCGTTAACAGATGTTACAGAAGAAAATGGTTGCCTACGTTTCATACCGGGTACACATGAAGAAATGGTATACGATGAAACACTTGAAATGAAGTATTCACCAGAAACAGTTAATAGTATGGAAAAGGATGGTGTTAAGCGAGGTTTTTTTGGTTACGATTATCGCAATCTGCAAAAAGACAAGGCCTTTATTCCTGATGAGTCAAAAGCTGTTTCTTTAGAAATGAAAGCAGGACAATTTGTCATATTTTGGTCAACGCTGATGCACTCATCTTTGCCTAATATTACTAAAAATCAAACTCGCTTAGCGGTTACTGCCCGCTATGTGCCTTCATCAGTGAAAATTTACCCAGATTCCGATTCTATTGATGAATACGGCAGCAAGGTTTCTCTCGACAAATATGGTGTTGTTCTTGTAGCAGGAGAAAACAAAGAGCAAAGCAACCGAGTTGTATCGCAAAACCTTAAAGGTAATCCCTTTACAGCATAAGGTTGATAGCTAAAAGCTGTTGTTGCCAATCTCTTTTATTTAAAGTCGTTAGGGAAAGGGTGGGCAAAATAATAAAAATACCAGACTGGTATCAAGGTGTAATTTTGATAGTTCTGGTTTGTCAAAACGATAGTTAAACTATTTTAAATAACATTTAAGGGTTTGATACTATGGAAGTTTTTAAACTGGCTTATAAAAATTCACCGATACTTTTTTTATTCATCGGCCTGATTGTTGTCCCTGTGATTTTTATACTAGGTAATGGATATTCTTACTTATTAAACACAAAGCCTACAATATCTGGAAATATATCAGTTGCTGGTATACAGGCTCCTGTTCAAATTGAGACAGATGCTCAAGGTGTTAAACACATTATTGCTCAATATGATAATGATGCATTCTTTGCGATGGGTGTTATTCATGCTCAGGACAGATTATGGCAATTGGAATTACAGCGTCGAATGGCTACAGGAACGCTTAGTGAAATTTTTGGTAAAGATGCGGTTAATCTTGATATTTATATGCGTACCATGGGTATTTCTAAAAATACAAATGAGGCTTGGGACTCACTAGGAAGGCCGGCTCAAAATTCTTTGGAGGCATATTCTGCGGGGATCAACAGTTGGTTAGACAGTGCTCAAAGCTTGCCTGTTGAGTTTTCTATAATGGGTATTCAACCTCAACGCTGGCATCCATCTCATTCACTAGCCTGGTATAAAATGTTCGGTTTAGGACTGGCTGGTAACTTTCAAAAAGATATTCAACGCCTTGTTATTTCCAAATTACTTAGTGCTGAAAAAGCACAGTTATTAATGACTAACGAGGAGGTTCAAGAAACTAAGTCCACAGTTAATGCATCAAAATTAGCTACAGATAGCCTGACTGCATTAAATACGTTGAACTCCCAGCTTCAAAATGAGTGGGGCATTGGTGGAAAGAATGTTGGCAGCAACGCATGGGTACTTTCAGGTAAGCATACCAAGAATGACCTTGCTACTTTAGCGAGTGATCCTCATTTGGCTATACAGTTGCCATCGTATTGGTATACGGTTTCACTAAAAGGCGAAAAACTTGATGTAACTGGCGCAAGCTTGGTAGGTCTTCCTATAATCATGCAAGGTAAAAATGCAAATATAGGTTGGAGTAGTACAAACATGATGGCTGATACCATGGACTTGTATTATGAAGAAATTAACCTTGCAAATAATAATCAATATCGACGTGGTGATAGCTGGATTGATTTTGAGACTTCTATCGAAACGATTAACGTTAAAGCTGATTTTCCTTCCATATTACGTGAACCACTGAAGCCTTTAAAAATTAAAGTAAGGTCAACTGAATATGGCCCTATAATTTCTGATGTGGTTGATGTTTTTAAACAGCCAGTATCATTGCGCTGGGCTGGTAACGAAGAAAAAGACACTTCATATGAAGCCTTTTTTGCACTTAATTATGCGCATGATTGGGTGTCTTTCAATAAGGCTATGAACTTGCTTATTACGCCCGTAGTAAATATGTTTTATGTTGATGCTCAACAAAATATTGGTCAATTAGGCGCTGGAAGAGTGCCAATTAGGGGTAAAGGACAGGGTAGTATTCCTGTACCAGGTTGGGATCTGGAATATGCGTGGCAAGGCTATATTCCAATCGATCAGATGCCACAAAGTTTTAACCCACCGCAAGGGTACCTCATCTCAGCAAACAATAAAGTTGTGTCTAATGGAGGTGATCATTTTATATCCCGTGATTGGGCTGGTCCTCATCGGGCAAATAGAATTGAAAATTTGATTAAAGCTAAGTTGGATAAATCAGAAAAGATTTCTCTTGCCGATCAACAGTCAATGCAAATGGATATGTTTGACGAAGAAGTTCTGGTTATATTACCTACCTTAATAAACCTTAAAACCTCAGATGAACATGTTAATCAAATGCTTAATATCTTGCGTGACTGGGATGGTAGTACTGGGCCTGAAAGTATTGGCACTACGGTGTTTTTACCTTGATGCGTCATTTGCGACCTCTTTTATTGAACGATGAGTTTGAAGATTACTGGGGAGGCAGAACCTAAAATCAATTCAGCAGGCTTTTATTAATGACATGAGTATCACGCAAATCAACGATTTGCTAAACAGTGAAACTGTTAATTGGTGTGACCGCTTAAGTTCTAATGAAAAAGAAAGTTGCGAAAACATTCAAATTGAGGCAATACAAGAAACTTATGAAGAGCTAGAAGGTCTGCTTGGTGATGATATATCAGATTGGACATGGGGGGCGGTGCACCATGTGCTTTTGTTCATCGTCCATTTAGTTCAATCAAAGGTTTGGATATTATATTTGAGCGTGAAATAGCTAAGGGAGGATCACCAAATAGCATCAATATGTCGGAATTTAGTTTCAAACAAGGCAAGGGCTATTACCAAATGGTCGGTTCAAGTTATAGACAAATCATCCAGTTTTCTGACAATAAGCAAGACTATTTCTATCAAAACTCTACTGGGCAGTCAGGCAATTTAGTAAGCGACCATTACGATGATTCTATAGAAACTTTTGCCAACGGTGATTATCACTTGCTGGTTACAGGACAAAATGAAGTAGTGAAAACGTTGAATTTAGTTGTTCCCAAAACGGCTGATTAGGGGTAAATAAGAATGAAAATTTTTAGAATATTAATTGCCACGGCACCGTTTAAGGTCTTTTGTTCTTTGCTGTTAGGTACTTTGGCCGGAATTGGATACGCATTCCTGATCCCTGTTGTACTGAACAGTTTTACGGATAACACAGGTTTTGAGGTAGCACAGCAAACACCAAGCTACTTTATGGGATTTGAATTGAGTAATGCCAAATTTGGCTTGGTGTTTTTAGTGTCCTGTTTGGTAATACTAGCCACCCGTACTTTATCACAATTAACTTTGTTACATGTTGCTATTGATACTGCATCAGCACTACGTCTGAAGTACTATAATGTTATTTTTAAGTCTCGTTTATCCAACCTTGAAAATGTGGGTTCTTCACGTTTGTTGGCTTCGTTTACTTCTGACGTTAAAGCCATTGTAGCGGGTTCAATGATGCTGCCTGAGCTATTAATTAGTATCGTTACCATCATTGGTATGATGGGCTATCTATTGTATGTCAATACAGAGATTTTCGTGTTTATTTGCGGCGCAATTCTATTCGGCAGCATAACTTTTATGATCCCTATTTTACTTGGTATTAAATTTATAGTTAGAACTCGCGATAAAGTTGACGAGTTGCTTGAGGGAATTCGTGGTAATACCCATGGGGTGAAAGAACTCAAGTTATGTCATGCTAAACGTGAAGATTACTTTGAAAACACATTGATAAAGGTAGAAAAAGAATACCGCGGGTTAAATAAAGTTGTGGTTACCTTTGTTCGCTGTGCAACTAATTACGGTGACATGATGAGTTTCTTTATCATCGGGTTTATGGCGTTTATATTCCTCAATTTTAATTCAGTGAGTCAAGCTGAAGTATTCGCTTCTATAATGGTACTTTTGTATATTACTGGTCCTATCAGCGTTGTCATGATGGCAATACCTGAATTAAATACGGCAAACGTGTCTTTGACCAAAGCTGAAAAACTGTTCGATGAAATGCCACTTGAAAATATTTCCCCTGAAGTAAAACCGTTGCCTAGTTGGCAGACATTGCGCTTCAATGCAATTACCTACCAGTACACTGCAAAAGAAGGAAACGAAACCAAAAACTTCTCCATTGGACCCTTGGATTTTGAGATTAATAAAGGTGAAATAACTTTTGTTGTTGGTGGCAACGGGTCGGGTAAATCAACGTTAGCTAAATTGATTTCTTCACACTACCTAGCTGATTCCGGTGAAATTTTCATGGGTAATCAGCTGGTTGACGGAGATTGGGTAAGCAGCTTTCGAAATGAAGTGACAGCTATCTATACTGACTTTTATCTGTTTGATCGCCTATTGGGTACCACTAAAAATGCTGCTCCTGAAGAGGTTGAAAAGTATTTAAAGACACTGAAACTTGATCATGTTGTGAGTTTTTCAGATGGCTGTTTTTCTACCATTAGTTTGTCTGATGGGCAAAGAAAGCGGTTGGCTTTGCTAGTCTCTTTCCTTGAAGATAAGCAAATTTACGTCTTTGATGAATGGGCTGCCGATCAGGATCCTGAATTTAAAAAAATCTTCTATTACGAGATATTGCCTGAGCTTAAAAGCAAGGGAAAAGCGGTTGTTGTAGTCAGTCATGATGACCGATTCTTTGATGTTGCAGACCACATGATCATTATGGAACGAGGACAGAGAATATCTGACGTTCCATCTAGCACAGATGCAGCCCGCAAGGCTTAATACATAACGATAGCCAAATAAGGACCATCAGAATTTTCTGATGGTCCGGAAATAATAATAATAAATTTTATTCCATGAGGAAATCTTCAGCAATGACAACTAAACACTTCCCTTTGTCGCAAACGCAGCAAGATATTTATTTTGACCAGCTGCATTATCCTGATAACCCATTGTACAATATCGGTGGTTATGTTCGCTTTGGTAGGGTTGATGTAGATAAACTAACTAAAGCTCATCAGATACTTGTTATGCGTCATGACGCATTCGGCATCCGTATTATTGCCGACGATGAAGGCATCCGTCAGACCATTAGCAATGAGCGTACGCTAACTTTATCGGTACATGATTTTTCAACCCTGCCTAATCCCTTAGAAAGTGCCGAACAATGGTTAACCGAGTTGTTTGAAGCGCCACTGGAAATAGAAAATAAAGAGTTATTCAAAGCGTTTGTGTTAAAAATTGCCGATGACGAATATCGTTATATTTGTTTCGGTCATCATCTCTGTATGGATGGGTGGGGATTTGCCAACTGGATCAAACAGCTCGGTGGTTTATACAACGACGATGATACAGTTATTACCGAACAGATCCCGTGGGAGACGATTATCGATGAAGACCTGCGTTATTTGGACAGCAAAAAGTTTCAAAAAGACAAAAGTTATTGGGCGGAGTACTGTCGAGAATTACCTGATAGCTTGTTGCAAGCTCAGCATATTTACAAGATTAAAAATCCTAAAAAGGTGCCCAGCGCACGTGAGGTACTTGATCTTACTACCTACCAAATTGCAGCAGTTGCCGGGTTTGCCAAGCAGTATGGCATTGGTGTTAATCAAGTTTATTTGAACATTTTTGTTATTTATTTCAGTCAATTTTACAAAAGCCGTAAACTAGTTTTCGGGGTGCCGGTACATAACCGTAAAGGCCATAGCCAAAAGGAGATGATCGGGGTATTCACCAGTGTCAGCCCATTGCTGCTGGATGTTGATGATCAACGCTCATTTGTCGACATCAGCAGGGAAATCTTCAGTCAGCAAAAGAAAAACTATCGTCATCAACATTACTCAATCGGTCATTTGAACAATGATTTGAAATTGCCACCGGGGTCTGATTCAGTCTACGATGTTGCATTTAACTACCTCCAGCTTGAAAATGATTTGGTGATCGAAGGTCGTCAGACCCAGTTGGCCTATTTGAGCAATAACCATGATACGACCCCAATCAGCATAACGGTGTGGGCATCTGAAACTAATAATACCGCTGAAATTCAATTTGATTACAACTTTGCCTATTTTGACAGTGCCGACATTGCGTTGATTAAAGCCCGTACCAACCATTTAATTGATACGTTGCTCAGCAATGCCGAAACACCTATCCATCAAATTCAACTTTTGCCAGAGTCCGAGCAAAAGCAATTATTAGACTACAGTGTTAATGACAAACAAGTTGACAGCAGTCAAAACCAACAATTTTATCATCAGTTTGAACAGGCGGTTGCCTACAGACCTGACAGCATTGCTATTGTGGCTCAGGACAGGCAAATTAGCTACAGAGAATTGAATCAAAGTGCCAATCAGTTGGCCGCCTATATTAAAGAGCAGGGCTTAACAGCAGGTGACCGTGTTGGCGTTTGCATTAACCGTTCATGGTATGGCGTGCTGGCATTGCTGGCGACACTTAAAGCGGGTGGTTGTTTTGTGCCACTGGACCCTGATTATCCGGAACAACGCTTGAGCTTTATGCTCAAAGACAGTGCACCTGCATTGTTGATAAGCGAAGCTAAGCTGGTCGATAGCCTAGCTTTCGATCCGAGAAAAATTATTTGTATTGAAAATATTATGGAAGATATTGAGCAATACTCCAGCGCAAATACAGAATTGAAAACGGTAGATTCTGACCCCGCATACATAATCTATACCTCAGGATCTACTGGTCAGCCAAAGGGCGTTGTGGTATCACACCGCGCCATGGCCAATTATTGTGATGTAATTAAAAATGATTATCAGGTTAATAAAGATGATCGCGTATTACAGTTTTCTTCTTTGTCATTTGATATTTTTATCGAAGAAGTTTGCGCTTCATTGGCCGTGGGGGCAGCGTTGGTTGTCAGCAGTGAGGGGATCATGGCCGGGCGCGAACAATTTGTTGGCCAGCTTATCGAAAGCCGCTTGAGCGTGATCACTTTACCCACTGCCTTTTGGCATGGTTTGTGTGCTGACAAAGCCGAGCTTGAAAAGCTTAACAACAGCGATTTGCGACTTGTGATCCTCGGTGGCGAAGCTATGTCTTTCAAAGCGTTGCAGAAATGGAAACAGGTTGTTGACCGCAAAGTTCGACTTCTAAACACCTATGGTCCAACAGAAGCAACCGTTGTTGCCAGTGTATTTGATACGGCAGACTATAAAGGTCAGAACCAACAAGTGCCTATTGGACGGCCTGCCAGTGGTTCACAGCTTTTTGTCCTAGATGACAATCGTGGTGAAGTGGCAGTAGGTCACGTTGGGGAGCTGTATATCGGAGGTCAAAGACTGGCAGAAGGTTATCATAATCTCGCCGATATGACCGATGAGAAATTCATTACTACTGACGCCGGTGATAGGCTTTACCAAACTGGCGATATGGTACGTTGGTTGCCAGATGGCAACCTTGAATTTGTTGGCCGTGTTGACTACCAGATTAAGCTGCGTGGGTTCCGTATCGAACTCCCTGAAATTGAAGCTGCTATTTTGGCTTGTGAACAGGTCAGTGAATGCCTTGTTTTACTGAACGACGAACCAAAACAATTAGTTGCCTATGTCGTTGCTCAGAATACGGCAGAATTAACGGTACAGTTGCAACAACAACTTGCGCAGAAGCTGCCAGGTTATATGATCCCGTCTGTTTATGTTGTATTGGATGCCATGCCGTTGACAACAGCCGGTAAGGTTGATCGCAAAGCATTACCACAGCCAGATAAAGCTGACCAATTTGGTCGTTATCTTGCACCACAATCCAATATGGAAAAAACCTTATGCCAAATCTGGCAAGACGTACTGGGTCTTCAGCAGGTTGGTATTAACGATAACTTCTTCAGTATCGGCGGTGACTCCATCATGACATTGCAGGTGATTTCCAGTGCCCGTGCGCAGGGGGTCCAAATTACTGCCAGACAGGTATTTGAATTTAATACGATTGCTGAACTGGCGATGCAGGCAATTACGAAAAAACTGAAACAGTCTTTCAAGGCGACAGCCTGGGCAAGCAAATTTTGCTGCCAATCATGCAGCAGTGGTTAAATGTGGACCCTACAGACCAGCATCACTTCAATCAGTCGCTATTGTTACAGGTGCCAGTAGATTTTACTGCCGAGCAGCTAAATCCCTTGATGAATGCCTTGTGTCAGCGTCATGACGCACTTCGACTGATCTTTTCAAAACAAGACAACCAATGGTTGGCCAACTACACCACAGTTACGCCAATGATGATTGACGATGCGATCAGCTATCAGGATTTACGTGGTTTGTCGCATTCAGATTATCAAACCCGTCTGGCCGAAATTGGCCAGCAGGCACAAAGCAGTTTTATATTGGGTGAAGGCGTGTTGTTTAAAGCCGTTTACTTAGAAGCCGATGGCAATGACAGTCGAGTATTACTGGTAATGCATCACATGATTGTTGATGGTGTTTCCTGGCGTGTTTTGTTACAAGATTTGACTCTGGGTTATCAGCAACTTGTCGCGGGCAATGCTGTTAAGCTAGCGGCCAAAACTAATTCATTGCAGCAATGGGGAGAGTTTTTAGTCGATTATGCCCAAACTGAACAGCTTGTAGCTGAGCGAGCAGATTGGTTGGCTCAGCTTAATATTGAAGTGCCGGCATTGTTGGTTGATCATCAGGTTGAAGATAACCGTCACAGTACTACACAAAAAATAACCGTCAAACTTGACCAAAGCCATACACAGGCGTTGTTAACCGGTTGTCATCAGGCTTATCACACAGAAATTAATGACCTATTGTTATCGGCTTTGTTCATCGCAATGAGTCGCTGGACAGGTCAGGATAAAGTTCGCGTTGATTTGGAAGGCCATGGCCGCGAAGCGTTAAGTAACAAATTGGATCTCAGTCAAACCATCGGCTGGTTCACCAGTGTTTATCCGGTAACGTTAAACGTAACCGAGCCTGATTCAATCACACAAGTGATCAAAGCGGCCAAAGAGCAATTGCGCAATGTGCCAAACCATGGCATTGGTTTTGGTTTGTTACACGATTTAGCAGCCGACGAAGATTTAAAAGCCGCAAGGTTAGCTGCGCCTTCTTCGATTGTATTTAACTACCTGGGTCAGTTTGACCACCACGCCGACAGTGATACCTTGTTCACTATGGCTGAAGGGTTTGCCGGAGACGCCATCAGTAAAAATCGTCAAAGAGAGTATGTGATTGGCTTCAACGGCATGGTAACCAGTGCTAACTTGGCCTTTGAGATGGACTATAACGGTTTGAGCTTTGACTGTGAAACCATGCAAACACTGGCTGATGCGTTTGAAACTGCGTTAAAAGACATCATCAATCACTGTCAAAATGCTAGTGTCAGCAGCTTTACCCCGAGTGATTTTCCGCTGGCTACCGTAAGTCAGTCACAGCTGGATCAATGGCAGCAGCAATATCCGAAATTTGAAAACCTTTATGCCTCAACACCGATGCAACAAGGCATGTTGTTCCACAGTGCGTTGGAACAGTCTTCTTATTTGACCCAGTTATCGATGGATTTGGGGCAAGATTTAAACGTAGATGCCTTTAAGAGCGCCTGGCAGAAAATGCAACAGCAATATCCGGTATTGCGCACTGTTTTTGTTGGCAAACAAATGGACCAACTGGTGTTGTCAGCATCGGTATTACCATGGTTTGAAGATGACTGGTCAACTGGCTCAGGATCATTTGAAAGCAAATTTGACGAGTATTGTCAGGCCGATAAGCTCAAAGGTTTTGATATCGAGTTTGGGCCTTTGATGCGCTTTGCCCTGATCCGTCAATCGAATGATAAATTTCGTTTTCTGTGGACTAGTCACCACGCCTTGCTTGATGGTTGGTCAGTGGCTAATCTTTTTGCCGAAGTATTCCAGACTTATCACAGCTTAAACACGGGTGAGCAGATTCAATCGAGAGCAGTACCTGCTTATGCGAACTACATTAAATGGTTGCAACAAAAAGATAGTGGTGTTGCCGAAAATTACTGGCAGGAAACATTAAAAGACGTTGAGGTCACAACCCGTCTGGGTGTTGAAAAGCCAGTGGTTGGCGAAAATACTACTGCCGCCCCAGTGATGCGCTTGTTGCTGGAAGCATCTCAGACAGAACAACTGCAACAACTGGCGCGACGCAGTAATTCAACCTTAAATACCGTTATTCAGGGCGCATGGGCTTACTTGCTGCATCGTTACAGCGGTGAAGAGCAGGTGGTGTTCGGTGAAACCGTTGCTGGTCGACCTGAAGAATTGAACGGTGTTGAGCAAATGGTTGGTTTGTTTCTTAATACATTACCTGTGTGCGTTGATTTTTCACAAGATCAACCACTTGAATCATGGTTACAGGATCTGTATCAGTCCAGTATTACCCGTAAAGAGCATGGTTATTTGTCTTTGCCTGCGATTCAGGCGACAAGCCCGTTAGGCCATGATGTTGCTTTGTTTGATTCATTGGTGGTTTTTGAAAACTACCCGATAGACGAAGCTATTAAAAATCCGCAATCTGTTTTTGACCTTGATTCACTTAAAAATGACGAGCAAAGCAACTTCGCTTTGACCTTACAGGTTATGCCGGGCGAGCGATTGGAATTGTTGCTCAAGTATAACGCGGAGCAATTTACAGATGTTACCATCACCCGCATTTTGTCTGCGATGCAGGAAATTCTTGTCGGCTTTGCTAATGATATTACTGATGTTAAACAGCTATCTCTGGTATCGAGCAGCGATAAAGCGCAACAGCAGCAATTGATGCAAATGCATGGTGAATATCCAAAAGCTAGTACCATCGTCGAGCTATTTGAACAACAGGTAGAGCAACATGCTGACAATGTTGCCATGTTGTCAGATGATGAAAACATCAACTATGCAACGCTTAACCAACAGGCCAATCAACTGGCCAATTATCTGATAGAGCAGGGCGTAATCCAGGGCAGTTTTGTTGGTCTTTGTATGCATCGGGGCGCAGACATGATTGTCGCCATGCTGGCCATTTTAAAAGCGGGTGCTGCTTATGTGCCAATCGATCCGGATTATCCAGGCGAGCGTGTCGACTACATGCTTAAAGACGCAGATCTTAAAGTGGTGTTGACCCACAGCGAATGTATGTCTGTGTTTTCATCTCATTCAATTGCACCAATTGCGGTAGATGTATTATTTCAGGCCGGGACTTTAGAGCAATTGGGTGTAGATAATCTAACAATAATACCAACCGACCCTGCAAAACAGTTAGCTTATGTCATCTATACATCAGGCTCCACCGGTAAGCCTAAAGGGGTTGTTGTCAATCAGTTGAACGTAGTGCGTTTGGTTAAAAATACCCGCTATGTAGAATTGAACGAAAAAGACGTAATTGCACAGGCGTCTAACTGTTCTTTTGATGCCGCGACCTTTGAAATTTGGGGGGCATTGTTAAACGGTGCCCAACTGCAATTTGTTAGCAAAGAAGTGTTGCTTGACGCTAAGTTGTTGAGTGAAACACTGGTAGATAAAAAGATCACAACCCTGTTCTTGACCACCGCGCTTTTCAATCAAATGTCGTTGATCAACCCCGCTGGTTTCAGCACGCTTAAAAACGTACTGTTTGGTGGTGAGTTAGTCGACAACGATGCTGTCTCGCGTATATTCACAGCAGGTAAGCCGACTAACCTATTACACGTTTACGGCCCTACTGAAAACACCACTTTCAGTACAAGTTACAACATTAAAGAACTGTCACAAAACACCGATTACCCTATAGGTCAAGCCATAGATGGCGGCTTTGCTATGGTCATGGATCCGTTGCAAAACCTCTTGCCTATCGGCATTGTCGGAGAGTTGGTATTGGGTGGTGACGGTATCGCCATGGGTTATCTTAACCAGTCAAAACTGAACGCTGATACTTTTATCGAGCACGCGCAATACCCGGGCCAGAAGTTATATCGTACCGGTGATTTGGTGCGTTTACGTGAAGACGGCGAATTGGTCTTTGTTGGTCGTGTAGACGATCAGGTGAAAATTCGCGGTTTCAGAATCGAGCCGGGTGAAATTGTCCGAACCTTGAATTTAAACGAAGGCGTTGACGAGTCGTTCATTTTGGTCAGCGGTTCAGGCTCAGACAAACAACTGATTGCCTATCTGGTGCCCAGTGCATCTGTAACTGCCAATGCTGAATTTATCAATGAAGTGTGCCAGTGGCTTAAAGGCCGTTTGCCTGAATATATGCAACCAGCCACTTTTATTGCTCTTGATAAACTACCGTTAAGCCAAACAGGTAAAGTCGATCGCAAAGCCTTACCAGCGCCGGACATGAGTCAATGGATGCAGACTGAATTTGTCGCTCCGGTGACTGACACCGAGCAAAAATTATGTGCTGTATGGGCGCGATTGTTAAAGCTTGAAAAAGTCAGTACCAATGCATCGTTCTTCGAATTGGGTGGTCATTCACTTTTGGTGACTCATTTAACCAGTGCTGTTAACAGCGCGTTCTCAGTGAGTTTGAGCTTGCGACAGGTGTTTGATAACAATACCGTTGGAGAACTGGCTAAAGTGATTGAAAACAGCCATGCAACGGTTGTGGTTAAATTACCGGTGGTCTCCAGAGAGCAAGAGCTTCCTGCATCATTTACCCAGCAACGCTTTTGGTTTATCGACCAGCTTGAAGGTGGCAGTCATTACAATTTGCAAAGCATTTTTCAGTTAAGCGGACAGTTTGACCACACTTGTTTTGAGCGTGCATTAAGCGCTTTGGTTGAACGTCATGAAGTACTTAGAACTACCTTTACCGATCGTGGTGGTCAGGCTTATCAATTAATCCAAAGTGCAGTCAGCATTATTCTTGAACAGGCTAGTGTGGTTGACTTGCCCGTCAATGAAAAAGTAACAGAGATTGAAAAACTTGCTCGTGAGCAGGTGCTAAAACCGTTTGATTTGACCTGTGAACTGATGTTGCGTGCCAATGTTGTGGTGCAGGGGCAGGACGATCACGTATTGATCCTAACTGTACCGCATATCGCCTTTGACGGTGTAAGTTTAAGCATATTCACTCGCGAGTTAAGCGAGTTGTATACGGCATTTGTTAACAATAAAGCCAATCCGTTGCCGCCGTTAACAGTACAATATGCCGATTTCGCTTGCTGGCAACGTAATTGGTTCCAGGGGAGGTACAGTCTCAGCAGCTTGATTACTGGCGTGAGCAACTTACCGAGCTGCCGCTGGTGCACCGCTTGCCCCTTGATAAAAAACGCCCACCAAAGCAGACTTTTGTTGGCTCAGAATACAGCTGTCGCTTAAACCACCGCTTGACAGAACAGGTCAAATCATTGGCCCAAAGCCACAACGTGACCTTGTTTATGTTGCTGCAAACTGCATTCTCGGTATTGCTGGGTCGTTATGCCAATGAGACCGATATTGTGATGGGTACACCCATTGCCAGTCGCAGCCATGAAGATGCCGAGCCACTGATAGGCTTTTTCGTCAATACCCTAGTATTGCGCTCGAAACTGGAGGGTGATCCCCGTTTTACCGACTTGCTCGGTGACAACAAACAAATGGTGCTGGATGCCTTTACCCATCAGCATCTGCCGTTTGACCTGTTGGTGGATGAATTAATTTCACATCGCAGATCCGATCATAACTCACTGTATCAAGTGATCTTTACCGTCGAAAATTATCAGCCGGCGGTGTTTGATTTTGCGGGTTTGACCCTTAAACCGTTTGAAACCCAAACCAAACAGCACAGCCCTGACTATGAGCTGGGTCTGCATGTCACCGATATGGACGACGGCTTGAGTTTGGTATGGGATTTCAATACTAGTGTGTTTACTGAACAGACAGCCAAACGACTGGCAGAAAGCTTTGAGATCATGCTGAGTGCCATCGTTGATATGCCGGAGCAGAATATTCAGTCATTGCCGTTACTCGATACAGCGCAGCAACAGTCAATCCTGACCGAATGGAATAACACCGCCAGCGATTTTGACAGCAATGCCTGTATCGGCCAGCTATTTGAAGCGCAGGTGGCTGCGAATCCCAACAATATTGCCGCGGTTTTTGAAGGTGAGTCATTGACTTATCAAGCACTGAATGAGCAGGCCAATCAAGTCGCAAGATTTCTGGTAGAAAATCAGGTCAAGGCGGATACCTTGGTAGCACTGTGTATTGATCGCTCACTGGATATGTTCATTGGCATGGTGGGCATTGTCAAAGCCGGTGGTGCTTATTTGCCGATTGACCCTAACTTGACCAAAGAGCGCATCGACTTTATGATCGCTGATGGCAGTGTTGAACTGATACTGACCAGCAGCAAAGTGATGTCAAAGCATGATTTTGACAACTTCAAAGTATTGTCACTGGATGAAAGGCTCCGGGCAGGCGCATTGACCGGGTACAGTACCAAAAACCTTGATATCAGCGGTCAAAGTTCTGAACAATTGGCCTACGTGATATATACCTCCGGTTCAACAGGACAGCCAAAAGGTGTAATGGCCAGCCACAAAAACGTGGTTCGTTTAACCAGTGGCGCTGATCAATACATAGGTATTGACCAGCCGCTTAAAGTGTTGCAGGCAGCGCCAATCTCTTTTGACGCTGCCACCTTTGAAATTTGGCTACCGCTGCTCAGTGGTGGCACTGTTTGCTGTTACCCACATGAGCAAATTGATGTTGACCAAATTAACTGCACCATCGAACAAAACGGGATCAATCTGGCATGGTTGACCGCCGGACTGTTTGACGTGTGGGTTGACGGTAAAGATACCGCCCAAACACAGCTGCTTACCATAGTGACCGGTGGTGATGTGGTATCTGCCAAGTCAGTTACCCGTTTGTATGATATGAATCCGAATATTCGGGTTGTGAATGGTTACGGGCCGACAGAATGTGTCACTTTTGCCTGTTGTCATGTTATCAACCGGGATATTGACCCTGCGCAGTCATTGCCTATCGGTCGCCCCATTGCCGACACTTTGGTATATGTATTGTCGGAGCAGGGCCAGCCTGTGCCAGTAGGAGCCGTTGGTGAGCTGCATATCGGTGGTGATGCCGTGTCCCGTGGTTACTTGAATCAAGCTGCTTTGACTCGGGAGAAGTTCATTGTTAACCCATTCAATGACGATGCGGCTGCGCGACTGTACAAAACCGGCGATTTGGTTCGTTGGCTGCCACAAGGCGTGATTGAATATATCGGCCGTATAGATAGCCAAATAAAACTACGTGGTTTCAGAATTGAGCTGGGTGAAATCGAACAACACTTAAGTAGCTGCACTGATGTCAAAGATGCGGTAGTCACTTACCATCAGGGTAATTCCCATCAAGACAGTTATCTGGTGGGTTATGTATTGACTGAGGCAAGCAACGAAGGTGTACAAGCATCACAATTGCGTGCGCAACTACAGGCTAGGCTGCCTGAGTACATGGTACCGTCGGTCTTTATGAACATGGACAAAATGCCGTTGACTAGCAATGGTAAAGTGGATCGTAAAAGGCTGCCTGAGCCTGATTTGAACCAGATGACACAGACACAATATGTCGCACCATCTACCGCTACCGAAGTGCAACTGTGTCAAATTTGGTCAGATTTGTTGTCAGTAGAAACCATTTCAGCCGACCTGCCGTTTTTTGTTTTGGGGGAAACTCGCTGCTTGTCATGACCCTGACCGCCGCCATTAATGAAACGTTCTCTGTGATTGTGGCGTTGCGTGATGTGTTTGAACACAACACCATTCATGCACTCGGTGCATTGATTGACAGTGTGGTAACGGTTAAACATGTCAACATCAGCAAGGTCTCGCGCGATAGTGTTTTGCCGTTGTCTTTTGCCCAGCAACGATTGTGGCTGGTTGATCAACTTGAAGGCAGTAGCCATTACAATGTGCAAAACAAGTTGCGCCTTAAAGGTGATTTTAATTACGGTGCTTTTGAACAAGCATTATCCAGCCTTATTGAACGTCATGAAGTGTTGCGCACCTGTTATGTTGAGCGTGACGGCCAAACTTGTCAGGTAATTCAACCTATGCCCAGGTTTGTGCTTGAGCAAGTAACGCTGAACTCGGCTGACCAATATAAGCAAGTTAAACAATACGCTATGGATCAGGCAAGTCAGTCGTTTGATTTGAGCTGTGATTTGATGTTACGTGCGCAGATCATCGAGCTTGAAACGTCTGAAAGATTCCTTCTGTTAACCATTCATCACATTGCTTTTGATGGTGTTTCCCTCGGTGCATTCACTCGCGAATTGGGCGCTTTGTATCAAGGATATATCACAGGTCAACTTCCCGAATTAGCACCGATGCCAATTCAGTATGCCGATTTTTCTCATTGGCAGCGTAACTGGTTGCAGGGCGAAGAACTTCAGGGACAGCTCAACTTCTGGGCTCAGTATCTAGCCGATATCCCAACGGTACATAGCTTGCCACTGGACAAACCGCGTCCGGCAAAACAAACCTTTGTCGGAGTCGGCCATGCCACTGTTATCGATAGTGATTTGACCGCACAAATCAAATCTTTATGTCAAGACCACAACTCAACCCTGTTTATGTTTTTGCAAACGACTTTCTCAGTCATGTTGGCTCGTTACTCAAATGAAACCGATATTGTGATTGGTAGCCCGGTTGCGGGCAGAACTCAGGCTGAAGTGGCTTCGATGGTTGGTTTCTTTGTCAACACACTGGTACTTCGCTGTAATCTTGAGGGTAATCCAAGCTTTAGTGATTTGCTGGCCGTACAAAAAACACAGTTGCTTAAAGCCTTTGACCATCAGCATATGCCGTTTGAGGTATTAGTAGACGAACTTAGGCCCCAGCGCAGTTTGGCTCATCACGCCTTATATCAAGTGGTGTTTGCTGTGCAGAACTTTGATCACGGTAATCTTGAGTTTGGCGATCTAAGTCTTGAACCGTTTGAAAGCGATGACATTCAATTGAGTCCAGACTATGAACTGGGTCTGCACGTTACTGAAAAAGACGGTGAACTGGAACTTTACTGGTCATGCAATACCGCAGTATTTGAAGTTGAGACCCTTGAACGTTTCTCCCAAACCATGCAAGTATTGCTTAGAGGCATTGTTGCCGCCCCAGACACCAGCATTCAGGCATTGCCGCTACTTGATACTGCGCAGCAACAGTCAATCCTGATTGACTGGAATAACACCGCCACCGATTTTGACAGCAAAGCCTGTATCGGTCAGATGTTTGAAGCGCAGGTAGCAGCGACCCCCAATAATGTAGCAGCGATTTTTGAAGATAAGTCACTGACTTATCAAGAACTGAATGAGCAGGCTAATCAGGTCGCCGGATTTCTGGTTGAAAATCAGGTTAAAGCGGATTCTTTGGTCGCGCTGTGTGTTGATCGCTCTCTGGATATGTTTATTGGTATGCTGGGCATTGTTAAAGCCGGTGGTGCCTATTTGCCGATTGACCCGAACCTGCCGGAAGACCGCATCGACTTTATGATCGAAGATGCCGGTATTGAATTGGTATTGACTAGTAGCGAATTGATGTCAGAGCTTGATTTTGATGACTTGAAAGTATTGCCGCTGGATGAAAGCATCCGTTCACGCATATTGACCAAATACAGCACAAACAACCTTGATAGTGTGGAGCAACATTCGGATCATCTAGCGTATGTGATCTATACCTCTGGTTCAACAGGACAGCCAAAAGGTGTTATGGCCAGCCATAAAAATGTGGTTCGCTTAACTTGTGGAGCAGCTCAGTACATAGGTATCGATGAGCCGCTTAGAGTGTTGCACGCCGCACCAATCTCTTTTGACGCGGCAACCTTTGAAATTTGGGTGCCGCTGTTAAATGGCGGCACTGTGTGTTGTTACCCGCAAGACAAAATTGATGTTAACCAAATCAACCGTACCATAGTCGAAAATAAGATCAATCTGGCGTGGTTGACGGCAGGGCTGTTTGACGTGTGGGTTGACGCAAAAGATACCGCACATACACCATTGCGCACGATAGTGACCGGTGGTGATGTGGTATCTGCCAAGTCAGTAGCATGCTTGTATGATATGAATCCGAACATCAGGGTAGTTAACGGTTATGGCCCGACAGAATGTGTCACCTTTGCTTGTTGTCATGTTGTCGACCGTGATATCGAATCAGTCCAATCACTTCCTATCGGGCGAGCCATTGCCGATACTTTGGTTTATGTTTTGTCTGATCAGGGTCAGCCTGTGCCGATAGGTGCTGTTGGTGAACTGTACATCGGTGGTGATGGAGTATCCCGTGGTTATTTGAATCAGGCGGCATTGACAGAAGAAAAATTCATTGCCAACCCCTTTAGTGATGATGCGGCTTCGCGACTTTACAAAACTGGTGATTTGGTTCGCTGGTTACCACAGGGTGTGGTTGAATATGTTGGCCGTGTTGATCATCAGATCAAACTGCGTGGTTTCAGGATTGAGCTTGGCGAAATCGAACAACACCTACGCAGTTGCACCGATGTTAAAGATGCGGTAGTTACTTATCATCAGGATAGTTATCTGGTGGGTTATGTCCTGTCTGAGACAGGCAATGAAGATATAAAAACGGCGCAATTGCGTACGCAACTACAGCTCAGATTGCCAGAGCACATGGTACCGTCGATCTTTATGAGCATAGACAAAATGCCGCTGACCACCAATGGTAAAGTAGATCGAAAACGTTTGCCTGAGCCTGATTTAAATCAGATGATGCAGGTACAATATGTCGCACCAACAACCGAAACCGAACAGCGTTTGTGTCAAATCTGGTCTGAATTGTTGCCGGTAGAGACCATTTCAGCCGACGTGCCGTTTTTCGATTTTGGTGGTAACTCATTGCTAGCAATGAGTTTGACCACAGCCATCAATGAAGTGTTCTCTGTTACCGTGGCGCTGCGTGATGTGTTTGAACATAGTACAGTTATTGCACTTTCTGTAGTGATCGATAGTGCTGCAACGGTTGAACATGTCAGCATTAGCAACGTAGCTCGCGACAGTGTATTGCCGTTATCTTTTGCCCAGCAGCGCTTGTGGTTTATCGACCAGTTAGAGGGCAGCAGTCATTATAATATGCCAAGCCCGCTGGTATTCTGCGCCGAACTTGATATTTCCATCCTTGAGCATGCGCTTGGAACCATTATGGAACGTCATGAAATTCTGCGAACTATTTACGTAGAGATTGACGGACAGCCTTGTCAAACCATTCAAAGTAATTCCGAGTTTAAACTTGAACAGACGTCTTTGACTTACTTACCATTTGAACAGCAGCAACAAGAGCTTGAACAAAGAGTACAGGCCGAAACGGCACGAGTGTTCGATTTGAGCGCCGATTTAATGTTGCGAGCGAGCATCGTAACCGTTAACAACGCTGAAGGTGATATCGAACATGTATTGTTGCTGATGCTGCATCACATCGCGTTTGATGGTTGGTCAATGGGGTTTTTACTGACGAACTTAACCGTTTGTATAGTGCTTTTGTTAACGGCAAAGCAAACCCATTGCCAGCACTTGAGCTGCAATATGTTGATTACGCTAACTGGCAGCGAAAGCGGTTAGTAGGTGATGAACTGGTCAAAGGTCTGGGGTACTGGTCACAACATTTGGCAGGTATGCCACCGGTGCACAGTTTGCCGCTGGATTATCCACGGCCCAAACAGCAATCTTTTGTTGGTATCACTCAAAAGCGTCCATTGAATCCTGAGCTGGGTCGTTCGATTCAGGCTTTGTGCCAGAGCAAAGACGTTACGCTGTTCATGTTGCTGCAAAGTGCATTTTCAGTGTTGATCGGGCGTTATTCCAATGAAACAGATATCGTGATTGGTACGCCGACTGCCGGACGTGATCATCAGGATCTTGAGCAGATGATTGGATTCTTTGTTAATACTTTGGTGCTGCGCAGCGATCTTGAAGGTAATCCTTCCTTCACTGAATTGCTGGCGGAAAACAAAACCCGTTTACTTGATGCCTACACCTATCAGTACATTCCGTTTGAAATGTTGGTAGAAGAGCTAAAACCTGAGCGTAGTATGAGTTATGGTCCGCTTAACCAGATTGTGTTTGCGGTACAAAACTTTGAACATGGCGAGCTGGACATGTCTGGCGTGACAACCCGTGCTTACGAAAACGATGACAAGCAGCTTAGTCCTGATTTTGAACTGGGTCTGCATGTTAACTTTGATGGCGACAATCTGATCTTTGATTGGTCTTGCAATACGGCTGTGTTTAATGAGCAAACCCTTGAACGCTTCGGTAACAGTATGGAAATTCTGTTGCAGGGTATTGTAGCTAACCCAGACACTAACATTCAGTCGTTGCCAGTACTTAGCGAGCAAGAGCGCAATACGCTGATTGATGAGTTGAATGATACCGCAGTTGAATACCCTAAAGAGTTATGTATTCACGAAGTGTTTGAAGCGCAGGTTGTACTGAATCCACAGGCTATAGCCGTGGTGTATGAAAACAACAGCTTAAGCTATGAGCAACTTAACCTTCAAGCCAACCAGTTGGCTCACTATCTCAAGGTGTTAGGGGTTAAATCTGGTCATTTGGTCGGGCTGTGTATTGAGCGTTCACTGGATATGGTGATTGGTCTGTTGGCAATCCTTAAAGCGGGTGGAGCATATGTGCCACTTGATCCTAGTTATCCAGTTGATCGCCTTAACCATATGCTCAGCGATTCCAACGCACAGTTGTTGCTGACCCAACGTAACAGCTTTACCCAGTCATCTTTTGCTGAAACTATGCAGAAAGTTTACATCGATGACCGCAGTGAATGGACTAATGAAGCAATAACCAATATGGATAAAGACGACATTGGTCTGACTTCATCTGATTTGGCGTACATGATTTACACCTCTGGTTCTTCAGGTAAACCCAAAGGAGTTATGATTGAACATCATAACGTGCTTAATTTGTTTACCGGTTTGGATAAGCAGTTTGGAACATCACAAGGTCAGGACCACTGGCTTGCTGTGACCAGTATCAGTTTTGATATCTCGGTGCTGGAATTGTTCTGGACCCTTGGTAACGGCCACAAAGTGGTGGTTCAACCAGACCGTCCGGTGCCGGTTGAAAACACCAAGGCACTTGACTTCAGTTTGTTCTATTTTGCCGCTGAAGAAAGTAATCAGTCGGTTAATAAATACCATTTGTTGTTTGAAGGGGCCAAATTTGCTGATACTCACGACATGGCAGCGATTTGGGTCCCTGAACGTCACTTTGCAAGCTTTGGTGATCCGTTCCCGAACCCATCTGTAGCTGCTGCTGCGGTTGCTGCTATTACTAATAATATTGCTATTCGTTCGGGTAGTGTGGTATTGCCACTGCACGACCCAATACGTGTCGCCGAAGAATGGTCGATGGTAGATAACATCTCCAATGGTCGCGTTGAATTATCCCTGGCTTCCGGTTGGCATCCAAATGATTTTGTTTTAGCCCCTGATGATTATCATACCCGTCATCAGAAGTTACAAACCAATACCGAAGTGCTCAAAGAGTTCTGGAAAGGTGCGCCAATGCTGCGCACCAATGGTATAGGAAAAGAAGTAGAGATTTATCTGCACCCACAACCGGTGCAAAAAACATTGCCGACCTGGATCACTGCCGGTGGCAATCCCGAGACTTTCCGAAATGCAGGATTGACTGGTGCGCACTTGTTGACCCATTTGTTGAGCCAGGGCAAAGAAACCCTTGGAAAAAACATCAAGGTTTATCAGGACGCCTTAGTAGAAGCCGGTTACCGCGTCGAGGACTTCAAGGTTGCCGTGATGCTCCATACCTTTGTCGGCGAGAACATTGACGAGGTTAAAGCGATTGTTGAAAAACCTTTCAAAAACTACCTGCGTCAGTCTATTAATCTGCTTAGACCTCTGGCAGAGCAAGCGGGTCTTGACCTGTACAACGACGTAGATGCCCTGTTGGACATGGGTTTTGAACGTCATTTCCAAACCAGCGGCCTGATGGGCACGCCTCAGAGCTGTATGAGCCAGATTCAAGAGCTACAGGAAATTGGTGTGACAGAGCTTGCCTGTTTGATTGACTTTGGCGTTGATCATCAACTGAGCATAGATCATTTGCCGCAGTTACATCAATTGCAGCAAAATGTCAGGCAGTTGGCAGGACAACAGCAATTGCTGGCCAGGCGTCTTGAGAACCACTGGTCACCTGCGCAACTGATGACTGAACATCAGATTACCCACATGCAGTGTACACCTACATTTGCCCATGAAATGGTAATGGAAACTGATGGTCAATCGGCACTTGGTCAACTTAAACACTTGTGTATTGGTGGTGAAGCATTATCCCCAGAGCTTGCCTCACAAGTACTAAGCCATATGCAAGGTCAGGTGTTTAATATGTACGGCCCTACTGAAACTACGGTGTGGTCGGCCATTTCAGATGTTACGCTGACAAGTGTTGATCTTGGCGCACCCATTGCTAACACTCAATTCTATGTAGTGGATCAATATCAGCAATTAGTGCCAAGAGGTACTGTGGGAGAATTGTTTATCGGCGGTGACGGCGTAACGCGTGGTTATTACCAGCGCGAAGAGCTGACTGCTGACAAGTTTATCAATAACCCGTTCACTGCACATGACGATGTAATAGGTCGGATATACAAAACCGGTGATCTGGTACGCTGGTTGCCTGACGGTGGCCTGCAATACTTTGGTCGTATCGATGAACAGGTTAAAGTACGCGGTTTCCGAATAGAACTTGGCGAGATAGAATCTGCATTGCTGAGTTATAAAAAAGTCACAGAAGCTGTTGTAATTGCATGGGGTGAACCCAAACGTTTGTTAGCCTATGTGGTTACTGAGTCAGGTGTTAATATCGATGAAGATTTGCTGCGCGAGCACATTAAAACCTCTTTACCGGAATATATGATCCCGGCATCTTTTGTCCAGCTCGATGGGTTGCCATTGACGCCAAATGGAAAAATCAACCGTAATGCGTTGCCGGAGCCTGACAGCCAAATATTGAGTGAATCGACTTATGTAGCACCAGTAACTGACATTGAACGTCAGTTGTGTGAAATATGGCAAACCGAGTTGGGTATTGAGCAGGTTGGTGTAACTGACAACTTCTTTTCTATTGGTGGTGACTCAATTCTGTCCATAAGAATGATAGCTTCGTGTAATCGCAATAGTCTTGGTTTGGCGACACGCCAATTGTTTGAACACCAAACCATTCGCGAATTGGCATTGCAGGTGGTAGGCAGCAATATTTCCATTGTAGCACCGCAAACACCAAGCGAAGCAGGACAGGCACTATTACCTGTACAACATTGGTATCTTGAAAGTGGCGATGCGGTTGACCGTTCGCACTATAATCATGCTTTGTTGCTTAAAGCTCCGAAAAAATTTAATAAGGCGCTGTTAAAGCAATTGGTTACGGCTTTGTATCAGCGTCATGATGCGTTGAGATTGCGCTTTACTCAAGAACAGGACCAATGGCAAGCCAATTACCAGATATTTGACAACGCCATGGTTGCAGCCTCAGTGGTTGTTGAAGATCTTGACGGCCTAAGTGCCGAACAACAAACCCAAGCGCTTGAAACTCGTGGTGAAGCGATTCAGGCAAGTTTGTCCATCACAGACGGGCCTCTGTTTAAAGCGGTATTGTTCACCTCAATGCAGGGTGAGCAACGCCTGTTGCTGGTATTGCATCATTTGGTGGTCGACGGTATTTCATGGCGTATATTACTGACTGATTTAAAGCTTGGTTATGAACAACTTACTAGCGGAAAACCCGTTAAACTGACTGCGAAAACATCGTCCTTACAACAATGGGGCAAATTTCTGCTTGAACATGCTGCCACCGATGCGGTGCAGCAAGAGCGTGATTACTGGTTGGAGCAACTGTCAATTGCAGTAGCACCATTGCCTGTAGGTCATGGTGAAGTGGTAGACAATACTGTTGCAACAACCGGGCAAGTTTCATTCACCCTTGATGCTGAGAAAACCACATCGCTGTTGACTGACAGCAATAAACCATATCGTACCGAGATCAACGACTTACTGCTGACGGCATTGCTGTCAGGCATTAATGACTGGAGTGGTGAATCTGCCGCTCGGGTTGATATGGAAGGGCATGGCCGTGAAGCGCTTAATGAAATTATTGATCATAGTGATACCCTGGGTTGGTTTACCAGCATTTATCCATTGACATTGCACAGTGAGAAAGGTGTTGATATTGCACAAAGAATTATGGCTGTTAAAGAGCAAACCCGTCAGGTGCCCAACAAAGGCATCGGATTTGGTTTGCTTAAGTTCCTTGTCCGTGACGAAGGGATCAACAATCAATGCCACGGCAACGAATCGCCGATTATTTTTAACTATATTGGTCAGGTTGACCAAGCCATGGGCACCGACAGTATCTTTAGTATTGCAGATGAGAGCGCCGGTAATATCATCAGCGTTAAACGCCAGCGTGAGCATCAGCTGAGCATTGTCGGCAGTGTTCTTGAAGGTCAATTGACTATCGCTATCGGTTATAACTCAAAGCAATACGATCATCAGATGATGACGGATCTGGTTGAGGGCATTAAGTCAGGCCTTGAGCAGATTGTCGAACATTGCCAGAGCGATGAAGCGGGTTGTTATACCCCAAGTGATTTCCCACTGGCACAGATAAATGCACAAGAGTTGCAACAATGGCAGGTTGATCACCCTACCCTTGAAGATGTTTATGTCTCTACACCGATGCAGCAGGGTTTGTTGTTCCACAGCCTGATGGATAAATCAGCTTATATAACCCAGCTATTCCTGAACGTTATCGGTGATCTGGATATTGACGCATTCAGTCGGGCTTGGCAGCAGGTTGTGAATCATTACGATGTGTTCCGTACTGTGTTTGTCGGCGAGCAGATGCATCAATTGGTGGTTGCCAACGGCTCATTAGATGTCACGGTTAAAGACCTGCGTGATATGGATGTAACACAACAGCGAAAATCCTTTGAAAACTACCGACGGGCTGACAAAAAGCAGGGCTTTGATATTACCCAGCTACCTTTGATGAGACTATCAATGTTTCAGCTGGATGACAAAACTGTACGTTTATTATTGTCTTATCACCATGCTGTAATGGATGCGTGGTCTCAGGCGATTGTGCTTAAAAACGTAATACTGTGTTATGAAGCCATTAAGGCGGGTCGCACTGAGCAATTGCCGACGTTGGTCCCATATCGTGGCTACGTTCAGTGGTTGAACGATCAGGACAAACCGGCAGCACGTGTTTACTGGCAGCAGATGCTAGGTGATTTTGAATCACCGACTGAAATTGGTATTGATCAGTTAAAAGTTGAGTCACAGGATACTGGCTCAGGTTATACCGCAGTTTATTTACCTGAAGATAAAACCGCAGCATTACAGCAGCTGGCAAAATCCACTAAAACTACCCTTAACACCATCATTCAGGGTGCCTGGGGTTACTTGCTGCACCGTTACAGTGGTGAGAAAACTGTGGTCTTTGGTGAGACTACCGCAGGAAGACCTGCCAAGTTGGCTGATGTCGGGCAGATAGCTGGTTTGTTTATCAACACCTTGCCAGTACGCATGGACTTTGATACAGAAACCGATATCAATACATGGTTGCAGCAGTTGCACAAACAAGGGGTAGAAAGAGAGTCGTTTAGCTATCTGCCGTTGCTTGACATTCAGCGCCTCAGTGGCGTAGAAAAAAATGTCTCACTGTTTAACTCCCTATTTGCATTTAACCACTTCCCAATCGAAGAGCTTGTGGATGACGGCACTGGTTACAACGGGCTGGCGTTTGATGATTTTGCCGATGACGAACAGACCAACTATGGTTTGTCCTTCAGTGTCGCGGTAGGGCCTGAACTTGAATTTTCAGTGGATTATAAGGGAGCAGATTTTTCCGAAGAAACCATTATGCGTTTGCTTGGCCATATGGAAGTTATCCTTGATGGTATTTTGGCAGGAACAGACGGTAAAATTACTGATTTGCCGATGCTGACCAACGCAGAACATCAGCGATATAACCAGTGGAACGAGACTAAAAGAGGCTTTGATGAAAATGCCTGTATTCATCACTTGTTTGAAGCCCAGGCTTTAAGTAATCCAAATGCCATTGCAGTGGTTTATGAAGATGAAGAGCTGACATATGGAGTGCTTAATGAGCAAGCTAATCAGGTTGCCTATTATCTGCTGGACCAACAGGTTAAACCTGACACCTTGGTTGGACTATGTCTGGACCGTTCACTGGATATGCTGGTGGGTATACTGGGTATACTCAAAGCCGGGGGGCATACGTGCCGATAGATCCAAATCTTCCGGCAGATCGTATTGATTTTATGCTTGAAGACTCCAAGGTTGAACTTATTTTGACCCAGAGCGACTTGATGAGCGAGCTTGATTTTGATGATTTTAAAATTTTGCCGCTCGACGAGAACATCAGAACTAGTTTGTTAGGCAGATACAAAACCGATAATGTTGAAGTCGCACATAAATCGTCGCAACTAGCTTATGTGATTTATACCTCAGGTTCAACCGGACAGCCAAAAGGCGTTATGGTCACTCACCAAAACGTGGTCCGACTGGTTCATGGCAGCGGTGATTATGTGGGTATAAATGAGCCCCTTAAAGTTTTGGTAGCTGCGCCTATATCATTTGACGCTGCGACTTTTGAAATTTGGGTGCCATTGCTAAGTGGTGGTACTGCGGTATGTTATTCACACGAAAAAGTGGATATTGATCTGGTTAATCAAACGATTGCTGAGAATAAAGTCAATCTGGCATGGTTGACTGCACGTTTGTTTGACCTCTGGGTAGACAGCCCTCAAAGCGCCAATACATCACTTGAAACCATTATTACCGGTGGTGATGTGGTCTCCAGTAAGTCAGTGAAAAACTTGTTTGACGCTAATCCTGATATCAGGGTAGTTAACGGTTATGGTCCTACAGAATGTGTAACTTTTGCTTGTTGCCATGTTATAGCACGTGATTTTGACCACAGACAGTCGTTGTCTATCGGTCGCGCCATTGGCGACACTTTAGTGTATGTACTTTCAGATGACTTAAAAGAAATGCCGATCGGTGCGGTTGGCCAATTGTATATAGGTGGTGCCGCTGTAGCTCGAGGTTACCTGAATCAACCGGGCATGACAGAAGACAAGTTTGTAGCTGACCCATATTCTGCTGACCCAACTGGGCGTATGTATAAAACAGGCGACTTAGTGCGCTGGTTGCCAGAGGGGCTGTTGGAATATATTGACCGAGTTGACCATCAGGTGAAACTGAGAGGATTCCGTATTGAACTGGGCGAGATTGAGCACCAGCTGGTGACCTGTGCTGGTGTTAAAGATGCCGTTGTTATGGTGTGTCAGGATGAAGGTACAGAAATCAAACGTTTGGTTGCTTACGTTAACCCTGAGAGCAATGATGACGAGATTGAATATCGTGACTTGATTGCCGCCTATCGTACCTATCTGGATGGTAAACTGCCGGAGCATATGGTGCCGTCGGTGTTTGTAGTGATACCTGTTATGCCGTTGACGGTAAATGGTAAAATTGACCGTAAAGCCTTGCCTAAACCACAAGATTTTGATGTTGAACAGATTGAATACGTCGCGCCTTCTTATGAGGTAGAAGCGGTAATATGTGAAGCCTTCGAGCAAATTATTGGCATCAGCCAGGTTGGCATAGGAGATAACTTTTTTACCCTTGGTGGCGACTCTATTATGTCTATACGGGTGGTTTCCAAAGTCAATCAGGCATTTGAAAGCAGTGATCATGCGAACTTGACTGTTAAAGACATTTTTGTACACCAAACGGCTAAAGCATTGGCTCAGTACATGGTCGACAATGCAACAGATGACAAGCCTGTGCTTAAAGTTGCACCGTTCTCATTGCTTAACGATGCTGAGCGTGAAGAAATTGGAGAAGCCCAATTAGCGCTTTATGATGATGTTTACCCGATGTCTGAATTGCAGCTGGGCATGGTATTTCACACGCAATTGCAAAACAGCGGCGAGGTGTACCATGACATCTTCAGTTATCACATCAAGATGCCCTGGGATCAGAATACCTTCGAACGGGCAGTGCGTCTGATGTTCGAACAGCATCCTGTATTGCGTACCGCTTACTACATGGATGGCGATCGTCCATTGCAGCGTGTAAACAAACTTGAACAATTACCACTTGTCTGTGGTGATATACGTCATTTGTCTGAAAATGAACAGGATCAGTTTGTTTCCGACTGGCTGATTCAGGAAAGAAGTGTAGAGTTTGACTGGGATGGGTCGCTTTTTAAGTTGTTTGTTTACCGTCGCACTGAAGACAGCTTTGAATTCTGCCTGAGCTTCCACCATGCGGTTTATGATGGCTGGAGTAACTCAAGTTTTATCAGCCAGTTATTTATTCATTATCAGAACTCAATGGCAGGCAAAGCATTACCTGCACCGCAGACAGAATATGTGTTTCGTGATTTTGTTGCATTGGAACTGACTGCATTGGCCGATCCTGATGCGAAAAACTACTGGTTGTCGGTACTCGAAGATGCGCCGTTGAAGCAAATTCCGAACAAACTTAAAAGTAACAACCAGCATGAAGACCGCATTGACAAATTATATAATGTTCCAGGGTTTTCGGATTTGTCTCAACAACTGTATACCGTAGCCAAGAAACTTGGCGAACCTTTACAGTCGGTATTGCTTAGCGCACATGCTAAGGTATTGACCAGCATGAGTGGTCATTCACAGGCGTTGTCGTCGGTAGTAGTTAACGGTCGACCTGAATATGAAGGTGGTGATCGCGGTCTGGGACTATTTTTGAACGCAATGCCAGTATGTTTTGATTTGGCTCCGGACAGCAGCTGGTCAGAGTTGGTGGCTTCGGTTGCCGAGCGCATGAGTACATCAATGGCTCATCGTCATTATCCATCATCGGCTATCCAAAGGGATACCGGACGTACATTCTCTGAGGTGATATTCAACTACACCCACTTCCACGCCTTTAGTGATATTGAAGTTGATTTGGATGAGCAGGTGCTGGACTCGCAGGGCTTTGAACAAACCAACTACGATTTTGTGGTTAACTTTTCAAGAACTGCTATGGGCTCAGATAATTTGTCATTGTATATCAACTTTGACATGAATCGTTACGACGAAGCTTTGATCAAACGCATGGGTGGCTATTACATCAATGTATTCAAAGCGTTGCTGGCGGATGTTGACCAGCAGCACAATCCTTGCTATTTGCTTGGTGAAGCAGAACGTCAGACACTGGTTAACGATTGGAACGATACACAGGTCGATTACCCGCAACAAAGTAGTGTGCAACAGTTGTTTGAACAGCACGTAGTGCTTAATCCCAACGCACCAGCGCTTGCTTTTGGTGAGTATCAGTTAACCTATAGTGAATTGAATGAACAAGCTAATCAGCTTGCCCATTGCCTTAAGGCAGAGGGGGTTGATACTGATACCTTGGTTGGTCTTTGTATGGCACGTTCGCAGCAAATTGTGATTGGTATGTTGGCGGTGCTTAAAGCTGGCGCAGCATACGTACCGATTGACCCGGAATTGCCACAGGAACGGATTGACTACATAGTTGAAGACTCCTCGATACAGTTGGTACTTACCGATGCGGTGTCAAAGTTTGAGACTTCGGTAACCGATTTGTCCATACTGTGTTTAGACGATGCAAAATTGAATGAATTGGTTAACTATCATAGCCATAATGTGGCTAACGATACGTTTAGCGAAAAACAACTGGCTTATGTAATTTATACCTCCGGGTCAACAGGTCAGCCTAAAGGGGTTATGGTCAATCATCAAAATATTGTTGGTTTGATCAGCGATCAGAACTATGTGTCTATCGCTTTGGGTGATGTGGTAGCACAGGCAGCCAGTACTTCTTTTGATGCGGCTACGTTTGAGATATGGGGGGCTTTATGTAATGGCGCAAAAGTCGCTTACATTGACAAAGATACGTTGTTGCAGGTCGACAAACTGGACGAGGCACTACAACGTGAATCTGTTTCAGTGATGTTTGTTACTACAGCATTGCTTAATCAGGCCGCTTTTCAGCGTCCGACATTGTTCAGCAAATTGAGTTGCTTGTTGTTCGGTGGTGAACAGGTTAACTATAGTGCAGTACAGCTTATCATTGACCATGGTAAACCGAAAAAACTGTTACACGTTTACGGTCCAACTGAAGCGACAACTTTCTCTACGTTTGCTGAGTTAAGCGGCAATTACACTGAAGGCAGTCGACAAATTACCATCGGTGCTCCTCTGGCTAATGTACAGGTTTATGTGATGGACCAGCACGCAACATTGTTGCCAGCAGGCGCAGTGGGGGAGTTGTTAATAGGTGGTCGTGGTGTTGCCAGAGGTTATCTCAGCCGTCAAGACTTGACAGACGAGAAGTTTATCATTAATCCGTTTAACGACGATCCGGCTGAGCGACTGTACAAAACAGGTGATCTGGTACGCTGGATGCCGGACGGTACATTAGACTTTATTGGTCGGGTTGACCATCAGGTCAAAGTACGTGGTTTTCGGATTGAACCAGGTGAAATTGAGCATCAATTAACCAGTATCAACGGTGTTAAAGAAGCGTTGGTTCTGGCATTGGAAGATTTGGCAGATATTGAGTCTCTGAATAAACGTCTGGTGGCTTATGTGGTGCCTGAAGCATTTGAACAACAGGGAGAAGGCAGTGGATTGGTCACGCATTACCGTAGTCATTTACAGACTAAACTACCAGAGCACATGATTCCATCGTCATTTGTGGTGCTAGATGTGATGCCACTGACAGTAAACGGAAAAATTGACCGCAAGTCACTGCCGTTACCTGAGTTTGATGATGTTGTAGCGTCTGATTGTGTAGAGCCAGTAACCGAGACTGAACGGAAATTGTGTGAAATATGGACTGAACTCTTGTCACTGAGAAAGGTAAGCACCGATGTATCGTTTTTTGAAATGGGCGGTCACTCGTTGATGATCACCAAGTTGACCTCTGTTATTACCAATGTGTTCTCGGTAAGACTGGAGTTGCGTGATATCTTCGAAAATCAGACCATTGTTATGCTCGCTAAGGTGATAGATGAGGCGGACAAGGTCGAACAGGTCAATATTGACATTGTATCTAGAGAGCAAAACCTGCCGCTGTCGTTTGCCCAGCAACGTATGTGGTTTGTTGACCAACTCGAAGGCAGTGCCCATTACAACCTGCAAAACGTGATGGTAGTTGGTGGTCATTTTGACCATGGCTGTTTCGAACGGGCATTGACCACACTGATTGAACGCCATGAGGTATTGTCTACTCGTTTTGAAGAGCACGAAGGTCAGGCCCATCAGGTGATTTATCCAGCGGTACCGTTTGTACTTGAACAACAACTGATTAAAGATGAAACCCGCGAAGGCTGTTATGCCCAGGTTAAAACTCTTGCGGCCGTTGAAGCCAGAAGGCCATTTAATTTAAGCACTGATTTGATGCTGCGTGCCCGTATTCTGACATTGTCAGACAATCAAAATGGTGGTGAGGTTGAGCGCATTATGTTGCTGACCACACACCATATTGCTTTTGACGGGGTTTCTACCGCGATATTTACCCGTGAGCTGGGCGTGTTGTACGCCGCTTATCTTACCGGGCAAGATAACACATTGGCACCGTTGCCGGTGCAGTATGCTGATTATGCACAGTGGCAGCGCAACAGGTTAAGTGGTGACGTGTTGGAAGGGCATCTGGATTACTGGCGCAACTATCTTCACAACATACCATCAGTGCACCGTTTACCGCTGGATAATCCAAGACCACAAAAACAGACCTATGTCGGCGCAGAGCATCGTTGCCGTCTGAATGGCGAATTGACAGAGCAGATCAATGATTTTTGTCAACGCCATGACGTAACCCTGTTTATGTTCTTGCAAACGGCGTTCTCGGTTTTGTTGTCCCGTTACAGTAATGAGACCGATATTATTATGGGCACACCGATAGCAGGTCGTACCCAACAGGATACCGCTGAATTGATTGGTTTCTTTGTCAATACTTTGGTGTTGCGCAATAACTTATCGGGTAATCCTACCTTCACCTCGCTGTTGGCTGAAAATAAGCAGAACCTGCTGGATGCCTTTACTCATCAGCATATTCCGTTTGATATGCTGGTTGATGAACTCAGGCCTCAGCGCAGTTTCAGTCACAACGAGCTGTATCAGGTGGTGTTGGCAGTACAAAATTTTGAACAAGCCCCACTTGAACTGTCGGGTTTGACCATTAAACCATTCCAGCATGAAGACAACCAGTTGACGCCGGACTATGAGTTGGGCCTGCACGTTACCGAGCTGGAAAATGAGCTGGAACTGGTCTGGACATGCAGCACGGCCGTATTTGAACAACAAACCTTATTGCGCTTTGCCGATAGTCTGCAAACTTTGATACACGGTATTATACAAGCCCCGGAAACGGAAATAATGGTATTGCCAATTACCCAGGAACATCTACAGGACGAAGAGGTTGATGCGCTTTTACTTGAACCGGATATTAATAACCTAGATGAGGAAGCAATGAACGATTTATTCGCACAGTTAGAAGACATGTCTGAGGCAGATATCGAATCTGCGCTGGCAAATAAGGAAGAATGATAATGAGTGACAAGATTAACACCAACAAAGCCGAACAGTTTAAACAGCAATTGGCAAAACTTAACCCGCAGCAAAGGGCACTGCTACAGAAAAAACTTACAGCCAACACTGCTAAAAGTGAAGCGTCTCTCTGTCTTCATCAGCGTGTTGAAGCCAAGGCACAACAACACGGACAAGAAACAGCCGTCGTGTTTGATGATGACAGTTTAAGTTATGCTGAACTTAACGAACAGGCCAATAAAGTTGCTCATTATTTACTGGAGCAAGGAGTTAAATCTGACACTGTAGTGGGCATATGTATTGAGTATATTTCAGCCACACTTGGTGATCGGGTTATCGCCATGCTGGGGGTGCTTAAGGCCGGTGGTGCATGGGTGATGATTGACCCTGAGTGGGATGAAGATCGCATTGACCATATCGTTGAGCACAGCGGCATTAACTTGTTATTGACTCAAAGCGAGTTGTTGTCAGACGAGTCGTTTGAAATGCTCAAAATGTTGCCGATGGACAACGATATTAGAACACGCCTGTTGGGTCGTTATTCTGAGCAAAATCCTGACAGCAAAACTTTGGGTCATACTACGGGGCAGCTGGCGTATGTCAGTTATGCCGATGCCTCTACCGCCACTGAAGGAGTAATGACCAGCCATAGAAATATTGCCGCATTGTTAAACGACAGTCAGTTTGTCAGTATTGCTCAAAAAGATGTGGTTGGACAGTTGATCAATCCGGCATTGTCATTGGCCACCTTTGAAATTTTGGCTGCCCTTTGCAGTGGTGCCAAACTGGTTGCTATTCAGAGCAATATCTGCGCATTGGCAAAACAACTTAAAACTGAGTCCGTATCACTGCTTGCTGTTAGCGCAGCGATGTTTAACCGTATCGCCGATGAGCAAGCTGATGCGTTTGCCACTTTGCGTTATTTGCTGGTTAGCGGCGAGCCAAAAGCGCAAGCACTGGCACAGGTTAATGCCAATGGCAAACCGCAAAATCTGCTTGGTATTTATGGCTCGTCGGAAACGTGTGGTATATCTACGTTTGTTAAACTTACAAGTGATATCGGCAAAAATCTTGGTGATGGACTTGCGGGTGTTAAAATTTATGTACTTGATGAGTACGGTGCCCAATCACCGACAGGTGTGGTTGGTGAGTTGCATATCGGTGGCCCTATTGTAGGTCGTGGTTACTGGCAGAACCAGACGCTGACTGATGAGCGTTTTATCAACAATCCGTTTGCCAAAACTGCCGGACAACAGTTGTTCAAAACAGGTGATTTGGTACGTCGAATGGCGGATGCTAGCTTGGTTTTCGTCGGTAAACTGGCCAATCAAATCAAGGTTGACGGGTTGACCTTTAACCTTGCTGAAGTGGCCGATGCCTTGATAGAACATCCACAGTTGACCGATGCCCGAGTTGTGGTCACAGGTGATGAATCAAAAATGGCAGCTTATGTGGTTGCCGAACAAATGCCTGAAGTTGAACAAGATTTCATCAACGAATTAAACCGCTGGTTAAGCGGTCGCATTGAAAAAGCTATGGTACCTGTGGGATACAAAATAATGTCCGCATTGCCGCTCAATGAAAACGATGATGTCAATCACTCAAGCTTGCCAGAGCCTATTTGGTTTGACGAGTGCGAATTTGTGCCGCCGACGACCGAGCTTGAGATCAAACTAGCCACCATATGGCAAGAGCTGTTGAGTGTTGAAAAGGTTAGTTTGAATGATAATTTTTTTAGCCTCGGCGGCAACTCGCTGACCGCAATACGTCTTGAAGTTGAAATAATGGTGCATTTCAATGTCAAAGTGACCATTATGGAGCTGTTTGAAGCGGCAGATATCGTCTCACAGGTTAAGTTGATTGAAACTGGTGAAAAGAAAAACGAAATTCCCCAGATAGTGCCTGTGGCGCGTGATGGTAAACCTTTACCGTTGTCGTTTGCCCAGCAAAGGCTATGGTTTATTGACCAGTTTGAAGGCGCGGGCAACCAATATAATATGCCGCTTGGCCTAAAGCTGTCAGGGCAATTAAATGTCGATGCACTTAAAAAATCACTTAATGACATCATTGTACGTCACGAAGTCTTGCGTACGGTTTATCTGACCAGTGAAGCTGGTGTTGCGCATCAACAAGTGCTGGATGCAGATAATGGTCTTGAACTGGTTGAAGTGGACTTTAGTGCTGTTGAAGCCGGTTTGGCACAGGAACAAGTTCAAGCCTATACCAGGATAGAAGCAGAAAAGCCGTTTGATTTGGCTAATGATTTAATGATCAGGGCTTGTCTGCTCAAAGAAGCGGATGAAGAGCATACGTTGCTGATTACCATGCATCACATTGCTACAGACGGCTGGTCACTAGGAGTATTCATCTATGAATTGGGTGCTATGTATAATGCTCACATTGATGGCAGACACAATATGTTGCAACCGATGGAAATTCAATACGCCGATTTTGCCAGCTGGCAGCGTGAGTGGCAGGGTAAAGATTTTCTTGCCCAGCAAATGGATTTTTGGCAAAAGCGACTTGAAGACTTGCCGCAGGTACACAGTGTACCATTGGATAAAACCAGACCTAAGCAGCAGACCTTTGCTGGTGCCGTTCATTGTCAGCAGCTGGACAAAAATCTCAATGACCAGCTCAATCAGTTGAGTCTTGATAACGACTCAACTTTATTTATGACCTTGCAGTTAGCTTTTGCACTTTTGGTATCGCGTTATTCAAATGAAACCGATATCGTGATGGGCACCCCAGTGGCAAACCGCACCCAGACTGAGGTTTCATCGCTGATTGGCTTTTTTGTTAACACCTTGGTATTACGCAATGACTTATCGGGGGATCCGAGTTTTGTTGAGTGTTTGCAGCGTTCAAAAACGGCCACTCTTGAAGCGTTTGATCATCAACACGTACCTTTTGAAATGCTTGTTGAGAAACACCAACAAGTACGTAACCTCTGCCACAGTCCATTATTCCAGCTGGTATTTATCTTGCAGAACAACCAAATGGAAGAATTGACCCTGTCGGGTTTGAACCTCAAACCAGTTGAACAGCAACACAGTGTTGCCAAGTTTGATTTAAGCTTAAGCATGCAGGAATCTGAGCAGGGTTTGACGGCAAGCTGGGAATACAATACCGACTTGTTTGAAGCAGTTACCATTGAACGCATGGCGCAAAGTTTTGCTCTGTTGCTTGAAGGCATTATCGCTGCGCCTCACAGTAAAATCATTGACCTGCCGTTGCAATCTGATGTCGAGCAACAACAGTTGTTGGCAAGCGGCAATGGTACCATTAGTGATTATCCTACGGATCTGTGTATTCATCAGATGTTTGAGCGTCAAGCTCAAGCAACGCCTTACAATAAGGCGGTGGTTTTTTCCGGTCACTCATTGACATATCGTCAGTTAAACGAGCGAGCCAATCAGGTAGCTCATTATTTGATCGAAAATGGTATCAAACCAGATATGCCTGTAGGTATTTGTGCTGATCGCTCACTTGACACTATGGTTGGTGTATTGGGCATCTTGAAAGCTGGTGGTGCTTATGTGCCACTTGACCCGAATTATCCTGTGGCTCGCATTGAACATATGCTCAGTGACAGTGGTGCAACCATTGTATTGACTCAGCCTGAAGTGTTGAAACGTACGTCTATTGACGCTGATATCTCAGTATTTATTGGCAATACCAGTATCTTGGGCCTGTATCCGACAACATCACCGGATGTGGCTGAGACTATGGTTAAACCGTCCAATCTGGCTTATGTGATTTACACTTCGGGATCTACCGGATTGCCCAAAGGCGTTATGGTTGAACATCAGGGCGCGGTTAGTCTGTCTTGCGATCAACGGGCAAGATTTGGTGTTGACAGTAACAGTCGTGTGATCCAGTTCGCTTCTATGAGTTTCGACGCGGCAACCTGGGAATGGTTGATGGCATTGCTTAACGGTGCCGAGTTGCATATCTGTACAGACTTGCAAAAGCAAACACCTGTGTTATTGCAAGACTACATGGTTGAGTCAAAAATCACTCACGCTACCCTACCACCAGCATTGTTGCCGCATATGGATGTTACTAAGCCATACAGCTTGAAAAGTCTGGTGGTTGCCGGTGAAGCCTGTGATGAGCAACTTGCTCAATTGTGGGGCTCACACTATCCAATGTTTAACGCCTATGGCCCTACTGAAACTACAGTTTGTGCCAGTATTGCACCGGTTGTTGTTAATGCACCACTGACCATTGGAAAGGCAATCAGTAATACCCGTTTGTATGTACTTGACAAAAAACAACGTCCGGTACCAAAAGGTGTTGTAGGGGAATTGTATGTTGCAGGCATAAGTGTTGCGCGTGGTTATATTAACCAGCCTGAAATGATGGGATCGTGCTTTATCGCTGATCCTTATGGAACAAACCCGTCTATCCGCTGTTATCGAACGGGCGATTTGGTTCGTATAGGTGCAGACGGCAATTTGGTATTTATTGGCAGAGTCGATGAACAAATCAAGATCAGGGGGTTCAGGATTGAACCGGGTGAGATCTCCAACGTATTAACTTTGCATGAAAACATCAGCGAGTCTTTGGTCGCTGTCAGCGGCGAAGGTTCAGACAAACAATTGATTGCCTATCTGGTTGCATACAAAAAAGTCGAAGATGAACAAGTCTTGATCAGCGACATGCGTCAATGGCTGGCCAATCGTATCCCAGAATATATGCAGCCTACTTCTTATATAGTGCTTGATACCTTCCCATTGACTGTTAACGGTAAAGTAAACCGTAAAGCATTGCCATTGGCGGTTATTGCAAAAATCGGCTACGTTACACCTGCTAACGAAATTGAACAACAACTGACGGATATCTGGAGTGAGTTGTTATCAATTGAAAACATTTCAACCAACGCATCGTTTTTTGAACTCGGTGGTCACTCTTTGCTGGTAACCCGTTTGGTCAGTGCCATCAAGCACGCCTTGTCAGTGGAATTAAGTGTTCGTCAGATTTTCGACAATCAGACTATTATAATGCAGGCTAAAGTGATAGCAACCGCTGAAACGGTAAAGAAAAATAACATCTCGGTGGTTTCTCGCGACCAGAATTTGCAATTATCATTTGCCCAGCAGCGCTTGTGGTTTGTTGACAAATTGCAGAGCAGCAGTCATTACAATATGCCAACCCTGTTGTCGTTTGAAGGAGGAGTGGATCATCTTAGCTTCGAACGGGCGCTGGGCACCATTGTGGCCCGTCATGAAGTATTGCGTACCAATTTTTTTGAACAAGACGGGCAGGCTTTTCAACGGATACGAGAGGCACAGGATTTTATCCTTGAACAGACTTCATTGATCTATTTATCGGCGGATGAACAACAGCTTGAAGTAAATCGTTTGGTGCGTCATGAGTCAGAGCATGCGTTTGACTTAGGAAATGATCTGATGCTGCGGGCACAACTGTTGACACTGGATGAGCAACATCATCTGTTGTTGATCACAACCCATCATATTGCCTTTGATGGCTGGTCGATGGGTGTTTTCACCCGGGAGCTTAATGCTTTGTACAGTGCTTATGTTGCAGGTCAAGACAACCCATTGACAATGCCAGCCATCCAGTACGCCGATTTTGCCCAGTGGCAACGCAACTGGTTGCAAGGTGAGGTGCAGCAAAGCCAGCTTGATTACTGGCGTACGCACCTTGGTGGTATCCAGCCAGTGCACAGTTTGCCGCTGGACAAAGCACGTCCTGAGGTTCAGTCCTTCGTTGGTGTTACCTGCGTTAGTCACTTTGATCCGGTATTAACCGAACAGGTCAGGGCAATTTGCAAAGATAACGATGTGACCATGTTCATGTTCCTGCAAACTGCATTCTCGGTATTGATTGCGCGTTACAGCAACGACACCGATGTAGTTATGGGCACACCAATTGCTGGTCGTGCCCAGCAGGAAGTCGAACCTTTAATCGGTTTTTTCCTTAACAACCTGGTACTGCGCTGTAACCTCCACGGTAACCCTGATTTTGAACAACTGCTGGCCAGTAACAAGCAAAGCATTATTGATGCATACAGCCATCAGTATATTCCGTTTGAAATGCTGGTTGATGAACTTAACCCTGAACGTAACTTCAACCACAACGCCTTATATCAAATTGTCTTTGCGCTGCAAAATTTTGAACAGGGTGAACTTGACTTGTCAGGGTTGACGTTTAAGCCTTATCAAACAGAAGATGCAGATATAAGCGTTGATTACGAATTGGGTCTGCATGTGACCGAGCTTGCTGATGAATTGATGCTTGAATGGACTTGCAACACCTCAGTATTCCTGCCGGAAACTTTGCAGCGCTTTGCCGATGGTCTTAAAGAATTGGTCAAAGCTATCGTTGATATGCCAACACAGAAGGTTCAGGCGCTGCCTATCCTCGACCAGTCACAGCGTAAAACCCTGTTGACTGATTGGAATGACACCCAGAGGGATTATCCGTACGATAGTGGCATCCATCAATTGGTTGAGCAGCAGGTCGCTGTAAATCCGCAAAGCACAGCGATAATCTTTGAGGGTGAAACTCTTAGCTATCAAACGCTTAATGAACAGGCTAACCAGGTCGCCCATTACCTTCTTGAACAAGGTGTGAAGCCGGGGACTTTGATTGGTCTTTGCATGGAATCTTCCATTGATCTGGTGGTGGGTATGCTAGCGATACTTAAAGCTGGTGGTGCCTATGTGCCGATTGCCCCGAATTTACCTGAAGAACGAATTGATTACCTTGTCGAAGATGCGGAAATCAGCTGGGTATTGGCCCAGGACGAGCTGATTGAAGATATGCCGTTTGAAGACTTACGTGTTTTGGCACTTGATTCCAGAATCTGGCAGCGCGTTCGCGGCAAATACAGTATCGAAAATCCGGATTGTTTTGCCAATGCGTCCTGTGCAAATGAATTAGCGTATGTAATTTACACATCAGGTTCAACCGGTCAGCCTAAAGGCGTAATGGTTAATCACCATAACGTGGTGGGCTTAGTGCGTGATCAGCATTATGTTGAGATTGGCGTACAAGACGTGGTTGCCCATGCTGCTACACCGGCTTTTGATGCGGCGACCTTTGAGATTTGGGGGGCTTTGTGTAATGGTGCAAGTGTGGCGTACATTGACAAAGATACGCTACTTAACCCCGAGGCGCTGGAGCAAAAACTGATAGATGATTCTGTGTCAGTAATGTTTCTGACCACAGCACTTGTGAATCAGGTGGCTTATGAGCGCCCTGCCTTGCTCAGACATTTAAGCTGTTTATTGTTTGGTGGTGAGCAGGTTAACTACGAGGCTGTACAGCGCATTTTAGATAATGGTAAACCGACTAAATTGCTCCATGTATATGGCCCAACAGAAACTACAACCTTCGCAACTTATGCAGAGCTTACCGGTAATTACAAAGCAGATGGCCGTTTGATCTCAATCGGTGGACCGCTGTCAAACGTTCAAACCTACGTGCTTGATGAGTATGGTCAATTGTCAGCGATGGGTGCGGTTGGTGAGCTGTACATTGGTGGGCGTGGTGTTTCCCGTGGTTACTTGAATCAGGCCGAACTGACGGATGAGCGTTTTATTGCTAACCCGTTTGCTGAGCAGACAGGATCTCTGTACAGAACCGGTGATCAGGTACGCTGGTTACCGACAGGAGAGCTTGAATTTGTAGGCCGTGTTGACCATCAGGTTAAAGTACGCGGATTCCGTATAGAACTGGGCGAGATTGAACACCAGCTTACCAGCTTTCCAGATGTTAAAGAATCTGTAGTCATTGTGCATGAGCAAAGCAATGACGGCGCATCACCGACCAAGCAATTGGCAGGGTATGTGGCTGGTACAGATTTACCACAAGATGATGAAGGCAAAAAATCATTGATAGAAAGGTTGCGTAACCACTTGCATGCAAAACTGCCTGAGCACATGGTGCCGTCAGTATTTGTTGTGCTTGAAAGCATGCCTTTGACCACTAATGGAAAAATTGACCGTAAAGCCTTACCGGAACCTAAGATAAGCGAAGTGGAGCTGACCAGTTATTTCGCGCCTCGAAACGATATCGAACAGGTTTTGTGTGACGTATGGAAGGATGTTTTGGCCATAGAAAAAGTGGGCATCAATGACAACTTCTTTAACTTAGGCGGTGACTCTATTTTGTCGATTCGTATTGTATCTAAAGTGAACGAGTTGCATAACGGTGATGGCAGTATCAGCGTTAAGGATATTTTCAAATATCAGACGGTAGAAAAGTTGGCTACCTATATTGAAACTGGTGGTGATAACGAAATATCCAATATCCAAGTTGAACCATTCTCAATGCTGAGCAAACAAGAGCGCGAAGCTCTGGGTGATGACAAGGTGCTTTATGAAGATGTTTATCCTATGTCTGAATTGCAAACGGGTATGGTCTTCCATTCGCAATTGCAAAGCGACAGTGAAGATTATCATAATATCTTTAGCATACAGATTAAAACTAGATGGGATCACGACTGTTTTGTCAAAGCCATGTCTTATTTATTCGCCTGTCACCCGGCACTGCGCACTGGCTTTTATTTAGACGGTGAAAGACCGTTGCAAAGAATCTATAAAACCGTAGATTTACCGCTGACGTTCAAAGATATTAGTGACATGAGCGAAACCGAACAAAATCAACATATTGTTGACTGGGTAGAGCTTGAAAAAACTATTAGCTTTAATTGGACAGGGCCATTGTTCAAGGTGTTTGTTCACAAACGCTCTAAGCAAAGTATCCAATTTGGACTTAAATTCCACCACGGCGTGATTGATGGCTGGAGTGATTCAATGTTTGTCAGCCAGTTGTTTATTCATTATCAGACGCTTCTGGCTGGCAATACATTGCCTGAAGCTGTGCAGGAATTTGTGTTTCGTGACTTTGTTGCCCAGGAAATACAAATCCTGAAAAACCCGAAAGCTAAAATTTACTGGCAATCGATGCTTGAAGAAGCGCTGATGCAGCAGATACCGTGCAAATCTGTTGTTGAGCAACATCGCAGCCGAGTGAAAAAGGAATACGGTGTAGATGCCTTTTTTGAGTTGTCAGGCTTGGTGTTGCAACTGGCTAAAGATCAGGGTGTACCGGTACAATCAGTATTGCTGGCGACGCATAGTAAAGTATTGTCTATGCTTAGCGGCGAGTCACATGCACTGACATCCATTGTTGTCAACGGACGTCCTGAGTATGAAGGTGGTGATAAAGGCATTGGTTTGTTTTTGAACTCAATTCCAGTTTGCTTTGAATTGGCCGAGGGAAGCTGGGCTGATCTGATTCAATCGGTAGGAAACCGAATGACAGACACTATGGCCTATCGTCATTATCCGTCATCTGCGATACAGCGTGATACCGGTCGTTCATTTGCTGAGGTTGTGTTTAACTACACTCATTTCCACGCGTATGAAGATTTGGCAGATCAGTCTGATATGGAGTTCAGCGATGGTCAGGGCTTTGGTCAAACCAACTTTGACTTTACGATTAACTTCTCGCGAGCCATTGGTCTGGACAAACTTAAATTGACCATCACCTTTGATGAAGATATGTATGACAGCGCTTTGATTGAACAGATAGGCGAATATTATGTTAATGCATTCAACGCAATGTTGGCTGATATAGAACAGTCACATAATCGTTGTGACATGTTGATTCATAATCAAAGCAGTAAGTTGTTATGTCAATATAACGATACTAAAAAGCAGTATCCTAGTGATTGTGGTATCCATCAGTTGTTTGAAGATCAGGTGAAAAATCATCCGAATACAACAGCGTTAGTGTTTGAACAGTATACGTTGAGCTATGGTGAGCTTAACCAAAAAGCTAACCAAGTTGCGTATTACTTACAGGAACTAGGCATAAAACCAAACACCTTGATTGCATTATGTATGACTCGTTCTTTAGATATGTTCATTGGCATATTGGGTATACTTAAAGCAGGTTGTGCCTATGTGCCTATAGACATGGATTCACCACAGGAACGTATCAACTATTTACTTGAAGACAGTAATGTTAACTGGATATTGACTCAAAATTCACTTGCTAATAAATTGAACACAAGTGTACAAAACGTCTGTATGGACAGTGAGCAAGTGCAAAAGGAATTAGCTGCTTGCCCAAGTGACAATATTGATTTGTTAGAATTATCGAATCAATTGGCGTATGTGATATACACCTCAGGTTCAACAGGATTGCCAAAAGGTGTAATGATTGAGCATCAGGGGCTGTGCAATTTTGCTACCAGATTAGTCAATGAATTTGATATCAATACCCAAAGTCGTGTATTGCAGTTTGCTTCAATTGCGTTTGATGCTTCTATTTATGAGTGGACCATGGCGTTATGTGGCGGTGGCCAGTTGTATTTGCCATCGGCTCAAACGACCAAATCGCTCGATGATTTGGGCGCAATGGTTCAAAATAATATATTGACCCATATGATTTTAACTCCAGCATTATTGCCGCAGCTCAATATTAACCAGTTTACCTCGGTGACACATCTGATGGTTGGCGGCGAAGCTTGTTCGCGAGAAACAGCTCAGTTATGGAGTCAGAATCGTAGATTTTACAATGCATATGGCCCTACAGAATGCACGATAATGGCTAGTATTGGCACCTTTGAAACTGGTCAAACGAACCTGCATTTGGGTAAACCAATAGACAATGTTCAAATGTATGTAGTTAATCAGGGGGTGCAATTGTTACCAGAGGGTGTAGTTGGTGAACTGCTTATCGGTGGTGTTGGTTTAGCTAGGGGTTACTTGAACCGAGCTGAATTGACGCAAGAGAAGTTTGTTAATAACCCGTTTACCGATGAGCATTCGACCCGCTTATACAAAACAGGCGACATGGTGCGCTGGTTGCCTGACGGTAACCTGGAATTTGTCGGCCGTATTGATACCCAGGTAAAATTGCGCGGTTTACGTATAGAACTAGGTGAGATTGAACATCAATTGCACCAGTGTAATGGCATTAAAGATGCCGTTGTTGTAGCTCGTAATGAAGGGATTGACAAACAACTAGTAGCCTATCTTGTACATGAAAAAAACGGTAGCGATGAGGAAAAAGCACTGCTGTTGGCACAATGTCGCAGTAAACTGCAAGTCGAACTGCCACTGTTTATGATGCCCTCTGTGTTTGTCTGGCTGGATTCAATGCCACTGACTTTAAGTTGCAAAATTAACTACAAAGCTTTGCCTGCTCCTGAATTGGCACAGACGTTGGAAAATACTTATGTGGCACCGGAAAACGAAACAGAGCATAAGTTGACTAAAATTTGGCAGGAAACGCTGGATAAAAAGGTTATCAGTGTTGAAGATCAATTCTTCATGATTGGCGGTCATTCGTTGCTGGCAATGAAACTAGTAGCAAAAATTAAAGTTGAGTTTAGTGTCGAGATTGCCTTGTTTGAGTTAATGCATGCCCAAACCATTCGCAGTCAGGCGGAACTTATTTTTCGCAGTGGGGAGGGTAAGGTATTTGATTTGCTTGTCGAAATTCAGTGCGGTGATACGGATAGTAACAATGTGCCAATGTATATGGTGCCGGGCTTTGCAGGATACAGTCATATCTTCTCAGAACTGGCAAGCAATCTTGGTAAGCAGCAAAGTGTTTATGCTTTTAACCCGTCAGGTCTTGACGGAAAAAGTGAGGTTCACTGTAGCGTTGAAGCGGCGGCAGAACATTACGTTGAGCGACTATTGCAACATCAAAATGAAGGGCCTTATGTATTGCTGGGCTATTCAATGGGGGCCGCTGTTGCCTTTGAAATGGTTAAATTGTTGCAAACTAAATTCCATCAACCAGCACAGCTTATTGTCTTAGATGGTTATGCCGAATACAAAAGTATAGACGAGCAGGACATATCGGTACTGGATGACTCGTTGGAGGAAGATTTCGGAGATTCTAGCTGGACCGAGGGTATGGAAGCTGTGATAAAAGCACAGAGTAAATGGTCATACCACAGCGATTCGTATCAGCTTGATGATTTGTTGGTACTTCAATCTGCCGATTGTGATATTCATCTTGGGAATCAATGGCAGAAATACGTAGCTGATACTGTTAATCATCATATGTTAGAAGGCGGGCATCAAAGTATTTTGCAAGCACCGTGTGTCACCGATGTAGCATATAAAATTATTGAACACAGAACATTAACGCAGATTGAGCCCTGTACATCGAATCGTTATAAATTTAATACCATTCGCATTAAATAAGTGATCAATATGCAATGAGGATAAACACTTATTTAGTGCGATTGGTATAACTATCTAATTTAACAATTAAAATATAATAAAAAAGGTAAAAGCAATGTATTATTTAAAAGAGCAGGTATATTTCGAACCTTTATTTAACAACTGGTATGCATGGCCATACTTGTTGCCGCCTGTACAGGGCGCAAGACATTTAGTGCATACGCATACTCGAATTATGAAATCGTTTGTTAATAATGCACATTTGCACATTATGGCCAATCAGGAACCAGGCATGTCGGGTTCTGATTTCTTGGCCTGTAGCGAAGACCAAATAGAAGATATTAGAGCGTTGATCGAATTCTCTAAAAACGAATGTTCTGATTTGGTTGCATTGTCTGCGGCAGTTAGCGAGCTTGACGAATTGATCCGGGCGCACAAGACTGGTGAGTCTATTGAATATCTATATGAACAACTTCCGGACGCCCTAAAAGGCTATATAGAACTGTTTTTTGATATGGAACACAATCCGTCTTATCGATTGCTTGAAGGATTGCTGTACAAGAGTGATTACTATAAGCCACAGCTACAAACGGTAGCTTTTGGTTTGGTATCAGATACCAACCAACGGCCATTTGTATTTAGTACACCACGCTTGGTAGATGATGCTCATATTCATATTGATCTCAATTTCACTTCGCCGATACTCGATAGAATATCAAAAGCTCGTCAGCATCCATTAAGTGCGCAAGAATTGGATGAATTATTTGCTCAGTGCAAATGTCGAGGGGGTTGACCAAAGAAGATTTATTTACTACTGAGTCACCGAAAAATCAATACAAGCCAGTCACCGATGGTATTCGATTAGAATATACGGGCCACGCCGGATTCTTAATTGAAACTAAAGATATTAGTATCCTGATTGACCCTGTAATAGCCTCAGTTCACGAATCTTATATTGGAGATGTGTTTAGTTTCAATCAGCTGCCGGATAAAATAGATTACATATGTTTGACTCATTCACATCAAGATCATGTAAATTTAGAAACCTTATTACAATTACGCCATAAGACAGACACTCTGATCGTTCCAAAAAATAATGGTGGAATGTTAGCTGATCCTTCGCTGAAGTTGATGTTGCAGCAGCTGAACTTCAAAGTGATGGAAGTTGAAGATATGGAAGAAATAGCCTTACCAGGTGGAAAAATTATAGCTTTGCCATTTTTAGGCGAACATGGTGATTTGAACATTAGATCAAAAGCCGCTTGGTTTATTGAGCTGTACGGTAAGAAGTTTTTTGGGTGCAGATTCAGCCAACCTTGATCCAAACATGTATCGTCATATTCAAAAAGCGGTCGGCGATGTTGATATACTTGCCATTGGCATGGAATGTGTTGGTGCACCTTATACCTGGATGTATGGCGCATTACATACAAAAAAGGTCAGCAAGCAAATTAAAAACTCACGTCGCCTGAATGGTTGTGACTCTAAGCTTGGTTTCGGCATGGTTGAAATCTTCAAACCAAAAGAAGTTTATATTTATGCGCTGGGTCTTGAACCTTGGTTTAACTACTTTATGGGGCTTGATTATAATGACGACTCCGAACAAATTATTCAGTCAAATAAGATGCTTCAGTTATGTCATGATACCGATATAAAATGTGAAAAAATGTTTGGTAGGAAGACTATAAATTTATAACTCAAATTTCGGAGTTAATTTTTGGCCAATAAAAGTGGACGTTTCTTCATTCTAGGGCTTCTTGTCGTAAGTTGAAGCGATCCATTTTTTGCATACATGTTAAAAAAGCGACAATCGTTTCTTCAATTTTTAACACGCTTGGTTTTTCAATATTTGTTAAGTTTTATCTTTGCTTTATTGGTGCCACCATTTGAAACCCAATAGTCACCGTATATCTTGGTGTGATTCTCTTTTGAAATGGCGTTTTTATATTGCTATTAGGAGGGTAATTCCCCCATTTTTAATGGAGGCTATCTGTAGAATTTCCGTTGTTTAACTTTTCCAGTTTTTGTATGGGTGTTATGCCACCTATGCGCATATTAGGGCGTTCATTATTATAAGTCCATAACCAATCGGTTGCTTTATCTTGTAACTCACTAATATCATTGTGTAGTGGTCAACTAATTTTGGCCACAGTTTTAGAATCTTGATATCTAACCTCAGATTCATTTGGTGCTAAACCGGCATTATAATGATGCGGCCTAACATTGTTGTAATATCCATTTATGTAATCACTTACGCTATATTTAGCGTCTGTAAAGTTTCCATATCCAATCTTTGGCATCCATTCCGTCTTAAAGCTTCTAAAAAATCGCTCCATTGGCGCATTATCCCAACAATTTCCACGTCTACTCATACTTTGTGTGATTTTATAGCGCCATAAACGTTGGCGATATTTTAAACTTGTATAATGGCTACCTTGGTCTGAATGGAACATGAGTCCTGTCGGTTTCCCTCTGCTTTCATATGCGAGTTCAAGCGCTTTTAGCGTTAAATTAGTATCTGGTGACAACGACATTGCCCAGCCAACCACTTTGCGTGCAAATAAATCAATAACCACGGCTAAATAAGCCCAGCGATTGCCTGTCCAAATATACGTCACATCACCGCACCACACGGTATCCGGCTCAACAACATTGCATATTCTCTCCTGCTTTGATCACCCAATTGCATTAACTTTGATCGCTTATTCTCATTAAGCTTTGATCACTAAAATCACTTGTAAATGATCACTTTTATGCTCTTAATGATTTTGCCGTTCAAAGCTTAATACCACTCGTAACCGAGTTCACGTTTTATCATTTTTGTAGGTGTGTTAAACCGTTATCTGAATCGTTTGATGAGGATACCAACAATGACAACAAGACCTATATCTATGAGTAAATTACATTCCATTTTACGGCTGAAGTACTCAGCACAATTATCCCATCGAGAGATTGCCAGAAGTTTAAATATTTCACCTGGTACTGTGGCTAATTACCTTAAAAAGGCCAATGAGTTAGGCTTAAATCAATGGCCAATACCTGAGGATAAACAGCAAAATACATTTTTCAACACCAAACTCAAGCGCTTCTCAACGCGTAAAAAAAGACACCCAACGCCTGACTGGTTAAATATCAATAAAGACTTAAAACAACATAAACACCTAACATTACAGCTCGTGTTTGATGAGTTACTTGAAAAAATGGGTGAGTCTTATTACAGCTACAGTCACTTCTGCCGAGCTTATAAACAATGGTTAGGTACGCAACGACTCTCAATGCGTCAGCAGCATAAAGGGGGTGAAAAGCTGTTTGTGGATTATTGTGGCCCCACAATTACCATTACTTGTCCGACGACACAGGAAAAACGCACTGCTCAGATATTCGTTGCTGTGCTAGGTGCATCAAATTATACCTATGCTGAAGCAACGTATAGTCAGCAACTTGAAGATTGGGTAATGAGTCATGCGCGTTGCTTTGAATTTTTAGGCGGCGTTCCTGACGTTGTTATTCCCGACAATCTCAGAAGTGCTGTCAGTAAAACCTGTCGCTACGAGCCTGATTTAAATCCGACGTACTACCAGTTAGCCGAGTACTTTAACGTTGCTGTCATTCCGGCTAGACCTTATAAACCCAAAGATAAATCGAAGGCTGAAGTGGGCGTACAAATTGTTGAGCGTTGGATCATGGCACGCTTACGTAACCAAACCTTCCACAGCTTAGCGCAACTCAATCATGAAATAGCAAAGCTACTGGATATGATGAACAATAAGGTGATGAAGCAATATCAACAATCACGTAAACAGCTATTTGATATGGTGGATAAAAACGCATTAAAGCCATTGCCTGAAAAGCCCTATCAATATACACAAATCAAAACAGTGCGTGTGCATATTGATTACCATGTTGAAATAGAAAAACATTACTACAGCGTGCCTTATCTGTGGGTTAAAAAACAATTACGCGCACACATATCCAATCAACTCGTGCAGCTTTATTATGACGGTACTTTAATAGCACAGCATCCACGCTCAAACCGTTTAGGCGGACATACGACACAGACACATCATATGCCAAAGGCGCATCAAAAACAGCATGAGCAGTCACCGATAAATTTACGCTCATGGGCATTGAGTATCGGTGATTATACTCATCAAGTCGTTGAATTATTGCTTAATAGCAAACGTCATCCAGAGCAAGCTTATCGCACTTGTTTAGGGGTGTTAAGTTTAGCTAAAACGTATTCAAAGGAACGCCTCGAGCGAGCATGCTACCGAGCAATTTGCATGAATACGACCACACTCAGATCTATTAAGCAAATGCTGCAAAAAGGGTTAGACCAACAACCATTACCCACACTCCAAACAGAGCCAGAAAAGCCAATTACACATAGCAACATACGTGGCACAGATTACTACCATTAAGGAATGCAAACATGATAGAAACAATTAATCAGCAACTTCAACTGCTCAAGTTATCGGGTATAAAGCAAGCACTCAAGCAGCAGCTTGAACAGCCAAACCTATATCAAGAACAAAGCTTTATAGAGCGCGTCAGTTTATTGCTAACGCATGAAATTGATACGCGTGACCAAAGAAAAATAGAGCGACTAGTGCGACAAGCAAAATTCCGCGTACCGGGTCAGTTAAATCAACTCATTTACTCGCCGAAGCGCAATCTAGATAAAGCACAAATACGTAGCCTCAGCCAAAGCACCTGGCTGAGTTTACATCAGAATATATTAATTACAGGCGCCACAGGCTGTGGCAAAACCTACCTCGCGTGTGCCTTGGGTCACGAGCACTGTTTACAAGGGAAAAGTGTCTTCTATATTCGATTAAAAGAATTACTTGAAAGTCTATTTCTAGCACAGGCCGATGGCAGTTATCGAAAATTATTGGGTAAACTCATTAAATACGACTTACTTATTTTAGACGATTGGGGGCTAGAGCCACTCAGTGCTCAGCAACGAAGTGACTTACTTGAATTAATCGATGCTAGATATGGTTATAAATCACACATCATCATTAGTCAGTTACCACAGGAAAATTGGCACCAAATGATCGGTGAATCAACGCATGCTGATGCTATTTTAGATAGGCTGATTCATGGTGCAATTAAGTTGAATTTAAAAGGAGAATCGACAGGGCAAAATCATACTTGAGCGTTATTTATCCTAAAATAAGCTGTATTAGTTCAGACAAGATCTGACAATTCAACTTGAAAAAGTGAGAGTTACCCGTTTTGATAAAGGTGTCGAATCTTTAAATCAAAACAAACAAAAAGGTAACTCTCATGTTGCATACTAACAATCCAATCATAAAACACAAAGCTGGTTTACTTAACCTTGCCGAAGAACTAGGCAATGTATCAAGAGCCTGTAAAGTCATGGGCGTATCACGAGATACATTTTATCGTTATCAAGAACTCGTTAATGAAGGTGGTATTGATGCATTAATCGAAAAGAACCGCCGTACACCAAATATAAAGAATCGCGTTGACGAAGAAACAGAGCAAGCCGTCATTAACTATGCAGTTGACTATCCTGCTCACGGTCAACATAGAACCAGCAATGAGCTTCGTAAGTTAGGCGTGTTTGTCTCAGGTAGTGGTGTTCGTTCAATCTGGTTGCGTCACGATTTAGAAAACTTCAAAAAACGATTGAAAGCATTGGAAAACAAAGTCGCTAATGAAGGCATTATTTTATCTGACGCTCAAGTTGCTGCGCTAGAAAAGAAAAAACATGACGATGAAGCCTGTGGTGAAATTGAAACAGCGCATCCCGGTTATCTTGGCTCACAAGACACATTTTATGTTGGTAACCTTAAAGGTGTTGGTCGTATCTATCAACAAACCTTTGTGGATACCTACAGTAAAGTCGCCTTTGCGAAGCTCTACACAACGAAAACGCCAATTACAGCGGCTGACATGCTCAATGATAAAGTATTGCCTTATTTCGAAGGTCACAAATTGCCTATGCTTAGAATATTAACTGACCGAGGAACTGAGTATTGCGGGCGAGTTGAGCATCATGATTATCAGCTATATTTGGCAATTAACGACATCGACCATACAAAAACGAAAGCAATGTCCCCGCAAACAAATGGTATCTGTGAGCGTTTCCATAAGACGATTTTGAACGAGTTCTATCAAATCACATTCCGCAAAAAGTTGTACGATTCAATGGAAAAACTACAAAAAGATCTGGACGAATGGATGGATTACTACAACAATGATCGGACTCATCAAGGAAAAGTATGTTGCGGTCGAACACCACTTGAAACATTACTGGATGGAAAAACGGTTTGGGCAGAAAAGAATTTAGCTCAAATCTAAACTAACAGTCACCATTAGAAAAATGGGTAACTGTCAGATCAAGTCTGAGCTAGTACAAATAAGCTGCTCTCTTACCTCATCTGACCAAGCAGCCTGTTTCAACTTACCTTTCATACTGTCTTTTATCGCGCTTAATTTCGCTAAGTTCATCGCAAATCGTCTAAAGGTCGCCATATTCTCGGGGGCATCACCTCGACGAATACGTGAATCGTCTTCTTTAAATGTCATATCTAATACCCAGTGTGCTGAGTTTTCTATTCCCCAATGCTGGCGAATAGACTTGGCTACTTGCTCTGGGTTTATCCCTAGCGAGCTGATGTAATAACTCGTTTCCATTGTATGACTATCACCAACATAACGCTGTCGTACTACCTCGACTATGGAGTTGAAATTGACCCAACCGTGGCGCTGCTCAAGCCAATCTGTCACCAACAGTTGAGTGTAAGTGCGCTGCTCTATTCGACCATGCCCATCATTTACTGTTTCATGGCTATTTTGCTGGATGAGTGATGGCTGCTCTCGTCTGACTTTGTGATAGTAGGCTTGAATTTCTTTGTTCAATTTTCCTTGGTTATTCTTCACTTGCAGCAAATAGTCTCCGTCTTTCTTGCTGACGGCTTTCGTCACTTTCTTTAAACAATGCATCGCGTCTGCTGTGATGATATTGCCTTTAAGCTCAAGTAATTCAATAAGTGCCATCACTGTTGATACTTCATTCTTCTTACTTTTTGATTTGCATTGTGCTAGTACTAGGCCCTGTTCAACTGCATAAGCTGAAACACTGTGAATAGCTGTTTTTTTATCACCATCATAAGAATGGCGAAGTGTTTTACCGTCAAAGGCAATGACGCTTTGATTATTCGCATCTCTAAGCTCATTAACCCAAGAAACAAAACAAGCTAATAAAGCTTCAGGGGCCAGTGAGCTAATGATACGAGCAATCGTATCATCGACAGGAATACCATTTTCAAATGAACGAAACTTACGTAACCAAGTCAGTTTACTGTCACCGAATTGCTTAATATCCTTCCACCCTTCAGCACCTGAAATAATCGCAGTGACTGTAAGGAATATAACATCCAGCAATTCATGTTTTTTGTTGATGTGTGAACGAGTATCTTGAATGTCGTTGAAATGGTTGATGAATGACATGTTAATCGCCTTTGAGAAAAAGGCGATTTGATCACAGATTCGAAGTAATAATCAAGTTAAGTATGATCTTGCCCTG